>JBPOIJ010000131.1:0-5725 GCA_052034585.1 Myxococcota bacterium
TCCAATGCAGACCATCTTGGCTGGTCTCGTAGGGATCTTCTTGTCTTTGCAAGTCCAAGCTCACCTCACGATGTGACTGTGTGCCCAACCTTTGAGGGGCCAGCCAGGACTGCTGTGTGATTTACCGCGTGTGAGTATTCGAGTGAAAATCCGCCTCTGACAGGGAGGTACACGTGGCCCTATATCTAATTTCAGCGAGCATCGCTGGGTGGTTTCTTGGGACGCGATCAAGCAGAAGGTCGAGAGGGTTCGGTCGTCTACCAACGGAGCGACGGTTGGCGCTAGCCTTGTGGGCAACGAGTGTGCTTGTGCTCAGTTCCAGTCTTGCTTCAGCCGCCCCCTCCCATATATCTCCCGGAAGAGTAGCTACTCCTGGATTTGACGGGAAGGTCATGGCCCAAGCGCCTGCCGATCATTCAGACGTGTTGGCGGCAGGGTTTGGTTTTCAGGCGGCCGGGTTCTCAATGATTACGGTCCGGACGTACGAAGCGCCGTCAGGCGCCATCCTGTCGGAGGATTCGTTCGATGTGAACGTGAAGGAAGAGGGCGCCGCCGAACATGATGGTAATAGAGGGCGCATTTTTGCCGGTGGCATTGGAACTGACTCCAAAGGGAAATCAGCCTTCATGTTGAGAGTGTATGACGCAGAAACGGGAAGGTTTCTCTGGGAAGGGCAGTTGAATTTGCTCAAAGTGGGGGAAGGTGGCCCGACGAGAGCCAGCGCGACGATCATACCGAGCGGTACATCGGTCCAAAAGGTATCGGTCTCCAGCACCACTCCGCTTCAGATCCTCTTCTCGGTTCGCGCCGTAAATCCTTTCACGGGTGGACTTGTTTGGCAGGATCAGTTCGCTCCAGGGGTTCGGAAGCGCGCCCGGATCGAAGGGGTGTTATTCGGCGGGCTGTTCGTCAGGCCGGTCGGTGACCCCATCGGACATATTTTTGATTTGGTTGTACGGACCTACGATCGCACATCCGGAACGCTCTTATGGGAGGATTCGTTCGAGCAACTGGATCGCATTGAGGAGCCTTCGACCGAGCCTGAGCTTCGTGCCTATCCTCAGGCCATTCCATCTTGGAATCCTAGCGCTTCGCTGGGGCGTCAGGCTTATCAGACGAAGCTGCGATAGCCCTTAGGATTTTGGCGGAACCACTGTGGAGCCCAGGCTGTCCGCCCATTGCTGCTGGAAGTGATCGTAGGACAGCAGCAGCCTATCCTGCATGGCGGCGGCAATTGTCTGTCGGGCCCTCAGGTGGAGCAGCACCTCGTGAACCTTGTGCATACCGAACCGTTCGATGAGATAGTGGGTGGCGGCATTGGCCTCTCTATAAGCGAGACCGACCTTCTCCGCAGGCAGACTTTCCCAACTACCCTCAAGCGCCGTCAAAGGAACCAGGCTGTGTTCACCAGACGTGACGCCGCTCACTTCTTCCCAGGGATCGCCGGTCAGCTGCATGGCCAAGCCTTCATTCAGCCAGGTTGGAATCATTCCGCCGGTTGCCCCCAATTCCTCATGAATCAGGGCATGTACAAATTCGTGACGAAGCACTCTAGTGAGCCAAGCTCGATCCGTTGCAGCGCCTTGGGTTGGGATTTGAATGCGTCCCAGGACGGGATCGAACAGGCCATCCGCCCAACCGGGGCTCCCCGTGGCGCCTTGAAACTGATTTTTTGTGTGCAAGACGACGATGATCGGCTTTGACGGGAAAAAATTGAATTTCTGACCGATTTCCCGATAGGCTTCTTCGAGAATATCCAGCACAGTCGTCCAGGTGTCCGGGTCGTCACCTCCGTCGTATTTGACGGTGAAGTGGATGCTGCTGTGCGTCGAGAATTTATCTTCAACTTTCTCGGCGCGATGCACTTTCGTCGTGACTGCCTTCAGGTAAGACTGAAGACCGGGGTCTTTCTTAATTCGCTCCTTGGCCTGGGCGAGGTGTTTGCCGGCCTCCGGGAGGTGATCCTTCTCCTGTAGCAAGTCTGCCAAGGCAACATGGGGGAACGGTTCATCGGGAGACAGGGCCACAACTCTCCGGAGGAAATCTTCCGTGAGTGCGGGGTCCCGCAGCCCCCAGTAGGCATGGGCGAGATTAAGGTGGGCAATCGAATTTTGAGGATCCAGCGCGACGGCTTTCTTAAACGCCTTCACGGAAACTTCGGTCCCCCCGCTTCTTTCTTGGAGGATTCCGAGATTATTCCACAGGATGGCAACATGCCGCTTGGTGGCCGATTCCGACAGGATCGACGACGGCAGTTCCTCCAGTTTCGTCTCTGCTAAGGCAATATTGTGTTTCTCGAGTTCTTCGTGAATGGCTCCGAGCAGTTCGGAATGTCTCGGAACTGGAATGCTCACGGGATCGATGGTCCTCGACCGTTTGATCTCCGGGGCGGTACGCTCCTGAGATGGGGCCACAGGAGCGTTCGACGCAGGGCTGCTCTCCTCGACGATGACCTGCGGGGGTGGCGCCGGTGTATCGTGGAAATAGTGAGGCTTCAGCCAGGTTTGATAGAAAATAAAGATACCGATCAACACGGCGAGAGGCCCGAGAATATGTTTGATATTGCGTCGATACATAGGTGTCCTTCCGTGAATCCTACGCGAATTCACTGTACCACCGAGCCGAGAGCGGACAAAGGAAAGTTGAAAAAGCAGCCCGGGTCTGTCCGCTGACTATCATTCGGCAAGAGTCCCCTCGTTGAGCCGCCAAGGTGGCTGTGGTACGATCCCGCTCCAGGATGCCACGTCCTGAATCCCCCGACTCTCACGATCCGTTCCAAGCCTTCCTGCATCGTGTAACCAGACCGATTCAATTTGCTTGTCGCGATGCCTATGCCCATCTCCCGACGGTCAGGAATCTTGACCGTTTTGTGTCGGAACAGGTGATTAACACTCTCGGGGAGCGAGTCTATCCTCGAGCGATGGAGATCGACCTGCTCTCGCTGCGCAACCTGTTTGTCGACTTCCACACACGACTCACACGCATCGAACAACAGGATCGGCTCACTAAAGCGCTGGCGCTGCTCAGCCGCCTGCAAGGGGACGCACGAGCGGTGAGTCAGCCGGCTGGGCCTTCGAAGGAGAACCAAGTACACCCTCCACCGGTTCGGTCCAGTCCTGCTCGACCACTGTGGGAACTATCGATTCAATATGCCAAAGGAGTTGGTCCCAAACGAACCCTCTTGCTGGAGCGGCTGGGCGCACACACTGTCGAGCAGGCCTTGTGGACGTTGCCCTGGCGTTATGAAGATCGGTCGGTCATCACGCCGGTGGCCGAGCTTGTGCCGGGGGCTTCACGCAGCGTTTGCGGCGTGATCACTCGGACAGAGGCAACGCGTGCGCGCGTTCGCCGGCTGTCGATTCTGGATGTGGCGGTTCAGGACGCAACGGGGACTGTGCACGCGGTGTTTTTTAATCAACCATACTTGGAAGATGTGTTGAAGGAAGGTCTGCGGGTCATGATGTCCGGGCGTGTGGCGGCCGGTCGGGGTGGGTGGACCGAAGTGCGGTTGGAAGCGACGCAATTTGAGGTTCTGGGCGGCGGCGAGGATGAGTTACTCCATGTGGGGCGCATCGTTGCGATCTACCATGAGACCAAGGGGTGGACATCGCGCCAGATGCGGATCCTGATGCAGGGGTTACTCGCGGAGTATGGGGCTGACATGGAGGAGGTACTGCCTCTATCCGTTCGTGCGCGCCATCGGCTACCGCCTATTGGCGAGGCGATTCAGCAGGTGCATTTTCCTCTGCCGAAGACGGATCTGACCGCTCTGGATCAGGGAGTGACGTCTGCCCACCGCCGGTTGGTATTCGAAGAACTGCTGCTGCTCCAGGCCGCCATAGTGCTTCGCCAGCGGGAGATGAAGGAAGAGCCCAAAGCATTTCGGTTCAACCCTCATGTGTCGCAGTTGAAGCAACTGGCAAAGGTCCTTCCCTTTACGCTGACCTCCGCGCAGGAACGCGTGTTTCACGAGATTCAAGCCGATATGGTGAGTTCGCGGCCGATGAATCGCCTGGTGCAGGGGGACGTCGGGTCCGGGAAAACCGTGGTGGCGCTGCATGCCCTGGTGATGGCTTGTGGATCGGGCTGCCAGACGGCGTTGATGGTCCCTACCGAAATTCTGGCCGAACAGCACTATCTGAATCTCGCCCCCTTATTAGAGGCCGTGGGATTGAAGGCAGTGCTTCTGACCAGCGGCGGTAAGGCCAAAGACCGAAACGAAACGCTGAAGCAGTTGGAGTCCGGCGCTGCGCAGGTCGCGATCGGCACCCATGCATTGATTCAAAAGAAGGTTCGATTTGCGAGGCTTGGCCTGGTGATTGTCGATGAACAGCACAAGTTCGGCGTCCTGCAACGGAAGACGTTGCTGGAGAAAGGATATCGACCGGACGTGCTGGTGATGACGGCGACGCCGATTCCGAGAACTCTGGCCATGACCGTTTATGGAGACTTGGATGTCTCAGTGATCGATATGTTGCCGCCGGGCCGCAAACCGGTGCGAACATTGCTCTATACGGACGGGCAACGTCACAAGACTTGGCAGCTGGTGGGGGATGAGTTGAAGGCCGGGCGCCAGGTGTATATCGTCTATCCGCTGGTCGAGGAATCAGAGAAGGTGGATCTCAAGGCGGCCATTCAGGGTGTGGAACATCTGCAGCGCGAGATCTTTCCTCAGGCGCGGGTCGGGTTGCTGCACGGCCGGCTTCCGACCGCGGAAAAAGAGCGTACCATGGCGGCGTTCAAGGCCGGGACAATTCAGGTCCTTGTGGCCACAACCGTGATTGAGGTTGGGGTGGACGTGCCGAACGCCACGGTTATGGTTATCGAGCATGCCGAACGTTTCGGACTGGCGCAGTTACATCAATTGCGTGGGCGTGTCGGTCGTGGAGCTCAGCAATCGCTCTGTATTCTGATGGCCACGTACCTTGCGCGGGAGGCCAGGGCGCGAGTGAGTCGTGACGGTCGTCCGGAGGAGAATGCCTCCGGTGCACAGCAACGGTTGACTGCCCTCGTGAATTCGAACGATGGATTTGTCATCGCCGAGGAAGACCTCAGGATCAGAGGCCCGGGTGAATTTCTTGGGCTGCGTCAGTGGGGGGTGCCGGAGTTTCGAGCCGCGAATCTGGTGCGGGACGCGCAATTGTTGGAGCAAGCCAGGCAGGAAGCCGTGGCGTTGCTGGAACAGGATCCGGGCCTGACGTTGCCTCAACACCAGGCGTTCAAGGCCGCCATGTTCCGACGCTGGCGGGGCAAGCTGGCCTTAGGAGATGTGAGTTAGGCGGCATAGCTGCTGCCAGTTGGGCGGAGGGGTGATCGATGGGAATGTTGCAGCGCTTGAGTCACGATTTGCGGGCCGGCTGGGTCACATTGCGGCACGGCACGGCCAAAGCCGCCACGCGTGCCTTGGAAGAGGGCGAGTTACTACGTTATCGATTGGAGTTGCGAAAGGTGGATCAACAGCTTGACGATCTCCACGTTGATATCGGCGAACGGACGATCGCGCTGCACGATCGGGGGGAATCGGCCGACCGTATCCTGTCTGATTCTGAAATCACCCACCTATTGCAACAGGTGCGAACGCTGCAGGATGAACGCACCAAGCTGCTGCTGGAAATGAACGACATCACGGTCGAAGGACAGTGAGTTTCAACCGATGGCCAACCGGACAACGGCTCCTCCTCGAATTTTCGCCGGTATCGATATCGGAACCCTCACCTGTCGCTTG
>JBPOIJ010000026.1:0-98839 GCA_052034585.1 Myxococcota bacterium
TGCCGTCGGCGCGCTCTTGGTACCAGGGGCCCGTCGCGCTCACCCGGCTGAGCCCCGTCGCGCTCGCGGAGGCGAGGAAGGCAACCCAGGTGCCGCCCTTGTTCCCTGCGGTCGCCGCCGTCTGACAACGCTGGTCGGCGCCGGTGAGGCCTCCGAGGTTCCCGTTGAACGTCGTCGCGGTGAGGAAGAGCCGCAGTCGGTTGTCGTTGGCCGAGCCACCCGCGCTCGCGCCGCCCGCCGTGCCACCCGACGTCGCGCCACCAGCGAGACCTCCGCCCGGCGCTCCGCCTGCGATTCCGCCGCCGGCTCCGACGCAGTTGAACGTCGACGAGCTGCAGGTCTGCCCGCTCGCCTGACAGTTCCGGCAGAGCTGGCCCTGCGAGCCGCAGCTCGCGTTCGTCGGAGCGAGGTTGCAGCTGCCATCGGAGCGACAGCAGCCCGCGCAGGTCGACGGGCCGCAGAACACCGACCCACCGCCAACCCCGCCGCTCGCTCCACCGCCGCTCGCTCCACCGCCGCTCGCCCCACCGCCCGACGACCCGCCTCCCGAAACGCCACCGCCCACGCCCGAGCTGCCGCCGCCCGAACCGAAGCTCGTCGGAACACAGCTCCCGAACGAGCACATCTCGCCCGCGTTGCAGGCTCGGCACGCCACTCCGCCACGGCCACACGACGAGTCCGTCGTGCTCAGGCTGCATTGCCCGTCGGCGGTGCAGCAGCCATCGCAGGTCGTCGCCGAGCACACCGGCGTCGTCGTTCCACATGCGAGGAGAAGCAGCATGCCGACAACGGCACATCCAACCGTCAGGGTTCGCATGGGCCGGCCTCTCGCACAGGCTCCCGACGGCATCAACTCGAACGCAGGAGTCCGCGGAGGCCGGCGTGGAAACTCCTCTTTCATTCGACTGTGCACCCGAGTGAACACGTGGTGACCGTGGTTCGAGCGTTCGGCGCGGCTGCACACCTCATCCCCGCTTGATCAGGACCGAGCTGGCTGGGCAATCGCTTGCAGCGAGCGGCGCATGCGTTCGTTCGTGCGATGGGTGGTGGTCGTCTTCCTCACCTCCTGCGAAGGGGTGGTGGGCGAGCTCCCGCTCCCGATGGAAGCGCGCGCCGAGGTGACCATCGACGAGCTTGCCTGCGATGGCCCGGCGACGGTGCAGGTGCCGGTGACCTGCCGAGTTCGTGCGAGCGCGACGAACTCCAGCCAGCCAATCTCGTGCGTCGTCACCACTGGCGCCGAGACGAAGCAGTTCGACCGCTGCGACAGCCTCCAGACGTTCACCCTCACCCACCCGGTCGCTGGCTCGGTGGAGGTCCGCGCGACCGCGAGCTCTGGGCAGGCCACCGCCGTGCGCAGCGTCGTCCTCGACGTGAACGCGCCGGGAAACACGCCGCCACGCATCACCCGCTTCGTGGCGACCCAGTCGTCAGGCACGGTGCCCTTCACGGTGCCGCTCGAATACTCGGTGAGCGACCCGGAGAATGATCCGCTCGGCTGTGCGCTCGACATCGGTGCTGACGGCTCCGAAGACGCGAGCCTCTCGTGCACGGCGGGCGCGGCCACCACGACGCTCCGCACCGCTGGGCTCGTTCGGCTGCGCCTGGTCGTGACGGATGGACGAGGTGGACGCGCGACGGCCGACGTCGACGTGCAAGCCATCGCGCAGAACCTGGGTGGTGGAACGGCGGGTGGCGCGACCGCAGGTGGACGGGCTGGTGGCTCGGTGGGTGGGGGCGTGGCGGGCGGACGAGCGGGAGGCTCCGCCGGCGGGATGAGCGGAGGTGCAGCAGGTGGCAGAGCCGGCGGCGCAGCGGGCGGCGCGAGCGGAGGCTCCGTCGGTGGCGGCTCGGCTGCTGGTGGAACAGCTGGTGGCTCGGTCGGTGGCGGGGCCGCGAGCGGGGTCGATCTCCGCCCGGTCGCAGTGCAGTTCGGCCAGACGGTCATCACCCCGCAGCTCAAGCTCGTCGAGTCGAAGGCCGCCCTGGTGCGCGCCTGGCTCGTGGTGAGCGGAGGAACCGCCAGTGGCGTCACCGCCGTCGCCGAGCTGCGCCGCGCTGGAGCCGTCGTCGAGACGGTCAACCTCACCCTCCCGGCGACGCTCCCGACCTCGGCGACTCCCGCTGCGACGCCGACCGGCTGGGCGACCGCCTTCATCCCCGCGAGCCAAGTGCACCCGAACACCCAGGTCGTGATCCGCGTCGACCCTTCGAACGCCATCGCCGAGAGCGACGAGACGAACAACGAGCTGTCGGTCACGCCCACCGTCGGCCGCGCGAACCAACTCAACCTGACCCACGTGCCCGTCGTGCAGTCGGGCCTCACCGGCGTCGTCCCGAATGGGATCGTCGCCTACATCCTCGACCGCTGGCCCGCGGCCACCATCGACGAGCGCACCCGCGCGCCGTACTCCTTCAGCGGCGCGCTCACCGGCTCGAACAGCTCGGCGTGGAGCACGCTCCTCACCAACTTGAGCCAGGCGCGCACCAACGACGGCAGCTCGCGCAACTACTACGGGTGGACGAGGGTGAGCTACCGCTCTGGCGTCGCCGGCATCGGCACCATCGGCCGTGGCGTCTCGACTGGGCGCGACGACTCGCTCGACACCACCGCGCACGAGCTCGGCCACAACTTCGGACGCGACCACGCGCCGTGCGGCGTCTCGGGCGACGCGAACTTCCCCCACGCGAACGCGAGCATCGGCGTCTGGGGTATCGACTCGCAGGGCTCGTACAAAGACCCGGCGCGCCTCGTCGACTTGATGAGCTACTGCGACCCGACGTGGGTGAGCGACTACTCCTACCTCGGCGTGCAGGCCTTCATGGAGGGCCGCGCCCAGTTCGTCCCCGGCCAGACGCTCATGCACGTGACCGGCGGAAAGGACGGCCATCTCCTCGCTGGGCGGTGGCGGGAAGGCCGCTTCGAGTTCCGCCCCGTCTATCGCGTGCGCGCGCCCGCCAGCGTCGAGCCGCTCGACGAGCACCCGCTCACCCTGCGGCTCACCTTCACTGACGGCTCCAAGCGCGACGTCGCGGCGAACCTCGACGCCGTCGGAGATGGCGACGAGCGCGTGATGGCCACCGTCGTCGAAGAGCCTCGGTCGTTGAGGCGCGTCGAAGCGGTGGTCGGCGGCGTGGTGGTTGGCTCGCTGAGCGCGGGCGCCGAGCCCACGACGGCCTTCTCGGTTCAGCGGCAGGGGGAGCGGGTGAGGGTGCTCTGGAATCGCCCCGACGTGTCGGTCGCGGTCACCCACGTCGCCGTCGATGGGCAGCGCACGACGCTCACGCTCGACGCGGTGGGTGGGGCCAGCTCGCTCCCGCTCGGCGGGTTGACTGGTGGCGAGCTCGAGCTCAGCGCGTCGACGGGTCTGGCGAGCTCGCGGTGGGTTCACGAGCTCCCCGACGAGCGCTGAGCGCGACCAGCGCGGTCGGTCCGAACGAGCGCATCTCCGCCGAGCCGACCGCTCGCGGGAAAAGAGTGTCAGTGACCTCATCGCGCGGCGTCGAAGGGGCATGTCCGTCCACCACCAGATTCGTGCCCGCTTCGATGAGCGCTGCATCGTCGTGTACCAGGCGTACTCCGACGCGATCGCGAACGCCGCCGTCGAGGCGCAGACCTTCGTGCCACCGTTCAGCTACGAGCGGATGACGTGGGTGAAGCCGAGCTTCTTGTGGATGATGGAGCGAAGCGGCTGGGCCAGCAAACCAGGCCAGGAGCGTGTGCTCGCCGTGCACGTCCTCCGTACGGCGTTCGACGCAGCGGTTCGGAGCGCGGTCTCCACTTCGGTCGCGCATGCCCACGCCGCGATTCGAGTGCAGTGGGACCCGGAGCGCGGGCTGAGAGGGCAGAAGCTCGAGAGTCGCTCGCTCCAGCTCGGCTTGGGTCGCGCGGTGAGCCGCCGCTACGCGCTCGAGTGGGTCCAGCGTATCGACGACGTCACGCCGCTCGTGCGTCGCCTCGCTGCGCTGCGACGGGCTGGCTCGTACGACGAGGCCGAGCGCGCGTTGCCGAAGGAACGTGCGTATCCACTCGCCTTCGCGCCGCAGGGGTTGTTCACGACCGAATCTCCCGAGCATGGCCGGTGCTCGTCGAACTCGGAGTAGGCTCGCCAGCTGCCGCATGACTCCACTCACCGCGCAGGTCGGAGCGCTCCGCCGTCGCCAGAAGGCGCTCGAGCTCGAGGTGACCCGCCTCGAGGGCAACGTCGCCAACCTCGAGAAGCTGCTCGAGTCGCGCGAAGACGAGGGGCTCTCGAAGCGGCTCGAGGCACTCCAGGCAGAGCTCGAGACGGCGCAGGGCGAGCTCGAGCGCGTCGTCGACGAGCTGGAAGGCGCCGAAGACGAAGTGAAGCAGCAGGTCGAGTCCACCGACGAGCTCGAGCGGCTGGTCGATTCCTTCGGCGTCGTCGCCAAGAAGTCGCCCGAGCTCGCCACCGTGCTCGAGGCGATGAAGCTGATGGTCGGCGCCCTCGCCACGGCGCGCCGGCTCCAGCAGACGCAGCCGAGCCTCACCGAACCGCGCGAGGTCGTCGCCTCGCTGACCCGCTCGTTGATGCTCCTCGCCGAGACGATGGCGAAGGAGAGCCTGCGTGACTGACCGGCCCCTGCCGGCCCTCGTCACCTGCGCTCGTCGTCATCGGTCAGCGTGCCGCTCGTGATGGAGGATCACGGCCGCGCAGCCGCTTCGATGGCGGCGAGGACGAGGCCCACCCCGGCGACCGCCACCACGATGGCGGCGATGAGGAGCCCGGTTCCCACGCCCGTGCGCTCGGTCTTCGCGAGCAGCCACGTGCCGCCTCCAGGGAGCGCGAGGAACAGCACTCCCACCGCCGCGATGACGAGCCCGACGGAGCGGTCACTCGCGGCCGCGCTGTCCCTGAACATCGAGGCGAGCACGAGCGCCGCGCCGCTGATCGCCAACGAGGCGAGCCAGCTCACCACCACCAACACCCACTGCAACCCGGACATGAGCCGGACTCTATGCCGACTCTCCGCGCTCACCAGAGCGTCGCGCGCTGGAACCCGAGCACCTGGTTCGGCGGGCCAGTGAGGATCATCTCGTACGGATAGCCGATGTCGATGTCGGCCCAGCCCGAGCCGGCGAGCCGGAAGGTGACGAAGGCCGAGCCGGGTGTCCAGGCGACGACCTGCACCGCGCCCGAACCAATCACGGTCTGCCCGTCGCGAAGGCTCCACCGATTGGTCGTCGGCTCGAACCGCAGCACCAGGACGCGAGGGAGGCCGGCGTCGTCGACGTAGTTCGCCGCGTAGTCGACGGTGCCGCAGTGGCCGAGCAGATCGGGCACGGTGAGATCCGCCACCCACAACGGCGTGACGGTGTTCGCGCTCACCGTCGCGTTGCCGTTGACCGAGCAGATGACGCGGTTCGCGGCCGGGCCAGCGAAGGGCCCGAAGCCGAGATCGAGCCGATAGGCGTAGGCGCCCGGCACGACCGGGTAGACGTCACGGGTCGTGCCACCCGCCACCCTCTGGGGCGCGAGCACCTCGACGTTGTTCAACCGCGCGCTGATCAGCTCGGCCCGCGTGCGGTTGTCGAGGCGCACCCGGCCGTTGGGGTCTCCGACGACGAAGGCGTTGGTGGTGCACGAGGTCGGCGTGCTCGAGAGAATGGAGGAGCGGCACACCCGCCCGCCCGTCGCACCGGCCGGAACGGTGAAGCGCGCTTGGGTATCGGAGACGACCGTCACCTGCAGCGTCGTGGTGGAGTTCTCGAATCGGTAGATGGACGCGAGGGCGTGAGGCGCGAGGGTGATGAAGTTGGTGCCAGTGAGGGTCACCACCGTGCCGCTCCAGCCGATGGAGGGCGAGAGGGTGCGCAGCGTCGGCGCGCTCGGGAGCTGAATGATGGGTGGCAGCACGAGCTCCGCCTGACTCGAGGCGCGCTCGTCGGGCAGCGGCTCCTCGGAGACTCCGCAGGCGGTGAAGAGGGCGACCAGCGACACGACCAACGATCGAAGTGCGTTCATGTCCGCCCCTCGAGCAGCCGACATGCCAGCACCGCTCCCTCGGAGCCGAGGCGCGGCCGACGCGGCGAGGGGCTGTGACGTCCCATGAGGCGAGCCCTGTCGAGGAGCGGTGGTCGAGGTCGGGCTGAGTCGCGCTGATGGTGACGGTCTCCCTTCGGCGTCGGCGGCGCGAAGTCCGACGGGACTGAACTCCATCACGCCGACGCGATTCTGCGCGGCTCGTCCGCGTGCGGGGCAAAGGCTGCGCCGTTTCAGCCGCGCGCTCACGAGTGCCGCGCGCTTCGTGGGGCACCTGCGATGCAGCGTTCTGCCGGTGGGAGTTCTCCATGCGTGCCCTCCTGCTCGCCGTGCTCTCGGTTGCCACCCTCAGGTGCGGTTCCCCAAAGCCCGCCGTTGATGCCGGGCAAGGATCCGACGGAGGTGATCAGCCTCCCGACTCGGGCGTCGTCGTTCGAGTCACTCCGGCGCGGGAGCTCACCGCCGGCGGAGGCCGCCTCACTGGCGGCAGCTTCGTGATGGACGTGTCGCTCGGAACGGGCGTCTCGACGGTTCGAGCCTCCGGACCCGGGCTGGTGATGGAAGCCAACGTCGCCCTCAAACCCTGAAAGGACTCGCCATGAGATCCCTCTTCGCTGCCCTCCTTGCCGCGTCGAGCCTCGCCTTCGCCCAGGCGGTGCCTGAACGGTTGCTCTTCAATGCCCGGCTGGCCGACGCCTCGGGCACGCCGCTCGGCGGAACCCACGCGGTGAAGTTCGAGCTCTTCGACGCCGCGACTGGCGCCACCGCGCTGTGGACCGAGGAGCGCGCCTCGTTGAACTTCACGAACGAAGGCCTCGCGTGGGCCGAGCTGGGTGAAGTGACGCCGCTCACCTCGCTCGTGTTCGATGGGCGACGGCTGTTCCTCCAACTGACCGTCGACGGCGTCGCCCTGACGCCCAGGCTCTCCATCGCGAGCGTGCCCTACGCGCTGCGAGCGACGAGCGCGGCCGAAGCGGCGCGGCTGGGCTCCTTCACTGCCAACGACCTCCAACGCCGGGTCGCCTCGACCTGTGCGGCCGGCTCCGCGATTCGCGCGGTGAACGTGGATGGAACGGTGACCTGCGAGACCGGCGCGACGGGTGGACTGACGGCGCTCACTGCGGGCTCGGGGCTGGTGAGCACGACGACGGGCTCCACTGCGAACGTCGAGTTGGCCAGCTGTGCGCGCGGGGGCGTCCTCAAGAGCACCGGGAGCGGCTGGGGCTGCGGAGACGACCGCGGCTACGCGACCGAGAGCGAGCTCACTGCCGTCCTCGACGACAACTACAAGGGCGCGAGCTGGGCGCCCAGCTGGAGCGACGTCACCAACAAGCCCACCAACTTCGTCACTGGCGCCCAGGCCTGCGTCGGCACCGCGAAGGTGTCGGGCTTCTCGGCGACTGGAGCGGTCGTCTGCTCCGCGGACGCGCTCCTCGACCAGGCGTCGGTCGAGACCTGGGCTCGCGCGGCGTGCTTCGACACCGAAGCCGAGCTGACCGGCGTGCTCAACGACAACTACGCGGCGGCGACGCACTCGCACGCCTGGAGCGCGCTCACGAGCGTGCCCGCCGGCTTCGCCGATGGCGTCGACAATGACACCACCTACCTCCCGGGCACGGGCCTCACCCTCACTGGCTCCACCTTCAACGTGAACGACGTCACCGGCGCGCAGGTGACCAACTTCTCCCTCACTGGGGCCGACGTGGATCCAGCGACCACCCTCGACGTCGCCAACATCATCTGGAGCACGCCGCGCGTCCGTCAGCTCGTCGTCGGCGAAGCGGACTTCCGCACGCGCGTCGCGACCTCCGAGTTCTCGTGCTGCTCGGGCACCGGAGGCGCCTTCATCTCGAACGCGGCCACCGACTCGATCCTGGCGCCAGTCGCAGCGACTCCAGGAGTGACCATCACGCAGTTCATCGTCTACTTCACGGACAACGAGGCGGCGCTCGACCTCCGCGGCAACCTGTACGGGCACGCGGTCGCCACGGGCGGGTATCAGTCCATCGAGCAGTTCGCCTCGACCGGAGCCGCCACCGGCGTTCGCAGCCTCACCGTCGACGTGGACCCCGACTACCTCGTTCCCACCACCAGCTCACTCACCCTGTCGGTCTTCGTCAGCAACGGCACCAGCATGGTCGCCTGGTCCAACACCATTCGCATCCTGGGAGCCCGCATCTACTTCACCGAACCCGGCCCCATCTGAGCGCGAACCCCGATTTTGCGGGGAAATTGGGTGAGCCAAAAGTTGCCCATATTCGAGCAACAAAACCGCGCAGTGTCCTTCTCACCTCAACTGGTGGTCCGTCGTAACTACCCATCATCATTGCGTCATTCTGCGTCATGACGCTGGTGCGAGCGCTGGGTCAAGCCGAGTCGAAGTGACACGAGGAGGGGGCGCGTCTTGATCGACTGCGACCGACTCCGTATCTCGCCGTCACCACCGCCGGAGGCCCCGCATGCCGCAATGGAATTCATCCAGTCTCATCGCTGCCATCGACGAGTCGAAGGGCATGACCGAGAAGGGCTACACCTTCCTCGACCGCGACCAGAAAGAGCTCTTCTACTCGTGGGACGACCTCCGCACCGAGTCGATGCGGCGCGCGGCGCACTTCCGCAAGTACGGCCTCAAGAAGGGCGACCGGGTCGCCATGGTGGTGCCCGACGGTGAAGACTTCGTGCCCACCTTCCTCGGCGCCGTCTGGGCCGGCCTCGTGCCGGTGCCCCTCTACCCGCCGCTCTCGCTCGGCAAGCTCGACAGCTACAAGGAGACCCTCGTCTCCATCCTCAACAAGGCCGAGCCGACCTACCTCGTCACCCTCTCGAAGATGCAGCAGGTGCTCTGGGCCGGCCTCACCCACGTGAAGTCGCTCAAGGGCGTCATCACCGCCGAGGAGCTGAAGACGCCAGCGCCCGAAGGCGTCTCCCAGGACCCCGAGCACGTCACCGACGACGACCTCGCCTTCCTCCAGTTCACCTCGGGCTCGACCTCGACGCCGAAGGGCGTGGCCGTCACCCATGGCAACCTGCGCGCGAATGCCTGGGCCATCATGGTCGACGGGCTGAAGACGAACTCCGACGTCGACCACGGCGTCTCGTGGCTGCCGCTGTACCACGACATGGGCCTCATCGGCTTCGTCATCGCCCCCATGTTCCACAAGGTGCAGGTCACCTTCATTCCGACCCTCGCCTTCGTGCGCCAGGCGACGCTGTGGCTCGAGACCATTCACCGCGTGCGCGGCACCATCAGCTTCGCGCCCAACTTCGCCTACGCGCTCGCCACCAAGCGCACCAAGCCCGAGCAGCTCGCCCGCTGGGACCTCTCCTGCATGCGCCACTTCGGCTGCGGCGCCGAGCCCATCAACTCCACCACCATGCGCACCTTCGTCGACACCATGACGAAGGCGAAGCTCAAGCCCGAGTCACTCCTGCCCTGCTACGGCATGGCCGAGGCGACGCTCGCCATCAGCTTCATCGGCATCGACGAGCAGCTCTCGACCGACGTCATCGACTCCGAGGCGTACCAGAAGCAGCGCGCCGCCGAGCCCGCCCACGTCTCGAAGCTCCAGGAAGGCAAGGCGCAGGAGTTCGTCAACTGCGGCAAGACCTTCCCCCACCACGAGGTCGGCATCTTCGACGACGAGGGCAAGCGGCTGCCCGAGCGGCGCATCGGCGAGATTCAGGTGCGCGGCCCGTCCATCGCCAAGGGCTACTTCCGCGACCCCGATGCCACCGAGAAGACCTTCGGCGGCGGGTGGCTCAAGACGGGAGACCTCGGCTACCTCGCCAACGGCAACGTCTACATCGTGGGTCGCAAGAAGGACATCATCATCATCAACGGCCGCAACTACGACCCGCAGCGCATGGAGTGGCTCGTCGACGACGTCGCGGGCGTGCGCAAGGGCTCGGCGGTCGCCTTCTCGCGCCCCGGCGCGGCGAGTGAAGAGCTCATCATCGTGCTCGAGGCCCGCACTGCCAGCGCGACCGAGGCCGAGGCGCTCAAGGAATCGGTGAAGCAGCGCATCGTCGAGCAGATGCAGCTGACGCCGGCCGAGGTCGTCATCTGCCCCTTGGGCTCGCTGCCCAAGACCTCGAGCGGCAAGCTCCAGCGCTCGAAGACCCGCCAGCAGTACCTCGACGGCACCGTCGGCAGGGAAGGCAACCGCGCGCTCGGCGGAAACGGCGAGAAGGTCGTGCTCGCCCGCCACGTCGCGATGTCCTTCATCGGCCGGGGCCGGCACCGCGCCCGCCGCGTCGTCGAGCACACCATGGAGATCCGTTCGGTCTCCGACGCCCTCGGCAAGCTGAAGCTCGCTGGCGACTACTTCCAGAACCGGCTCACCCGGCTCTTCTGATTCCGATTCTCCGACTCAGTCGGCGCCGAGCCTCATCAGTCCAACCCCCACGCAACACAGGTACACACCATGGCCACCGTTCACATCCCCTCTCTCTTCCAGCAGGCCGCTCTCGAAGTCTCGGGCAAGAAGCTCGACAACCTCTCGGGCGCCACCGTCATCTCGAAGCTCGGCCTCGACTCCGTCGCCGTCATGGAGCTGGTCGCCCACTTCGAAGAGAAGCTCAACATCCGCATGCCGGACGAGGAGCTCGCCAAGGTGCAGACCGTCGCCGACCTGGGCGGACTGGTGAAGCGGCTGATGCCGGCCGGCTCCGAAGTCACGTGGTGAGCGGCCGCTGAGCCGACTCGACACCGGAGCGAACGAAGACGACTCGCTCCGGCTCGCCACACCCGCGGCACCGTCGTTCGGAGGTCCCATGAAGCAGCCAGCTCGCGACGCCAAGCACGCTCCCATCGCCGTGGTGGGAATGGCCTGCCGTTTTCCGCACGCGAAGGACCTGCCGGCGCTCTGGAAGGTCGTCTCGAGCGGTGAAGTGACCTTCGAGAACATCGACGACTCGCGCTGGAAGCACTCGGCCTTCGTCGACACCAAGGACCTGCGCGCCGCCGACAAGACCTACGTGCTCAAGGGTGCCTTCATCGAGGGCGTCGACGAGTTCGCCGCGCTCCACTTCGGCATGGCGCCGCGGCGCGTGCAGGTGATGGATCCGCAGCAGCGGCTCGCCATCGAAGCGACTCGGCAGGCGCTCCAGGACGCGGGCTACGACACCCGGCCGTTCGACAAGCTCCACACCGGCGTCTTCCTCGGCGCCTCGGTGAGCGAGTACCGCGACATGATCTGCGCGCGGCACCGCGCCATCCAGATGACCAACGGAGAGTACGGCGACACGCTCTCTCCCGCCGAACAAGAGGCCGTGCGTGCCTCGGTGGCCGACGTCGTGCCCGCGCGCGCGTTCTCCATCGCTGGCGGCCTGCTCAACATGATCGCCTGCTCGGTCTCGCAGACGTTCGACCTCTCGGGGCCGGCGATGCAGATCGACGCCGCCTGCTCGTCCGCCCTCGTCGCGATTCACGAAGCGGTGGTGAACCTGCGCGCCGGCGTGGTGAACATGGCGGTCGCCGGTGGGGTGTACCTGAACCTCGGCCCCGACAACCTCATCGGCTTCTCCCGCATCGGTGCCATCTCGCCCTCGGGCGCGTGCCGGCCGTTCGACGCGAAGGCCGACGGCTTCGTGATGGGTGAAGGCGTCGGCGTCGTCATCCTCAAGCGGCTCGACGACGCGCTGAAGGACGGAGACCGCGTCTACGCCGTCATCAAGGGCTCTGGCTGCAACAACGACGGCCGCGGTGAAGGTCCGATGACCCCGCGCCCCGAAGGCCAGAAGGACGCGATGCGCCGCGCCCACGAGGGGCTCGAGTTCGGCGTCGACTCCATCAGCTACGTCGAGACGCACGGCACCGCGACCACGGTCGGTGACGTCGTCGAGGTCGGAGCGCTCCGCCAGTTCTTCTCCGAGCGCCTCGGCAAGCCGGTCGACGAGCCGTACTGCTGGCTCGGCTCCATCAAGGCGAACGTCGGCCACACGATGTCGGCGGCGGGCGTGGCGGGCTTCATCAAGACCTGCCTGATGATGCACCACGGCGTCATTCCGCCGCAGCCGGCGGTCGAGGAGCTGAACCCGAAGCTCGATCTGCCCAGCTCGCCCTTCAAGCTCTCCAACGCCGCGGTGCCGTGGACGACGAAGGCCGGGATGCCCAAGCGCGCCGCCGTCTCGAGCTTCGGCTTCGGCGGCACCAACGCGCACGTCATCGTCGAGGAGGCTCCCAAGAAGCCGGTGACCGTCGAGGCCGCCGCGCTCGAGCCGCAGCTGCTGCTCCTCTCGGCGCCCACGCCCGCGCTGCTCGCGACGATGGCGAAGGACCTCGCGGCGCACGTCACCAAGCACTCGCTGTCCGTTGCCTCCGTCGCCGCCACCCTGTCGACCCGGCAGGCGTTCGATGCCCGCGCCGCGTTCCTCGCGACCTCGGCTGATCAGCTCGTCGCCACCTTGAACGGGCTCCACGCCTCGCTCACCGAGCACGCGCCGCTGCCTTTGGGTGTTGGCTATGCCGAAGCGCCGCTCCCGGCCGAGGCGCGCAAGGTGGCGCTGCTCTTCCCCGGCCAGGGCGCCCAGAAGGTGGGCCTGCTCGAAGAATTGGTGAAGCGCTTCCCGTTCCTCTCCGAGCGCCTGTCCGAGCTCGATGCTGCCGCGAAGGATGCGGCCGGCTGCTCCATCGTCGACGCGCTGTATCCGAAGGACCGCTCGAACCTGGCGGCCGCGCAGGCGCACCTGACGCGCACCGAGGTCTGTCAGCCCGCGATGGCCGCGCTCGGGCTCTCGCTCGCCGAGTTCCTCGCCACCCTCGGCGTGAAGGCCGACGTCTCCCTCGGGCACTCGCTCGGTGAGTTCGCTGCCGCCGCCGCCGCGGGGATGATTACGGCCGAGGACGCCGTTCGTCTCGTCGCTCGCCGCGGTCAGCTCATGAACGAGCTGAAGCTGAAGGATCCCGGCGCGATGGTCGCGGTGATGGCCGAGGCCTCCGTAGTGGAGCCCTTCGTCTCGCGCGTTCCCGGCATCGCCGTCGCGAACCACAACCACCCGACGCAGGTGGTGCTCTCCGGAACGACCACGGGCATCGAGCAGGTCCAGGGCCTCCTCCAGCAGGCCGGGCTCAAGTTCACCCGCCTCGACGTCTCGCACGCCTTCCACTCGCCCTTGATGGCGGGCATCGACGAGGGCATGCGGAAGCTCGTCGCTGAGCTCTCGATTCACGCGGAACACGGCGACGTCGTCTCCTGTATCTCGGGCCGCACCTACGACTCGCCGGCCGACGCCAAGGCGATTTGGGTGAAGCACGCGACCGCGCCGGTTCGGTTCGTCGACGGCCTCGAGTCCTGCGTGGCGCTCGGAGCGTCCATCTTCGTGCAGGCGGGCGCGGGCAATGCGCTCACCTCGTTCGCGCGCGGAGTGGCGAAGTCCGCCAACGGCTTCTTCACCTTGGGCTCGGCAGACGGCGCGGATGGCGTCGCTCCCTTCCTCCAGACCCTCGCGGCGCTCTGGGTGAAGGGCGCCTCGGTGAACGCGGCGCCGCTCTTCGACCGCACCGAGATGGCGCTCTTGCCGCCGTCGCTCCTCGAGACCCAGAAGTACTGGGGCATCGAGCGAGTGCAGCGCGCGCCTCGTCAGCCGCTCGTTCCCGCCACCGCTGCCTCCGCCAACGCGATGCCGTTCGCCGGAGCGTCCGTTCTTCCCCACTCGTCGCTGTCCTCTCCTGGAGTTCCCATGAACGACCTCATCGCCCTGTTCCAACAGCAGATGCAGCTGCTGCAGAGCCAGGCGGAGATCCTCAAGGCCCAATCCAACGCCATCGCCGCGCTGGCGGGCGGTCAGGCGCCTCAGCTCGCCCAGGCCGTCGCGCAGGTGTCGGCGCTGCAGCCGGCGATGCAGGCCTCGGGCGCGGTCGGAGCCACCGTCGTCTCCCAGCCCGTGATGATGCCCACGATGATGCCGGGAACCGCTGCCGCGCCGGTGAATGGCACGTACGTGAACGGGAGCAACGGGGCGCCACAGGCCGCCAAGCCGGTGAACTTCTCGAACCTCGTCGCCGGCAAGGACGAGAAGGTCGCCGCGCCTCCTGCCGTCGCGGACGTGCGGCCCCAGGCGCAGGCGAAGGTGCTGGAATCCGTCGCGCGCATCTCGGCATTCCCGCTCGGCAGCTTGAAGAACGAGCAGACGCTGGTGAACGACCTCGGCTTCGACTCCTTGATGCTCGTCGAGCTCGACCAGTCCATCGGCAAGGCGTTCCCGGTGCTGGGCGGGCTGCCGCGCGAGCTGTTCGGGCGCTCCACCACCGTCGCGAACATCGTCGACTACGTCGCGGACACGCTCGCGAAGGGTGGAACCAAGACGGCCGAGGACACCACGGCGAACCTGCCGGTCGAGCGACGGCTGCCGACGGTGATGCCGGCGCCGCTCACCGTGCTCCGGGAGTCGGTGATTCGGTTCGACAAGCCGGTGCTGATCACCCGTGACGGGCTGGGCCTCGCCGACGCGCTCGCGAAGAAGCTCGGCGCGCGCAACGTGGCGGCCACCGTCGGCGACCAGAACGCGCCCGGAGAGTTCGGCGGCGTGATTCACCTCGCCGACCTCGGCACCAAGGGCGACTACAAGGTCGCGACCCGCAACCTGCTCTCGCTCGCGCAGCGGCTCACCGTCGAGAAGGCGCAGCTCTTCGTCACCGTCACCGGCCTCGGCGGCGGCTTCGGGCTCTCGGGGCTCGCGAAGGAGCAGCTCGGTCAGGCCGGCGCCATCGGCTTCACCCAGGCCCTCTCGCTCGAGTGGACGGACGCGCTGGTGAAGGCCATCGACGTCGACGCCTCGCTCCCGGTGAACGAGCTCGCGCAGCACCTCGTCGACGAGCTCTTCTCCTCCGACCGCACCACCGAAGTCGGCTTCACCAAGCAGGGCCGGGTCGCCGTCGCGCTCGTGCCGGCCGCGAACCCGGCGAAGGCGGCGAACCTGAACGCCTCGTCGGTCGTCATCGTCACCGGTGGCGCGAAGGGCGTCGGCCTCAAGCTCGCCAAGGGCCTCGCCAAGCAGACCGGAGCGACGATTGCGCTCACCGGCCGCTCGGCACCGTCCGAAGAGGTCGCGAAGGCCTGCGCGCAGGTGAAGGCCGCGGGCGCGAAGGCGTGCACCTATCACCCGATGGACGTGCGCGACCCGGCGAGCGTGAAGAGCGCGGTCGACGCGGTTCGCACGGCGCACGGCCGCATCGACGGCCTCGTTCACGGCGCAGGCGTGCTGGCCGACGCGCTGGTGGAGAAGAAGACCCTCGCCGGCGTTGACAGCGTGCTCGAGACGAAGGTGGGCGGCGCGCTCTCGCTCCTCGAGGCGACCCAGAAGGACGCGCTGGTGCTCTTCGCTGGCGTCGGCTCCTGGGCCGGCCGCTTCGGCAACGCGGCGCAGACCGATTACTCGGCCGCCAACCGCATGCTCGCCCGGCTCACCCGTGCCGGCACTCGCTGCGTCACCATCGACTCCCCGCCCTGGGAAGACTCCGAAATGGTGAAGAAGATTCCGGGCTTCAAGAAGGCGGAGCTCAAGGCGAGCGGCGTCACCTTCCTCGGCGACGAAGAGGGCGTGGCGTCGTTCCTGGTCGAGCTGCTCGGCGGCTCGGGAGAAGTGCTCATCGGCCGCAACCTGCCCGAGCGCACCGTGACCCACGCGACGTCGTTCCCCGTCTCGCGCCTCAACCACGTCTACCTGAACGACCACACGATGGCCGGTCAGCGCGTGGTGCCGCTCGCGGCCGCGATGGACCACGTGGCGGCGGCGGCGCTCGATGCCTCCTCGTCGACGCCCGGCTTCGCGCCCTTCACGGTGAGCGACTTTGCGCTCGAGCGCGCCATCATCGTCCCCGACACCACCTGGCTCGACGTCTCGGTGAGCGAGCAGCTCCGTGGCGGGAAGGGTGGCGCAGCGACGGTGACGCTCTCGCAGGGCAACGCGAAGTCGTACTCGGGCACGGTCACGCTCGGAGTGAACGACTCGGCGCCCACGCCCAAGGCGCTCGTCTCGTCGGGCCCGCTCCCGATGTCGCTCGAGGAGTTCTACAAGAGCTTCACCTTCCACGGCCCGCGCCTGCAGGGCATCACCCGCATCGAAGCGCTCGCGGATGAGGGCGTGGTCGGCTGGGTGAAGGGCTGCACTCCGGCTGATTGGGTGAAGGAGCCGATCCGCACGACCTGGGCGGTCGATCCACTGATCATCGACGCCTCCTTCCAGCTCGCCGGCTACTGGGCCTGGACGAAGCAGCAGCGCGCGGGCTTCCCGGTCGGCGTCGGCAAGTTCGTTCAGCTCGCGCCGTTCGGCCTCGGCCCCATCAAGTGCACGGTGACGTTCGAGGCGTCGAGCGACGACGTCTTCTCCGGCACGCTCGTGTGGCAGGACGCGCAGGGCAAGGTCCTCGCGTTCATGACGGGCGCGAAGGCGGAGTTCAAGAAGCGCGACCCGAAGTTCGCGAGCGGTGCGCAGAAGGCGGCGCCTCGTGCGTCAGCGCCCCGTCCCGCGGTGGTGCAGGCGGCTCCGGCGCCGGTGTACCAGGCCGAGCAGCCCGCTCCGGCGGCGGTCGCGGAAGGTCAGGCCGAGCTGAGCGCCGAAGAAGTGAACGCGCCCACCCTCGCGCTCGACGAGTCCGCCTGGAATCCGGCGAAGTTCCCCGAGTACGAGGCACTCCAGGAGCGGCTCCAGATGGCGGAGGCGTTCGGCCTGCGCAACCCGTACTTCTCGGTGCACGAGGCCATCTGCGGCGACACCACCGTGGTGAACGGCAAGGAGATGATCAACTTCTCCTCGTACAACTACGTCGGCAACTCGGGCGACCCGGTGGTCACCAAGGCCGCGCAGGACGCGGTGGCGAAGTACGGCACCTCGGTCTCGGCGAGCCGCGTCGCTTCCGGTGAGAAGCCGCTGACCCTCGAGCTCGAGAAGGCGCTGGCCGACTTCTTCGGCACCGAAGACTGCATCGCGCTCGTGTCTGGTCACGCCACCAACGTCACCGTCATCGGCCACATCGTCGGCGCGGGAGACCTCATCCTCCACGACGCGCTCGCCCACGACTCCATCATCCAGGGCGCGAAGCTCTCGGGTGCGAAGCGCCGTCCGTTCCCGCACAACGACTTCGCCGCGCTCGACCGAATGCTGACGAGCCTCCGCCCGCACTACCGCCGGGTGCTCATCTGCATCGAAGGCACCTACTCGATGGACGGCGACATTCCCGAGCTGCCGGCCTTCATCGAGGTGAAGAAGAAGCACAAGGCGCTCCTGCTCGTCGACGAGGCGCACTCGGCCGGCGTGTTGGGCAAGCAGGGCCGCGGCGTCGGGGAGTACTTCAACGTCAACCGCGCCGACGTCGACATGTGGATGGGCACGCTCTCGAAGTCGTTCGCCTCGTGCGGCGGCTACATCGCGGGCAGCAACGCGCTCGTCGAGTACCTCAAGTACACCACGCCCGGGTTCGTCTACTCGGTCGGTCTGTCGCCTCCGAACTGCGCGGCCGCGCTCGCCTCGACCAAGCAGATGCTCGCCCACCCGGAGCGCATCGCCCAGCTGCAGAAGAACGCGAAGCACTTCCTCGAGCTGCTCAAAGCGCGCGGCATCAACACCGGCATGTCGAAGGACTCCGCCGTGGTGCCCGCCATCATCGGCAACTCGGTGCTCTGCCTGCAGCTGTCCGACGCGCTCAAGCACCGCGGCGTCAACGTGCAGCCGATCCTCTACCCGGCGGTGGAGGAAGACATGGCGCGTCTGCGCTTCTTCATCTCGTCGCTCCACAAGCCGGAGCAGCTGGTGAAGGCCGCCGACATTCTCAAGGAAGAGCTCGATCGGCTCACCCGGGAGATGAACGGAGACGCCGTCGCCTGAGTCGGAAGATTCGCAATCACCCCCACACGACGTTCACGAACGAGAAGGACGCAACATGACCTCGACGAAGGAAGAAGTTGAAATCGGCTACGACATCTCGAACGAGTTCTTCCGGCTCTGGCTGGACGAGCGCATGCACTACACGTCGGCCGTCTTCGACGACCAGCACACGACGCTGGAGCAGGCACAGCGCAACAAGAGCAAGTGGCTCGCCGACTTCGCCGAAGTGACGCCCGAGTCGCTCGTGCTCGACATCGGCTGCGGCTGGGGCGCGAACCTCGAGTACCTCGCCCTCGAGCGGAAGGTGAAGAACGCCCACGGCATCACCTTGTCGACCCAGCAGTACGAGGAGCTCAAGGCGCGCAAGCTGCCCGGCGTGTCGGTGTGGTGCGTCGACTACCGCGACTACAAGCCCGCGCAGCCGTACGACGCGTTGATCAGCATCGAGATGATCGATCACCTCGTCTCGCCGGCCCAGCAGAAGGAAGGCATGGCGGTGCAGATCTACCGCGAGTACTTCAACAAGACCGCGCAGTGGGTGAAGCCCGGCGCGTGCTTCGGGTTCCAGGCGATTCTCCGCGACCGCGTGCCGCGCACCCGGAAGGACCTCGAGGACTTGAAGTTCACTGCCGACATCATCTTCCCCGGCGGCCTCAACCCGCGCCTCGAGGAGCTCGTCGAGGCCTGCGGTCAGTCGTGGGAGATCGTGCAGCTCAACACCCGCCGCGTCGACTACGGCAAGACGACCGCCGAGTGGCTGCGCCGCTTCCGCGCCAACAAGGAGAAGATCATGGCGTCGGGCTGGGGCAGCAAGGTGATGGCGAACGGTGAGACCGTGTGGACGAACTACGACCGGTACCTCTCGACCTGCGTGAAGGCGTTCGCCAGCCACTGGTCGAGCGACGTGCAGATGAAGCTGCGCAAGAAGGACTGATGCGCGAACTCGACTCCTGGGAGCCCCTTCAGTCGCTCGTCGGCTCGTCGGAGCTCCCGGACGTCGAATTCAAGGGATCACTCGATCCGACAGACGCGGAAGGACATTGCCGCGCACGCGAACACGCTTGCTCGTCGGTGTTGAGACGAGATGCCGGGTAGCAACCTCAACGTCCAGCACAGCCAGTGCACGTACGGCCCGGCCTGCTGAACTGAGATACGCTCGAGAACGTGAAGAACCCGCTTGCCCGCTACGCCGACTATCTCGCAGAGGAAGCGAAGAGCCTCGAGAAGCACGAGTACCTGCGCGGGGACGTGTGGGCGATGGCGGGCGGCACACCCGAACACGGCCGGCTCGCGATGAGCGTGGGCGCGGCGCTTCGAGACGCGCTCAAAGGCAAGCCGTGCGTCGTCTACAGCTCCGACGTTCGAATTCGGATTCAAGCCACTGACCGCTCGACCTACCCGGATCTCTCCGTCGTCTGCGGCAAGGAGCAGCGAGCCTCAGACGACGACGAGGCGATCATCAACCCAGTCGTCATCGTCGAGGTGCTCTCTCCGACGACCGAACGCAGTGATCGCGGAGAGAAGTTCGCGCACTACCAGCGGCTCCCGTCACTTCAGGAATACGTCCTCGTCTCGCAGGACACCGCGCGAATCGAGGTCTTCCACCGCCAAGGCGAAGCGTGGTTGCTCACCATTCACCAAGCGGGTGCGACCGTCGACCTCACTGCGCTTGGGGTTCGGTTTCAGGTCGACGAGGTGTACGCGGATCCGCGGATGACGAGCTGATCAGCGCGCCACGGTGACCAGCGAGGGCTTCTTGAACTTCGCGAGCCGCTTGCCCGTCACGACCGCTTCCTGAACACGGCTCGTCGTGGCTGCAGCGGCGACCTCGGGCCGCTTCGGAGCTGGCTCGCTCAGCAGCGCGACGTGAAGGGTGATGCTGGCGACGACGGAGGCGACGAGGACGAGGGCAGTCTTCATGGTGGGTCTCAGCGTGGGCGGCGGGAGTGCCGATGAATCCTCCCGGAGCAGTCGGCAGGCTGGCGGCAAGTCCAGGGAAGGTCGAGGACTTGCCCCTGCATCGTGTCTGTCGAGAGAGACGGCTCGTCCGCGGTTCGATTGCCGGCGTGTCGACGTGGAGACCCGCTCCCCATTTTGACGAGCGAACTCGACGGGTTCTGAGAGCGCGGTTGGTGCACCAGCGCCGGGCTCACCCGCAGCTCAGGAACTCCACATGAACCGCACCGTCCTCTCCCTCGTCGCCGTCGCCGTCCTCTCCGTCGCCTGTGGTCCCGTCGAGACCTCGTCGTGTGGCGCCTCTGGCTGCACGTATTCCCGCTCGGGCACCGCCTCCTCGCAGCCGATCGGCGGCTCGTGCGCGAACGACGGCGAGTGCAGCGGCAGCATGAAGTGCGACACCACCGCGCCGAACGGCTACTGCTACCAGAGCGGCTGCTCGACGAGCGCCGATTGTCCGACCGGCGGCGTCTGCGTGACTGACTCGCCGAACTTCTGCGTGAAGCTCTGCACGGCGTCGAGCGACTGTCGCCCCGGTTATCGCTGCGTGCTCTTCACCAACTCCAATCGCGGCTGGTGCGGCTACTGAGTTGCAGTTGGTTTCGCTCGACGGCAGCGGGGCTTTCCGAGTCCCGTTGCTGTCGAACGTTTTTGAAGCTCGAACGCGACGTCGTCGTTGCTGGAAAGTTCCAGCGCACTCTTCCGCTGATCTCCCACGGCGCGTCACTCCGCTGACGCAATCGTTCCGTTTCTGACGCACGTCTTGCAGTCGCCCGTCTCCGATCCGCCAAGCGTCATCCGGCCGACGGCATGCATGACTCGCCTCCAGCGATGACCCCCGCTCCCGAGACGCTGCTCGCGCACCTCCCGACCGCCTGTGTGTTCGTGAGCGCCGACGGCGTGGTGCGCTGGGCAAACACGCGCGCGACCGCCGTCTTGACCGCGACCCTTGTCGGCCGACCCTGTAGCGAGGTGTTGGCGCCGTTCGACGTGCTCCGCGAGGCCGCTGACGGACGCCGAGGCGAGTTCAAGCTCAAGTCGGCGCGCGGAGAGATCGAGCTCGGCTTCCAGGTCTCCCGCCTCGACGAAGGCTTCCTCGTCGTCTTCCAAGACATCACCGACTTCCAGCGCCTTCGCGGAGAGCGCGATCGCCTCATGCAGCTCGCCGCCGTCGGAGAAGTGCTGCCCGCGCTGCTCCACGAGCTCAAGAACCCGCTCGCCGCCGTGCGCACCGCCGTCGAGGTGATGGTGGAGGAGCAGGGTGACGGAGAGCTCCGCGACCAGCTCCACGCGGTGCTCAACGAGATTCGTCGCATCGGGCTCGTGCTCGACGGCGTCGGCCGGGTGAAACGCGAGCTCCACTCCAGCCGCTGGTTCGCCATCGACCAATGCGTGCGGGAGGTCTTCGGCGTCCTCACCCCGCAAGCGCGCGGGCTCGGCATCACGATGGAGGCCCACGTCGACACCCTCCCGCTCCTGCCGTTCGACGCCGGAGCGATGCGCGCCATCGCCTTCAACCTCCTGACGAACGCCATTCACGCGTGTAGGCCCGGTGACACCATTCGGCTCCGCCTCGTCCGGAGCGGCGCCTCCTTGCTCCTCGAGCTGAACGACACCGGCGTCGGCATGTCGCCAGAGGTACGTGCGCGGTGCACCGAGCTCTTCTTCACCACCAAGCCGCGCGGCAGCGGCATCGGCCTTGCTTTGGTTCGAGATCTGATCAGCTCGGCAAGGGGGGAGCTGACCATCGCCTCGCAACCCGGCTCCGGAACCACCATCGCCATTCGACTCCCGCTCCCACCGCAAGGGTGACCCATGTCGCGCACCGAAGAACTCAACCGCATCTTGAGACAGCTCCAGTCGGGCACGCCCGAGGTCGAGGCGAGCGCGCTCGTGTCGGAGGACGGGCTGATGATCGCCTCCGCGCTCCCCCAGCACATCGACGAGATGCGCGTCGCCGGCATGAGCTCGACGCTGGTGAGCCTCGGCACTCGCGCCGCCCTCGAGCTCCAACGAGGAACGCTCGATCAAGTGCTGGTGCGCGGGCCGCAGGGCTACGTCGTGCTGATGGCCGCCGCGTCGGGGACGATGCTGCTCGTGCTCGCCAGCCGTGACGCGAAGCTGGGCCTCATCTTCCTCGACATGAACAAGACGGTGAAAGACATCGCGAAGGTCCTCTGAGGAGCCCCATGCCCAGCACGCCCATCTTCGCCTCGGCGACCCACAAGAACCTCCTCCTCCCCGACTACGGAGAAGGCGCCGCCGTGCAGGCGAACCAGCACCTCATCATCGACTCGGGAGAGGGCATGATCCTCGACCCAGGCGGTCACAAGGTCTACGCCAAGGTGCTCACCGAGACCTTCGCCCAGCTCGGCGGCGGCAAGCTCAAGCACCTCTTCCTGAGCCACCAGGACCCCGACATCGTCGCTGCGGTGAACGGTTGGCTGATGACGACCGACGCGACCGGCTGGTGCAGCGCCCTGTGGACCCGCTTCATTCCCCACTTCGGCGTCGACAAGCTGGTGGTCGACCGGATCAAGCCCATCGCCGATGGCGGCATGACGCTGCAGCTCGGCGCGACGGCGCTCCGAATTCTCCCCGCGCACTTCCTCCACTCGCCGGGCAACTTCCAAATCTACGACCCGACGAGCAAGGTGCTCTACAGCGGCGACCTCGGCGCCTCGCTCGGGCAGAGCTACCTCGAGGTGCCCGACTTCGACGCCCACCTCCGCTTCATGGAGGGCTTCCACCAACGCTACATGTCCGGCAACGCGGCGATGCGGGCCTGGGCGAAGCAGGTGCGGTCGCTCGACATCGAGGCCATCGCGCCCCAGCACGGCGCCTTCTTCCGCGGGAAGGCGATGGTGAAGCGGTTCATCGACTGGTGCGAAGGGCTCCAGTGCGGCGTCGATCTCGCCGAGCGGTGGTACGGCCAGTCATGACTCCGCCGGGCGTCAGCCGCATCCTCATCATCGAAGACGAGGCCGTGCTGCGCTCGTCGATGGCGCGGAGCCTGGCGAAGGTGTCGAACGTCGAAGTGGTGACCGCCGCCAACCTCGCCGAGGGGCTGTCCCTCATCGACTCGAAGACGCCGCAGCTCATCTTGAGCGACATCGACCTGCCCGACCGCTCCGGGCTCGAGCTCATCGGCGAGCTCGGCCAGCGTCACCTGCGAGTGCCCATCGTCTACATCTCGGCGTACCTCACCGCGTACCGGGCCCAGATTCCGCCGCACGCGAACGTCGAGGTGCTGGAAAAACCCGTCGGCATCGAGGAGCTCCGGGAAGTGGTGCGGCGCCACACCGTGGTGACCAGCTCGCCCTCGGGCATCACGCCCTTCGGCATTCCCGACTATCTCCAGCTCGCCGATCTCGGAAGGCACTCGGTCGTCATCGAGGCCCGAGGCCGCGGCCGCATCGTGGTGAAGGACGGTGAGCTCTGGTCGGCCAAGGACGAAGCCGGCGACGGACGAGACGCGTTCTGCCGGCTCGCGTTGCTCGGGGGCCTCGAGGTGACGTGCCAGACCCTCGCCGACGACCCAGGGCCTCGCACGCTCGAAGGCAAGCCAGGCGAGCTCTTGCTCGAGGCGGCCCGCCGCTCGGACGAATCGGGGCGGAGCGCCTCGCCGGAAGCCCGTGCCGCGGAGGGAATCGAGCGCATCGACCCGCAGATCGCCGCCGACGTCGAGACCAGCTTCGCCGGCTTCACCGAGCTGACGCCCGACGACGGGCCGATACCGCCGCCTGCTCCGTCTCCGAGCGATCCCCTCGTGGCCGCGGCGAGGCAACGACCCACACCGTTGCCCGGCTTCGAGCGCTTCGATGCGCTGTGGGACGAGGGCGTCGAGGCGCTGCTCGCGCATCGCTACTCCGATGCGCTGGCGAGCTTCACCCGCTGCAACCAGCTGCGTCCGGACGATCGACGAGTGCTGGCGAACCTGCAGCGGCTCCAGACCTTGCTGGCGAAGAAGGACGGCCAATGACCCAACGAATCGCGGTGGTGAGCCAGAAGGGAGGCGTCGGCAAGACGACCGTCGCGCTCAACCTGGCGGTCAGCTTCGCGGAGCGCGGTCGCAAGGTGCTGCTCGGCGACCTCGACCCCCAGGGCGCGGTCGGCCTCGCGCTCGCCAAGTCCGACACCGCGCTCGCCGGAGTCACCGAGGTGCTGACGGGCCGGGCGCCCCTCGAGCAGGCGCTCACCCCGACGAAGCTCGCTGGCCTCACCCTGCTGCCGCGAGGGCGGCTCGACCCGGCCGACGTGCCCTCGTACGAGCAAGCGCTCTTCGCGCCCGACGTGCTGGCCTCGATGACCCGCGCGCTCGAGCCGCGCTTCGACGTCATTCTCTTCGACACCCCGGCTGGGCTGGGCATGGCGACGCGCGCCGCGCTCACCTGTGTCGATTGGGCGTTGGTGGTGACGCAGGCCGAGACCTTGGCGCTGCGCTCGATGGGGCAGGTGCTGCGGGCCATCGAGCACGTGCGGCAGCAGCAGAACCCGAGGCTCAAGGTGCTGGGCTTCCTCCCCACCTTCGTCGAGCTGAAGAAGGACGCCTCACGGGCGGTGATGGACGAGCTGTGGACCGGCTTCGCGGGCGTGCTGGACACGATGATTCCGCGCGCCGACGTCTTCTCGCTCGCCAGCCAACGGGGAGTGCCGTTGAGCTTCTTGGGAGGTCCTCCCACGCCTGAAGCGCGCCGCTTCGACCAGCTCGCCGCCGAGCTCGAGACGCAGTTGATGACTGGAGAGGCCCATGGCGCCCGCACCGAACGGCAGCTCCTCTGAGGACGGAGCGGTGGCTCGGAGCGGCCTTCGCTCGGTTCCGCCGCGCCCCAGCCCCGAGCGTCGCACCCCGAAGGACGACCTCGACTTCGCGCGCCGGCTGTCGCGTTCGCTCAATCACCAGGAGCGCGCGGCTCCCTCGCCGACGAGCGCGACTCCAGGTCCTGTCGGGCCTTTCTCGCGGTTCGGAGTCGCTCCGCATGCACCTCGGCCGCTGGGCATCGGCGCCGAAGGGTGGAGGACCTTGCTCGCCGAGGTGGTGCAGCTCACCCACGCCTCGAGCGCCTTTGCCCTCGACGAGAGCGGACTCTTGGTCGCCGCCACCGGCGTCGAGAAGGACGAGGCCGAAGGCTTGGGCTCACGTCTCATCGTCGCCTTCGAGCACGTCGACCGCGCGGTGAATCAGCCCGGCCGAAGCATCACCATCGACTTGGGGCCGTATTCGCTCACCGCTTTTCGAGGGGGCGCGGGTGCGGGCTCCACCTTCACCCTCATTCTCCGCAGTCAGTCGGCGCTCCCCGACGCAACGCGCGCAGCGGTCGTGGGCCTGCTTCAGCCCGTGCAGCACGGCTCCGCGAAGTGAGTGAAAGTACGTAAAATCAAAGACTTGCCTGACTCTGCCGGCGTGCACGCTCGACCGGCTCGCTGCATCCAGTGGGCATGAACTCGGAGCTCCTGGTCCTCAGCGGTCGCCCTCTTCCAGTCCCGCCGGCGCCGTTTCACCTCATGCTCACCGGCGTCGAGGTCACCGAGCTGATCCACGGCTCCACGGTGCTGCCGGCGCCGTTCTCGCCCGTCGTGGTGCTCAGCGTCCTCAGCCCGAGCGGCTTCAAGGCCCATTCGGTCGCGGCCGCCTTGGCCTGTGCGCTCGACGGGGTGGTCTTCGACGAGACCCAGCGGCAGGTGACCTTCGATGGTCGAGGTCGCGCGCTGGCGTCGAACCTGGTCGACATCGTTCGTCGAGCCTGCATCGAGGCGGATCATTCGTGGAGGGCCATCGAGCTTGCCCATCGGCAGGCCCTCGCCGAGCGGGTCGCGATGTTGTCTGCCGTCGTGCCGCTCCAGCACGCCTGATCATCCTCACCAGGCTCGATGACGGCGGACCGCGTGAGGCCCGGAGTTTTCGGTGGAGTCGCACGGGCAAACCCTGCATCGTCGGTCCATGCCCATCGACGTCATCTTCGTCGAACCCTGCTTTCCGGCGAATCAACGTGAGTTCGTGCGGGCACTCCATGCGGTGGGAGCGCGCGTCACTGGCATCGGCGAGCGGCCGAAGGAGGCGCTCGACGACGGCCTGCGCCAGTGGCTCACCCACTACGAGCAGATCGGCAACGTCACCGATGAAGGGCAGCTCGAGCGGGCGGTGCGCTTCGTCCAGTCGAAGGTGAAGGTGGCGCGGCTCGAGGCGGTGGTCGAGGCGCACGTGATGACGGCCGCGAAGGTGCGGGAGCGCTGCGGCATTCCAGGGACGTCGGTGCGCTCGACGTTCCTCTGCCGCGACAAGCCGGCGATGAAGGAGGCGCTGCGGCAGGCCGGCGTTCCCTGTGCGCAGTCGATCGGCTCGAACGACGCGGGCGCCATCAAGGACTTCGCGGGGCGCATCGGGTTTCCGCTCATCGTGAAGCCGCGAGACGCGGCGGGCGCGTCGGGGACGGAGCGCGTCGACAACGTGCCGGAGCTCGAGCGTGCGCTCGGTCGTTTCGGGGTGCCGCAGGGCAAGTCGGTCGCCGTCGAGGAGTTCATCGAGGGCCACGAGGCGTTCTACGACACCATCAGCGTCGGCGGCCGGGTCGTGCACGACTTCGTCTCGCACTACTACCCGAACGTGCTCGAGGCGATGCGCACCCGGTGGATCAGCCCGCAGTTCATCACCACCAACCGCCTCGACTCGGCGCCGGCGTACCGAGAGGTGCGGGAGATGGGGCAGAAGGTCATCACCGCGCTCGGGCTCGAGACGACGGCGACGCACATGGAGTGGTTCGTCGGCCCGAAGGGGCTCAAGTTCAGCGAGATTGGCTGCCGGCCGCCGGGCGTACGCGCGTGGGACTTGTACGCGGCCGGGAACGACTTCGACATCTACGTCGAGTGGGCGGCGGCGGTGGTGCACGGGAAGAAGGCGCAGTCGCTCTCGAGGCAGTACTCGGCCGGCATCATCGCGCTGCGGCCCACCCAGGACGGGCACATCAGCGGGTATCAAGGCGTCGATGAGGTGCACCGCCGGTTCGGGAAGTGGTTCATCGATGAGCATCTGCCCGCGCCGGGCACGCCGACTCAGCCCGTCGAGGCGGGCTACATGGCGAACGCGTGGATGCGGCTCAAGCACCCCGATTACGACACGTTGCGGGGAATGCTGAACGTCATCGGTGAGACGGTGAAGGTCATCGCGCGTTGATCGAGCGCAGCCGCTGGTGAAAGTCGGCTCGCCCGTGCTGCGAGCGGCTGGCAGAGTCACGAGGGGCGACGAGCCGGATGCTCGCCGACCGCATCTTGGGAGTGACCAATGATGAGGCGATGGATCGCATTCGCGTGGTTGTTGGCGGGCTGCCCTCTCGACATTCCCGAAGGCGCGGCGTGCAACACGTCGGGAGACTGCGCGACGGGTCAGGTCTGTCGCGCGGTCGATGGGGGAGCGGAGCTGCGCTGCGTGAGGGACGTCGCCGGAACGGGCGGCGGGTCGACGGGTGGAGGCGCGAGTGGTGGTGGAGTGATGGGTGGCGGCTCGACTGCGGGCGGCTCGGCTGGCGGTGACGCGGGCGGCTCGGCTGGCGGTGACGCGGGAGGCTCCGGCGGCGGCGACGCGGGAGGCTCGACGGCAGGAGGCACGACCGCCGGTGGCTCGACGGCGGGTGGCTCGACGGCGGGTGGCTCGACGGCTGGAGGCTCGACGGCGGGTGGCTCGACGGCTGGAGGCTCGACATCAGGAGGCTCGACATCAGGAGGCTCGACATCAGGAGGCTCGACATCAGGAGGCTCGACGGCTGGTGGCTCGACGGCTGGTGGCTCGGCGGCTGGTGGCTCGGCGGCTGGTGGCTCGGCGGCTGGTGGCTCAGCCGGCGGAAGCCCCGCCGCGTTCAGCATCGTTCCGGTGACTGGCAACTCGGCGAACTATGGAACCGTCCTCGTCAACACGACCGTCGTGCAGTCCTTCGTCGTGAGCAACACGGGACAGCAGGCGTCGGGTCCGTTGGCGCTCGCGATGTCGGGAACCAACGGCACCTTGTGGACCATCGACCCCGCGTCGGGCTGTGCCCTCGGTCAGCCGTTGGCTGGACTCGGCTCGTGCACCGTGGCGGTACGCTTCGTCTCGCCGACGGCTGGCTCGAAGGCGGGCACGCTCACTGCGTCGGCTCCCTTCACCACTCCCGGCACCTTGAACCTGAGCGCGCGAGCGGCGAACCCTGCACAGCTCTCGGGCGCGGCGTCGAATGCCTTCGGGGCGATCGAGGTCGGCACCTCGTCGACGACCTTCAATTGGGTCATCACCAACACCGGCGACGTGAACACCGGAACAATCGCTCCGGTGAGCAACGCGAACTCGCAGTTCTTCGTCGTGAGCGATGGGTGTGCCAACCAGGTGCTCACTCCGGGCTCGGGTTCGTGCACCGTCCAGGTGCAATACCGGCCCACCGTCGGCGGCACGCAGACGGGTCAGCTGCAGGTGGCCGCAACTCCGGGCAACACTGCGACGCTGATGATGACGGGGCGGGGCCAGTGGCGGCTCACCATCGTCGCCAGCTTCTCGGGCGGTTCGGTCTCGACGACCGACGGCGTCATCTCGAACTGCGTCGCGAGCAGTGGCTGCTCAGCGCTCTTCGACCACCTCGCGAACGTCACGGTGCACGCGAGCCCCTTGCCCGGATCGGGGATGCACTTGGTCGGCTTCGTCGCGCCCGCGTCGTGTTCGGCCTACGGAACGGGGCGCGACTGCGGCGTCACCCTCACCAGTCACCTCAGCGTGAACGCCCGCTTCGGACCGACGTTGGAGAACGTCATCTTCGTCTCGTCCGTCGCCTATCCAGCCACCTTGGGAGGGGTGGCGCCGTACGACAGTCGGTGCGCGGCGCTCGCCGATGCCGCTGGGCTCGTCTCACCGCAAGGGTGGACCGCGTGGATGTCGACCCTCTCGTTCCCAGTCATGACGCGGCTCGGCTCAGGCTGGGGTGCGTACCGAAACGTGGCGGGAGACCTCGTTGCCCTCAGCCAGGCGACCCTCTTCAACGACCTCATTCGCCTCCCGGTCGACCTCGATGAGTACGGAACGTTGGTGCGTGCTCCCGTGTGGACGGGCTCGTTCCCCAATGGGCAGCCGAACGGAATGGACTGCGGAAGCTGGGGGTCTCCGGCGCTCAACGTCGACGTTGGGGTCAGCTCTGGAGGCCCCACTCGGTGGACCACTGGTTACACCGGCCCCGAGGCCATTTCGTGTAGTGGTTTGGCGCGCATCTATTGCCTCGCGCGCGGGTCGTCCGCCCCTGGGACGCAGCCATCCGTTCCGACCGGGGCGAAGCTCGCCTACGTCACCTCGCAGTCGACTGGGGCCAATGGTGGTCGAGCGAACCTCGACGCCTGGTGCAACCTCGGCTCGAACAAACCGATGGGGTTCGGCACGCGCAACTTCGTCGCGTTCGTCTCGACCACTGCGGAGCCGGCCGGCGCTCGCATCACCACTCCATCGGCTGCCTATTACCGCGCCGATGGCGTCTACCTGGGCACCGGCGCACAGCTCGCAGCAGGCACGCCCCAGGCCGGCATCTGGTACGCGAACGGCTACATCGGTGGCGAGGCGCGCGCATGGACGGGGGCCAGTCGCCCGAGCGTCAATGGGTCGGCGAACTCGACGTGCAACGATTGGGCTGGCGGTCTGCAAGCGACGGTCGGGCGCGTCAGCTCGGCCGCGACCGACTTCTTCAGCGTCGAGAGCCTGCCCTGCGGTTCGATGCTGCGGCTGTACTGCATCGAACCCTGAGCCGGCCTGCTTCGCCGCGCGAACGTCCCACACCGGAAGACCTTTGCCGACAGACGATCCGACCCGCGACGGTCACGTGACCGGCGTGCTCGACGTTCGGAAACATGGTCGCCGACACGAGCGGCGAATGGCAGACTGATTGCTCTGCTGATCCGCGCGGCAGGCCTGGCCGTGCATGGGGAGAGTTCATGAAGAAGCTCGTTCGTCTCGCCGCCCTCGTTCTCGTGGGCGGCTGCCTCGAGATCAAAGATGCGCCGTGCAACACCGATGCAGATTGTGTCTCCGGGCAGGTCTGCGTCCCGCAAGGTGACGGCAAGTCGGTGTGCAAGCAGCCTGGCTCGGGCGGTGGGGCTGCAGCGGGAGGCATGACTGGCGGCTCGGGTGGTGCGACCGCGGGCGGCGTCGCCGGGGGTGGAGACGCGGGTGGGCTCGTCGGCGGCGGCGACGCGGGTGGAATCGCTGGTGGGAACACGGCTGGTGGGAACGTCGCAGGCGGCGACACGGCAGGCGGCTCGACGGCCGGTGGCGACACGGCTGGTGGTTCGACGGCGGGTGGCGACACGGCCGGTGGCTCCACGGCTGGCGGCTCGACGGCTGGCGGCTCGACGGCCGGTGGCTCGATGGCGGGCGGAGCAACTGCCGGCGGCTCCATGGGCGGTGGCTCAGCGGGCGGCTCGGCCGGCGGTTTCGCGGACGATGGCGGCATCGATGACGGAGGGGTCGCCAACCTCACCCTCTCGGACATGAACCTCGCGTTCGGGAGCGTCACGAGCGGCACCCAGAGCATGCCCACGACCGTCACGGTCACGAACTCCGGCACGCAGCCCAGCGGCACCGTCACCCTCACCCCCGGCGGCCCAGACATGGGCGCCTTCGTCGTTCGCAACTCGACCTGCACCGGCGCGCTCGGGCCCTCGGGCAGCTGCCAGTTCAACGTCGTCTTTGCTCCGACGAGCACTGGCGCGAAGACGGCGTTCCTCACCGTGCTCGCGAACCCAGGCGGAGGCGGAACCATCAGCCTCACCGGCACTGGCGCCTTCCCGGCGGCCATCACCATCGCTCCGACTCCCTTCGACTACCCGGGCGTCGCGCAGGGCACGGCGTCGAGCGCCCAGCCGTTCACGGTGACGAACACTGGAGGCACACCAACCGGCACCCTCTCCATCTCCTACACCGGCCCCGATGGAGCGATGTTCGCCACCGCGTCGGGCGGCAACTGCGCGGCGTCCCTCGCGCCGGCGGGGCGCTGCACCGTCAACGTCACCTTCACTCCCACCTCGACGGGCGCCAAACAGGGCGTGCTGACCGTCACCGACAGCGGAGGCATCTTCGGCACCGCCTCGTTGCGCGGGACCGGCCTCACGCCCGCGGCCATCACCGGCCCTGCGCTCGTCAGTTTCCCCGACACGCTCATCGGCCAACCCAGCGCCAACGTCGTCGTCACCATCACCAACACCGGCCAGGTGGCGACGCCTCTGTTGTCTCTCTCTCTCGGCGGCACCAACCCGACCGAGTTCTCGCGGGTGCCTTCGATGGACACCTGCACTGGCACCGCGGTCGCGCCGGGCACCTGCACCGTCAACTATCGCTTCACTCCCGCTGGCGCTGGCTTGAGGAGCGCGACGCTCAGCGTGAGCGGAGGCTCCCTCACGCCCGTGACGATCCGCCTCGAGGGTGTGGGACTCAACCCCGCCCAGCTCGCGTTCGCGACGAACACCCTCGACCTCGGCAGCGCGGTGCAAGGCGGAGCAGCCTCCACCGCAGTCATCGGCCTCAACAACTCCGGTGACGTGTTGAGCGGAGCGCCGACCTTCACGCCGTCGCCGTCCCCCGAGTTCACGGTGTCGATGAGCACGTGTTCGGGCGGGGTGCCGGCGCGCGGGAGCTGTTCGGTCACGGTCGCTTTCGCCGCGGCTGCTTCGGGCAATCGCGCGGGAAGCCTGAGCGCCTCGGCCACGCCGGGCGGCACCACTCCGAGCATCACCCTCAGCGGCATCGGCATCGCGCCGGGAGCCCTCTCCATCTCTCCGACGAGCCGGAACTTTGGCAGCGTGGTGATGGGAACGGCGGTCGGACTTCCGACGCAGACCTTCACCGTGACCAACACTGGCGGAACGACGCTGACCGCGGTGAACCTCGCGGTGGTGACGGGCGCGTCAGCGTCCTTCGTGCTGAGCAACACCGTCTCGCTCACTCCGTGTGGAGGCAACCTCGCGCCAAGCGGTCAGTGTGGGGGCATCGTCACCTTCAACCCCGCCTTCATCGGCGCAAACGGCTCGTTCCTGCGGGCGACGTCAGGCACCAACACGGCGCAGGCGACCCTCTCGGGAGTTGGGCTGCGGCCGGCCTCGCTCACTCCGCAGAGCCCGAGCGTGAACTTCGGCGCGGTGGTGCTCGGCCAAACGTCCCCACCATTGCCTTTCACGCTGGTGAACGACGGAGACGTGCCGAGCGGGCCGGTGTCGCTCACCATTTCACCTTCGGCCGGCTTCGCCTTCGATGCGGGCAGCTGTGGCCCCGGCGTCGACGCCGGCCTCTCGTGTAGCGGCTCGCTGACCTTCCAGCCGTCTGCGGCGGGGAACGTGAGCTCGACGGTGACGGTGGTGGCGTCACCGGGCGGAGGGCAGACCTTCACCGCGAACGGGAATGGCATCACGCCGGCGGCGCTCACGCTCGCGCCCGAGTCGGGCAGCTCGGCGAACTACGGGAACGTGTTGCTCAACACGACGTTCACGCAGCGCTTCACCGTCACCAACACTGGGCAGCAGGCGTCGGGGCCGCTCAGCCTCGGCATGTCTGGAACGAACGGGTCGCAGTGGCAGGTGGCGAGCGGAACGGGCGATTGCCAGCTTGGTCAGCCGTTGTCGCCTGGAGCCTCGTGCACCTCGAACGTGCGCTTCACCGCGTCGTCCGCAGGGGGATCGGGAATGAAGACGGGCATTCTCACTGCCTCGGCGACCCCGGGGACGGCGCCGTCGCTCACCCTCACCGCCAACGTGCAGAACCCGGCGCACCTCTCGTCGACGAGCACCGCCAACTCTTTTGGTCCACAGGAAGTCACCACGTCTTCCGCTGGGTTCTCTTGGCTCATCCAGAACACGGGTGACGTCGCGACAGGAACGCTGACGCTGAGCAACACGAACGCGACCGACTTTCTCACCGCGAATGGGTGTCCGACGACGTTGGGGGCCGGCGCGAGCTGCACGGTGACGGTGACGTTCCGCCCACAGTCAGGTGGAGCGAGGAGCGGGGTCATCAGTCTGAGCGGAAGCCCCGGCGGGAACGTTGCGCTCAACGTCGACGGCCGAGGCCAGTGGCGACTCACGGTGAACGCGAACGTGACGAATGCATTCGGTCGCGTTGGAACCACTGACAACATCATCACCAACTGCGGCTCGCCGGGCTGTTCGGCGCTCTACGACCACAACGTCTCGGTCGTGGTGCGAGCGACCAACGTGGCGTTGTCGGGCCGGCACTTCGTCACCTTCTCGACACCAGCAGCCTGCAGCTCGGTGGGGAATGGGCGCGATTGCACCGTGACGATGGACGGCCCGAAGACGGTGTCGGCCGCGTTCCTCTCGACGACCGGAAACCTCATCTTCGTGTCCTCATCGACCTTCCCAGCGAACCTGGGCAGCGCACCGGCCTACGACACGAAATGCAACGAGGTAGCGACTGCGGCGGGTCTGAACAATGCCAACAACAACGGCTTCATGGCATGGATCTCCACGAACACGAACACGGCCGGGGCTCGTCTCACCGCCGCGCTCGGTGCAAATGGTGGTTCTTTCCGCCGCGTCGACAACACGCTCTTTGCGCTGAGTTCTGTGAACCTCCTTGCTCAAAAGACGATGTCGCCGCCCGTGCTCGACGAGTACGGGAAGTACACGAGTGCGAACATCTGGTCGGGTACCTTCGGCGATGGCACGTCGAACGGAAACAGTGACTGCACCGACTGGACGTCGACGAGTGGCACTGCGGAGTACGGAGTCACGAATGATGGGCCGGCAGCGTGGTCGAATCGGTGGGCTGGTGCATCGTGTGCCGGATCGCTCCGCATCGTCTGCCTCGGGATCACCTCGACGACGACGGCCTCGAATCCAGCGGTGCCGGGCTCGGGAAAAGTCCTCTTCGTCTCCACAGCCACCATCGCACCGCAGACCGGCGGCGGAGGGCTCAACAGCCTCGACGCCCTTTGTCCAAGCCCGCCCGCGTTCCCGACGCGCACCTTCGTCGCCTTCGCCGCGAGCGGCTCACAGACGGCAGCCGCTCGCATCACCTCAATGACGGCTGCCTACTACCGCCTCGACGGCATGTACGTTGGGACTGGTGCCGACCTCGCGGCTGGAACGCTGACGAACGGACTCTGGGTGGATCGCAGTGGCAACTACGTCATCGGAAACATCGGGATCTGGACCGGTGCGCTCAACCCGACTGCAACGCCCTCAGCGACGACCAGCTGCTCCACCTGGACGCCAAGCGGAGCGACGGGATGGGTGGGCTGGGGGAGTGGAATGACGGACTTCTTCTACGCGGGCAGCAGCACCTGCAATCAGGCTCGGCCGGTGTACTGCATCGAGCCCTGAAGCGCTGTTCACGAGCGCCTCGATCCAGAAGGGTGAGCGCGGCTTACACCAACGCACCTCTGGTACGCGTTGCTCGCTGATCAACTCGTCGTCGCAACGGTGGCCTGCCAAACTCGCGGGTCGGGAGAACGAATGAAGACTCTTCGGATTGTGGCGCTCTGCTCGATGGTCCTTGGCTGCCTCGAGTTGGGTGAGGGAGCTCCATGTTCTACGACTGCTGACTGTCCAGCAGGCCAGCAGTGCGGTGGAGACAATCGCTGCACGCGCTCGACTTCAACGGGTGGTGGCTCGGCCCTGGGAGGGGGATCGGCAGGAGGCGGCACGGTCGTTGGCGGCGGAGCGGTTGGCGGGGGAGACGCCGGCGGCTCGACGGCTGGAGGCGTCGCGGGTGGAGATGCGGGTGGCGCTGTGGGTGGCGGCGCTGTGGCTGGCGGAGACGCGGGTGGTGGCACGACGGGCGGTGGCTCGACCGGCGGCGGCTCGACGGGCGGCGGCTCGACGGGCGGTGGCTCGACGGGCGGTGGCTCGACGGGCGGTGGATCAACGGCAGGTGGATCGACGGCAGGTGGATCGACGGCAGGTGGATCGACGGCAGGTGGATCCACGGCTGGCGGATCAACGGCAGGCGGATCAACGGCGGGCGGATCGACGGCGGGCGGATCGACGGCGGGCGGATCCACGGCTGGCGGATCCACGGCTGGCGGATCAACGGCTGGCGGATCAACGGCGGGCGGCTCGACGGGCGGCGGCTCGACCGCTGGGGGCTCAGCGGGCGGCACGGTCGGCTCGGGCATTCTCTCCGTCGCGATTCAGACCAACTTCCCCACCACCTTCCTCGGCCAGTCGAGCTCGCTGGTGACGGTGACGATTTCGAACATCGGAACGGCCGCGACGCCTCCGCTCGTGCTCACCGTCGGCGGCACGAACCCGGGAGACTTCGTTCGCCAGAGCGCCGGAGACACCTGCACGGGCCAGGCAATCGCTCCGGGCTCCTGCTCGGTGCAGTACCGCTTCACTCCGGCAGCGCGCGGCCTGCGTCAGGCGACGCTCACCGTCACCGCCGGGAGCCTCACTCCGGCGAGCAGCCTCTTCCAGGGGCTCGGTCAGGCCCCCGCCGCGCTGTCCTTCGCCTCGATGTCGCTCAGCTTCGGCACAGGCGTCATCGGCACCAACACGACGACCGCCTCCATCCAACTCAACAACACCGGCGACGTCGCGACGGGCGCTCCCACCTTCGCCACTTCACCGATGGCGGAGTTCTCGGTGAGCAGCAACAACTGCGGCGCGTCGATTTCCCCACTCTCGGGCTGCTCGGTGACCCTCACCTTCGTGCCCGCCGCGAGCGGGGCGCGCACCGGAACGCTCCAGGCGAGCGCGAGCCCCGGAGGCTCCTCGCAGATCGTCATGCTCGACGGCGTGGGCGCGACGGCCGGCAGCCTCTCCGTGACGCCCAATCCAGGGGTGTTCGGGCCGATCCTCCTCGGCTCGTCGTCGGCTCCGCAGACCTTCACCGTGTCGAACAGCGGAGGCGTCGCGGTCAACAACCTCACCGTCTCGGTCGGAGGCACCAATCAATCGTCCTTCACCGCCGTCAACCAGTGCGGCAGCACCCTCGCGGCGATGACGTCGTGCACTGTTCGGGTCACCTTCACGCCTCAAGCACGTGGAGCCCTCAGCGCATTCCTCCAAGCGGTGGCGACGGGGAGCACCGCGCAGGCGACGCTCCAGGGTACGGGCCAACAGCAGGCGACGTTGGTGCCCCGCGCGAACCTCGGCTTCGGCACCGTCATCGTCGGTCAGTCGGCGCAGCTCGCCTTCACCCTCGACAACACCGGCGACGTCGCGTCGGGCGCACCGTCGTTCACCTCGACCGACACGACGAACTTCACGGTGCTGGCGGGGACCTGCAACGTCGCCGTTCCCGCGGGCATGTCGTGCTCAGGCAATGTTCGCTACTCGCCTTCTGCTGGAGGCTCCCACTCTTCGACGGTCGGGATCGTCGCGACCCCGGGCGGCGGTCAGTCGTTCACCGCGAGCGGGCTGGCGCAGACGCCCGCAGCCCTCACCCTCGCGCCAGCCAGTGGCAGCTCGGTCAACTACGGCAACGTGCTGGTGAGCACTCCGGTGACCCAACGCTTCGTGGTGACGAACACCGGCACGCAGCCGACGGGCCCGCTGAGCCTGACGATGTCGGGAACGAACGGGAGCCTCTGGCAGATCAGCTCTGGAACCGGCGATTGTCAGCAGAACCAGCCGCTCGCGGGCAGCATGTCGTGCACCATCGACGTGCGGTTCCTCTCGAGCACCAACGGAATGAAGTCGGGCGTGCTCACCGCGTCGGCGACCCCGGGGACATCACCCTCACTCACGCTCACCGCGAACGCGCAGAACCCGGCCAACCTCACCGTCGTCGACACCACGAAGGACTTCGGCGGAGCGGAGGTGAACGCCGGCTCGATGTCGCTCTACACTTGGCGCATCACCAACTCGGGAGACGCCACCAGCGGTGCGCTCACGTTCTCCAACACGAATCCGTCGGAGTTCACCATTCAGGGAAACACCTGCACGGGGGCGACGCTCACCGGGGGCTCGTCGTGCACCGTCGACGTGCTCTTCAACCCGACGGCAGGAGGAAATCGCACGGGAACGCTGACGATCGGGGGCACGCCCGGCGGCTCGGTGATGCTCGCGATGACGGGGAAGGGGCAGTACCGGCTCACCATCATCGCGCAGGGCGGGGGCGGGTTCGTCTCGACGACCGACAACCGGCTGCTCAATTGCGGCGCGACGGGATGCAGTGCGCTCTACGACCCGGCCTCGCCCGTGACGGTTCAAGCGACCAACGTGGGCACCTCGGGCCGCCACTTCGCCTCGTGGTCGAGTCCGGCGAACTGCGCCACCTTCGGGCTCGGCCGCAACTGCTCGGTCACGATGAATGGGCCGATCACCGCGACGGCGAACTTCATCCTCAACCAAGACAACCTCATCTTCGTGTCTTCGGTCGACTACCCGTCGACCCTCGGCGCACCGCCCAACTACGACGCGAAGTGCAACCAGCTCGCCGTCGATGCCGGACTCACGACGGCCAACAACACCTTCGTCTCCTGGTTGAGCATCGACACCAACTCGGCAGCGAGTCGTCTCGGCTCGGGATTCGGCGCCTTCAGGCGCGTCGACGGGACCCTCTTCGCGACGAGCGAAACCAACTTGTTGGCCGGCGCACTCTTGTCGACGCCGATGATCGACGAGTTCGGCAAGGCGACGAGTCAGGGAGTGTGGACGGGCACGCTCACTGATGGAGCCGCCAACACCGCCGCAGACTGCGCCGATTGGACGAACAACACGGCGACCACCGACTTCGGTCTGTCGTACCGCGGCCCGGTCGCATGGACGGTCGGCTCGCCGGGTGCGCCGTGCACGGGGGTTGCCCGCATCTACTGTCTCCAGCGCATCTCGACCGCGACCGCCTCGAACCCTCCGATCCCGACCGGAGGGAAGATTGCGTACGTCACCCAGACAGGAGTGATTCCTGGTGGTGGCCTGAGCGCCCTCGACGCCCATTGTGCGGCGAACAAGCCCCCTGCCTACTCGTCCCGCACCTTCGTCGCCTTCGCCGCGACGTCGACTCAGTCAGCGCAGAGCCGAATCACTCTGTCCTCGAACTACTACCGGCTCGACGGCATGTTCATCGGTTCGGGCGTGGACATGGGAAGTGACAACGGCGGGCCCTGGAACGGCGTGTGGCAGAGCAACACGGGCGCGTACCCAAGCAGCCTCCTCAACTCGTGGACGGGAGCCATTCGTGGGAGTCAGCTGGCGTCCACCTCGCAGAATTGCAACGACTGGGCATCCACCACGGGCAGCGGAGTGGTTGGAACGGTCGCGGGTGTGGGCATCGGGTTCTTCCTCGGCTCTGGGGCGTCCTGCAACACGCCGCAGCGGGTGTATTGCATCGAGCCCTGAGCAGCGTCTTCGCGTCGACTCCCGAGGGCGCTGAGCTACACTCGGCCCCTGCAGCTCGTCATGTCCGCGTCCACCCCCAGCTCGATGGCCGTTCTCCTCGGCGCGCAACGCTTTCAGCCCACCCTCGCGGCCGCAGTGAAGGAAGCAGGCGTTCACGGGCGCATCGCGGTGGTGACGGCCGGCTGGCAGGAACGCGAAGACGAAGACGAGGAGCTCGCGAAGCACCTCGACGGCCGCACCATCAACCTCATGCTGTACCGGCGCGGCGAGCAGCTCTTCCGCGAAGACCCGGAGTTCGCCAGGGCCCACAAGGAACGGCAGAGCGTGCTGCGGTCGCTCCAAGACGTCTACCGGCTGCGGCTCGAGCATGCGCTGGCGGCCGAGCGCGAGGTGCGCGACTCCAAGCAGCCCGAGTCGATTCGCACCGAGGTCGAGCAAGCGTGCATCGACGCCATTCGCGACCTCGACGCCTGGCATCTCTACCAGTGCGCTCGCGTCCGCGCGGAGTTCAACGAGCAGTGGAAGCCGCTCCTCCGCCCCGCCATCGCGCGCCACCGGGGAGAGCTCATCGAAGAGCTCTCCGACTGCGGGGCCCTCGCGGTCGCCGGCGGGCACGTCGCGGTGTTGGTCAACCGGCTCCTCCTCTTCGGTCTCGAGAGCCTGGTGGGCGGGCGCACCCTCTTCGCCTGGTCGGCCGGCGCGATGGCCATCAGCCAACGGGTGGTGCTCTTTCACGACGACCCACCGCAGGGCCGCGGCGCGAGCGAGGTGCTCGACGCCGGCCTGGGCCTGGTGCCGAACCTCGTCGTCTTCCCCGAGCCGGAGCGGCGCCTCAAGTTGGACGACACCGAGAACGTGCGGCTGCTCGCGCGCCGGTTCGCGCCCTCGAAGTGCATCGCCTTTCCCGCGCGCTCTTCGGTGGTGCTCGAGAACGGGCGGGTGACTCGCGCGACGGGCATCGTCCAGCTCAGCCACGGAGCGGCGTCATGACGGCTCCCCGCGCCATCGACGAGCTCATCGCTTGCTGGGGAGACGCGGCGAAGCTCCGCACCTTCCTCGGCTCGCACGTCTTCCCCCTCGTCGAAGACGCCCACGTCACCTTCGTGTGGATCGGCCAGGCCGACGGCGTCAACGTGCGCCACTGGGTCTACGGGCTCGAGTCGTCGACGACGCTCGTTCGCGCGCCAAACACGGACATCTGGCATCTCACCCTCGAGATCCCGAGCAACTCGCGGGTTGAATATAAATATGAAATTCTGAGGGGCGGCCACGGCGAGTGGATCGAGGACCCCCTCAACCCCAACCGCGCGCGCGACCCGTTCGGTGCCAACTCGGTGCTCCAGAGCGCCGGCTACGTCAGCCCGGAGTGGACGCAGCCCGACCCGACCGCCCGGCCCGGAACGCTCGAGCGGGTGAAGGTGCCGAGCAAGGCGTACGGCCAGCGGCTCATTCACGTCTACGTGCCGGCGCGGTTCCGCAAGACGCGTCGCTACCCGCTCCTGGTCGTGCACGATGGCGGCGACTACCTCAACTACACCGGCATGAAGACGGTGCTCGACAACCTCATTCACCGTCTCGAGATTCCGGAGCTCGTGGTGGCCTTCTCCGACTCGCCCGACCGGCTCCGCGAGTACGCCGCCGACGAGACGCACGCGAACTACCTCACCAACGACCTGCTCCCCTTCATGAACGCGAAGTTCCCGCTGGTGGACGAGCCGCGGGCGCGCTGTCTGCTCGGAGCGAGCTTCGGCGCGGTGGCCTCGTTCTCGACCGCCTGCCGTCACCCGGGCGTCTGGGGCCGGCTCTTGCTCCAGTCTGGGAGCTTCGCCTTCACCGACATCGGCCGTCGCAACCGTCGCGGGCCGTTGTTCGACCGCATCGTCGAGTTCGTGAACGCCTACCGCGAGAAGCCCGTCGCGATGAGCCAGCGCGTGTTCGTCAGCTGCGGCGTCTACGAGAGCCTCATCTACGAGAACCGCTCCCTCGTGCCGTTGCTCGCCGAGACCGGCATGCAGGTTCGTTTCGTCGAGGCGCGCGACGGCCACAATTGGCAAAACTGGCGCGATCGGCTGCGTGAAGGATTGTCGTGGTTGTTCCCAGGTCCTCTGATGTTCGTCTACGAGTAGGAGCCTCCCGTGGCTGAAGTGACCCGCCGCATCGGACTGTCGCTGGGCGCCGATCTCTGCTGGCCGTTGTGCTTCGAGCACTTGATGAAGCGGCTCGACCTGCGCATTCCGTGGAAGGGTGACACCCTGCGCTTCGAGGTCGAGCGCGTCACCATCGAGCCGTTCGATCTCCGCCAGCCCGTCAAATACGACGTCGTCGTCGACCGCTTGACCCACTGGATGCACACGACGCGCGAGTGGATCAAGAAGGGCATCGTGATGGACGGGGTGTACGTCTTCAACAACCCCTGGAGCGTGCAGTCGAACGAGAAGCACACCAGCTACGTCGCGATGATGACGCTGGGCCTGCCCGTCCCCGAGACGTGGATGCTGCCCGCCAAGGAGTACGCCGACGACCAGGTCGACGCCAAGGTGACGCTCAAGCGCTACGGCAAGCTCTTCGACCTCGCGAAGATCGGCGAAAAGCTCGGCTGGCCCTTCTTCATGAAGCCCTACGACGGCGGTGGCTGGCGCAACGTCACCCGAGTGAAGAACGCCAAGGACGCGTGGAAGGCCTACGACGAGAGCGGGCGCGCGGTGATGCACGCGCAGGCCTCGGTCGAGGGCTACGACCAGTTCGTGCGCACCATCGGGTTCGGGCCGCAGACGCGGCAGGTCTCCTACGCGCCCGACGCGCCGCTGCACGACCGGTACACCCAGAAGGTGAACTTCCTCCCCAAACAAGACATCGAACACCTGCGAAAGGTGACGCTCACCATCAACGCGTTCTTCGGGTGGGAGTTCAATTCATGTGAGTCATTGCGGCGCAACGGCGTCTGGCACCCCATCGACTTCGCCAACCCGTGCCCCGACTCGCAGGTCACCTCGCTGCACTTCCACTTTCCCTGGCTGGTGAAGGCGTACCTGCGGTGGACCATCTTCGCGGCCGCCACCAAACGCGCGATGCGCCGCACCCTCGACTGGGAGCCGTTCTACCGGGTCGCCGCGCTCGACCTGCCTTACGCCGAGAAGCTCGACCGCTACGCCGCCATCGCCGACGAGCGCTTCGAGACCGCCCACTTCGAAGACTTCTGCGCCAAGCACCTCTCGCACCTCGACGCCGAGGCCTACGAGTTCTTCGCGACGCCAGAGGCCAAGGAAGCCGTTCGCCAGAAGGTCGCCGCGCTCTTTCCTGCACACGAGGTCGAGAAGTTCACCGAGCTCTTCTGGAGCCGCATTCAGGCCTGGCGCGCGGCGGGGTGCCCGTGAGCTTCTTCCTCAAGTCGCGGTGGTACTCTTCGCGCCTCGGTCAGGAGGCGACGCTCGCCCGCTGGGGCACTTACGGCCAGCCGGTGCTGGTGTTGCCGACGGCCGGCGGCGACGCGGAGGAGATCGAGCGCTTCCAGATGATGCGGGTGCTCGACGACTTGCTGAAGGCAGGGCGGATCAAGATCTACTCCTGCGACAGCGTCGGCGGCCGCGTCTGGTTCAACAAGGTGGGCAGCCCGGCCTACCGCATGAAGATGCAGGACCAGTTTCATCAGTACATTCGGGAAGAGGTGGTGCCGGCGATTCGGCTCGATTGTCAGACGCCCGACATTCCCATCTGGGCGACCGGCGCTTCCATCGGCGCCTTCCACGCCGCCGCGCTCGTCTGCCGCTACCCCGACGTCTTCACCAAGGCGCTGCCGATGAGCGGCACCTTCAACCTGATGCGCTTCATCGAGGCCGATCACCCGACCGAAGACTTCCGGCGGGCCTCTCCCTTGTACTTCGTGCCGCACCTCGGTGGACGGCACCTGGAGCTCCTCCAGACCCGCCACATTCACATCGTCACCGGCGAGGGGAAGTGGGAGTCGCTCAAGGAGAGCTGGGGGCTGGCGAACGTGCTCGGCGCCAAGCGCATTCCCAACTACCTCGAGTCGTGGGGGCCGAAGTGGGACCACGACTGGGTCACCTGGCGTGCGATGCTGCCGAAGTACCTGGACGAGTGGACGAAGCCGAAGCCGAGCTGATCAGCGCGAGAGGGAGTCATCCATGGCCGAGGTGGAGACGACGCAGCGCCACAAGGAAGTCGACGGCGAGCTGAACGGCGAGTCGCGCCGGGAATACATGCACGCGCTCCTCTCGGAGTTGCGAGCACTCGAGCGCATGGTGAAAGGCGGCGCGTTCGAGCGGGGCGTGTCTCGCATCGGCGCCGAGCAGGAGATGTTCCTCGTCGACACCGCCTTCCAGCCGACGGGCGGGGCGATGAAGATCCTCGAGAGGTTGAACGAGCCGACGCGCTACACGACCGAGCTCGGCGCCTTCAACCTCGAGATGAACGCCAGCTCGCAGCCCTTCGCCGGTGACGGGCTCTCGCGTCTGGAGACCGAGCTGCACCAACTCTACGAGCGAATTCGAGAGGTCGGCGGCGCGATGGGCGTGATTCCCGTGCTCGCGGGGACGCTGCCCACCATCGGGAAGACCGACTTGGGCCTCGAGAACATGGTGCCCAAGGCGCGCTACCAGGCGCTCAACCGGGCGATGCAGCGCGCGCGCGGCGAGCACTTCGACTTCTCGATTCGCGGCATCGACGAGCTGGTGGTGAAGCACGACTCGGTGATGGTCGAGGCGACCTGCGCCAGCTTTCAAGTGCACCTGCAGCTCGCCGAGCCTGAGCGGTTTCCCCAGCTCTACAATCTTGCACAACTCTTGACGGCCCCCGTGTTGGCGGTCGGTACGAACTCGCCGCTCCTCTTCGGCCGGCGGCTCTGGAGCGAGACCCGCATCGCCGTCTTCGAGCAGTCGTGTGACATTCGGACGCCAGGCTTGCACCTGCGCGACAACGTCGGTCGCGTGTCGTTCGGCCGCAAGTGGCTGCGTGGCAGCGTCGTCGACCTCTTCAAGGAGAACGTCTCCCGCTTCCGTCCGCTCGTCGGCGTCGGTTCCCAGTACACGACCGACGGCCTCGAGGCGCTCGAGCAGGGGCTGGTGCCCGAGATGAAGGCGCTCCGGCTCCACTCCGGCACCGTCTATCGGTGGAATCGCCCGTGTTACGGCATCTCGGACAACGGCAAGCCGCACCTGCGCATCGAGCTGAGGTGTCTGCCCTCGGGCCCGACGATTCCCGACGAGGTGGCGAACGGCGCCTTCTGGCTCGGGTTGATGAACGAGCTGGGCGCCACCATCGACGACGTGGCCGACCGCATCGGCTTCGACGAGGCGCGCGCCAACCTCTACGCCGCCGCGCGCGACGGCATTCGGGCCCGCTTCACCTGGCTGGATGGCAAAGAAGTCCTCGCCCAGCCCTTCGTCCTCGAGACGTTGCTGCCGATGGCGAAGTCCGGGTTGCTCCGCGCGAAGGTGAACGAGAAGGACGCCGAGCGGTACCTGAGCATCGTCGAGAAGCGCGCGCGCAGCCTGCACACCGGCTCGAGCTGGCAGATCAACTCGTTGGTGAAGATGCGGGGCCGAGGGACTCCGGGTGCGCGGGCGACGGCGCTGGTGGCAGGGCTGGTGGCTCGGCAGAAGAGCGGCGCGGTCGTGGCGGACTGGGAGCTGGCGACGTTGAGCGAGAAGGACGCGGCCTCCACCGACTTCCAGAAGGTGTCGCAGTTGATGGTGACCGACATCTACTCGGTGAGCCCCGACGACCCGGTCGAGTTGGTGAGCGAGCTGATGGCCTGGGAGCGCGTGCGCTACGTGCCGGTGGAAGACGAGAAGGGCCGCCTGGTGGGGCTCGTCTCCTCTCGCGGCGTGATGCGGCACCTCACCGACGTCGCGCGGGGAGCGGCGCAGCGGGGCGCGGCCGTCTCTTCCATCATGAAGACCGACCTCATCACCGTCGCGCCCGACACCTCGACGACGACCGCGATCGCCCTGATGAAGCGGCACCGCGTCGGCGCGCTCCCGGTGGCCGTCGACGGACACATCGTCGCGATGCTCACCGAGAACGAGTTCGTCGACGCGGCGACCAAGGTGTTGGGCCAGGCGCCCGACGCGGTCGACGTCGAGCGCCCGTGAACGTCAGCGCCAGGTGAGCGAGCGGGTCAGCAGCTGCTGGCCCTTGCGGTAGAGGATGAGCGAGTCCGAGACCCAGGCCTCCTGGTCGACGTTCGCGTCGATCTTCGCGGTCGCCCCGTCCCGGGGCCGAATCACCAGCAGCGCACTCCCTCCGCCGAGGAGCGCCGCGCGGTCGTGTCGAGCGGCGGAGACCCGGGTGAAGAGGCCACTCGTCGGGAGCACCTGGCGGCCGGGGAGCGTCGTCGACTCGAAGAAGACGTCGGTGCCGTTCTCGGTGAAGACGACGGACTCGCCCCCGGGAAGATAGGCGACCGCGTCGGCCGAGCTGGAGAGCGACCGCGTGTCACCCATCGGGAGCGCGACGAGGTCGACGCGCCGAGGGCCCTGCGACCCGAACGCGAGCAGCAGGCTGGCCGAGTTCTCCGCGAAGGTGAGCTGCGCGCCGGTGCCGGTGCCGATCGGCCGCGAGGTGAACGTCGCCAGGTCGAGCACCGAGTAGGTCGTCGGCGTGGTGATCGTCGCGAAGACGAAGGAGGAGAGGTTCGGGGCCGCGCCCTGGAGCAGCACGCCGGTCGCGACGGACTTCGGAGGTGCGGTTCCCGTCATCACCATGAAGGTGTTGCCCGTTTGCTCGTTGAAGGCGGCGACCGAGCGGCTCCCGAGGATCGAGCTCGACGAGACCGTGCTCCCAAGGTTGATCGTGCGGCCGGTCGAGGTGTCGGTCCAACACGCCTCGACGGTGGACGAGGACGTCAGGCAGTCGAAGGCGAGCCGCGAGCCGTCGGCGGAGAACTGGAGAGAGAGGCCCGTGCTGGTGAGTGCTTGACCTGCGACGACGGAGCGGCCGGTGGGTTGTCGCAACCACAAGTCACCGTGCATCGTTCCGACGTTGGACACGTAAGCGAGCGTGTCGTCGGTCGGTGAGAAGCGGTAGCCGCCCTCGGGGACGAGGTTCGCGATTGGAATCACCCTGTGAGCGCGAAGGTCGAACACCGACAGGTCCGACGGTGCCCGCTGGTTTCGGAAGGCGACCAGGTCTCGAGAGGGGGAGGGCTGCGCGTCGGCGACGTCAGCGATTGGATGGAGCCTGTGCGCGGAGAGGTCGAGCACGCTCAAGGTGAAGTTGCCGGCGGTCGACGAACGCTGATCGAGAATCACAAGGGTCCCGTTGCCCGCGAACCAGGCACCGTCCGTCTGTCCGCTGCTCGTGAAGAGCGTGCTCCCGCTCGAGACCTCGACGAGCAGGACCGTCCGATTGCCGGTGCGCTCTCGCCCAAGGAGGAAGTCTTCCTGCGGGGAGAACTCGACGGAGGGCGTCGCGATTGCCGTCGGGGCGAGCGAACCACCCAGCGGACCGACTGCCCAGTCGCCCGTCGGCCGGCGTACGGCGATTGAAGCGCCGCTCGGCGAGAGCACGAAGTCGTCGGCTGGCCCGAGGGACGACGAACTGATCGGACCGAGCGTCGGAGCGAGCCAGCAGGCGTCCTCGACGAATGCGCGACATCCGGCGGCGCAGCGAAGGACTCCGCCTTCGAAGCCGCGATCGAGACACGACTCGCCGCCGAGTTGCGCGCCGTCGCACAGCTCTCCTGGGTCGAGCTGACCATCGCCGCAGCGGCCCGCGCTGCTGACGCCGCCTCCGCTCGTCGTCACGCCACCACCACTCGCGCCACCACCACTCGCGCCACCGCCACTCGCTCCGCCACCACTCACTCCACCACCACTCGCGCCGCCACCACTCGCGCCGCCACCACTCGCGCCACCACCACTCGCGCCACCACCACTCGCGCCACCAGCCGAGCCAACGGCACCGCGTCCGGTCGACACCCCGCCATCCTCGTTCACCGAGGGCGGGCCGCACGCAGCGATGAACAACACGAGTCCAACGAGCTGAGTCCTCACGAGACGCTCCTGTGCGGGGCAACCGAGGTTGCGAACAGGTGGTCTCACTGCAGAGGAGACGCCATCGGGCGCGACAAGAACTTCGGCCGGTTGGCGGAAACGGCTCGCGAGGTCACAGTGGGACGTCGCGCTGAGGCGGAGCTCAGTTCGGTTCGGCGACCTTCAGCCCCAGCTTCTCGAAGCCCGGTCGGATCACCCGCTTCCAGGTGGCGCGCATCACCGGTTCGAGCCGCGCGTAGGGGAGGTTCCCGAACGGGTGCGTCACGTCATCGTAGGGGTCGAGGCAGATGCCGAACGCCATGACCGCCGCTTCCGAGGCGCGCGACTCGAGCCAGCGCCGACGCTTCTTCGAGAGCACCGGCAGCAGCACCGCGAGGTAGTGAAAGCCCGCCTGACCGTGAATCGACTCGTCGGCGGTCATGCGCGTGAGCACGGCCTTCGCCATCGGGTCGGTCGCCACCTTCGCCGCCGCGCCCAAGAGCGCACACGAGATCGACTCGCCGATGCACAACGAGGTGGTCGCCATCTCGATGACCTGCTCGAGGGGCTCCAGCTTGGCGTCGAGGCCGACCCACTGTGGCTCGCCGGGGATGACGTCTTCGCCCCCGAGGCCGTTCACCATTCGGCGACACAGCTCGACGTGCACGACTTCGTCGCGAGTGAGCCGCTCCATCGTCTGCAGCGCGTCGCGCGAGAGCCCTTGAACCGTCATCGCCTGCAACAGCTCGGTGAAGCCAACCTGGGAGCGGTACTCGTTGAGCGTCATCTGCTGCCAGGCGCCCAGGCCGATGGCGAGGGTGCGGTCGTCGCCCTTGGGCTTCCAGGCATCGAAGGCAGCCGACTGCAGCGAAGTCGGCAGGAGGGCGTCGAGTGAGCGTCGACCGAAGGTCTCGAGCGCGCGGTTGTTGGAGCGAAGATCGAGGCGAGGCGAGGTCATTCGGCGGTGAGGGTACCACAGCGTCGGCGAGCTGCCGGGCGGCTGATCAGCACGTGCTCGGTGCTTGCGTCGGACGGTCGCGTGCGCGAACTTGTCGCCTTCGTCTTCGTGTCGAAAAGGGGTCTCTCATGGCGAGTCGTCAACTGTTGTTCGCGTCGCTGGTCGTCTTCGTGGGATGCGGGAGTCCCTCGGGCAACGACGGCGGCTCGGCGGGCGGGAGTGCAGGTGGTGGGTCGGCGGGCGGTGGCTCAACGGCAGGCGGCGCGACGGCAGGCGGCTCGACGGCGGGTGGCGCGACGGCAGGCGGCTCGACGGCGGGCGGCTCCACGGCGGGCGGCTCCACGGCGGGCGGCTCCACGGCAGGCGGCTCGACGGCTGGCGGTTCGACGGCAGGTGGTTCGACGGCAGGCGGTTCGACGGCTGGCGGTTCGACGGCTGGCGGTTCGACGGCTGGCGGTTCGACGGCCGGTGGCTCGACGGCAGGCGGCTCCACGGCAGGCGGTTCGACGGCAGGCGGTTCGACGGCCGGAGGCTCCACGGCGGGCGGCTCGACGGCAGGCGGCTCGACGGCGGGTGGCGCGACGGCAGGCGGCTCCACGGCAGGCGGCTCGACGGCTGGCGGCTCGGCAGGCGGCTCGACGGCAGGTGGCCTCGCGACCCAGTGCATTCCTCTGGTGGACGCTGGGGTTCCGGGAGGCGCGCTCCTCGCTGACGGCGGCTTCGTGCAACCGAACCCACAGATTCCAACCGACGCGGGAATCACGGTCACCGCGACGACCAGCTACAGCGGCTACCCGGCGGCGAGGCTCATCGACGGCGACATCACCACGAGCTGGTACGCAGACTCGACCTGCGCCTCCCTGGGCGGAGTGATTTGCTGCAACGCCGAGACGATTCGCGTCGACCTCGCCGCGGCGCGCACCATCAGCGGCGTGGTCATTCGCGGCAACCAGGACGGCTTCTCGTCGGGCTACGACATTCTCTCTGGAACCGTCGAGCTCCTCTCGGCGAACGGAGCCGTGTTGGCGACGCGGCGCGCGGTGATGAACCGGCCCGACGGTGACTGGGCGACCATCTTCAGCCCAGCGATTGCCAACGTGCGCGCCGTTCGCTTCGTCCCCGGAGTCGCCGACTCGTCGGCCGCGGGCTTCGCCGAGCTTCAGCTCTTCGGACCGTGAGATGGCCTCCCAAGCCCAGCGCGATGAAGTCACTCGCATTCTCGCGCTGACGAAGGGAGACACCGAGAAGGCCTACGGCGTCGTCGAGCGCCAGCTCTCGGTGTTGGTGTTGCGCACCCAGGTGATGTTGTCGCTCTCGGGCATCGTCATCACCGTCACCGGGTTCTCCGGGCGCTCCATCGCGCAGACGAACGAGCTCGCACGGCTGCTCGTCTCGGCCGGCATCCTCATCGTGTTGGGCGCGGCGGGCACGGCCATCGGCGGCGTCTTGCGGCTGCGCTGGCTCACCCAGGAACTGCGTGACGACGCGCGCGAGACGCTCGACCGCATGCTCGAGATTCGTGACGCCAAGTCGCGCTTCCTCTCTGCCGCGCTGGTGCTCTTCCTCGTCGGCTTCAGCTGCTATTGCGTGGCCATCGCGCAGATGCTCCTCGCTGCTTGAGCGTCGAGCGTGCCGCTCAGCCCACCTCGTGCGGAACGGTGGCGCCGTGCACGAAGAAGTACCAAGCCGCGACCGCCATCGCCGCGATGACCAGCACGAGCACCACCCACTTCAGCGCTCCACCCCGCGTGGGCTCGGTCTTCGCCACGCCTTTCATCCTCGACACCATCTGACGGTCGATGGAGGTCGCGGCGATGGGCTCGGGCGCAGGTGGATTCGCGTCGAGCCGAATGGGCGGCGTCGACTTCCTCGCGGGAGGCGCCACCGGGACTGGCGGCAGGGGAGCGATCTCGAGCCGCCCCGGGTTCGACTTGCGGGGAATCGCCTCGCGAGCGGGCTCGGTGCGAGCCTCGACCTCGTGCAGCTCGGGCTTCGGCTTGAGCGAACGGTGCTCGCCAGTCTCGCGGTCGTCGACGCCGGCGATGAAGGACTTCGGCTTGCTCGGAGGCGCAGGCCGTCGGTCACCGAGGAGCGGCAAGGTGGCCCGGGTCTCTGCCGAGCCCTCTTCCTCGAACGTCGCCTGGAGCCGCTTCAGCTCCTCGAGGGCAGCGCTCGCCGACGCCGGCCGTCCCTCGGGCGCTCTCGAGAGCAGCCGCGCGATGAAGGCGTCGAGGGGAGGAGGGAGCTCAGGTCGCACGCTCGTCGCCCGCGGCGCGTCGTCATGGAGCGCCTTGAGGAGCAGCTGGCCCACGTTGCTCCCCGAGAAGACCGCGCGCCCCGTCACCATCTCGAAGAGCACCGCTCCGGCCGCGTAGAGGTCGGTTCTCGGCCCGATGGGCTCGGAGTTGATCTGCTCTGGCGCCATGTAGCCAGGCGTTCCGAGAATCGCGCTGCCGGTGAGCTGCTGGCCCAGCTCCGGCGTCATCGACTTCGCGATGCCAAAGTCGAGCACTCGCAGGCGTGTGCCGTTCGGGCCTTCTTCGATGAAGAGGTTCTGCGGCTTGAGGTCGCGGTGAACGACGCCCACCGCGTGCGCCTTGGCCAGCACCTCGAAGAGCTGACAGCACAGCTCGATGGCGCGGCCGATCGACAGCACGCCTTCTTTCTCGAGCACGTCGTGCACCGAGTGGCCGCGGAGGAACTCCATCACGAAGTAGGGCATGCCCTCTTCGGTCTTCCCGAACGAGAAGATGTCGACGATGGCCGGGTGCCCGATGGCGTTGACGACCCGCGCCTCGTTGACGAACCGCTCGAGCGTCTTCGAGTCCTGTGCGAAGGCCGGGTGCAGCACCTTGATGGCGACGCGCTTGCCGATGACCGGGTGCTTGGCCTCGAAGACGGCGCCCATGCCGCCCGTGCCGACGCGAGCGACGATCTCATAGTCACCGATGCGCTGGCCGATGAGGGTGCTCGCCACCGAGCGAGTCTCACTCACCTTCGCGTCCAAGCGAAGAAGAAGGCAGCTCGGCGCAGAGGGTCAGGGGCGCCCGGTGCGCGCTGCGTCGTCGGCCAGGCGGAACACGTCACTCCAGCGGCCCTCGGCGAAGGCGTGCCGCGCGGCCTCGAACTTCCCCTCCAGGAGCTGCTCGAGGTACTCGTACTTCAGCGTCGAGTAGTTCGAGATGCTCCAGGCCACGCGGGCGCCCGTCACGCCGCCGCGTCGGAACGCACCCCGCAACAGGACGTCGCGGAGGAAGTGAGCCCAGCGCTGAATGGGCGGCCACTTCGACCGGCGCCCCTCGGCCCAGGCCTGGAGGCCCCAGAGGAAGGCGTACTTGCGCTCCTTGAAGTCGCGCGCCTCGAGGCTCGAGAGGAAGGCGTGATCGACCACCACGCCGTCGAGTCGAACGCCGCCGAGCCCGGTGGACTCGTGGACGAGCATGCGGTCGGTGTAGCAGGCGAGCTGGCGACGGCAGAGGCGAACGCGGCGGCCTTCCCGGTAGAGGAAGCGGCGGCCGTCGAGCTCGACCCAGTCGCGCACGGCGAGGCGGTAGGCGACCTCCTTGGGGTCCGAGCTCTTCCATCGTCGCAGCGTGTCTTGGGAGCCTTGGTCGAAGCGCTCGTCGGAGTCGAGGAACACCACGTAGTCGCACCCGCCGAGCTGCTCGATGGCGAACCGCCGGCCCGCGCCATAGCCCTGCCACGCGAGGTCGACGCAGCGCGCTCCTGCCGCCAGCACCTCGTTGCGCGAGCCGTCGGTGGCGCCCGAGTCGACCGCGACGACGTCGTCACAGACTCCGGTCAAGCTCTCGACCGCGGCTCTCACGGTTCCGACGTTGTTGCCGAACAACACGAAACCGCCGAGTCGCATCGCGGGAACGACTAAGCAAGCTCTCGCCTGCCGGGCAATGCCCGAGTGGGGGCCGCTTCAGGGACCAGCGAAGCGAACACGGCAGCGGAGGCCGGGAACCAGCTCGAGCTCGTCTCCACCGGTGAGGGCGAGCGCGGGCGGAATGGGCTCGCCTCGCCATCGTGGCCGGAGGGTCGCGGGCGCCGAGGACGCCGCGTGGATGATCAGGGCCGACCGCCGCAAGAGCTCGACGGGCCCACCGGGGTGATGGGGCACCAGGCTGGCGCCGAGGTCGTCGGCGTCGAGGGTGAGATCCGCGTCGATCACCAACGCGCGCTGGCGGGAGCTGAGCGGCTCGAGGCTCGTCCACCCGTCCCAGCTGATCAGCTCGAGGGCGAACTGGCGGGGCCGATCGCTCGGTCGCCACGTCGAGCCCTCGCGCAGGTCCTCGAGGAAGACGCTCTCGGAGGGGTCTCGCTCCAGCGCGTGGAGCTGGCGGCACTCCGGGGCGCGGGCGACGGCTTCGGCCAGCGCTCGGAGCGCGTCGGCCTCGAGCCCGATGACGCGCAGCCGCTCGAGCGACGGGACGAACGGGCAGACCTGCGCGAGGCGTTCGACGAAGCGCTCGAGCTCGAGCTCGGGGTCGCGGACGACGAGGCGAGTCGGAGCTGGGCCGGCGAACTCGACCTCCATGGTGCCGAGGGCGATCGCGTCGGCCAGGGTGAAGAGGTGCCGGGCTTGTTCGGCTCTGGGAACCGGCCGGCGGAGCGCCTCGGCGACGGGTGAGCGGCGCTCGAGCAGCCAATCTCGATAGACGAGCGCGAGGCCTTCGTCGTCGGGCGCCGCGCGAGTGCGGGCGTCGAGGGTGGGGTTTCGTTCGCCAGGCCAGGGCGTGGTGAGGAAGCGGAGGAGGTGATCGCCGTCGTCGACGACGTCGCCGGTGATCAGCTCGCCACCGCCCGTGACGCGTCCATCGAGGCGCAAGAGCACGCCCGCGGCGACGTGGAGGCTCCAGCCGGTGCCGCTCTGGTAGATGGCCCAGGCGAGCTCGCGCAGTTCGTGAAGGGACTCGAGTGAGCGCGGCGTGCCGTCGAAGTCGAAGCCGAAGCCAGGCGCTTCGATGGGCCAGTGCCTGCCGGTGGAGAGATCGACCAGCTCCGCGTCCAAGGTGAGGCCGGCTGAGCGCGCACTCTCGAGCACGGGTGCAGCATCGCACGTCGACCGAGCGCGCGTCCGTCAGCCGGGAACACGGCGCTCGGGTTCGCAAGAGGGGTCCGTCTCGACCTGGGCGCACTGGACGACCAGCGCGCACGGCGCACGCTCGATTCAGCTCGTGGTACGCCTTCGTCGGTGACCGTTCATCCGCTGCGCAGTGTGCTCGAGGTGGCCGAAGAGGAGCTTCGCCACGACGTCCCCGGTGCAGCCACTGGGCTGGACTTCTGGGGCCAGGCGAGCAGCGAGGAGGCACGCCTCCAATGGCTGGAGAAGTACGCGCTCGTGTTGGAGCGCGCGCTCGCGGCGGCCGAGTTCGTTCCACTCCCGATGCCGGACGCGCGGTGTCCTCCCGATGGAGAGCTCTTGCTCGCCTGGGCGATGCATCGCACCGGCGCTCCACTCGCCGTCTTTCCTCAGTGCGCGAAGGTCGAGAACGGCGTCACCAGGCTCGGCTCGGCGGGCTCCAGCACGACCTGCACCGTCTACCGCGGCCCGCTTCGCCTCGAGGGCTTCGTCCGCTGCACCGGCACCGTGGTGGTCCTCGGAGACCTCACCGTCGATGGCCGCCTGACGGATGGCTGGTCGTCCGATTCGGCGCTCGTCGTCGTCGGCAACGAGACGGCGCGGGTGCTGGTCGCGGCGGGTGATCACATCGTCACCGGGAACCTCACGGCCGAGGTGCTCCACGTCGCCTCGGAGGAGAGCAGCGTGGTGTGCGGGGGCGCGCTGAACGCGAGCTGCCTCATCTCGGAACATTGGAGCGCGGGCGAGGGTCATTCGTTCGTCGTGCGGCCCGAGGAGCTGACCGCGCTGCTCGAGCGACTGGAGCCGCGCCCCGAGACGAAGGTCGAGTTGGACACGCTGCTCGACGGTCTGGCGCGCGGCACCTGGCGGCTGCGCTGAGCTTGGGGTGGTGTCGTACCCGTTCACCGCGCTATGCCCTGCCAAGGTGCGTCGCCCGGTTCCGTCGCTCGCGTTGCTCGTGCTTCTCTCGGCTGGCTGCCGGCAACCCCTCGTCACCTTCTTCACCGCCGAGCCCTTCATGGTGGCGCCGGGCGAATCGAGCGAGCTCTCCTGGAGCAGCACCGACACCCAGAAGTGCCATCTCGAGCCGCTCGGAATGGACGTCGGGGTCGCGGGCGCCGTCACCGTCATGCCGGCCGCCACCACCGAGTACTTCCTCACCTGCGGCGCGGCCACCGCGTCCACCACCATCACCGTCGCCGACCGCATCGTCAGCTTCACCGCGATGCCGAGCTCCATCACCGCTGGTGACGCCGTCGTCCTCTCCTGGATCGCGCGCGCCGCTGGCTGCCAGCTCGATCAAGGCCTCGGCACCGTGCCCACCATGGGCACCCGCTCGCTGCGCCCCACGACGAACGTCACCTACACGCTCACCTGCGGCACCGCGCAGCAGACCGCCAGCGTCGCCGTCGGCGCTGCGCTTCCTGATCCGTTCTTCTCGGCTCAGTGGCACCTCGTCAACACCGGGCAGAGCGGGGGCGTGCGCGGAGAAGATCTCCGCGTCGAACCTGTCTGGGCAGACGGAAAGGGAGAAGGCATTCGCGTCGCGGTCGTCGACGACGGCGTCGACTTGAACCACGAAGACCTGCGCGCCAACACCAACGCCACCGACAGCCACGACTACCTCGGCAACGCCTCCGTCGCGCTCGCCGAACATGGCACCGCGGTGGCTGGCATCGTGGCCGCGCGTGACGTGAACGGCGTCGGTGGCCGAGGCGTGGCACCTCGGGCAGAGCTCGTCTCCTACAACTTCCTCCAGGACAACACCTCGGCGGGCGAGCTCGACGCGATGGTGCGCGGCATGGCCGTCAACGGCGTCTCCAACAACAGCTGGGGCGACGCGGACGACGGCACCGGTCTCCTCACCGACCCGGACGCGCTGTGGCTCATGGGCGTTCGGCGCGGCACCACCGAAGGCCGCGGCGGCAAGGGCGTCATCTACCTCTTCCCCTCGGGCAACGGCGCGAACGACCGCTACCCTGACGACTCCAACTTCGACGGCCAGGCCAACAGCCGCTACGTGTTCGCCATCGGCGGGGTGAGCGATGACGGCAGGCGAGCCGACTACTCCGAGCCCGGCGCCAACGTGCTCGTCTGCACGCCCGCCGGCGAACGCGGCTTCCACTACGTCACCACCACCGACATCACCGGGGCGCCTGGCTACAACAACGGCCGCACGATGAACGAGCCCTCGAACGCGAACTACACCTCGACCTTCGACGGCACCTCCGCGGCGACGCCGATGGCCACTGGCGCGGTGGCGCTGATGCTCCAGGCCAACCCGAACCTCACCTGGCGTGACGTGCGCCGACTCCTCGCCGTCACCGCGCGAAAGAACGACCCCACCAACGCCGACTGGGCGACCAACGGCGCCGGGCTGCACGTCAACCACAACTACGGCTTCGGCGTGGTGGACGTCGCGCAGGCGGTGAACGCGGCCAGGCGCTACGACGCCGGCGTGCCCGAGGCGTCCTTCGAGAGCCCGCTCGCTTCGCCGAACCTCGAAATCCCCGACAACAACGCGACCGGCGTCTCCAGCACCATCACGGTGGCGAACAGCGGCGTGCGACAGGTCGACGTGGTCGAGGTCGTCGTCACCATCGCCCACGCGGCCTCGGGCGACCTCGACCTTCGCCTCGTGCACGGCTCGACGCGCTCGCGGCTCCACCCGAACCACACCTGCATGGGCACCTGCACCGCCATCGACGGCTTCACCTTCAGCTCGGTGCGGCACCTCGACGAGCCCGGCGACGGCGAGTGGAAGCTCGAGGTGCGTGACGCCGCCGCGCAGGACCTTGGACGGCTCGTGTCGTGGAAGCTCGCCCTCTCCGGGAGGCCCTGAAGCGATGACCGTTCTCCTTGCCCTCGTGCTCGCGCAGGTTGCTCCCGTCACGCCGCCCGCGATGGTCGAGCCCGCCTCGCCCTGGCCCTTCACCGCCACCTGGAAGGACGGCGCCAAGGAGCGCACCGTTCACCTCGACGAGTCGTTGGTGGCCGAGCGCGATGGCACCGAAGCCTCCGCGTCGGAGCTGCGTTCCCACGGCGCGATGGTGAGCCGGAGCAAGGGCCGGATGAAGCTGTGGCGGGTCGAACGCGCCAGCGCGCTGCTCGCGACCTCCACGAACCTCTTGCCAGTCTATCGAGACGAAGGCTCCCAGAAGCTTCGGGTGCCCATCGGTGACGTGCTGGTGGTGCCGACGAAGGGCGTTCCACCCGAGAAGGTGAAGGCGGCCATCGGAGAGGGCGCCATCGATCAGAACGGGGTGATTCGGGTGAGCTGCCCAGCACGAGACGTGTTCAGCAAGACGGCCGCGCTCGCGCAGGTGGCGGGCGTCTGGTGGGTGCAGCCCGACTGGTGGCTCGGCACCGTCGCCAAGTGACGGCGCTCGACCCGGCGAGCCCGCTCAGTCGAGTTCCCACGCGGGCTGGTACTTGCGGCACCGCTTGCGCGCCTGCTCCTTCGCGACGCCGTCGGGCACCTGACGGGAGTACACCTGCGCGTTGGTGATGTCGGCGCGTTTGCACGCGATCTCGACGAGGAGCATCGTCATCTCCCGCCGGCCACCGGGCGATTGGAACTGCAGCGGCAGCTTGGCGCGCGCGGCCCACGACTCGTCCTCGTCGGTCTGGAAGCTCTTCACCAGCTGGGCGAGGCGCTCGGCGTCTTCCGGCGAGGGTGGCACCAGCTTCGGCGCCTTGACGCCCGCGTCCTTCGGGGCCGGTTCGCTCCCTGCGTCGAGGGGCGCGACGGCTCCAGCGTCGTCGGCCACCGCGCTCGGCTCGGCGCCCGCGTCGATGACGGGCAGGCCCGCGTCGATGACGACCGCTCCCGCATCGAGCGGCACCTGCACTGGCGCTCCAGCGTCTTCACCCGAGCGGCTCTCGAGCCCTCGCACGCCGAGGTACGTCCCGACGCCGATGACCACCACCGCGAGCCCGCCGAGCACCAGGGTGAGGGGCGAGCGGGCAGGCGGAGTGGTTGGAGTCGCCGGCGGCTCGGGCAGCGGTGGCTTTCGGACCGAGCCGTTCGGCGTCGCGAGCTCGCTGCGAGGGAGGTTCTTCAACGAGGGCGCGACCGTCGCCTCGGCCATCATCTGCTCGTCGACCTGCTCCCCTGGCTGAAGCACGTGAGAGGCCGCCGGGCTGCGAGTCCCTCCGTCGGACAGCACCTGCCCGGTGAGCTCGAGCACGAAGGCGGCGACCGACGGCGTCCGCGCCGCGCGGTCCTTCTTGAGCGCGTGTTCGACGGCCTTCGCCATCACCTCGGGCACGTGCGGGGCGAGCGTCTGCAGCGGCGCGTGCGGCTCGTACGCGATGCGGAAGACCACCTTGGCGATGTTGTCGGCTTCGAAGGGCGCCTTGCCGGTGAGGCACTCGTAGACGATGGAGCCCAGCGAGAAGACGTCGCTCTGCGGGGTGACGTCGCGGTTGTGGCCGAGCGCCTGCTCGGGCGACATGTAGAGCGGGGTGCCCATCAGCACCGAGTCGGTCGTCTGCATCGTGCCGCCGTCGCCCAGCTTGCTGATGCCGAAGTCGAGCACCTTCACCTGGTCGCCCAGCGCGGTGGGGACGAGGAAGATGTTCTCGGGCTTCAAGTCACGATGAACGACGCCGCCGACGTGGGCCGCATGGAGCGCGCTGCCGACCTGCCGCATCACCTGGGAGGCCTCGTCGGGAGTGAGCGGGCCGCGCTTGAGCCGGGCGCCGAGCGACTCGCCCTTGAGCAACTCCATCACGATGAAGGGCTCACCCGAGGGCAGGCTGTTGAAGTCGAGCACCTGCACGATGTTGGGGTGCTCGAGCCGCACTGCGATCTCCGCTTCGCGCTTGAAGCGGGCGAGCGCCTCGGTCGGGAGCGCGCCCTGCGTGCGCAGCACCTTGATGGCCACCTGCTTGCCCTGGAGCCGTTGGTGACGGGCCAGCCACACCTCGCCCATGCCACCCCGCCCGAGGAGGCGCTCGACCTCGTAAGTACCGGCGACCACGATTCCCGGGCTGAGCGCGTCGACCATCAGATCGCGCACTCTGGCATTTCACTGCGCCGTTTCCAGCCTGAGTCGACCGCGCCTCGAAATATCCATGCACGGTTCGGCGTCTGCCTGCATCGCCTCTGAGGACTCCCCATTCGAACCGGAGTAGAACCTGCCCATGTTCGCGCTCACCATCACGCTCTCGCTCCTCGCCCAGATCGGCGGCGACAAGAAGATCGACATCACCGACAAGAAGGCGAACCTCGGCGCAGTCACCGACGGCAAGGGCCACTACGTCATCTACAACGCGAAGGAGCCGCTCTCGGGCCCCACGTTCTACGGTGACGGCAAGCTCTTTCACCTCGTGCGCACCATCGGCGGCGGCGCCAACGGCACCGAGTCCTTCGGCGTCAGCTACTGGGACCCGCGGGTGTTTCGGTCGACCAACAGCTACGCGTCGTTCGACATGGGCGACGAGGGTCGGAAGTTCTCCATCACCTGCGGTGACAAGGTGACGCCGCTCACCAAGGCGAAGGACGAGCTGCCCAAGCTGCTCGAGGGCGACTTTCGCGGCTCGCTGTGGACTCGGCGGCCCGAGCGGCTCTTCCGCGACGACACCGGCACCTACTACCTGGTCGATCGGTTGCGCACCGACGACGAGGCCGACCGCCGTGATTGGCGCGTCTTCATCGGGCCGCGCGGGAAGATGAAGCTCGCCGCCCTGAAGGACGTCGTCGACGACGCGCAGGGGCAGATCTTCGCCACCAAGGACGGCTCGCTGCGGTTGGTGACGGGCGCCGAGTCGAAGTGGATCAAGGGGAAGGTCGAGCTCAAGCTCACCGAGGTCGAGCTCGACGTCTATCGCAACGCCCGCATGGTCTACGTCGAGCTCGGGCCGTACATCGGCGAGCGGCTCGGCACTCCGTGCGACGACATGCTCTGAGGAGCGTTGACGACGCGGTGAATCGGTATTGAGCAGTCGCGTCATGAAGCGACTTCGCTGGTTGGTGGCGCTCGCGGCCGTGCTCGCAGTGGTGGCCTTCTTCGTCCTTCGCGCACCTCCTCCTGATCCGACGGGCCTCGAGGTGCTGGCTGTCGCCGACGCGGGCCGTGCCCCGTCGACGTCGCTCGGAGCGCTCAATCTTCGGGTCCCTCGCGGGCTCGTCCCCTCGGCCGTGGTGGCGCCGTCGGCGAGCGACAAGCCGTGCCTTCGTGGGCGGGTGGTGAACTCGGCCAACCACGCGCCGATCGCCAACGCCCAGCTCGTGCTGGGGACGACGCGAGGCGCGGTCCAGGCGAGCAGCACCTCGGCGGGCACCTTCGAGCTGATCCTCGAGGAAGCAGGCGAGGTGGAGATCGCCGAGGTGAGCGCGAGCGGCTTCTTTCCCTTCCGCCCCGCGTGGGGCTCGAGCCCGATTCGAGTGCGCGCCCAAGCCGGGCGATGCGTGAACGAGCTGTTGCTCTCGCTCGTGCCCCAGCTCGAGCTGCGTGGGCACGTGCAGACCGTCGACGGTCAGCCCATCGCGGGCGCCTCCATCACCATCGCCTCGGAGGACGAGCCACCTGGCTCGCCGTTGATCAGCGATGCCCAGGGCGACTTCGTCTTCCACGCGCGCGACGGCGACACCCTCGTGGCGAGGCGCGCTGGGTTCGAGCCGAAGGTGGAGTCGATCGACTTTCGGGTCGCGGTGAGCGGGAAGCTGATCCTCGTCCTCCGGCCGCAGGCAGGTGACGCAGGCGTCGCGCGCGCGACCCTGACGGGCGTGGTGGTGGACGAGCGTGATGGCGGTGTCGCCGCGGCGCGAGTGGCGGCGCTCCAGCACTTCGGGCGCACCGCTCGCCTCGAGGCCGAGACGGAGACCGACTCGACGGGTGCCTTCTCGTTCCAGGTCGATGGGCCCGGTCCGTGGGACCTGTTCGCGACGCTCCCCGGAATCGTGTCTGCGCCCGAGCGCACCTCGGGGAAGCCGGTCACCTTGCGCATCTTCTCTGCGACCGAGCTTCGCGGGGTGGTGCGCAGCGCCAGGGGCCTGCCGGTCGAGGCCTTCACCGTGTCGATCGCCTTGCGCACCGGGCCGCTCGAGGACGCAGCGAGGTACCTGCGTCACTTCGTCGACGCGAGCGGAGCGTTCCGGCTGCGCGGCATTCCACCTGGGCCGGTTCGAGTGGTCGTCTCTGCGCTCGGTCACGCCTCGTCCGAGCCGATCGACCTCGACCTCGCGGCGGGCAAGTCGACCTCGGTCGACGTCACCCTCGGCGTGGGCGGTACCATCACCGGGAAGGTGATCGATCGCGCGACCAAGCAGCCCATCGCCCAGGCTCGGGTCTCTCTCGAGAGCCGGAGTGAGGCGACCCTCGCGGCCTTGCCGAGCGTGCTCTCCGCCGCCGATGGCGCCTTCGAGCTCCCCTCGATTCCTCCTGGGAGGCGCTCGCTCTTCGTCGCGGCGAGTGGGCACGACGCGCGCCTGATGACCGTCGAGGTGACCGAGTCACGAACGACAGGGCCGCTCACCGTCGATCTCGCGCCGACCAAGAAGGACGCGGAGCCGAAGCTCGAGCTCGTCGGCATCGGCGCGGTCCTCGAGGCGAAGGGTGATGTGCTGCTGATCAAGGACGTCGTCGCCAGCGGCGGAGCGGCGCTCGCGGGGTTGGGCCCGGGCGATGGAATCCTCTCGATCGACGGCCAGTCGGCCCAGAAGCTCGGGTTTCCGGGCGGGGTCGAGAAGATCCGCGGGGAAGAGGGCACCACGTTGACGCTCGAGGTGCGTCGCGCCGATGGAACCGTCGCCACCGTCGTCGTCACCCGTCGTCGCATCGTGAACTGAGCCGAACGAGGCCTTCGTTCAGATCGCACTGTCGTTGTTCTGGAAGTTCCAGTCGCCGGGCTTTGGCGGATCAGCTCGAGGCTCGAAGAGATGCATGATGCCGACGTAGAGCCCCAGGCCGAGGCTGGCGGGCCCGAGCGCGACCGCCCAGGAGTGCGCCGACACCGCGGCGCTGGCACCAGCGATCATCACGATGGTGATGGCGGCTCCGAGGGCGCCGACGTTCAGCTCGCGGGGACGGCGAAACGCGAACACGGCGGCGGCGGCGATTGAAGCGAGCCAGATCGACGTGAGCACCGCGAGGAGGGGGAGACTGGCTTCCCTGAGGCAGAGGCAGGCGCTCGCGACCTGGCCCGCGGCGATGACGAGCGCGCCCTTCGAGCGGGCGGACTGAGCCCGCCGTTCCCAAGAGGTCGCCGCGGCTTCGTCGACCGTCGGAGTCGCGCGTCGAAACTCGCTCGCGAACTTCACGTCCTCGGCGTCGAGGAGCAGCGCGTGAGGAAAGCCGCAGGCCATCACCGTCTCCACCGCTTCCTTGCGGCAGCTGCGCCCCGTGCGGTCGAGCTGGTGAACGAACACCTCCGATTCGAGGGCCTCGAGGACCAGCTCCGACTCTTCGGCTTCGTGACCCGGCGTGCGCATCGCGATGAGCAGCTCGTTGAGCTCGTCGGCGATCGAGGCACGACGCTCGGGTGGCGCCTCGGCGAGCGCCTTCACCAACGACGGGAACGCGAGGAGCCGGTCTGCAGAGGTCTCGAGCTCGAGCGGCGCGAGGTCCGCCTGCGCCTCGTCGGCGTTCCCCCGTCGTGGGCTTCGCGTCGCCTCCATCATTCACATGGTAACTGAAAGCGCCCGCCCACTGGACGTTCGATTCTGGCTCGGGAGACCGTTCGACGGTGAACTCGGCGCGCGTCGATGGTCGGGTCGTCAACACGTACGGCGTGTGGCCTCCCGTCGTCCCAGTTCGACTCTCCCTCTCGTTCGCCTCAGCTTCTCCGCCTCTCTCTCGGCTTCGTCTCACGCAGTCGCGAGCGCCCCGTCGGCCGTGCTGCGTCACCGCGCTCAGGCCTGGCGGAACACGTGGAGGCGGCCGAGGTACATGCTCCCGACGAAGAGCTGATCACCAACCCGAATCGCGTGTGAGGAATGCCAGTCGAGCGCAGGGTCTCCGACGAGCTCGGTCTCGCGCAGCACGGGCCTGAGCGGATCTTCGAGGCCGATGCTCGCGAGCACGAGGTCGCCGCTGCGGAGGTGAGGTCCGGCGACGAAGGCCTCGGTCTCGCTCACCCGGCACAGCGGGCTCTCGATGTCGAGCTTGGCCACCTTGCAGGACTTCTGGATTGACGTCTTCGCCGGCACTCGCGCGTCGACCGCGATGACGTCTTCGTTGCCGGTGAGGAGCAGCACGCCTGGCGCCCACCACCTCGTGCTCGTGGGCGCGTAGCCCTTCTTCGTCGAGCGAAGGAGCGTGAACCCGGTGCGGCTCTCCCGGCGGTACACGTGCACGCCTGCGTCTCGGCCCACGACGAAGAGGTGCCCATCGTTCGAGGCGAGCGCCGTCGGGTAGCTCTTGAAAAACGCGTCGTCGGGCACGTCGAAGAGGTGCTCGGGCTGGTTGCGCTCGGGGTTCAGCCAGGCGACGCCGTTCTCGTGGGTCACGTAGAGGTCGCCGTCGATGGAGGCCACCGCGCGCTCGTGTCCGACCTCGTACTCGAAGAGCAGCCGACGCTGCGTGGAGCGTGGGTCACTCACGTCGAGGAACTCGAGCGACTCTTCGGAGAAGACGGCCAGCAGCGGCCACTCCGGGAGGTACTGCAACCGAAAGGGCCGGTTCTTCAGCTTCGGCACCGAGAGGGTGAGGGGCTTGCCTGACGGGTGCGCCTCGAGCAGCGCGAGGGAGACGAAGTCGACGTTCACCGCGAAGGTGCGGCCCTCGAGCGGGAGCAGCCCGCCGATGTCTTTCCACCAGACCTCGTTCGGCTCGTCGAGCGGCACTTCAGCCCACCGGGTCGAGCGCGGTTTTCGTCTCGCGGCCATGGCGCGACGGTAGCGCGTCTCGGCGCAGGCGGAGGGCGGAACTCAGCGCCAGGCGATTCGCAGGTGCGTCGGGCGAGTGATGGCGAGCGCGAGCAGTGACTTCGTGCGCGGGTGCTGGGCGCCGTTGATCAGCGAGAGCCTTCGCAGCCGGCGGGCGTCGTGGGCTCCTTCCACCGGAAACTCGAGCGCTGCTTCCTGCAGAGGGAGACCGGCTCGGCTCGGCACGAGGGTGACCCGGCCCGGCGTGGTGGTCGCGCTCGGCAGCAACGCGCCATCGTCGATCGGACTGCGCCCGCCGAATTCGCTGGTCGAGCCGTGACAGGACACCGCGAAGAACGACGGCCCAGGCCGCAGGTCGTGCGCCTTCGCGACGAAGGTGAAGGTCGAGGTCGAGAGGTCGATTCGATGCGCGGTCGCCACGGGGAGGAAGGTGTCGAGGTGAGCGGCCGCTCCAGCATCGATGGAGCCCACGAGGTGTGGACTTCCCGCAGGGTCGAGCGCGAGCCCGCGCAGCTCGGAGCGCGCAGGTGGTTCTCCCTCACAGTGGAGGTCGGCGAACGGGGTCGCGGCACGGTCGTCGAACCGCCTCACCTCGACCTGGGCACCGTTCGGCCGCGTCCAGAGAGAGCTCCCGTCTGCGAGCAGGCCCAGCGGCGCCCACGACTCGCCCGGCTCCGTTTCCCAGCGGCCGATGAGCGCGCCGTCGCTCGCGACCCGGTGCAGGGCGCCTCCGAGCGAGACGAGCAGCGACGAGGGCTCGACCATCAGCACTCCCACCGCTCGCAGTGGCCGCCACGCTGCCTTGGGATTCAGCGACGGCTCCGTCTGCGCGAGCACCTCTTCCGCGATGGCGGCGAGCCGAGACGGAATCTCGACGTCGATCCACTGGCTCATGCCCGGAGCCTATCGCGTCCAGACGTGCGCTCGGCCCGGCTCTACGGCACTCGGAACGCCGGGAGCGTCATCACCTGCGGGCTGAGGGTGACCGTTCGCGTCGCGCCGCCCATCGGCCGCAGCTCGAGAGACCCTCCACGGCTCGTTTCGTTGAACCGCACCGTGAAGCCGCCCCCGTTCGCCAAGGTGACGTTCACGCCACGTTGACCGGTCTGATCAGCCGCCACCGCGTTCGTCACCGCCCCGTCCATCGAGAGCACCACGAGGAACGGGCTGCCCGAGGCGTTGCTCCAGGTGATGCGGTGCCCGGCGTTCGTATCGGCGTCGAGGCTCGGCCAGGTCGCGGTCGTGAGCGTCGCTGTCGCTGGGTGAATCTTCCTCGCGACGAGGGTCGACTGCGTGCCGGTGAACGTCACCGTCGCTCCGGCATTGGAAGACACCGGCGCGAGCGGACTCGAGAAGAGCCACTCCGCGGTCGAGGCGGGCGCGGTCGCGACCCGGTCGAACACCACCACCACGTTCGGCTTCACGAAGAGCACCTCGCGCTCGAGCGTCGTGACGCCGTCGGCCGCGTTGAACGCCGGGGCAAGGTTTCCGCCCATCCACACGAACTCGGCGTCGTCGACCAGCCCGAAGAGCTGCGATGGGCCTGCGCCCTCTCGCTGCGTCAGCGTCGAGGTGTTGCGTCGCAGCCGTACCAGGTTGTGGAAGTCTTCCGTCTGGTTGATGCCGGAGTGGCTCACCACGTTGGCGTCGAAGCCCAGCCACTCCCGCTTGAAGACGAGCAACTGACCCTGGTCGTGGTGGGCGTGGCTCTCGCTGTACGGCCCCGCCGTGAAGTGCACCCAGGTGGCGTCCGTCGTCCAGCCGCTCCGGGCAAAGACGTGGCCGGTCCCCGAGCCGTAGTAGGTCGGGTGGAGATCGCCGATCGGCTTCGGTGCCTGGCCAGGTTGGTACATGAAATCGACCCACCGTTGGAAGGTCTGTGAGACCTGTGGGACCGACGAACGATTGAACAGATCGATGACCACCCCCGCTTCAGGAGTGCCGCGGTACAGCTTTGCCAACGCGAGCCCGTATCCACGGTGGTAGTCGAACAGCGCGGCCGTGGAGTCGCGGGCGTGGTCGCCAATCGGCGCGAGCCGGTCGAGCGTCGGAACGATGGAATGAACGAGATAGAGCGATGACTGGCGCGCGTGCGGAGTGAGGTCGACGAGGCGCTCGGCGGTGGTCGCTTCCCAGAGGTCGTACAGTTCGAAGAGGCTGCGCATCGCCGTGCCGTAGCCGGTGCCCTCCCGCGAGCCGCCTCCCTGCAGGTCGCGCTGGAAGGTCGGCACGAGCTGGTTCTGGATCTTCGCGATGCGGAACTGGTTGAGCCATTGCAGCGCTTGCGCGTTCTCGCCGTACGTCGCCAGCCCGAGCAGCACCGTCGCGCGCAGGAAGGAGTAGTAATAGTTGTTCACCGGGTTGTCGATGGACCAACCGCTCCAGGCGTACGTCGTCGTGCCCCAGCGCGCTTGAGTGTAATTCCAGACATTCCAGACGGCCTGGTTGGCGTAGGCGATCCACCGCGTGCGCTGCGTCGTCGAGGTCTGGGCGAAGCACCAATCGTAGACGAGCGCGAGGTTGCCGATGAAGTCCCCGACCTCGAGGTAGGAGTCCCCGGCCACCGTCGCACGCTGGTTGGCGGAGATGAGCGTCTCTTCGCTGGTGACGAAGGCGTCGACGTTCGCCACCGCCCACGTGCAGTACGACGTGGTGCCCGTGACGTGCCGCATCAGCGCTGCATTCCACGATGAAAAGCCGTACACGTTTGCGCCGCCGACCGCCGAGTCGACCGTCTGCTTGAAGCGGGTGTAGGCGGTGCCTCCATCGGCAGCGAAGTTCTGCAACTCGGTCAGCCGCGGCCCCGCAATCAAGATACGTGGATGGTTCGCGGGTACCGAATAGCCGCCATCGAAGGAGACCGAGCCGCCCGCAGTCGCCGAGCCGCCAGCAGTCGCCGTGCCGCCAGCAGTCGCCGTGCCGCCAGCGCGTCCACCAGCCGTGCCTCCAGCGCGCCCACCAGCGGTTGCCGAGCCGCCAGCCGACGCCGAGCCACCAGCCGACGCGGAGCCACCAGCCGACGCCGAGCCGCCAGCCGACGCCGAGCCACCAGCCGACGCGGAGCCACCAGCCGAGGCCGAGCCGCCAGCCGACGCCGAGCCACCAGCCGACGCGGAGCCACCAGCCGAGGCCGAGCCACCAGCCGACGCGGAGCCACCAGCCGACGCGGAGCCACCAGCCGACGCAGAGCCACCCGCCGAGGCAGATCCACCGGACGCCGAACCGCCACCGGCGCCCGCATCGACTGCCTCCTCCACCACGCCCATGCAGCCGAGCGCAAAGAGTGAAGCGAACAGCAGACCCGGGAAACGAGAGTGTCGGCGCATGTACCCCTCAGTACCGCCACCCTTCCCATTCGGCTCACAGCTCCCAAGCCCTCGAAATTGAAGCCGTTCTTCGACGCGCCAGATCGTTCCACCGAGCCGTCCGTTCGAGGAGCACCATGCCAAGCACGTCTCTCGTCGCCCTGGTCGCCCTCGTTGCTGCCGCAGCACCTCAGCTGGCTGAACAGAAGAAGGTCGTCTCCGCCGACGCCCCGAAGAAGTCGGACGTCGTCGTGCCTGCGCCCAAGGGCAAGACGCAGATGTACACCACGTACTTCTACACGGCGGGCGAAGCCGTCATTCAGGGCTACGAGGCCGACACCCACGTGCGCATCATTCAGCTCGCGGGGAAGAAGGGCACCATCTGGGAAGGCACCGTTCACCGCGGCGACTCGACGGTGGTGAAGACCGGCATGGGCGCCTTCGGGTTTCTCTCGGACAAGAAGGCGGCGATCCTCGTCGGCACTCCGCAGAGCTGCACCTGCGTCGGCTACTACGGCAAGGACGAGACCGGCGCCTTCCGCTCGAACCACATGTTCGTGCAGCTGCCGCCTGCGCAGAGCTCCGGCAAGGAGAAGCTCATCATCTGGGCGATGGACGACGGCACCGTGCTCGAGGTGCGCGCGCCGCGGAAGGAGAAGACCATCGCCAAGAAGACGCTCCAGAAGGGGCAGTTCCTCACCCTCACCCACGAGCTGAACGAGGTCGCCGGCGCCAACCTCGAGGTCGCGGCGAGCAGCGGCACCTTCACCGTCGAGGTCTATTGGGATGAAGGCTTCACCGTGCCCGCCGACTCGGGCTCGACGAGCGGCAAGTCGTTCCACACCTACCTCGGCACCATCACCAACGGCGTGAACGACCTCGACATCCTCGCGCCGCGAATCGACGCGAACGTCGTCGTCACCGACCTCGTGAGCAAGGAGGTCCTCTTCAAGGGCCTGGTGAAGGGCGGCAAGTCGAAGACCCTCACCCTCGCGGACAAGTACGTCAGCGTCGTCTCCGACGTGCCGGTGAACGTCGTGGTGGCCGCGCTCGAGCACTACAAGCCGGGCTACGCCGAGCACCACTTCGCCGCGGGCCTCGAGGGCACTCAAATCGACAACGAGTTCATGGTGACGACCTCGGGCGAGCTGTGGCTGTTCAGCTACTACGATGGCAACGAGGTCACCGTGAAGGACACCACCAACGACAAGGTCGTCTTCTCGGGCACGCTGAACATGGGTGAGGTGAAGGGGCTCCAGCCCGGGCACGGGTTGTTCCAGGTGCGTGGCTCGCGCGGGCTGTCGACGATGGGTGGCGCGAGCTCGTGCGGCGCCGACTACTCACCGGCCGGCGGGCTCTTCGCCATCGACGAGGCGGTGCTCGAGGTCGTCGCGCAGATTCGCCAGGAGCGCATTCGCGACGCGGCCGCACAGGGCAAGACGTTGACCGAGGCCCAGCTCGCCGCGCCGGTGAACCAAGAGGAGTGGACGAAGCACAAGAAGACGTTCGATCAGTCGTACCAGGCGAAGCAGAAGACGCGTGGCGCGAAGGACGACGCCCCGCCAGCCGCCGCGCCGATGTCGCTCGATGAGTTCAACCAGCGTTCGGCGGCGCACTGACCCAGAGCTGTCAGCTCGACGCTCACTCGCCCCACAACCCCAGAGCGCTGCGAACCGTCGAGTCCCGCGCGAAGCCTGGCTCGAACGACGGAATTCCCAAGGCCTTCGCCAGCCGGTCACCTTGCTCCAGGCTCACCTTCGCGAACGGTCCGTCACCGAGGAAGGCGGCGAACATGTCGACGCGCCCCTGGGTCGCGGCCGCCGCCGCGAAGAAGCGCTGGGGAGACATCGCCAACAACTTCGCCTCGAGCGCCTGCGTCGTGCCCGCCCCGAGAGCGGAGACCATCGCCTCGGCGTCTCGCGTCGCCTCCGCAGTCCTGGTGCCCTTGACGGCCTGCTCCACCGCCGCCTGGTTCCGCTGCATGCGCTCGAACCGAATCGTCTCGGGCGATTTCGGGGTGAAGCCGGTCGCCTGCCGAGGCCCTGGCGATGGAGGCGTGGAAGCCCGAGTTCTTTCAGCGGGTTGGCGGGTCGTGATGGGTGATGAGCCGGCGATTCGTCGAACCAAGGTGAGTCCTCCGAGTGGAAAGACTCACCGGCGTCGCCAAGTCGCATCGGCGCTTCGAAATCGGTCGACGTCACTCCGGCGGAGCGGTCGGGCTGTCGTCGGCCGTGCCGAAGTGTCGGAGGCTCACGTCGAGCTGGCTTCGGAGCTCGGCCATCAGCACCCGCGCTTCGTCGTCACTGATGCTCAGCATGGACTTGAGCTGCTGGAGCGTGCCTTGGAGGAGCTGCTCGCGTGCCCGCTGCACCCAGCGCGCGGCGGTGGCGCGGTGAACCGAGTACATCACTCCGAGCTCGTCGATGCTCACGTTGGACAACGCGTTGAGCCGCAGCACCGTGCGTTCGCGCGTCGACAGGGCTGCCAGCGCCTTCAAGAAGGCCTCGCGAAAATGGGCGCGATGACGGCGCTTGAGGAAATCGAGCTCGACGTCCGCTGACAGTGCCTCCGCGTCGTAGCTCGACGAGAGCGGCTCGAGGCGAGCCTCCGGGCGCTTCATCACCAGCGCGGTGTTCACCGCCACCCGCCGCAGCCACCCGCCGAGAGGACCGTTCCCGCGGTACTGGAGGAGCCGGCGCTCGGCGTACAGCTTCGTCTTGATCTCCTGCACGACGTCACGCACGAAGGCCGCGTCGCTCGCGATCGTGCCCACCACGAGGGGCAGCTCGCTCAGGTACTCGCGCTCGAGCGTCTTCAGGGCCGTCGCGTCACCCTCGCTCCAGAGAAAGACGAGCAACAGCTCACGGGCGAAGGGTGGCTGGGCGAGGCGACGTTCGCGGAGAAAGGCGCGGAACCGGCCTTCGTCCCACTTCAGCTCGGGCGCTGCCTGCCAGGCGACCGCGACCATCGCCTCTTCAACCACCCGCATGGCGGTGATGCTAGCCCAGCCACCTCGTGCGACTCTATGAAGTGCGTGAGTCGAGGAGGCATGACCTGCCCATCACAAGAGGTCTTTCGACGGTTCCTCGAAGGCGGCCTCGACGAGGGTGACGACGTCGCGTCGCTCGAGCGGCACCTCGACACCTGCTCGGCCTGCGGGCCTGCGTTTCTCGAGCTCGCCCGCACCACCCACGCCTTCACTGGACAGTCTGCGGCTGGTGGGCTCCTCGCGCGCGGGAGCTCGGTTGGTCGGCTCACCGTTCTCGAGGTGCTCGGTCGTGGTGCGAACGGCACGGTGTACGTCGCCTTCGACCCGCAGCTCGACAGGCGGGTCGCGCTGAAGGTGCTCGATGCGTGGGCGGCCAGCGAGTCGACCCGGCTCGAGCTGGTGCTCCGGGAGGCACGCGCCGGCGCTCGACTCGCCCACCCGAACATCGTGCCCGTCCACGATGCCGGGTTGCTCGGCGGAGTGCCCTTCGTCGTCATGGAGCTCGTCGACGGGGTTCCGCTCTCGAAGTGGCTCGAGGCGCCTCGCTCGCTCCACGAGGTGCTGCGCCTGTTCTTCGACGTCGCCCACGCGCTGGCCTACGCCCATGAGGCAGGAATCGCCCACGGCGACGTCCGCTCGGCCAACGTGCTCGTCGGCACCGATGGTCGGGTGCGGTTGACCGACTTCGGGCTCTCGGCGACCGCTCACGCGACGGTGGCGGAGGACGTGAAGGCGGCCGCGGCGCTGCTCGACGGCGCGCTCGAACAGAAGGGGACGCACCTTCAGACGCCCTGGCTGCGGCACGTGCTGGAACGTGCGGCCCAAGGGCAGTTCGCCTCGATGGCGGCCATGCTCGAGGCGCTCGAGGCGCCCCGACGGCGCGTCCGCGTGTGGACTCGGGTCGCGCTCGTTGGGCTCGGCCTCCTCGTCGTCGCCGGTGTCGTTGGCTACCGCCGGCTCTCGTGCCGTCCGCCCGTCGACGCGCTCGCCGGCGTCTGGGACGACCGCTCGAAGGAGACCCTCTCTCGGGCGTTTGGCTCCCTGGAGGGCCCCTTCGCGGCGTCGACGCTCGAGCTCGTTCGCGGCGCGCTCGATCGCTGGCGGGCCAGCTGGCTCGAGGCGAGCGTGCAGTCGTGCCGCTCGAGCGCAGCGCTCGACGACCTCGCTCGCCAGCGTCGCGCCGCCTGTCTCGATGAAGCGAGAGCCCAGACGGCCGCGGTGGTGAAGGCTCTCTCGCAGGTCGACGCCTCGATGCTGGTGCGCGCCCACGCCGCGACCAGCGCGCTCGAGAGCCCGGACCGGTGCCTCGACGACGCGAGCCTGGCGCGCGACGCGTTGCCCCTCGAGCCCACGGCGCGGGCGGCTGTCCTGGCGCTCCGGAGCCGCTTGATGGAGGCGCGCACCCTCCGGGACCTGGGACAGCTGCGGCAGGCTTCCACGGCCCTCGAAACGCTCGCCGACCTCAGCCGCGATGGTGGCGTCTCGCTGTACGCGTCGGTCGCCTTCGAGCGCGGCGCCACCCTCGGGCGCCTCGGTGACCACGAAGCGGCGGTGGCCTCGCTCGACGAAGCCATCGAGTCGGGGCTCGCCTCCCGCAACGACGAAGCCGCCGCGCGTGCTGCGGTGCTCCTGGTGTACGAGTACGGCGTCGCGCTTCACCGGCAGCCGGAGAGCAGTCGCTCCCTCGTCCTCGCGCGTGCGCTCGTTCGCCGCCTCTCCGAGCCCACCCTCGAAGGTGGCTTGCTCGTGAACGAGGCGCTCGTCGAGGAGACGTTCGGTACCTTGGAGGGCGCGCTCGCGAGGCAACGGTCGGCCGTCGCGCGCTTCGAAGACGCAGGCATCGTCACTCCGGCGCTGGCGAACGCGCTGCAGAACGAGAGCCGCTTGTTGGTGCTGCTGGGCCGACCCGACGAAGCAGAGCAGGGGCTCACCAAGGCGCTCGCGATTCTCGAGAAGGCGCGTGGCCCCTATCACCCGAACGTCGGCGCGGCCCTCGACGTGCTCGGCGTCATCGCGCTCGAGCGAGAGCAGTTTCCCAAGGCGGTCGAGCTGTTCGAACGCTCGATCGAGATTCATCGGGCCTCCGCCGGCGAGAAGTCGTTGCCCGTCTTCCTCGGGTTGGCAGGCCTTTCGGAAGCGCAGCGCGGCATCGGAGACCTCACCACGGCCGAAGCGAGCGCGCGAAAGGGCCTCGAGGGGCTCGAGGCGCTCACCAGCGCGACGGACGAGCGGCTGCTGGATCCGTTGCTGGCGCTGGCCGAGCTTCAGCGAGCGCGTGGCGACGTCTCTTCGCTCGAGGCGACGCTCGCGCGCATGGCCGGGTGTAAGCCTTCGAAGGACCCGCAGGTTCGCGCGAGACGGGTGCTCCTGGAGGCCGAGCTCGCCGAGACTCCCGAGAAGCGGCGTGCCCTCGCGACGAGCGGCCTCGCCGATGCTCGAGCTGGCTCCCGGGTGAGGCGGCGCCTCGAAGCCCTCGCCGCGCCGTGAGCGTGTGCAGCGAGCTCCGGGTCAGGGGCACGGGTCGTCGCGCAAGGTGGTGAAGATGAGGTGGGTGATGGGGTGGCCTCGAGGTCCCGACACCGGGTCGAAGTGCACGCCATCGTCGCTGCGATAGAAGAGCTGCGAGGCGTAGCTGTCGCTCACCGCGACGGTCGCGCCGCCCCCGAGTGCCCAGGGCACGAAGAAGGGGTCGCTGACGCGATAGCCGCCGTCCGGTTGTCTCACTTCCACCGGCGTCGCGCTCCAGCTGAGTCCATCGGGGCTGGTGACGCGCACCTTCTCGTTCGGAGTCTTTCGCCTTCCGTACGCGACGAACTGCGCGCCGCCGTCGGGCACTCCAGCGTCGACGGACGAGCCGCCAGCGTCGACGCCCGCGTCGAGCCCCGCATCACCGCTCCCCAGCCCCGCATCGAGGAGCGTGGCATCCGGCTCCATCATCGTCACTGCACCGTCGGGGTCGCCGATCGAAGGAGCGCTGCAGCCCGCGAAGAGGACGAGCACGCAGGCACGCGTCAGCTCGGCACCAGGAATCGACTCCAACCGTCGAGCCCGCCCGCCGCTCCCGTTCATGCCTTTCAGCGTCACAAGTCGGCTCATGACGGAGATGACTCACGCCGCCCGAAAGGTCGCGCGCCGTAGACTCGGTTCATTCGGGAGCAGGCTCGAGCTGATGCGCGGCCCCACGCTTCCGGCGTCGCACGGCTCGAGTCACGGCGAAGCACCCGAGCCATCCGATCGACCACGAGCCGGGGACCGAGTGGCACCCCACCGCCAGCTGGCGTCGTCCAGGCTCGATGCTGGCGTCCGCTCGGTCTTCGCCCGCATCTGCCGAACCACTGTCTGCGGTGCCAGCGTCCGGTGTTCCCGCGTCCGGCGTGCCCGCGTCCGGTGTTCCTGCGTCCGGTGTTCCTGCGTCCGGTGTTCCCTCGTCGAGGTCGACGATGACGACGCGACGAGTCGAAAGGGTGGGCTCGTAGCGGTCGAAGGCGAGGCGCCACCGCCCATCGCCGACGAACACGGGGAGTGCTCTCGGTTCGCTCCGCGTGTCGTTGCGCAGCACGATGGGCCCACTCGTGCCGCCGTCGGGCGTGAGCCACTCTCCGATCACGTCCCACTCCGTCGTGGGGTTCCACTGGAGATACGTCAGCAGGCAGCTCGTCGAGCCGCACGCAAGGTGGGGGGCATTCGCGGCCTTGCCGGAGGTGCCGATGACGCGGACCGCGGACGTCAGCTGGCCGTCTTCTCCGGCCCAGGCCACGGCGACGCCACGGTCGCGCCAGGCGAGCACGAACCGATCGTCCAAGGCGGCGACGTTGGCGAAGGCGAAGTAGTCGGTGGAGGCGGTGACCACCCCGCCGTCCGATCGAGTCGTCATCCACGAAAGCACGTTCGGCCGTTCCATCGCGACCAGCACGGCGTCTCGGCTCGCGGCGAGGTGATGGCCATTCCCCAGGGGGAGCAGCAGGTTCGCGCTGGCAATGCCCTGCCCGTCGAGCCGAACCGTCTCCACCGCGCCGTTCTCGTCCCACGACGCGGCCCAGCCCCACGGCGCGCGAACGAGCCGAGGATTGGCCACCTGCGCCGGCCGCAGCAGCGTCGTTTGCAGCCCGCCTGCTTGGTCTCGCCGCTCGAAGCGCAGCCCGGTGGCACCGTTCTCGAGCGTCGCCCAGCCTCCGTCGAGGCCCTCGGCGAGCGCCGCACCCGTGAAGCGAACACTCGCGTCGGCTTGCCCGCTCATCGGCGCGAGGAAATGGCCGTTGGGAGGGGTCTCGAACGCGACCCAGCCAGAGGTGACGCGCTCGACGAGCTGCGTTTGCCTGGAGGTGCTCACCGCGACACTCGCGCTCGCGCGCCGGCCTTGCCCGTCCAGCACCGTCAGCATCTGCGCGGCCTGGCTCGTCTCCACCAGGTTCCACTGTCCCCAGGTCATGACCTGTCGGCCGGGCGCACACGCCAGGCGCGGCTCGAAGACCCACTCCGTCGCGAGGAGCGTCGGCGTCGACGCGCTCGGTGGGCTCGAGGTGCGCGGCACCGTCGTGGTCCACACGCGAGAGGAACAACAGCCGAGCGGCTCGAGGAACACCGACAGGAACTGGCTGCCGTTGAAGCACACGGTCGGGCTCTCGCTGCCGCCGTCTCTGGGGTCGAGCCGGGCGATGACGGCGCCGGTGTTCGCGACGACCAGGAGCTGGACGCGAGCTTCGGTGCCTCCGTCAGCGAGCGCTCGTTGGGAGTCGGAGGCGACGAGGTAGCCTTCTCCGTCGGTCGCGAGCGACGACGTTTGGGGCAGGGCGGTCGGGCTCAGCACCGAGAGCGCGACGGGCCCGCCGTCGAGCGGAGCAGTCGCCAGCCAGGTCCCTCCGTCGCCGCGAAGCACGAGGGCGGTGAGAACGTTCGCCGTGCCCACGAAGTCGATGAGCGACGAGACGTCTCGCAGCGTCGTCAACGCTTGGGCGCCTCCGTCGCGAAGGACCGAGAAGACGAGGTCGCCGGTGTACCCACCCGAGGCGAACGAGGCGCGATGGAGCGCGTCACCGACCGTCACCAGCCGACCGCCAGGCAGCGGGCCCTCGAGGCGTCCGTCGCTCCTCACGCTGAGCGCCGCGACCGTCGTGGAGTACGCGTAGCCACCGTCAGTGGCCACCAACGGTCCAGACGACTGGCCGCCGAGCGGAACGGCGCCACGGAGCTGCTCGGTTGGGCCGAGGCCTCCTCCTCCGTCGAGCACGAAGCGTCGCGAATGGAGCGACGAGAAGCCCGCGGCCTCGCGACGGGCATCCGTCCAGGTGAGGAGGCCTTCGTCCGCGGTCACCGCCGCCCGGGCGTCGTACTGCTGCCACCCAGCGGGCCGCTCGTTCGTCGTCGGCAGGTCCAAGCCTCGCTCGGGCGAGATGACCAGTGCGCTCGCTCGCCGCGAAGGAACGTCCGGCTCATGGTGACAGGCCACCACGAGCAGCATGCTCGACCACCACAGTCGCACCATTGGAAGACCCAGCAGTCACCAAGAGTCGCACGGATGGCGAGCGCGGTGCATTCGTCGTCGGGAACTCCCAGCGCCGTGACTGGTTCCTCACAGCCGCTTGAAGCGCGCCTGGAAGAACCGCAGGTACTTCGGCTCGTAGATCATCTCGAGCCCCTTCACCGACTTCCGGTTCTCCCACACCGACTGCACCGACTCGACCGCCACGTCGCAGTGCGCCTGGGTGTAGACGCGCCGAGGGAAGGTGAGCCGCACCAGCTCGAGCTTCGGCCGGTGGTTCTCGCCCGTCACCTTGTCGCGCCCGGCAGAGACGATGCCGCGTTCCATCGCGCGCACCCCCGAGTCCAGGTACAGCTCGGCCGCCAACGTCTGCGCGGGGTACTGGAGCTGATCGAGCTGGGGATAGAACCGCTTCGCGTCGAGGAAGACCGCGTGCCCGCCGACCGGCTCGACGATGGGAATGCCCAGCTCCTTGAGGTGCTCGCCGACGTATTCCACCTGGCCAATGCGCGCCCGCATGTGCGCTTCCTGCACCGCCTCTTCGATGCCCCGCGCCATCGCCTCGAGATCGCGCCCGGCCAGCCCGCCGTAGGTGTGCAAGCCCTCGAAGAGCACCACCAGGTTTCGCGCTTCCTCGAAGATGTCCCAGTCGTTGATGGCCAGGAAGCCGCCGATGTTCACCAGCAGGTCCTTCTTGCCGCTCATCGTGCAGCCGTCCGATTGGTCGCACGTCTCCTTGAGAATGGCGGCGAGCGAGGTGTTCGCGTAGCCCTTCTCACGCTGCTGAATGAAGTACGCGTTCTCGACCGCGCGGGTCGCGTCGAGGAACACCTTGATGCCGTGCTTCTTGGTCAGCGCGCGCACCTGCTTCAGGTTCTCCATCGAGATGGGCTGGCCGCCGGCCATGTTCACCGTCGCCGCCACGCACACGTAGGGGATCTTCTTCGCCCCCACCTTGGCGATGAGCGCCTCGAGCTTGTTCAGGTCGACGTTGCCCTTGAACGGGTGCAGCGAGGTCGAGTCGTGCGCCTCGTCGATGATGACGTCGACGAACGAGCCGCCCGCGCGCTCCTGATGCGCCCGCGTCGTCGTGAAGTACATGTTCCCCGGCACCACGTCGCCTGGCTTGATGAGAATGGTCGACAGCAGGTGCTCTGCGCCGCGGCCTTGATGCGTCGGCACCAGGTGCTGGTAGCCGTAGTACTTCCGCACCGCCGCCTCGAGGTTGAAGAAGTTGCGGCTGCCCGCGTACGCCTCGTCGCCGAGCATCATCCCCGCCCACTGGTTGTCGCTCATCGCGCTCGTGCCCGAGTCCGTCAGCAGGTCGATGTAGACGTCATCGGACCTGAGGAGGAACGTGTTGAAGCCGGCCTCCTCGAGCGCCCGCGCCCGCTCGTCGCGCGTCGTCATTCGCAACGGCTCGACCATCTTGATCTTGAACGGCTCGGCCCAGGAGCGCTTCACCGGCGGCATGTGACCTCCACGAAAAGAGAGCGCCTCTTCACTCGGCGACGCTCGAGGTGCGCTGATCTGCCTCAAACGTTCCGCGAGGGCCAACCAGCGGTGCTTCTCGTTGCCAGAACCTCAGCGGGGGCCGGGCGCGAGCGCGTAGCCGACGGCAGCGCCTCCGATGATGACCGCCCCGGCGATGCCCCACACCCACGGCGACTGGTACCAGGGCTTGGTGTTCACCACCGCGAGCTGTGCGGGTGCATCGGCGCCGCCTGCCCGCGCGATGGTGGCCTGCGTCGCGTCGAGCGCCTCGACGAAGTAGTACGCGGTGAAGCTCGAGTCGCCCGTCGGTGAGGGCAGCGCCGCCAGACAGCTGCCGCCCTCGCACTTCATCTCCGTCGAGGAGAACGGCCCCACCGCCTTCGCCGAGAACCGCAGCAGCACCCGCGCCACCTTCTGCTCCGGGTCCGACAGCGAGACGCGCACCACCGAGGGGCCGTCGTCGGCCTCGCGCTCCTTCACCTCGAGACGCGCGCGCGCGGCCTGGGCCTTGCGAGTGCGGGTGAGGAAGTCGACCTGCTTCTGCGCCGTGCCCGCTGGCAGACTCAGCTTCGGGTCGAGCTCGAGCGCCTCGATGGCGCGGCTGGTGGCCGTCGCTTCGTCACCCAACACGAGGTGGATGAAGCCCAGCTCGAACAGCGCGAGCGAGCGCTCCTTCACCGGCCGCTCGGGCGTCGAGAGGTAGCGTTGGTACTCGACGACCGCTTCTTCGTAGCGCAGCTGCTCCGAGAGGTTTCGCGCGTCGAGCAGGCTCTGCGGAGTGCCCGCCGCGTTCACCGCCAACACGCCGGTCGGGCTCGGCAACACCAACCGCATCGGCGCGTCGGGCCCAGCCGCGAGCACGAGAGCGAGGAGCACGTTCACGTCGACGGTTGTCCTACGGACCGGCTGGCTTGGGAAGCGAAGTCAGCGCCGCTTCCAGGAGACGTGGAACCAGACCGACTCCTCGTCGAAGCGCGACACCTCGACCGTCGGGTCGACGCCCATCTCCCGCAGCGCCGCGAGGATGATGCCCTGACAGACGTACCGCGTCGGCCCGGGCTCGTTCATCCACACCTCGTGGAGCGAGTCGCCGAGCTTGGTGACGGTGGCGTCGGAGTAGTTGTTGCCCGAGCGGAAGTTCTGCCGCGTGCGCCCGAGGGCACGCTCCGGCCCCAACACCCGAACGACTCCGAAGAGCGCCCGGCCCAAGAAGCCGTTCGAGAAGCCCTCGACGACGGCTTCTCCGAGCTTGCGCATGCCGATCTCCACTCGGTCTCGGCCGTGGAGCGTCTGCGCCGCCACCAGACAGCAGCGCGTCCACACTCCGTGCGGGTAGCCGGGGCGGAGCTTCTTGGAGAGATCGAGCCCTTGGTCGAGCAGCGCGCGCCGCAGCTCGTCCGTCATCACCGGCCCGAGCCCGGTGACGAAGAGCCCCTCGAACGTCTGTTCGAAGACGACCCGCTCGCTCGGCGTGGCAGGTTTCTGCGTCACCGCGCCGACTGTAACGAGCCTCGGGCGCGGCCCAAGGAATTTACGTGGGCACCGTCACATGAAGAGCGCGTCGACGGTGCCGCTGATCTCTCCCAGCTGCCCCGGCACGCCGAGCGCCCGCATCGCCGAGTTGAAGACGACGCCGTGATGGAGATCGCGGCCGGAGAGGTTCACGTGCTTGCTCGGACGAAGCCCGCCAGCGCGCCCGCCCACCAGCATCACCGAGTTGTCCAACGAGTGGTTCGGGTCTCCACCTCCGTCACCCGAACGCTGCGCGTCGCTCGTCAGCCCCTTGCCGCCCTCCATCACGAAGAGGCCGACGGTGCGGTCGAGCACGGTGCCCGGCCCCTCGACGGTGCGCTTGAAGCGCGCCAGCACCCGCGCGTACACGTCGACGAACCAGCGATTGGCCGCGTCGAGGTTGGCTTGGGTCGAGGCGTGTTGCACCTCTCCGTGCAGCCCGCCGACGGTGCGCCACTGCGGGTGACGCATGCCCGGGCCGGTCATCACCGAAGCGCCGCCGAGCGTGAGCACCCGCGTCGCGTCACAGGCGAAGGCGAGCTCGATGCAGTCGATGAAGCGCTGCGCCCGCGCTTCTTGATCGGGCAGGTTGGTGTCGACGTCGGGCGGGTCGGTGATGGCGCCGGGGTCGCGACAGGCCGGGGAGATGGTCGGCGGGGTCGTGCTCGCGAGCCGCTGCTCGAGCGTGCGCACCCGAGTGAAGTGCTCGTCGAGCGTCTGCCGATCCTTCGCGCCCACCTTGGCGTTGAGCGCGGTGATCCGATCCTTCGTGTACGAGAGGCTGCTCTGCCGGAGCCTCAGCTCGAGCGTCGCCTGTGGATCAGGCATCGCGTTGGGCGGAGTGAAGTTGGTGAAGAGCTGCCGGTACGCCGCCGCCGGAGAGAGCTGCGGCTGCACGCCTCGATAGACGCGCGCGGCCTCTCCCGAGAACCCGTTCGTCTCCTCGAAGCTGACGTAGGTGCCGCCGGTCTGCGAGTCGAGCTGGTAGTAGAGCAGTGGGAAACGCGTCGAGGTGCCGATCACCTTCGCGATCAGCTGATCAGCCGACCACCCTTGCGGCCGCCAGAGCGTGCCCGTCCACCCCGAGCGCACCCCGCTCATCACCGCCGACGGGGCCTGACCGTGATGATCTCGGTTGTAGCCACCGGGCACGTTCACCGGCGCGCAGAAGAGGCCGGAGACGACCTGCACGTCGGCCACCACGCCCTGGGTCTGCAGCGGCTGGAGCACCGGGCGCACGTCCCACGTCGCGCCCGCCTGGGTCGGGGTGAGGCCCTCTTGCCGCGAGCCACTGCCCACGAGCGAGGTCGGGCAATAGAAGACGAAGTAGCGGCAGGGAATCGGCGCGCCGTTCGCGAGCGCGGTGCCATTCCCATTCAGCATGCAGTCGAGCATCGGCAGCCCGAGGCTGGTGCCGAGCGCGCCGCGGAGGACGGTTCGTCGAGAGAGCCGGAAGGGCTTCATGGGCGCTCCTGGATGCGAAGGCGGAAGCGCGGGTCCAACGCGATGCTCCGCACCAGCTGGCGGAAGTCGTGGCTCGACGCGGTGAAGGCCTGGTGGAACCGGTCGACGTGCTGGCGGGCGAGGTGCCGGTCGCGAAAGGCGAAGCGCCCGAGCTGATCGACCGCGCAATGGGTGATGAGGTCGCGGTTGTTCGCCATCAGCTCCTTCGGCCCCGAGAAGGCCGTGCCGCCCACGTCACCCACGCCTTGAATGGCGCAGGCCGCGTTGTCGGGCTCCACCGTGCGGAAGCGCCCCTGCCCGTCGAGCTGCTCGAAGCCGAAGCCGAGCCCATCGAGCACCACGTGACAGCCCGTGCAGGCGCCGCCGCGCGCGCGATGCGCTTGGTACGCCTGCGCCTTGCAACTGCCCGGAGCGACCACCACCCCGTTGTCGATGTTCACGTCCTTCGGGGGCGGCCGAATCGTCTGGCAGAGCACCCGCCGCGCCAGCATCGCGCCACGGCGAGAGGGGAGCGTCTCGGTTGCGCGCGTCGAGCTGAGCGAGAGGAAGGCGCCGTGCGAGAGGATGCCCGCGCGCGGAGTCGGCATGGTGACCCAGCCCGTCGAGGCCGGCGCGGTCAGGCCGTAGTGCGTCGCCAGCCGCGGCGTGAGGTAGCTCTGGTCGGAGTCGAGCAGCCTGGTCCACGGCGTCCCCTGGCTGAGCGCGCGCCGCAGCAGCGCGTCGGACTCTCCGAGCATGTCGGCCGCGAGCGCCGAGTCGCTGATCAACAGCCCGTCGTAGCGCAGCCACATCTTGTGAAAGACCTCGAGCTGAGCGTCGAACTTCGGGTCGGCGAGCAGTCCGTCCACCAGCCGAGCGAGCGCGGCGTCGTCGAGCGGCGCGGCTTGCACCACCGCCAGCTGCTGGGCCGTCGGAGCACTCCCCCAGAGGAAGGCGGCGAGGCGTCCGACGAGCTCCCGGTCGGTCAGCGTCACCACTGCAGGGTCGCCGGTCGGCGTTCCCAGCTCCGTGCGGTAGACGAACTCGGGGCTCTCCACCAGGCTGGTGACGGCTGCTCGCACGGCGACGAGGTGCTGCGAGCCGCCGTACATCGTCGCCACCGTCGTCGCCGAGGTGAGCAGCTCGCTGCGCTCGGGGCTCGTCAAGGGCCGACGCCACAACCGCAGCGCCACCACGTCGACGAGCTGGCCGAGGCACGTCGCGTCGACGCCGGAGCCCGAGGGGGTGCAGCCGGCGAGCGTCGCCACCGAGGCCGGGTTCGCGACGAAGTCACGGCCCACCTCGAAGGCGAGCGTCTCGAGCCCTTCGACGAACACCGCGCTCGGCGCCTTCTCGTCGGCGAGGGTGTCGAACGCCTCTTCCTCCGCGAGCGTCGACGGGTTCACCGAGCTGGGTGGATCAGCCGGGAGGTTTCGCGTCGCGAGCCCACGGAGCCCGAAGACGTCGAAGAGGCTGCGCTCGATCTCCCGGCGGCTCAGCCTGGGGATCGCGCTCGTCGCCGTCTCCACTTCGGGTTCGGGTCCGCTCGTCGTCCCTCCACCAGGCGTCGACGTCGCCGTCCCACCGCCGGTCGCGGGCGAGCTGATCACCTCCGGCCGCGGACCGATGATGGTTCCAGTACAGCCGAGGAGGGCGAGGGTGACGAAGGAGGCAGCGCGCACGGGGGACGCTGACTGTACCGGAGCACGGCGTTCTCCGAGAAGATGGGAACTGGAGAGGTGAGCACGGCGGTGCACACTCTTCCGAGCGACGTGAGTGCACGAGTACAGCTCGAGCGCGTGGAGCGGACGCTCCGAGACACCGAGGGCTCGCTCATGCCGCACTCCGGTGACGAAACCTCGAGGGGCGACGGCGCTGGCCGAAAAGAAGAGGCCGCGGCGCCCAGGACGAGCACCGCGGCCTCGAGGCTTCAGAGGGGTGTCAGCGAATGCCGGGCGGAGGCGGCGGCAACGGGCCGCTGGGCGAACCCACTCCGGGAGGCGGCGGCGGAAGGGTGTTCTTCCGGCCGATCGGCGCGGGCGGCGTGGGCATGTTGCTCGGCACGTTCGGCGGCGTGACGGTGTACGGCGGCGTCGGCGGGCGCTGCAGGCTTCCCTGACGGAAGGGGTCCTGGCCGAAGGTGTTCGACGGCGGGGGAGGAGGCGGCGCTCCCGTCATCGTCGTCATTCCAGGGCGCCCGCTCGGGCCGATGTACGCGGGCGGTGGGCCGACGGTGCCCGTCGTGCCGGTCATGCCAGGCGACGGCCCGATGTACGCGGGAGGCGGAGGCGGCGCACCGACCGTGCCCGTCATGCCAGGCGAGGGGCCGATGTACGCGGGCGGCGGGGCGGACGCGCCAGGCGGTTGAACGGTGCCGCCAGGCGTCGGGCGGGGCAGCGAGCCGAAGTTTCCGGGAGGCGGCGGAGGCGACGAGCCAGGCGAGCCGAAGTTGCCCGGAGGCGGCGGCGGGGAGCCGAAGTTGCCAGGAGGTGGCGGCGCGGAGCCGACGTGTCCCGGAGGCGGCGGGGAGCCGAAGTTCCCCGGGGGCGGCGGAGAGCCGAAGTTCCCGGGACGCGGCGACGAGCCGAAGTTGCCCGGAGGCGGCGGCGGGGAGCCGAAGTTGCCCGGAGGTGGCGGCGGGGAGCCGAAGTTGCCCGGAGGCGGCGAGCCGAAGTTCCCCGGAGGCGGCGGCGCCGAGGTGCCCGGCGGGTTCACCACACCACCCGTCGCAGGCGGAGGCGGCGGGCCTCCAAAGAAGCCACCCGACGAGGGCGGCGGCGGGTTGTTGCCGTAGAACCCACCGCTCGCAGGCGGAGGCGGCGGCTGCTGGAAGCCACCCGGAGGCGGCGGCGAGGCGCCCACCACGACCCCCGTCCCTCGCGCGGGCGGCGGCGGCGGCTGTCCCCAGAACCCACCCGAGGCCGGAGGAGGCGCCGTGTTCACCGCGGGCGGAGGCCCTGCCGCGTGCCAGCCCGAGGGCGGCGAGACGTAGCCAGGCGGCGGACGGTAGGAGCCACGCGGCGGGTAGTAGCTCGACGGCGGCGCGTAGCCCGGCGGCGGGTAGGTGATGACGACGTTGGGCGGCGGCAGCGGGTAGGTGCCCGGCGTGCCGAGCGCGTCGTAGTAGCGGTAGCCGTCGTAGAACACGTACACGGAGCGCCACTCGTCCCAGTAGTACGTGTTCGCGCAGGGCATTCGGGGATCGCAGGTCGCCACGTACGTCGTCCGCGGCGGCGGAGTCCGGTACTCATAGGTGCGCACCGTACAGGCCGAGCCCAACAGCCCCAGGCCCAGCAGCGGTACTCCAGCAAGCAAGCGACGCATGGCGTGTCCTCGTTTTCGTGGACTGCGGTGGATCAGACGAAGCGCAGGGTGGTTGATTCAAGCCCACTGCGGCTCGGAACGCACGTGTTCGGCAGGCCGTTCCTCCCTCGTGCCCTCGGTCAAGTGGGCTGATCTGCACTGGAAATCGGCCGGTCGGCGGGTACAGTCCCCGCACCCTCTGGCCACCTCGTCAGAGCAGGAAAAGGGGAGCACCCACATGAAGAAGGTCTACGTCGCGCTGGCGGCCGTGATGGCGGTCGCGTGCGGTCAGAACACCCAGTCCGGTCCTCAGCAGTTCGAGCAGGCCCAGAAGTCCGTCACTCCGAAGGGGTCGATTCATGGACGGGTGCTCGACATCAGCGCCCAGGCGCCCCTCGAAGGCGTGAGCGTGAAGGTGCTGGGCTCCGACGCGGTGCTGACCACCAACGCCGACGGCATCTTCACCTTCACCGGCGCCGTCGTCGGCAGCACCTACACCTTCATCTTCGAGAAGACCGGGTTTCTCCGAATGCGCGCGACGGCCGCGGTGCCGAGCAGCGCGGGCAACTCACCCCTCGAAGGCGGCGTCACCACCTTCACCATGGAGCTCTACCCCTCGACTGGTTCCGTCACCGGCGTGCTGACGCTGCCCAGCGGCCGGCCCGCAGCGATGGCGACCATCTACGTCGATCAAGCCAGCTCGGTCGGGGCCGAGTCGATGGTGACGACGCAGACCGCGATGGACGGCTCCTTCACCCTCAACGGCCTCGCGGCGGCGGCCTCGGGCGTGCGTCACACCGTCTTCGCCCAGTGGTTCGACGAGAACGGTGACATGCAGGCCGACTACTCCACCACGGGCTCGAGCGTCGTCGTCTACCCCGGCACTCCAGCGCGGCTCTTCATGGCGTACTCGGCGTTGGCCCAGCGCATCGTCGCCTCCAACATTCTCGACGGCGAGCTGGCCGCGGGAGAGGACCTGCAGTTCACCTTCGCGCTCCCGCTCTACACCGGCGTGCTCGAGGGCACGAACGCGACGCCCTGGCGCCTCACCCACATCTCGTCCGCGCAGGAGGTTCCCGTCGAGGGCACCTTCATGAGCCCCACCTCGCTGCGGGTGAAGCCGGCGCTCAACTCGCTTCGGGAAGGTGAGCTCTACCGGCTGCGGCTCAACCTCCGAAACACCAACACCAACCAGGGCACCTCGTCGACGTACGACTCCGGCAACCTCGAGTTCCAGGTGCGCGCCGCGAACGTGATGCCGTACACGACGCAGGTGACCGGGCTCGCGGTGACGAACCCCAACGCGGTCGCGCCGTTCGGGCCCGCCGCCTTCGACTGGAGCCACAACGCCTTCACCGTCTCGTGGCAGGCGGCGGCCGGCGCGGTGCGGTACGAAATCTACGCGCGCGACACCACCACCAACCCCAACTTCGTTCGTCTCTCCAGCGTCTCCGCGACTGGAGCGCCGCGGTACGAGCAGGCGGTGACGATTCTGAGCGGCTTCGGGGCCACCTTCGCGGGCACCTCGCAGCCGCTCTCGGGCGGCAACCAGCTCTTCTTCGCGGTGGTGGGCGTCGACGCGTACGGCAGCCGGGCGCCGCTGATGGGCGCGACCGCGGTGCAGGTGAAGGACTCGATTCCGCCGAGCGTCGGCTCGATCGCCTTGGTGCCTGGGTCGAGCGCCGACGGCATCAACGACGGCACCTCGCCGACGGAGATTCGGGTGCGGGTCAACTACACCGAGCCGATGGACCCGATGTCGACGGTCACCTACACGACGAACGCCACCAACGCGCCGACGGCCGCCTGGCGATGGGACGCGAGCAACCAGGGGCGCAGCGGCATCCTCACCTTGACGGTGGCGCCGGGCAACGACGGCACCGGCAGCTTCGCGATTCGTGGCGGGCGCGACATGGCGGGCAACGACCTCGCGCGCGCGGGTGACACTCTGGGCAGCCTCGGCGGGCGCAAGGAGCTGCTCCAGACGCCCGACTTCCAGATGGGCACGATGTGCACGCTCGGCAGCTGGATGCCGGTGACCGCGAACGGCGGCCCGACGCCCTCGGCGGTGAACAACAACGGCGCCTTCGGTGGCTCGCTCGGTCCCTGCGCGGCGCTCCTGGGCTCGGTCCCTGGCGGCACTCCTGGAACCGGCCGCTCGCGCATCGTGCAGACCGTCTCCCTCCCGGCGCTCACCAACTCGGGCTTCTCGTACGAGGCGACGGCCCGCTACCGCGCGGTGAACGTCGCGAACCCTGCGGTGGCTGGCGCGACCTATCGAATGGAGTGCCGCGTCACCGACCCGACCGAGACGATGAGCTTCGGCGTGCTCTTCAGCCAGACGCCCGCCGTGGGGACGATTCCCGCCTCGTTCTCCTCGTCCTCGCCGCTCGCGCTCACCAGCCTCGCCGGCCAGCAGGTGCGGTTGCTCTGCGATGCGGAGAACTTCAACCTCATGGCGCCTGGCTTTGGCGCGCTCTACGTCGACGAGCTGTCGGTCTCGTTGGTGAAGCCCGGCACGCTCTGACGACCGCTCGTCGGCCGCTCCTCACACCGTCACGTCGAGGACGGTGCAGGGGAGCTCGCCGTCCGAGGTGGTGCAGTTGACGACGCGGGTGGGGCCGTACTCCCACTCGCCGCGGTCCTCGTGGATGTGGCCGAAGAGGTGCACCTTCGGCTTCACCCGGTTCAGCTGGCGGAGGAGGTCTTCGCAGCCGACGCGCCGGCCGTCCCAGCAGCGGTCGCCCATCGTCGCCGGAGGCCCGTGCGTCACCAGCACGTGCACCCCCTCGGGAATGAGCTGCCACTTCGCGTCGAGGTCGGGGCCACGCTGAAGGTTGAACGCCCAGTCGTGGAACCACGGCTGCCAGGGGCTGCCCCACACGCGCACGCCCTCGACCGTCACTTCGGCGTCTTCGAGGTAGGTGAGGCCGTGAAAGAGCGCTCTCGCGCGCGCTGGCTGTTCCTCGACGAAGAAGTCGTGGTTGCCGGCGACGACGAGCTTGTGGCGGTGGGGGAGCGAGCGCAGCCAGCTCGTCACCTCTTCGAGCTGAGGCAGCGTTCCCCGAGGTGTCAGGTCGCCGGCGTGGATGAGGACGTCGCCGTCGGGCACGGTGAGGCGTTGGTGTCGGCCGTGGGTGTCGGCCATCGCGACCAGCCGGAGCGTCGTCATCGAGCGGCCCTCACGACCACTGGACCGCGAACGAGAGCACCATCGGTGAGGTGAGGTCGAAGCGGGTGATGCGCACGTCCTTGCCCTTGGAGGCCTCCATCCACGCGATGAAGGAACCAGCGAGCTCGTGAAAGGCCACCTCGGCGAGCAGCGGCCAGTCGCGCACTTCGACGTCGGCGGTCCCGCTCGAGGTCTTCGCCACCACCATGCTCCCGAAGTCGAAGTAGCTCCGCCAGAAGCGCCCCGAGAGCGAGAGCACCGTCGGCGGGGTGGTGAAGCGCATCACGCTGCGGAAGAAGGCGCCGATGTCGCGCGAGGCCATCGTGTACCCGACGTCGATGGCCTGACGAAGGTCGCCGCCATGCTGAGTGGTGATGAGGTGCTGCACCGCCGCAAAGTAGAGCTCGACGGGCACCCAGCCGACCGAGGTGAGCGCCGAGGGCTTGGTGATGTCCTGAAGCTTGGGCTCGAGCGTCTGGTGCCAGGCACCGAGCGCCGCCGCGCCGTAGCGCTCCTTCGACCACTCGACGAGGTGGAGAAGCGCGAAGCCCTTCATCCGCCCGCCGCAGGGCCGGCTGGGCTCGACGGGGCGGAGGTCGACGCGCGCGGAGTTGGCGAAGAGGGGAACGCGGTCTTGCAGACGCAGCGCCATCGGTCGCCTCGCGAGAGCGGCCTCACTTCAGGCCGAGCGCCTCCAGCTTGTAGTAGAGCGTGCGGCGGCTGACACCCAGAAGCCGTGCCGCGAGCGCACGATTGCCTTTGGCCTGAGTCAACGCGTCCTGCACCGCGGTGCGCTCGGCGTCCTTTCGTTTGTCATCGAGCAGCCCACCGCTGGCCTGGGCAGGTGTCGCGGTGGGCGCGCCAGCTCTCGACAGCTCACGGGTGACGTCGGCGGCAGAGAGCTCGTCGCCGGGAGAGAGCACCACCAGCCGCTCGAGGAAGTTCTGGAGCTGGCGCACGTTGCCCGGCCACGGCTGGGCGCGCAGCAGCGGCACCGCGTCGGCCGCCAGCGAGACCTTTCGCCCGTGGGTGGCGCCGAGGGCCTGCACGAAGTGCCGGGCGAGCGCCTCGATGTCGTCGGCGCGCTCCCGCAGTGGCGGCAGCACGATGGGAATCACGTTGAGCCGGTAGAAGAGGTCTTCGCGAAACGTACCGTCCTTCACCATCTGCTCGAGCGGCCGGTGGGTGGCGGCGACGAAGCGGACGTCGGCCTGCAGCGTCTCGGTGCCGCCGACCCGCTCGAACTCGCGCTCCTGGATGAGGCGCAAGAGCTTCACTTGAATCGGCATCGACAGCTCGCCGACCTCGTCGAGGAAGAGGGTGCCGCCCTTCGCGAGCTCGACGCGGCCGGGCTTGCGGGTGACGGCTCCGGTGAAGGCGCCCTTCTCGTAGCCGAAGAGCTCGGACTCGAAGAGGGTGTCGGGAATGGCGCCGCCGGTGAGGCGAACGAAGGCGTCTTTCGCGCGGCTCGAGCGGGCGTGAATCGCGCGGGCGGCGAGCTCCTTGCCGGTGCCGGTCTCTCCGAGGATGAGGACGGTGGCGCTGCTCTGGCCGGCGCGGGCGATGAGCGCCTTCACTTCGTCGAGGGCGGGCGAGCTGCCCACCATGCCGTCGACCATCACCTCGGAGGCGGGCGGCGCTTCGCGTGGGGCCTGGGTGACGTTGAGCGCCTTGCGCGCGCAGAAGAGGACCTCGTCCTTCGCGAAGGGCTTCATCACGAAGTCGGCGGCGCCGGCCTTCATCGCGTCGACGGCCATCGTCACCGTGCCGTGCGCGGTGAGCAGCACCACCGGCACCTCGGGCATCAGCCGCTTGATGGTGGCGAGGAGCGCGAACCCGTCCATCCCCGGCATTCGCACGTCGCTCATCACCAGGTCGAAGGGCCGCTTCTCGAGGGTGGCGAGCGCGGCCTGGGCGTTGGGCACGAAGGTGGCGTCGAGGCCGTCTTGTTTCAGGAGGGCGGCGAGCACGGTGCCGACCGCCACCTCGTCGTCGACCACCAGCACGCTGGGTTTGTCAGCCATGGGCGCATCTGAGTGCAGCTGCCGCGAGGTGTCGACGAGGAAGCCGTCAGGTTGAAGCGGTTGCGCCCGCCCACGCTTTCCGCTTGGCTCGATGCATGCTTCTCAGGTCGTTAGGTCTCCAGAACTGGCGAAACTTCCGAAAGGCGAGTGTTGAGTTCCAGCCGCGGACCTTTGTGGTTGGGCCGAACGCGGCTGGCAAATCAAACTTGCTCGACGCCATTCGTTTCCTGCGCGACGTCGCGGCAGAGGACGGAGGCCTTCAGCGAGCCGTAAGGCGTCGCGGGGGGTTCGGAGCAATTCGAACGCTGTTCGCTCATGGGCCTGACAGTAGCGTCCAGTTGACGCTCTCTGCGGACATCGAAAACGCGGAATGGTCGTATGCGCTGCACCTCCAGAGCGACGACGAAGATCGAGCTGAGGTTCAGTTCGAACTTCTCAGCCGAGACGGGAGGGTGCTCTTTGAGAGGGATGCAACTCGTGAGGCCGGTGAGTCTTGTCGTCAAACGAAACTGCAGCAGGCGCTTGAGGGACTTGAGAAAGAACCATTTCTTCGAGGATTGCGCAGCATTCGCTATGCCCATCTCGCGCCGGAACTCTTGAGGACGACGCGGCTTCATGGAGAGCCCGAACTCGAGGATTTCGGGTCCAGATTCCTGGAGAGAGTTTTTCTTACTCCGAAGGCCGAGCAGAGCCGTCGTTTGAAGCTTGTGAACGCAGCACTCAAAGGACTTCTCCCCTACTTCGACAAGCTCGAAGTTGATCGTGACAAGCTGGGCGCTTATCACCTGAAATTGAAGGTAAAACATTGGCGTTCGGTTGCTGTTGCGCAAGACGAATCGGCGCTCTCGGATGGCACCCTCCGAGTGATTGGGCTGCTTTGGGAGATTCTCGATGGAACAGGTCCGCTCTTGCTTGAAGAGCCGGAGCTGTCTCTTCATTCAGCTGCGGTTGCGAAATTGCCTGCGCTATTTAGCCATGCGAACGAACGAAATCGGCAGATCATTGTTTCCACACATGCCTTTTCGATGTTTCGTGAAGTCGGGTTTTCGCCAGAGGAAATCGTACTGATTCGAGCGGGGGTTGCTGCGAAGGCGGAGGCCTCGGTGGTCGTGATGGGTTCAGATGTGAAGACGATCGTCGAACACATTAAACACCAACTTCCACTTGAGCCGGTTCTCGAAATCCAAACCTCTCCCCCAGCTCCTAACAAGCTCTTGGCGGCGGGTCGGTGATGTTGCGTGCTTACGTTGAGGGGGCGACCGACGTGCAGGTTGCGATTCGGGTCGCGCAACATGCGGGTGTCGCACTGGCAAAGGAGAATGTAATTCCTCTCAATGGCTATGGTGCAATCGACCGAGATGTCGCGAAGCTCCATGCAAGCGCATCACTGATGAACCGAATTTGGGTCCTTCGCGACTGCGATCCGACACCGCCCAACTTCAAGGGTGAGCGCTTCGCGCGCTGTGGTGGGGCAGTCTTGAAGACTCTTGGTGTGCCCAACGCATCACCTGGGTGGTGCTTGAGGCTCGCGAGGCACGAAGCAGAAGCGTGGCTTCTCGCCGACGTTGAGGGTATCGCGCATTGGCTCGGAGTCGCGGAGTCCTCAGTGCCCGTCAGGCCGGACGAAATCCTCAAAGCCAAGCTTGAAGTTGTCAAACTCGCTCGGATGTCAAACAAGCCTCGGCTTCGTGCTGGACTTGTTCCGCGAGATGGATCTTCGGCCGAATTTGGCCCGCGCTTCGAAGATACTCTTCAACAGTTCGTAGCAGGGCCCTGGAAGCCGAGTCGCGCTGCTCGGCGCTCGAGTTCACTCAAGCGCTGCCTTGCCGCTCTTAAGCGTTTGAAGGACTGACGGGGAGCAGGAACTCGACGGTCGTTCCTTTCCCTTCGGTGGACTGCAGCCGCAGCTCGCCACCATGCGCGCGGATCAGCTGGCGCACGAACGCGAGCCCCAAGCCGCTCCCTTGGGCCTTGGTGGTGAAGAACAGCGAAGTCACCTGCTCCATGGTGCGCGGATCCATGCCCTGGCCGGTGTCGCTGAAGCCGACGCGCACGCCGCGAGCGGTGAGGGAGGTCGAGATGGTGAGGGTGCCTCCGCTGGGCATCGCCTCGAACGCGTTCTTCACCACGTTCTCGACCGCCGACGAGAAGAGCTCGGGATCGAGGGGGAGCTTCGGCAGGCCGGTTGCGAAGGCCGTCGTCACCGCGGTCTCGGGCCCGACGGCGAGCCGCTGGAGCGCGAGCACCTTCTCGAGGAGCGCGTTGAGGTCGACCTGCTCCCGCGCGAGCTCGACCCGCGAGAGCCGTTGATAGCGATCGATGATGGCGGTGAGCCGATCGAGCTGCTGCACCAGCAGCCCTGAGAACTGGGCGAGGTCGTCTCGCTGGAGCGTCGCGAGCTCGGTCTGGAGGAACTCCGAGGCACCCTTCGCGGCGGCGAGCGGGTTCTTCAGGTCGTGCGCCATCTGCGCCGAGAAGCGCCCGAGGGTGGTGAAGCGAGAGAGGTTCTCGCGACGCTTCGACATCCACTGCCAGGCGAGCCGGCCCACCGCGACGAGCGCGAGCGAGAAGACCGACACCGAGAGCACGAGCACGCCCAAGTGATCGCGGAGCGCGCCGAAGAGCGTCAGGTAGCCGACGACGACGACGAGGGCGAGGAGCACCGCTTGACCGAACTGCTGCCGCGGCGAGGCATCGGAGAGGTCGAGGGTGATGACGATGAGGAGCCCGTTGAGCACGCAGCTCCCGGCCGTCGCCATCGAGGGAATCGAGAAGCCCATGTCGGCGAATGGGTCGGTCAACATCAACGGCACGCTCACGAGCAGCGCGAGGACGAAGAGCCAGGTGCGTTCACGCTCGGCGTCGCTCACGATGCTGGAGAAGTGCCGGCCGAGCAGGAAGACGCCGAAGATCGCGATGGGCACGCTGGTGGCGACGGCGATGAGCGCGTGGGTGCTGAGCGAACGGCCGAGCCAGCCGAGGTTCCAGTCGAGGATCACCACCACGGCCTCGAGCGCGTAGAGCGCGTACGCGACGATGAGCGCGATCTTGAACCGTGACAGCCTGCCGGTGAAGGCGAGCGCGTAGTGGAGGATGATGGCGGTGAAGACCGGCGTCACCACCGCGCCGGCCCACTGGTAGCCGCCATCGTGGGTGAGCTGCCGGCCGACCGAGGCCGCGTTCCAGGCGAACTGATCCACCGCGAGGAGCACGAGTGGGAGCCGCAGCCGTGGGTTCGAGTGCCGTGACAGCGCGAGCACGGCCAGCACGACCGACGACATCGCGGCCAACACGTGCACCCAGGTCCAGACGCTCGCCACGGGCAGAGCCTGCTTCGGAAGGTGCGCCGGCGCGACTGCGAAGTGGTCTGTCGGGAGCTCTCGCGTTCTGAGCCCGTCAAGCGTGCCTGGCCTGGAACTCGGGGAAGGTTGGCCGCGGCTCGTCGTTGGTACGGCTGGTCGAGGCCGCTCTCCGTGCTCGTCGAGGTGAGGGCCCCCCCAACAATGCCCTGACCGGGCGTTGTTCGACAGCGATGGAGGCTGACACACTGACTGACCATGCGCGCACATCTGGTGGGGGCGGTGCTCTTGGCGAGTTGCATCGATCTGAAGTTGCCTGAGCCACCGGGACCTCCGCAGCCAGGGTCATTGAGTGGTCGGGTCGTCATCGCGCAGCCAGGCCGAAGTGATCGCGCGCCCTTGAGAGACGCCGAGGTCGTGCTCCTCGGCAGCGGGCTGGCGACGACGAGCGACTCCTCGGGTGCGTTCCTCCTCTCGGGCATCACCAGGCAGAGCGGCAAGGTGCTGCTGCGCGCTGACGTCGATCGCAACGGCAGCTTCGAAAAGCAGCGGCTGTTGTCACTCGAGGCCTTGAAGGCCGGGCCGGGGAAGGCCATCAGCCTCGGAGACGTGCTGCTCAGCGACAACGCCCGCCTCGAGGGCAAGGTGCTGCGTGGTGACGCTCCCGGCGCTCGTGGGCACGCTGGTTCGCTCGCGTTCCTCCCCGAAGGCCCTTTCAGCGCGCTCTCGGCCGACGACGGGATGTTCGTTTTCAACGAGCTGCCCGAGGGCGCCGTCACCATCAGCCTCTTTCGCGCGGGCTACCGAGCGCACGAGCTCGGCGAGGTGCAGCTGTCGTCCGGTCAGACGCTCTTGCTGAGAGACATCACGTTGGTGCCAGTCGACGCCTCGCAGTTGCAGCCCGTCAAGCTCTCCGGGCGCGTCGTCGCGCTCCCCGACACCGACACGAGCGCGGGCTCGGTCGAGCTCTTCGATGGAAGCTCGAGTGCGCGCGCCAGCCTCTCAGCCACAGGAGAGTTCTCGTTCACGGCCACCCAGGCGCTGTACACGCTCACCGTTCGCCTCCCCGGCTACCGCACTGCGGTGCTCTCGAACGTGATCGTGCAGGGCGTCGATCGTGACCTCGGGTCGATCGTCATCGTCAGTGGAAGCGGTGTCGTCGGTGGAGCCGCCGGGGGCACGGCTGGTGGAAACACGGCTGGCGGAAACTCGGCTGGCGGAAACTCGGCTGGCGGAAATACGGCTGGCGGAAACACGGCCGGCGGAAGCACGGCTGGCGGAAGCACGGCTGGCGGAAACACGGCCGGCGGAAACACGGCTGGCGGAAACACGGCTGGCGGAAGCGCGGGCGGCCTGGCGACACCGCAGCTGCCGGTCGCGGTGGTCGCGGGGCGCACGCAGGTGCGTATCGGCACGACGGCGAGGCTCGACGGTACGCGCAGCTTCGATCCTGCTGACGGCGGTCCCCTCGCCTATCGGTGGGTCGAGCGCAGTGACGCTGGGGTGATGTTGAGCGCGAACGACTCGGTGCTGGCTGGCGCTCCCACCTTCCTTGCGCCTGCCGCTCCGCGCCTGCTCGCGTTCGACCTGGCAGTGACGAGCCAGCGCGGAACAGCGTCTCTCGCCGCGTCGACCATCGTCGAAGTTCTCGCGCCACCGACCGCTCGGGTCAGCCCAACCACGCTCGTCATGCGCACTGGAACGAGCTCGACGCTCTCGGCTGCAGCCAGCACCGACCCGACGGGAGCGCCCCTCACCTTCAGCTGGAGCGTCGTCGCCGGCAACGTGCAGCTCTCGTCGTCGACCGGCGCGAGCGTGACCGTCACCGCGCCATCGCTGCCGGAAGCTGCGCAGGTGAGCGTGGTGGTCTCGAACGCAGCGGTGAGCGCCGACCCCCTTCTCATTCCCATCGTCGTGTCGTCCTCTGCCGCCCCCGTGGCGACCGTCGACGTCGGTGCCCCGCAAGTCGTCGGGCTGGGAGCACCGGTCACCATCACGGCGACCGCGAGCTCGACCAACGCGAGCGAGGGCTTCTCGTTCAACTGGTCGCAGACGAGCGGCGGCGGTCCGCTCGTGCTCGTCGGCCCTGCGTCGCCCACCGTCGGCTTCACCGCGCCAAACGTGGCTGGGCGGCTCACGCTCGCCGTCACCGCCACTGGAGACGCAGGCGCGGTTGGAATGGCCGTCGCGACCGTGGACGTCGAAGACGACGTGCGTCCGGTGCTGGTGTCGAGTGACCCGATCGACGCTCCAGGCGCCTCAGGAGGCTGGTACTCGTTGACCGCGACGTTCAGCGAAGCGCTCGACCCCGCTTCGGTGAACCCCATGAACGTCTCGTTGCGAGAGGGGCTGACCACCCCCGTTCCAGTCGACCTTCGTCTCGAGGGCGGCGCGCGCATGGTGCGCATCACGCCACAGGTGCCGCTGATTCCCGGAGCGGCGTACACGCTCGACCTCGGAGCAGTCACCGACGCCTCCCCTCGAAAGAACCCATTCGCCGGGCGTGCGCTCGCCTTCAACGCGAGGCAACCGCGCTTCACCCGCTGGTCGTACGAAACCGGTACGAACCAGCCGCTGCCCGTCTTCCCCGCCGTCGCGGTGTCGTCGACGCAGGTGTGGGTCGCCGGGCGCGATTGGACCGGCTCTGGCCATGCGCCGTACGCCTTCGAGCCCAACCTGGCTGACGGTGGCATGCTGCAAACCCGCATTCAGCTGCCAGGGGCCAACCCAGTGCCGGTGATGTCGAGGCGGGGGCTGGTGGTGAACGACGTGCCGCACCTCCTGTCGCCCAACAGTCTGTCGCGAACGGTGATGCGAACGAGCGCCAGCAGTTGGGCCGGCATCACCGGCGGCGGCGAAGTGACCATCGCCACCGATGGCCAGAGGCTCGTCGGGGTCTCGGAGAACTACGGCCCACACTGGCTGTCGTTCACCAGCCCCACGACCGCTCCGCTCGACGAACACGTCGACGACTACCGGGGTTCGTCACCTGCCTGGGTTGGCCTCAACCCCGCAAGCCAGGAGGGAGCGTTCGCGGCCGCCGTCTCGGGCACGGCGCAGTTCCTCGTCATTCCCACCACGACCCGTTCGCTGAGGGCGTACCTGCGGCTCGGCGCGTCGGGTCCATGGCAGAACCTCTCGAGCATCGCGCCGTTGCCGTCACAGGCCCGTGAAGTTCGCGCCGCCTTCAACGGCACGACCCCCATCGTCTGCTACGTGCACGTTCCCGCCACGGGCAGACAGCTCAGCTGCTCGGCGTGGACCGGCTCGCCCGCCTGGAACCACGCCAATGACCTCGCGCCTGGCACCGTCGAGAGCCTCGATGTCTTCACGCGAGGGCAGCTCACCTGGCTCACGTTCGCCGCCGGTGGGCAGATACAGGTGAAGTGGTTGCGCGTCGGCACTGGCGCGCTGAGCGTCTCGGTCCTGAACGGCCCGACCGGCGTCACCTCATGGAGCACGCCGGGCCGCACCAGCTCGAACCCCGAGGCCTTTGCGACCACGAAGGCCCTCTATGTCGTGTGGGAGGAGTACGTGGGGCCCTGGAACCACCTGGTGCTGTACGAGGTGGAATAGCGACCGCTCGACACCACCGACTCGCGGGCGTGACTTTCGAGCAGGTCGAGAAACCGAGCGAAACGTCACGGGTCGTCCGAGATGCCTACCCGAAAACCACCCGGTCTGGCCCGTGAGCCAGCTGCTAGCGTTTGGCTCGTGGCGACGCTCCAGGTCTTCGTGGTCGAAGATGATGCACTCCTTCGCGAGCACCTGGTGGAGGTGCTCTCGGGCGCCGAGGGCGTGTCGGTCGTCGGTCACGCGGGGAGTGGCGCCGAGGCCCTCGCCCAGCTCGCGTCGCTCTCGCCGCACGTCGTCCTGATCGACCTCGGCCTTCCGGACATGACGGGCCAGGAGCTGACCCGTCGGGTGACCGCCGCGTCGCAGAAGCCGCTGGTGATGGCGCACACCGTCTTCGACGACCGCGACAACGTGCTCGAGGCCATCAAGGCCGGCGCGTCGGGCTACGTGCTCAAGGGCGCCGCGCCGAGCGAGCTCGTGGGCGCGCTGAAGGAGCTGCAGGCCGGTGGCGCACCGATGAGTCCCCGCATCGCACGGGCGGTGTTGCTGGAGCTGCGGGAGGCTCCAGCGCCGGCGGCGGATCCACTTTCTCCGCGAGAACGGCAACTGCTCAAGCTCGTCGACGAGGGGCTCACCTACAAGGAGATCAGCGACCGGCTCCACGTCAGTCCGCACACCGTGCACAGCCACATCAAGAACATCTACGAGGCCCTGCACGCGAAGAGCCGGGCCGAGGCGCTCGCCACCGCGCGGGGCCGCGGGCTCATCTGAACCAGCTCGGGAGCCCCATGGACCTGTCCGCCAAGGCACTCCACAATGTCGAGCGTGGGTGCGCTCCTGCTCGTGTCGGTGTTCAGCACGTTGCCCCTCGAGGCAGGCTGGCAGGCGCGCTGGGGCGACCTCGAGGTGAGCGAGGACGGCGTCGTCTCTTCCCTCCCGTCTGAGGGCTGGGAGCCGTTCGAGGTGCCTGGGTGGCCTTCCACCGCGCGTCGGGGCGAGCACACGACGCTGTGGCTGCGCCTCACCTTGCCGACCTCCTTGCCACCGGGCCAGGTGGTGCACCTCGAATCCGTCGTCGGGCACTTCGAGGCCTTCGTCGGAGCGCGCCGAATCTTCCAGTTCCCAGCCGGGGCCGGGGTGCGTGGCACGGGCATGCACGGCTTGCCGTGGCACGTGATCGCGCTGCCGAACGACGCGGCTGGCCAGGAGCTGTTGCTTCGGGTGCGCTCGCAGTACCCGAGGGTGGGGTTTCAAGGCACCCCGCGGCTCGGAGCCCAAGACGCGCTGGTGATCGAGATGGTGAAGCGAGACCTGCCGCCCTTCGTGGTGGGCGCCTTGATGCTGGCCATCGGCGCGCTCGGGCTGTTGCTGCTGCGCGGTGAGACGAAGGGGCTGATGCTGGGGCTGGTGCCGTGGGCGCTCTCGGGCGGCGTGTACACGCTGTTCTACACGCAGCTCAAACAACTGGTGCTGCCGCTGACGAGCCCACTGTGGCTCTTCCTCTGGGCGGTGAGCGTCGCGGTGCTGGGTGGCGCGTGGCTGCGCTTTCTGTCGGCCGCCTTCATGACCCCCTCGGTCTGGCTCGCGCGCTCCACCCGGCTGCAGGAACGGCTCGGCGCGTTCTACGTCGCGGTGGCTCTCGGCAGCTGGGTGGCGAACGTGGCCGTGCCGTCGTTCGATCGTCTCACGGTCCTCGTCTTCTTCGGCGTGGGCATGCTGCTGCGGATCTCGATGCTGGTGACGAGCACCTTCTCGCTCGTCTTTCTCGTGCAGGTAGCGAGAGGGCGAGGCGAGGCGGAGGACGTACCCAAGGCGAGGCTGTTGCTGATGGGCGTGGGCGTGCTCGCGTTCGCGCTGTGGCTCAACGTGCTCTCGGCGCTCGGAGTCGCTCCACAGTCACGCGGCGCCTTCGTGCCCTGGGGCCTCTTGGGGCTCACCTTGACGCTGGCGCTCCTGGTGCAGCGCACCTGGAGCCAGATGCGGGAGCGCACGGTGGCCTCCGAAGCACTGCTGCTCGCGCGCGCCAAGGAGAAGGAGGCGATGCTGCGCGACCTGCACGACGGCATCGGCAGCGTGACGACGAACATTCGCCTGCTGGCCGAGCTCGGTCGAAAGGACACCGCGCGTGGCGAGCGGGCGCTGAGCACCATCGCCGAGCTGTCGGCCGAGGGCCTGGCCGAGCTGCGCGCCTTCACCCAGACGCTCGACGACAAGCAGGTGACGTGGCCCTCCGTGGTGTCCGAGCTGCGGCGCTTCGGAGGGCAGCTCATCGAAGCCCACGGGAAGACCTTCGAGTTCGAGGCCCAGCTCGCGCCCGACGCGCCGGCGCCCAGTGGCGTGGTGACGCTCGCCCTGCTCCGAGTGTTTCGCGAGGCGCTCACCAACGTCCTGAAGCACGCGCAGGCCACGCGGGTCGGCGTGCGAGTGGTGGCAGACCCCTCGCGGGTGGTGCTGGAGCTGCGGGACGACGGGCCCGGCGGCGGTGCTGGCGGAGGGCTCGACACCGGCAAAGGCGTTCGGAACATGCGGGCGCGGGCCGAGGAGCTGGGTGGCTCGCTCGAGGTGGCGAGTCAGCAGCTCAGTGTCTCCTTGCCGTTGGCCCCTCGTTGACACCGTCGCGGCCGAACGTGCCCAGCGCTGCAATTCGGGAATTGGACGTCTGGTTGCGACTGGCACGAGGAGGGGATTTTCGGGGCATGAGCGTCCCCTGACTCGAGCCTTCGCTACAACCGCGGTGATGAACCGCTCTTCGCTCCTCGTGGGATTGGTGGCGTGCCTCGGGTGCTCTGCGCCGTCGTCGACGTCCGACGCAGGTGCTTCTTCCGACGCTGGTGTGGTCGAGGATGGCGGCGCTCCCGCCGATGCAGGCGCACCCGACGCGGGCTACGTGCTCCGCATCCTCGACGGTGGAAGGATCGGCATCGCGGTGCCCCCTGACGTCGACCCGTTCGCGCTCACTCTCGAGCGGGTGAACAGGACCTCCGACGCTGGCCTGACGACGGTGGTGCAGCTCGGGCCCGACGGCACGACGTTCGCTTCGCCCGCCTTCGTCGGCGTCTCGGTGGCCTTCGACCCTGGTTCGCGCAACCCCGACGCCAGCGTGGCGCTGCCCGTCTGGGTGTTGACCTCGGCCGACGGTGGCACCGAGCTCGTCTCGAGCAGCACCACCCTCACCTTCGAGCCGGGCGTCGCGCTCACCGGGCTCGTCACCGTCGTCGTTCCGCACTTCAGCGTCTTCGGCTACCTCCCGGGGGTCGACGCGCGAATGGACCTCTTTCCGCAAGGGAATCTCGAGGTCGACCAGGTGTTCGTCGCGTCGGTCGACCTCTTCGGCTCGAGGCTGTCTGGCAGCCTCGAGTTCACCTGGAGCGGCGCCATCGAGAACGCCGCCCCGAATCCCACGAACACCTTCGTCGACGCCCAGACTCCGTCCTCGAGGCTCGCGCTGCGCTGCCGCACCGCGGGGCCCGGCACCGTCGAAGTGCACGTGCGCTTCACCGACATCGAGGTGGAGCGCGAGTTCCTGGACTTTCGCGGGCTGGTGCAGGGGGCACGACAAGACGTTCACCTGCGGCGCAGCGTCTTCTGCCACGAGCCGATTCCACCCGGCTCGCCACCGCCCCTGCCATCGGTGCCGTCCGTCTCTTTCACCCCAACCCCGTACGAGCCCCCCGTGAGGGGCAACCCCGCCGCGCTGCAGCTCGGCCAGGCGTTGGCGGGCGAGCTGACTCGCAATGACGTCTTCGTCGCCTCCATCGCCCTTCCGTGTGGCGTGGGTCAGGGCCCGTGCGAGCTGGGAGTGCCGTACGGCGCGTCCTTCACGCTGACGACGCTCGCTCGAAACGCCTACGGCGGTGTGCTCATCGTCGACTTCGACACGAGCGGTGGCATCGACCCGAACACGAGGGCCTCGCGGGCGCTGCCGCTGACTCCGATGTCGCCGCAGTCATTCGACTTCGTCTTCACCTGCCTTCGTCCCGGCCTCTACCGGATGCGAGGGGGCTACGAGCACGTCTCCGAGAACCGCGAAGTGATGGGGAGCTTCGTCGAGCTCGGCTTCGTGCGCTGCGGTGGTCGAGGCGACGCGGTGATGCTGTCCGACAACACGCGGCTCACCCGAAGCGGAGCGAGCTGGGTCGCGCAGCCCACGGGCGTCACGGCCAACGTCATCGCAGCCACCGAGGCGCTCGAGGCGAAGTTCGGCGCCATCGACTCGCAGAACGTCGGCTACGACACGGTGACGGCGTTCGAGAGCCGGCTCGGTCTGCCACGCTTCGAGTTGCGATCGAGCCAGCAGCGCGCCGTCTTCGCGCACGACGGCACGCGCTACGTGCAGAGAGGGTTGGTGGGCATGCCTGCGTTCGCGGCGACCGACCTGCTGACGGTGACGGGTCAGCTGGGTGACGGGGGCACCGCGACGTTCGTCGACGGAGGCCCCGTTGTCGTCACCCTCGCAGCGCCGCCGCCGCTCCCGAATCCAACCGAGTTGCTGGGGCCGCGCGCCGGGCTCTCGACGATGGTGCGGCTGCCCGACGGCACCTTCGACGTGCTCTCCGTGTCGCTCGGCGCTCGCAGCCCACGCGGCGGCGAAGGTGGCGTGTTGCGAACGGTGCCGGCCGAGGAGATGACGCTGAACAATGGCGTGCGTGAGGCGCCGCTGCTCGACGAGGCGGCGCTGCGGGCGCTCAAGTCGTGGGGCCTCGACGCGGGCACCCTCCATTTCGCGGCCTATCGGCAGCGTTCGGTCGAAGGCCTGTTCACTCAGAGCGACGGCGGCCCTCGGGCGGTGCCGATTCAGGCCGGCCGCATGGTGCAGGTGAACGTCGCCGACCTCGCGCCGTAGTGCGACTCGTCACCGATGCCCGGCTTCGTTCGCCGGGGATTTTCGGGGGAGCATCGGCCGAGCTCGCGCGTCCGTCGATAAGGTGACGACTCCATTGCCGAGGAGGGTGCAGATGCAGCGAAGGTTCCTGGTGGCGGTCGTGCTGTGCTGCGCGGGGTGCGGAGGGCCCGGATCAGATGACGCGGGTTCCGGCGGTGGTTCCACGGCGGGCGGCTCGGCGACGGCGGGCGGCTCCACGACGGCAGGCGGCTCGGCGTCGGCGGTCGGCTCGGCAACGGCGGGCGGCTCCGCGACGGCGGGCGGCTCGGCACCGGCGGGCGGCTCGGCAACGGCGGGCGGCTCGGCGACGGCAGGCGGCTCGGCGACGGCGGGGGGCTCCGCGACGGGGGGTGGCTCGGGGACGGCCGGGGGCTCCGCGACGGCGGGAGGCTCGGCGACGGCGGGTGGCTCGG
>JBPOIJ010000031.1:0-2697 GCA_052034585.1 Myxococcota bacterium
AGACGCCGTCGCCGGTTCCGGCATAGAGACCCTTGGCATCCATCATCAGGGCCTTGATCTCCAGACGTTTGAGGCCCTTGTTGACCGGCTGCCAGTTCTTGCCTCCGTCACGCGACCGGAAGACACCGCCGCGAAACGTCCCCGCATAGATGGCGCCGTCCTTGCCGGTGGTGAGACAGAGCACGAAGGGATCGGTCAGTCCCTGGTTGGCTGAGGTCCAGGACCCGCCACGATCGGCGCTGCGAAAAATGCCCATGCCGAAGGAACCGGCATAAATGATTCCTCCGGAGCCGGCCGTAAGGGCCTGAATACTCGTATTGCCGATATCGGCGGAGGCGCCCGGCTCCTGGCCCGGATGCCCCTGCTCCAGATTCAACGGAGCGCCGCCCTCGCTCCCGCCCGGGAAAGATGCCGCATGCGCAAACCCTTGCAGACTGCCGAGTGTAAACACCGTCAACACCAGCATATGACGCAGCATAAAATGATCATCCTTCCAAAAGTGTGAGCGCCGGATTACCGGACGCGATGACCGGCCGTGCCGATGGGTATATCAGGATCGAGCGGCAGATTCATGTCGGGAGCCGGCCCTGCGGCCCGCCCGAAGATCTTGGCCCCGATGATCCCGATCTCATAGAGTACCATGAGCGGGACCGCCATCAGCAACATGGTAAACAGAGTGGCGTCCGGGGTCACGATGGCCGAAATGATCAGCGCCGCCATGATGGCATGTTTACGATAGTGTGCCAGCACCGCTGCCGAGACGACCCCCACGCGCGACAACAGGGTCAACACCAGCGGCAACTCAAAGGCGCAGCCGAAGATCAGAAGAAATTTGACGTTGAAGTCGATATAGGTCCCCACACCGAGCGCGGGGGTGATGTCGCGATCCATTCCGAAGCTGACGAAGAAGTCGATGACGAGCGGCAGAATGACAAGAGTACAAAAGACCAGGCCGAGCGCGAACAGCAAGGCCGCCAGCAGGAACAGGGGAATCGCCCAGCGTTGCTCCTTGGGGAGCAACGCCGGTTCGACAAACTTCCAGCACTGGTAAAACACCATGGGCAGGCTGAGGATGATGCCCGCTAGAAACGACACTTTGATGGACGCAAACAGCGCTTCCGTCGGCCCGTAGAACACCAGTTGATTGGGAAACGGACGATTGAGCCAGGCGACCATCTCGGAGGAGTAGGCAAACGCCGTGGCGAACGCGACCGCCAAGGTCACCACGATGATCAGCAGCCGCTTCTTGAGCGACTGAATATGGGCGGCCAGTGGTGCGAGCATTACCTGTCTGAATCAACGACCCGTTCCTCCGCTCCTTCGGCTCACACACCGGCTCGAGGCGAGCAGCGGCTGGATGCGACCGGGACAGAGGACACGGGGATCCCGGCTAACGCGAGGATCGAATGAGTTCGGCTATTTTGTCTTTGGTGGCCAGCTTCTCTTTCTGCAACTGCTTCTTCAACACTTCTTCCGCCGGCGTGAGCACATGCCGCTTCTGTAAATCGGCTAATTCGGCATCCAGGCGATGGTGAGATTCTTCAAGCGCGCGGAAGTCCGTATTGGATTGCCGTAACCGTTCAGTGATCGCCGTCTCCGTCTGCATGTCGCACCTCCTGGTTGACTACATACGTTCGTGGATGACTGTCCTGTTGCCCGGCCCCGGAATCGCCCTACGACCGCTCACACAAGGGACCTAACTCGAGCGGCGCCATTTCCATCAGCACTGCATCTTCGTCAGGGTTCACATAATACCGCGCCCGTCTGGCTGTCTGCCGAAACCCCAACCGATGATAGAGGGTCAACGCCTCCTGATTCGAGGCCCGCACCTCCAGCATCGCCCGGCTGGCACCACGCTCCAACCCGGCCCGCAATGCCGTACAAACCAGCCGACTCGCCACACCCTGACGTCGAAACGGGGCGAGCACCGCCAGATTCATCAACCGCACTTCCTCGAACACGATCCAAAAGCAAAAATACCCGGCAATCACGGAGGCTCCTGACACGGGATCAGGACACTTCGCGATGAGGAACTGCGCAAATTGATTACCGGACAACTCGGCTGCCAACATTTTGCGCGTCCAGGGGGCAGAGAAGCAAGCCTGTTCGATGGCGAATACCTCGTCGAGGACCTCAGCGGTCGCCGGTTCAATCAACACGGAATCTGACGCCATATCCGATCCAATTCCCAATTCAATTGCCTACTTCTGCGCCCGCGGATCGGCATCTTTTTGAGCACGTTTCCGGCGGCCCTGCGCCAACTTGCCGGCCACCCGCTGCCGGCGCCGTTCGAGGGCCGACACCCCCTGCTGCTCGTCGAATTTCACTTCCGCTTCGGTGCGTTGAACATAACGGGGAACCAGCTCCGGCCCAGCAACCTGTCCTGCCTCCAGGCGCTGTCTCCCCGCGAGACCAATACTCACCCCAGAAGGACGCTGTTGCTCCGGCCTGACTTCCCGCACCTGCCCGCCTACCGCTTCAACGCCCTCCCGGATACCTTTTTCATAGGCTTGCCAGCCGTCGCCAAACAACGTGCAAGCTTTGGCCCCTTGTAACGCCCGGGCCACCGAAGCAGGAGGACCCACCTGCTCGGCGACGTGAGTCTTCAAACCCGTTCCCGGCCGCCACTCGTACGCCGCCCAGTACACTTCATTTTGCCGACTCTTCAACTCCGGCACCAGCAAGCCCTTCACCACG
>JBPOIJ010000159.1:0-13670 GCA_052034585.1 Myxococcota bacterium
CAGTCGAGCCACCCGCAGTCGAGCCACCCGCAGTCGAGCCGCCGGCAGTCGAGCCGCCCGCAGTCGAGCCACCCGCACTCGAGCCACCGGCAGTCGAGCCGCCCGCAGTCGAGCCACCCGCAGTCGAGCCACCCGCACTCGAGCCACCCGCACTCGAGCCGCCCGCAGTCGAGCCACCCGCACTCGAGCCGCCCGCACTCGAGCCGCCCGCAGTCGAGCCACCCGCACTCGAACCTGCGTCTTCTTCCGACACCTGCCCCATGCACGCCGTGAGAACGATTCCAGCGACAACGGCAACGAATCGGATGCGCATGAGTCATGTGCTGAGCAATCTCGACGCCACCGACCACGAACCATCCAAGGACGAGTTGGGCGTTGGGGTGTACACTGCGAAGTCACACTGCGGTGCGCGCTCCCGCCCAATTGGCGCGCTCGGTTCACGCCGGTACGATTCCGCTCATGCGCCTCGGACTTCTCCTCGTCGTCTTCGCGTTTGCTGCAGTTGCTGCCCCGAAGAAGTCGGCCGGGAAGCCCCTCACGAAGGAGGAGCCGGAGTCGCCGCTCCTTCCGGTCGGGCTTCCGATCGCCGATGCGAAGAAGGCGCTCGAGGAACTCACGACAAAGTCGGAGTGGCAGCTGATCATCGACAACATCCAACGGCTCCTTCCGCGCGACGATCTCACGAGGACGGACAAGGCAGAGCTCTACTTCGCCATGGCGTCGGCGATGTCGATTCGGTCACAGACGGCCGAGGCCCGCGCCGCGCTCGTCGACCTCGTTCACCTCGCGCCAGACTTCGTTCCTCACAAGGGGCACGAGAAGGTGCTCGATCTCTTTCGAGCCGTCAGGGCGGCCTACCAGCAGAACGAGAAGATCAAGTGGGAGGACGAACGACGTCGGAAGATCGCATCGGTCCACGTCACGACCGAGATCCCCAAACAGCTTCCTGGCGGTCTCGCGGCAGTGCTGAGTGCGCGAATCTCCGATCCCCAGCGCTTCGTCTCCGACAGCGACTTCAACTGGAGACGCCTCGGCGAGAGCGCTTGGTCGCGCGTGCCGCTCAAGCGCACCGACGAGCCCGATCGGTGGGGGTGTACGCTCCCCGGTGAGGTGCTCGCGTCAGCGACTGGGTTCGAGTTCGAGTGGTTCGTCTCCACCTCGGATCGAGAGGGCGTCTTGGCGACGTTCGGCACCGCTGAGCACCCGGAGCGCATGAGCGTCGGCGCCGGCGAGGTCCCGAAGGTGCCGTTCAAGCCGGTGAGCCGAGGGGTCTTCATCGCCTCCGCGGCGACGACTGGCGTCCTTGGCCTCGGTGCACTCGTCGCCGGAGGACTCACCCTGAATCTCCAGCAGCGGTACTTCGAGCTCGTTCAGCAGTCCTCGTCCAACGGTGCCGTCGTCGGTCAGTTCAAGAGAGATGGCGCGCTGGGCGCGAACCTCACCACCGGGCTCCTCATCGGCGCTGGCGTCGTCGCCGCGCTGACGGTTGCCCTCCTGCCGCTCACCTCCTTCGACTGATGACGACGCCTCCACTCATCTTCGACAAGTACCACGTGCTGCACCGCCTCGCGGTCGGGGGCATGGGCGAGGTCTTCATCGCCCGCCAGGTGGGGATTTCGGGGTTCGAGCGGCTGGTGATCTTGAAGTCGCTGCTCCCGGAGCTCGCGCTCGAGCGTGGCTTCGTCGAACAGTTCCTCGACGAAGCGCGGGTGGCGGCGACCCTCAACCACCCCAACATCGTCAGCATCTACGAGGTGGGGCTGTGGAAGGGCACCTACTTCATCGCGATGGAGTTCATCCGCGGGAAGAACCTCTCTCAGCTGCAGCGCCGCGCCCGCGAGCTCGGCACCGAAGTTCCGCTGGCCACCTGCGTCCGCGTCTTCGCCGAGGCGGCGCGCGGTCTCCATCACGCCCACTCGGCGAACGACAGCCGTGGTCAACCGCTGCACATCGTCCATCGCGACATCAGCCCGCAGAACATCATGGTGCGCCAAGACGGCGTGACCAAGGTCGTCGACTTCGGGATCGCGCGCGCGGCCAACCGGGAGTCACGCACCGCGACTGGCATCGTGAAGGGCAAGCTCGCGTACCTCGCCCCGGAGCAGATCTCGAGCACCGGCGTCAGCGGCGCGAGCGATCAATGGGCGCTGGGGGTGTGTCTCTGGGAGATGCTCGAGGGAGCCCGGCTCTTTCGGGGGGAGAACGATCTCGTCACCATGCGAAACGTGCTGGAGGCGCCGATCCCCGCTCCACGACGTGCGCCACCCGAGCTGTCGGCCATCGTGCTCCGAATGCTCGAGCGAGATCCGTCGAAGCGATTCGTGTCGTGCGGCGCCGCGGCCGAAGCGCTCGAGGCCCTGTTCCCGGCGATGCCTGGCAGCCTCCCCTCCGAGTTCATGGGCCTGCTCGGTGACGACACGCCCGCCGAGACCGGCGAAGGATCTCCGCTGTCCGTGCCGAGTGATTTCATCATCTCGCTCGAGAAGAGCCGCGAGGCCGGGCTGCGCACCGCCACCAGGGCGACGCCAGAGCCGGCAGCGCCGCCACCCAAACGGCGCTCCGGGCTCGCCGTGATTGCAGTGGCCGTCGCGATCGTCGCGGCTCTCGCCTTGATCCTCGCCTCTGGGAGCGGACCGCGCGAGCCGACTGCCTCGGCCGGAGTGGATGCGGGCCCGAGCGCTTCGGCCTCTCAGCTCGACAGTGGTGGCGGTGTCACTGACCTCGACGCGGGGAGCGGCGGAGCGGATGCGGAGGTCGACGTCGATGCCGGGCACGGCTCCGATGCGGGCGTTGCGCGCGATGGAGGCAGAAAGCGCCGCGAGGCCGCGCCTCCGCGGGTCCTCAAGCCCGTGCTGGTCACGGTGAAAGTGGCCGGCGGTCGATCGGTTCCCCTCTACATCGACGGCGAACGTCACCAGGAGACGCCCCTCGAGGTGCCGTTGATGCCCGGCAGACACGAGATTCGGATCGAACGTGACGGGCGCTCCGAGAGGGAGGTGATCAACCTCCTCGAGGGCACCAAGACGAAGGACGTGATGTTCGAGTAGCGCTCGCGCACCCGACTGTGACCCGCGCGGGCACACTCCCACGCCCAACGCCGCGCCGCTGCTGGCCCCCCCCGTGGTTCACGCCTTGCTCTTGGGTGCTCCGGACTCTCACCTGGAGCACACATGAACTCTCGCCTGCTGCTTCTCCTCCCGCTCGCCGTCGGCTGCGGACTCCCCCCGTCGAGCGATCCGAACGCGACTCACTCGTCGGGCCTGATGGTGGACGAAGTTCCCGTCGACGCCCCTCCTGCCGCAGCGTCCATGGACTCGTTCGTTCCGTGCCTGCTCGTCGACGCTGCTGGCGTGCCGATCGACGAAGGCTCGGGCCCTGTGCCGCCGCTCGATGGTGGGCCCGCGCTCGACGGCGGCCCCCTCGTTCTGGACGGCGGAGTCGCTGACGGAGGCGTTCGCCCCGATGGAGGGGCTGGAACGGACGGGGGCTTCATCTCCGATGGGGGCGTGCGACCCGACGGGGGGATCGATGGAGGGTGGGTCGACCCTCGGGTGATCGTCGTGACCTACGAATCGACGATTCCGCTCGACGTCGGAATCGCGCTCGCGGGGTTGTTCCAGCAGATCGATCCCACCATGCGCGCGCTCCTCGGCGCACCGACCCATTCCGTGGCGTTGACGGTTCGGTACTCGCCGTCGCTCGGTGGTGCCGGCGCGACCTACGCACCGTTCAGCAACGTGATGACACTCTCCGCGCTCCCCGACACCGGGCTTGGGCTGCCAGGGCGCGTCGACGCGCGGCAGCTCTATGAGATCGTGATCCACGAGTATGCGCACGTCTTCCAGGACGGCTTGCTCGATCGCGGTTGGAGTTCGTGGACGGCCGAAGGCATCGCCGTCTTCGCGACGGCGCTCGTGGCGAAGCAGCACCCCGAGTTGACACCACCCGACAGCGTCTACTCGGTCGAGAATCTCGTGCAGAACCTCGATCACCTCCGCGAGCCCGGCCTCAACCTCGGCGGCGATCAGTACTGGGCGATGGATGCGCGCGTGATCCAGCGCTACCTCGGCGCAGGTAGCCTCTTCCTCGCGCTGGCGGCGTCTCAAACCTCGCCTCAGTCACCCAACGCCACCTCGTGGACCAAGTTCAACTTCGTCGGCCGCGTGCTCAACGGGTTGATGACCCGTGGTGGTTCGCTCAACGGCTCGGAGGTGCTCGCGGTCGTCGATCAGCTCGCGTCTGGGCGCCTCGATGGTGACGGCCCGGCCAACTGGCTCAGGCGGCACCCGCTGACCACCGAACGAGCCGCGCTGGGCCGTTCGGTGTGGGGAACCGTCACTCAGCCGTACCAGGCGGCGTCTCCTCGCGTGATGACCTACGTCGTCTTCAAGGCCTTCGAGCGCCGTGAGTTCGCCTTCGTTCCCCTGAACACCGGGTCGTGCGTCGGCCGAGTGTACGACTCGTCCGGTGCGGTGCGGTTCTCCGAAGTCGTTCCCCTCACGCCGGTCCTCACGCAGTACTTCAACTTCGCGGGCGCAGTCGGCGATGGCGCAGCGGTCGTCGAGATCGACTGCAGCGCGGTCGGTGCGGGGAGCACGCACTTCGTGGTCGAGCGAGGAGCGCCTCGAGATCACACCGCAGCCTTCGTCGGAGCGACTGGGCAGCTCGTGACTCCGTCAGCGACCCACTGGGGCCAGGCGCTCACTGCGAACAACGGCCTCGTGAGCTTCCCGGTGATGGCGACGTTGAGTTCCCAGCGAGTCGAGTTCCTCGGGAACTGGCGCGACGTGACCAACGTCGCAGGGCTCCCGCGATCGAAGGTGTGGCGTCAGGCGTCGACTGGAGCCTGGAGCTACTGACCAGGGGCGACGGCGCTGGTTCGTGACGGGCCAGCGCCTGTCGTCGGAGTTCTCAGTGAACTCCTCGGGGAAACGCGGGAGGCTCGGTTCGTGACGCTCTCCCTCGAACAGACCCGCACCGCCGCTTCACTGCTTGGCCGCGCGTTCGCCACTGATCCCGCCTTCGTGTGGGTGCTGCCCGAGGCGTCTTCCCGCGTGGCGAAGCTCACCTGGCTCTGCGAGCGGCTGATCCGATTGACGCAGCTCTCCGGCGGTCGGGTCGACATCGTGGACGAGCCGCCCTCGGCGGTGGCGCTCTGGGTTCCGTTCGATCGGCCGTACGACGAGCCGTTGGGCCTGCTGTTCCGCTCCGGGCTCTTCGCCACTCCCTTGGTGCTCGGGGTGGGAGCCGTGCGCCGGCTCCTGATCATGGGCGGACCGACGAAGGAACTCCACCGCGCGCACGCACCCATTCCGCACGACTATCTCCTCCAGCTCGCGGTCGATCCCTCGAAGCAGGGAGGCGGCCTTGGCTCGGCGCTGCTGAAGCGAGGGTTGGAGCACGCGGCACAGGGAGGGCGGGGCGTCTGGCTCGAGACGAACAATCCTCGCAACGTCGCGTTCTACGAGCGGCATGGGCTCGAGGTGAAGGAGCGCCGAAGCCTGCCTGACGGCGTCTCGCTCATCGGGCTCGCGCGTCAGCCGCCTCCCTTGGGCGAGCGCCAAGACGGAAGGCCGGGGGCGAGTTGATCAGGGCCTTCCCTCCGAGGCACGGTGACTTCATGCGGCTGCTGCTGGTCCCCTGGGTCCTCGTCATCTCGTGTTCCGCTCCATCGTCGTCGCGCTGCGAGGCCTCGACGTGCAACGGGTGCTGTGCGGCCGACGGCAGGTGCATCGAGCCCACCAGCCCGACTCAGTGTGGAGCAGCCGGCGCGGCGTGTACGGCCTGTGCCGCCTCCGACGCGTGTGTCGCTGGCAGGTGCGAGTCGGCGTCGGGCGGCGCGGCTGGAGGCGGAAGCGCGGGCGGAGTGAACTCCGCTGGCGGCGCGTCGGGTGGCGGTTCGGTGTCGAGCGGCGGGGGGAGTGGTGGCGGGAGCGCGGGCGGGCTGGCTGGCGGAGCCTCGAGTGGTGGTGCCGCCGGAGACGTCTCGAGCCCGGCGCTGCCGTGCACCGACTCCAAGGCGATGGTGGTGAGCGCGGTCGCCGGGGCCTCGGTGCCGCTCGGTGGTCGTGTCGCCTGCAGCTTCGAGCGAACGGTCTCGTCAGCCGAGGTGCTCATGCAGACCCCGTCGCCTCCCGCGAGCGCGAGCGCCGTCGATCTGTATCTGATCGCGTACCGCACGACGCGGCGGGGGAACGGCCCTGGCACCAGCCTCGCGCGGGTCTACCTCCCCAGGACCCCGAAGCCTGGCCCGCTCCCGGTCATCGCGCTCGGCCATCCCTCCGTGGGCGTCGCCGACACCTGCGCGGTGACGAACGAGCAGAACGGCATGTTCGGCTTCGCGCTTCCGTGGGCCTCGCGCGGCTACGCGGTGATCGCGCCCGACTTCGCCGGCCTTGGGAACGCGGGCACTCAGGGCTACGTCGACAACCACGACACTGCGATGTCGATGCTCGACGCCGTTCGAGCCCTCCGCGCCTTCGTTCCAAGTGGAGCGATCGACGGCCGCGCGATCCTCATCGGCTACAGCCAAGGCGGAGGCGCGGCGCTCGCGGCGCAGACCCTCGAACGGAGCTACGGCTCGGGCGGGCAGCTCAGCGCGGTGGTCGCGGTCGCGCCCGAGTTCTTCACTCGCCTCAACTCGTTCGGCTACGTCACCATGCTGAGGAACCCGAACGCGCTCACGGTGGCGCAGGGCTACACCAAGCCCGTCGTCGCCGCGCTCCGCCACTACGCCTTCTTCGACAACACCCTCGGCGTGGGCCATGGCTTCGAGTCGTTTCCCTCGGCCACGGCGATCGGCACCGTCTCGGCGATCGAGAGCCAGTGCCTGATCGCGCTCGGAGGGTGGCTGCCCTCGAACCGGACCCACGTGCGCGATCTCATCGACGAGACCCTCCGCACCACCTTCCTCGCCTGCGTCGATGGGCCGACCTCCGCGGGGTGCCAGAACCCGGGCAAGCGGCTCTACGACGGGCTGGTCGACGACGTCATGGTTGGAGACCCCCAAGGCGCGCCGGTGATGTACCTCCAGGGTGCGCTCGACACCGTCATGCCGCTCGCCGAGGAGGCCGCCTGCAACGTGCCGGCGATGCGGAACGCGGGCGTGCGGCTCACCTACTGCGCTGACGCACTCGCCGCGCACAGCACCATCTACGATCGCAACGTCGAGCTCGTGCGCACCTGGGCCGAGGCGACGCTCGAGGGTCGGCCACCTCCCTCGTGTTCGAACGGCACCTTGCCGGCGTGTCCTCCCTGATCGATCACGCGGAGGTAGCGCACGAAGGCGCGCGCAGCGAAGCCTCCTCGAGCGATCGAGAGCGAGCGATCTGACTCGCTGCTCACGATCGAGGGCGCACGTGGAGATCGGAACCTCGTCGGTGCGCGCCCTGAGGCTGGAAGCGCAGCTCACGATCGAGAAAGCGCGCGTAGCGTTCGAACGCCTCGCCGACCGTCCGCCGCACGCTCGCGCTCGGTGAAGCGAAGTACGCGGGAACGACCGCGACCTCCCGGCGCTGGAGCGTTCGGGTCCAGGTGCCGATCACCTGCCCACGGTGCACGATGATCGGCGCGAGCAGCCCGCCGCCGGCGTTGATGCGCTTCACCTGGCTGGGATCGAGCACGTGATCGCGCTGTGCGTAGGAGATGAGGAACTCGTCGAACGGCGGCAAGACGTGGGTGGCGTCCTCGTCGGGGCCGTCGAGGCTCAGCAGACCATCCTGCCGGCTCGCCTGCGCGAGCGCCTCGAACGCGGCCCGCGCCTCGGTGCGTGTGACGCCCGTCCACCAGGCGAAGTCGTCGGCGCTCACCGGACCTCGAGTCGCGACGTAGCGCAGCGCGAGGCGATGAAGCGTGTCCTCGAACGAGCTCGGGCGAGCCTTGGGGAGACGCGTCTCCGCGAGCACCCAGGTCGCTCTCCCGTCCACGAGCGCGCCGCTCACCAAGAGGCCGTTCAGCTCGGCGTGGGTGAGGAGATGGGAGAGCCGCTGCTCCGACGAATCGACCTTCGCCCGAGCGAGGACGTCGGCGAGCCCGTCGCGACCGAGCCCAGCAGGTGCACGCTCGAGCGCCCGTTGGAGCGCGGTCTCCGAGCGGCGGAGCACGCCCGCGGTCAGCCCGAGCTGCTTCAGGCGGCCCTGTATCGATTTGATGACGCGAGGACCGAAGTGGGGAAGGAGCCAGGCGAGATCCTCGGGGGTGAGCACTTGCCAGGTGCAGCGAAAGAGGTGAGTTCGAACGAGCCGTCCATCGTCGAGTGCCCGAACGATCTCGGCTTCGCGTGAGCCCGGCAGCCGCACGCCGATCGCCCAGCGTACGCCGAGCGGGTCCTGCGCCTGCAGGGCGACGAGTGAGGTCACCACCGCAGCTGGCGTTCGGTGCGTCGATCCACCCAGGTGCAGCGCCGCGGCTCGGCGGGTCCCAATGGAGCCTCTCTTCACACTCCTGGTCGTAGGCGAGGAGCCCGCAGACTCCACTGTCTATTTTTGGGACGACGGCGTCATCTCGAGGTGACAGCTCTCGGGGCACGCAGTTGGAGTGCTCAGTCGTCGCCGACATGCTGCGCGCCATGCGCCGACTCCTCCTTGCACTCGTGATCGCTGGCTGTGGCCCACTCGAGGGCGCCGTCGAACCCGATGACGACCTCGCGGTCAGCGCCCAGGAGGTGATCGCCGAGGGCGTGCGGCTCGAGCCTGGAACGATCCTCCGCGCGACGACCGACGTGAACCTCCGGAGCGGGCCGGCGAAGACCTTCGCGATCGTCGAGGTGATCGCGCAGGGAACTCGAGTGACGGTCTCGGAGCCGTCGACCCAGGCCTACGTGAAGGTCTCCGCCTCCGGCATCGCGGGCTGGACCCATCGGTCCTTCTACGAGGTCGTGAGCCGGCCCGGAAACCCCTCGGCGACACTCGCCGCCATCGACGCCGCAGCGGTTGGCTCGTCGTGCTTCCGCTACCAGTGGGCGAACCGAGGACAGATGCCGCGTGGGTTCATCAAGGGCGTGGCGCGCGACTTCGCTCGGGCGGTGTGCGATCCCACTCGGAGTGATCTCGCGGTCGTCTCCCGCGCTCGCACGACCGACACCGGAAACGACGCGCTCGCCTGGTATGACGCGAAGTTCTCGGCGCTCGGGCTCTCGAACGATCGGGCCGGGGTCGACACCCTCCGCCACGTCTACGTGCTGCTGCTCGGCCTCGGAATGCGTGAGAGTTCGGGAGAGCACTGCGTCGGCCGCGACACCTCGGCGACCAACACCTCGGCGGCCTCTGCCGAAGCCGGCGCATGGCAGACCAGCTACGACTCGCACGTTCGCCACGCCCAGCTCGACGTCCTCTTCGCGCGCTTCCGCGCCGACTCGAGCCACTGCCAGGCCGCGACCTTCGCCGAAGGCGTGAGCTGCTCGACGGCCGACTGGAAGAACTGGGGCACCGGCGACGGAATGATCTTCCAGAAGCTCGAGAAGGACTGCCCCGCCTTCGCCGCCGAGTACGCCGCGGTCATGCTCCGGGTGAACGGCGGCAGCAGCGGTCACTACGGTCCCCTCCGAACCCGCGCCGCCGAGGTGCGGCCGGAGTGCGACGGCATGCTGCAGCAGGTGCAGCGCTTGGTGAGCCAGGATCGAGCCGTCTGCAGCGCGCTTTGACGGGTACACTGACGGCATGTCGACCGCTGAAACACTCGAACGAGGCCGGCAGCTCTTCAACGAGGGGAAGTTCTTCGAGGCGCACGAGGCGTGGGAAACGGCGTGGCGCGTCGAGCAGGGCGTCGACCGGCTCGTCTTCCAGGGGCTGATCATGGCGGCGGCCGCGTTCGTGAAGGTGGGCCGCAGCGAGCCTCGTGGCGCGGTGAAGCTGGTCGAGTCGTCGCTCCGGGTGACGCCGGCGATGGACGAGCGGCTCGCGCTCGAACCGTTTCGAGACCGCCTCGCCGAGCTGCTGCCCTTGCTGCGCGTGTGGGCCGAGGGCGGCGCCGAGGTGACGATCTCGATCCGGCTCGATCGCAGGTGAACACCGTCACCTTCGTGCCTCACTGGAACTCCGCTGGGAGTTGGTCGAGCGAGGAAGGACGGCGATGGTGCGCGACATGAAACGGCTCCTCGTCGTCCTCTCGATGGCCCTCGCGGCCTGCGGTCCGATGCCTGGTGAAGGGAACACGGGCGGAGGGACCAGCGGCGGAGGAACGAGCGCGACGGGCGGTGGCGAGGTTGGTGGTGGCCTCGCCACCAGCGGTGGGACCGCGAGCGGAGGCGGGGAGAGCGGGGGAGGCGGAGTGAGTGGTGGATCGGCCGGTGGGGCGAGTGCAGGCGGTTCGAGTGGCGGCTCCGTCGGTGGAGGACGCGTCGGTGGTGGTTCGACGGCCGGTGGCTCTTCGGGTGGGGGCTCGGCCGGAGGGACCGTCAGCCTCACCGCGCTCGACGCCCTGGCGGTGAACTCGGCCTGCTATCGCTACCAGTGGCTCAACCGAGGCCAGATGCCGCGGGGCTTCGCCAAGGGAATCGCGCGCACCTTCGCGAAGGCGCTGTGTGAACCCGCCCGGAGCGAGCTGCCGCTCGTGTCGCAAGCGCAGACCGCCGACACCGTTCACGACGCGCTCGCGTGGTACCAGGCGCAGTTCACCAGCGCCGGTCTCTCGAACGCGCAGGCCGGCATCGACACCATGCGCCACGTCTACGTCCTCCTCATCGGGCTGGGCATGCGCGAGAGCTCGGGCGAGCACTGCGTGGGGCGGGACACCTCGGCGACCAACACGACCGCCTCCACGGCCGAAGCGGGCGCCTGGCAGACCAGCTACAACTCCCACGCCTTCAGCCCGCAGCTCGATCTGATCTTCGCCCGGCACCGCACCGACAACACCCACTGCCATCTCTCGACGTTCGCCGAGGGCGTCACCTGCAGCGCCGCCGACTGGATGAACTACGGCTCGGGGGACGGCTTCGATTTCCAGAGACGAGAGAAGGAGTGCCCGGTGTTCGCCGCCGAGTACGCCGCAGTGATGATGCGCGTCTCTGGCGGGAGCATGGGTCACTACGGCCCGCTGCGCACCCGCTCGGCGGAGATCAAGGTCGAGTGCGACGCGATGCTGCAGCAGGTCCAGCAGCTCATCGCCGCGAATCCAGCGCTCTGCTCGGCGCTCTGATCCGAGGAGGAGAAGGTCGATGCGAGGCCGGTGAGGACGTAAGTTGAGCCCCGAATGGCCTGGCTGGTTGCTCTCGCATTGGCGCAAGCGGTGTCGGAGGAGCCGGTTCAGCACGTCCGGCTCGAGTGGCAGGGCCACCTCGACTGTCCGGCCGCCGATCGTTTCGTTGCCGCGCTCGCCTTTCGCACCTCGCGCGCGAAGGTGATCGACGGTGAGACGCCGGCGGTGATCTCGGTCGCGCTCGATCGACCAGGGCGGCGTTTTCGTGGCCGACTCACCCTCCGCCTGCCCACGGGCGTCACCCAACGCGAGGCGACGAGCCCCAGGTGCGAGTCGGTCGTCGAGGCGCTGAGCCTCATGTCGGCCTTGGTGATCGACCCCGCCCACGCACGGCTGGGACCGCTCCCGATCGAGCTTCCGCCACCTCCCGTCGAAGCGCCGCCAGCGGAGCCGCTTGCGCCTCCGGCACCAGTCGAGTCGCCCTCCATCGCGCAACCGACGTCGGTCACCGGCGCCGACCGCACGACGACTCCCGTCACCGTCGTGAGCACCCCTCCCGAGACGCCGACCACCGAGCGAGCGCTCCTCCTCGGGGCGACGGGCCACCTCACGACCGCGATCAGCGGCCTCGCCGATTTCGGCGCCGTCGCCACGATCGCCTATCGCACCGGCCTCTTCATCGGGCGCCTCGAAGTCGGTGGTGGGAGCGGTCGGGTCATCGCGACCGCCACCGGCACGGGCGAATACCCCTTTCATCTCGTCGCGAACGCGAGCGCTGGAGCGGTGCTCGGAGCGGGGCCCTTGAGCGTCGAACTCCACGCGGTGACCCAGATCATGTTCTTCACCGTCAGCGCGCCACGCGCGATTCAGCCCATCGCGGTCACCCGTTTGAGCCCGTCGCTCGGCCCGTCGGTCGCGGCAGCGATCTCGGTCGGTCGCTGGTCGCTGGGCGTTCGCGCCTTGCTCGGCTTCAACCTCCGCCGCGACACCTACGTGATCGACCCGGAAGGAAGTGTGTTCGCCAATCCCCTCGTCTTCATTCAGCCCTCCCTCGGCGTTCAGGTGCGGTTGTGATCCGACCCACCTCGTCACGGCATTGAACACGTGATCAATCCACTCCTCCTCGCCCTCGAGACCGAGGCGACTTCTCGAGGCGTCAGGCAGACGGCTGCGCAGCGCACGCGGCTCCGCGAGATGTTCAAGGCGCACGCCGATCTCCTGTGGCGTCTCATCCGGCGTCAGGGGCTGAGCGCCGATCAGGCCGACGACGGGCTGCAACAGGTCTTCATGGTCGCGCTCGAGCGCCTCGACGAGATTCAACCTGGGCGTGAACGCTCGTTCTTGTGTTCGTCCGCGATCCTCGTCGCGAAGAGTCTGACGCGTCGGAAAGAGGACCTCCCAGGCACGTTGCCCGACGACGGCGCCGCGGTCGATCCGGAGGAGTCGCTCGAGCTCAAGCGAAAACGGGCGCTGCTCCAGCGGGTCCTCGATCAGCTCGAGGACGACCTGAGGTGGGCGCTCGTGCTTCAGGACATCGAAGGGCTGAGCAAGCGTGAGTGCGCCGAGGCGCTCCAGATTCCGGAGGGCACGGTCGCTTCGCGTCTCCGGCGCGCTCGGGAACGATTTCGAGAACTGCTGGCGATGGAAGTGAGGGATCGATGAGCGAGCCTGACGATCTCGACAAGCTCACGGAAGAGTTGCACGCCGCGGCGCGGGCGGAGCGTCCTTCCGACGCACGCAAGGAGGCGATCCTCGAGCGCGTCATGGCGACGCCAGCTGGGGGCAGCGGGGGAGGCCGACGCCTCATCGGCCCGCTCGTGGTGCTCGCGCTTCTGATCGGGGGCCTCGCAGCGTGGCAGACACGAGGGACTCCACCGCCCCTGCCTCCGGAGCCGCACCCGGTCGAGTCGGTGAACGAGGCTCCGACGCAACTGCCGCCGCCAGTCGCGCTACCTGAGCCGCCCGCAGAGCCCCCAGCCGAGGAGCCGCGCCCTCCCGAGCCCATCGCCAATCCTCCGCCTCCGCCGACCGACACTCCCAAGCCGCGTCGTCCCGTCGACGAACCCGATCTCCTCGCCAAGGAGGTCGCGCTGCTCGACTCGGCACGGGCCGCGCTCGCGAGTGACCCGCGGAGCACGCTGTCGATCCTCGAGCAGCATCGGCGGGACTTTCCGAAAGGCGCGCTCAGGGTCGAGGCAGATCTCGTGCGGATCGAGGCACACCTGCGGGCTGGCGATCGACGGCTCGCTGAGCAGATTGGGAACAGGTTGATCAAGGCCGATCCGACGGGGCCCGTTGCGGCGCGTGCTCGGCGGCTCCTCGAGGGACAACCCTGAGTCGAGCGTACGCCCTGCGGTTTCTCGCGTGGATCCTGCTCGCGGCGTGCACCGAGCGCGTCCTGATCGGGGTGAACCCGCGCGAGGATGGGGGCGCGTTGGGTGGAGGCGCGAGCGGTGATGGCGGAGCTGCGGGCGGAGGCGGAGTTGGTGGTGCAACGGCGGGCGGAGTTGGTGGTGCAACGGCGGGCGGAGTTGGTG
>JBPOIJ010000079.1:0-30803 GCA_052034585.1 Myxococcota bacterium
GCCGGAGCGGGAGCCCCACGCGCCAGCTCGCCGAGCCCATCGCGCGGTATCGAACCGTCACCACCGAGTCGAGATCGTCGTCGCCGGTGATCGCCCACTCGAGGGAGGCGTTCTCGTAGGTCGGGTACGGTGTGGTGACCGCGCCAGGCACCGTTGGGTCGGCGGCGAGAGCGAGGCTGGAGATGAGGCCGAGCAGAAGACACGCGCGCATCGTCACTCCGTTCGATTCAGAGGCAGGTACAGCTCGTCGGTCTGCTTCTTGAGGCGATAGGCCGCGAGGGCGGCATGCGAGGCAGCGCCGAGCCTGACGAAGGCCATCCACCAGGGCTCAGCGCCCAGCAGCGGCACCAACAGCCCCATCAAGACGAGGCCGGTCGCCACGACGGCGAGCGCAAACTGCCGCCTCGTCACCACCGCGATTCCAGCCGGCACGTGCACCACCGCGAGGACGATCGCGAGCGCTGAGCGCCGGGCATCGACGTCGAGCACCGTCTTGTCGAGGTAGCGATAGGCGACGAAGACGAAGAGGAGCAGCGCCGACACTCCGGAGACGAACGCGATCTGTCTGGACAGATCGATGATCTTCGCTGGCGCCTCGGCCCGTCGGCAGGCGGGACAGGTGCCGCCGTGCGAGAGGCAGACCGCGCACGCGGGGTTGCCGCAGGCGCGACAGGTGCCTCGGCTCTCCGCGCCCTCGTGGATCGTGCAGGTCGCGTTCGGGTCGGGCTCCGCCATCGCCAACTCTTGGAGCGCCTTCGCCTGACCGTCGGTCGAGACATCGGACAGATCGAGCCGCTTGGGCCGACCCGAGCGCTGCCGCGGCTCGACCGGGAGCGTCGCCAGACAGCTCGGACACGTGTCCGCTGCCGACGTCAACGCCGCTCCACAGAAAGGACAGGCCTTCACGCGCGCGCGAATCTACCATCGCGGACACTGATGGGCGCCTCGTACGACGTCGATTTGGCCCCATTCGGCTCGAAGGCGGCTTCAGCGAGAAACTGATGCGGAGGTCATCAGCTCTTGCGCCGCGGCCGACCAGTGAGTCGATCTTCGAGCGCTCGCACCAGCTGAATCGCTTCGTTGATCTGTTGCCAGACGACGACGGCCTTCATCGCGCCATCGGCGTCCACCTGGAGCACGCTCCTGGCGGCCGCAGCGATCGGCGAGAGGGTATCGGCGAGGGTCGAGAGCTGGCGGCGCACCTCCTCGGGCAGCGGCTCCTTGCTCGCCTTGGGCGCGGGCTGCGCAGCGAGCCGCTCGAGGAACGGGGTGAGATCGGGGCCCGGTGACGCGGGGCGCTCGATCACCGTCTTGGTGAGCTCGGTCAATTGAGTGAGCACGGGCGTGAGATCGATCTGCTGCGCCTGCGCCCGCGCAGCCATCGCCTCGGCGACCTGGGCGAGCTGCGACATCACCGGGCCGAGATCGACCGACCCGCTCGCCTTGAGCGCCGTTCCAGCCGAGGTGACCGCGTCTTTGATCGCGTCGAGCTTCGGGCCGAGGTCGTTCTGCCGTGGCACCCTCGCCGAGGCCGCGATCGTCTTCGTGAGTTCGTCGAGCTTCGGGCCGAGGTCGTTCTGGCGCGGGGCCTTGGCCGTGGCCGCGATCGTTCGGGTCAGCTCCTCGAGCTTCGGCGCGAGCGTTTCGCCCTGCTTCCCTGCGACGGCCGAGGCCGCTTCCCGCAGCCGCGCGAGCTCTTCACCGAGCGCCGCGATCGTTCCCGTCACCCGCACGACCGGATCGTCGTCCTTCCCGCCCTGGGTCTGCACCCGCTTGAAGCCGCGCTTGATCTCGTCCCACCGCGTCTTCTGCTCGGCCGACTGACGCCCGCGCAGCTCCGCGAGCTTGAGGAGGTTCTGTTCCGCGGAGGTGGTGAGCGTCTGCGACTCGCCCGCATAGTGGGCATCGATCAACGCCTCGAGCTCGTCGTTCGACATCGCCGAGACGATCTTCTCGGCGAGCTTGTTCATGTTCCGATAGCTGCCCTGCAACTTGAACGGCGGCTCGGTGCGGAACCGATCGTCTTGCGACGCCGACGCGATGTACGCCTGGTTCACGGTGAGCAGCACGCGCTGCGCGAAGAAGAACCGCTGCAGCACCGCGACGATCTCGTTCAGCTCGGCGGCGGAGTAGCCATGCTCGAGCTCGTTGGTGGCGACCGACTTGCCCTTCGCCAGCTCGAGCAAGCGGGGAATGTCTGCGGCCGGCCGCGTGCTCAGCGGTGCGGTGACGGTGTTCGCGGTGAGCGCGTTCTCGAGGTAGCTGAGCGCGAACAGCTCGTCCTTCCCCTGGAGAATGTCGCCGAGGTTGTAGGTGTCGGCGCGGTTCGCGAGCATGTCGGGGATCTTGAAGACCTCGCCGGACTCCGTGTACGGGTTGCCGGCCATCACCACGCAGAACCGCTTGCCGCGGAGATCGTAGGTGCGGGTCACTCCATTCCAGACGCCTTCGATCTTCCGCTGCGCGTCGCAGAGCGAGATGAACTTCTGCAAGAGCTCGGCGTTCGTGTGCTGAATGTCGTCGAGGTACAGCATCACGTTGTTGCCGAGCTCGAAGGCGAAGTTCATTCGCTCGACCTCGAGGCGCGCGGTGCTGTTCGGCGCATCGGCTGGGTCGACGCTCACCACCTCGTGACCGAGCGCCGGGCCGTTCACCTTGACGAAGGTGAGGCCGAGGCGGCTCGCGACGTATTCCATCAGCGTCGTCTTGCCGTAGCCGGGCGGAGAGACGAGCAGCAGCAGCCCGTTTCGATCGGTGCGCTTGTTCTCTCCGGCGGTGCCGAGCTGCTTGGCGAGGTTCGCGCCGATGAGCGGCAGGTAGACCTCGTCGATGAGCCGGTTGCGCACGAAGCTCGAGAGCACCTTCGGCTTGAGCTCGTCGAGGCGCAGTCGCTTGCGCTCGTGCTCGAGCACGTCTCGCACCTTCGCGCGGAAGCCACGGTACGCCGGCAGTCGTTCTTCCTTGAAGCGCGCGAGCCGGCGCGAGAACTCGTCGAGGCGCAGGCTCAGCTTCTGGCCGACGATGCGCGGGTGATTCGACAGCAGCCCGGACAGCTCCGTCGAGAGGAGCGCCGAAGACGTCTCCCGCGCGAGCACGCGTTCTTCGACCGCGAAGAGCGCTGCCGCCTCGAGCACCGGGCCCGCCAGCGCCGTCGCGTTCCCCTGCCGCGCCGCGTAGCCCTCGAGCCAGGCCCGGGTGAGCTTGAAGCGCTCGGCGGCGTCGTCGAGTGAACGGAGATCGTCATCGAAGGCGCGCCGCTGCCCTGCGACCTCGATCGCCGAGAGCAGCGCCTCTCGCAACGCCACCGCGTCCTGACTCACCACGAAGCGCTGCACGTCCTTCGCGAGCTCGTCGGCGAGGTAGCGGCCCGCGAGGGAGAGATCACCAGCAGAGGCCTCGAGACCAGCCGCGGTCGAGAACTGAGCGACGCGGTGGGACAGCTCGGTCGCCAGGCGCTCGAGCTCGTGCGCCGGACCGTACTGTGCGCGCAAGCGCCCGAGGCTCTGAGCCCGTCGAATCGCCACCTTCTTGAATGCCTCGTCACGCTCGGCCGCCCAGGTGAGCGTCGCCAACACCCGCGGCCACGCGTCGTAGCGGAGCAAGCCGGCCGAGGCGCGCAGCGTCAGCAACCCTTCGAGGATCTTCGCCGCGTCCGCGTCGTGAACGCCGCGCTCGTAGCCCTCGTCATAGCGGCTCTGCGCCGTGTCGCGTGTGAGCGGCTGCAAGTGCCCGTCACGCACTGCCTCGTACAGCTTCGGCAGGCTCAGCCCGTCGCGGCCCTCGACCGCCGCATCGAGCAAGCTGGACGCGAGGTATTCGGCGCGCGCGACCTCCGGCGATTCGCTCGGCAGCGTCTGATCCCAGTACGCCTTGGCCGCGTCGATCGCCGGGTCCGCCAGCTTCTGGAAGTAGTCGGAGCCGGTGAGGTGGAGGAACAGCGCGTCGTCCTTCGGGAGGACGGTGGCCTCGATCGGCTGGGTGTTGACGTTGAAGCGATGCTGCCCGAAGCGGACGATCGCCGCTCCGCCCTCGAAGAGGTCCTTCTTGTCGCGAAGCGCCCGAATCGCTTCCTGCTTCGCCGTCTTGAGCTTCGAGTCGAGCTCGTCGGCCTTCACCGGATCCTTGAGCTCGATGAGCTGCGCGATCAGCTGCCGCAGCTTCTGCACGGTGGGATCGCTCGCGAAGTACGCGTTGAGCTCGTCGTCGGCGGTGAAGCTCGCGGCCCGCCGGGTGATGCCCTGCAGAACGCGCTCCGCGGCGCCGAAGAGGTTGGCCGCCTTGCGCTGCCGCTCGTCGATCAGCACCTGACGCCGTCGCGCGAAGGCGTCGAAGAGCTCGTCGCGGCGTTGGGCCAGCTCGGCCGCGAACTCGTCGACGTCGGAGAAGCGGCTCTCGAGTTCCTCGAGCTGCACCGAGAGCTTGCCCAGCTGCTCGTCCACCTTCTCCGGCGAGTCCGCGAGGGCGAGCGCGCTGTCGATGCTCTGGGCGAAGAGCTTGAACTGCGAGGTGAACTCGGCGCGCGTCTCCGAGCTGAGGAGTTCCTTCCGCCGGCCCTGCACCGTCGCGCGAACGCGGTTCAGCTTCGAGAAGACCTCGCTGATGTCCTCGAGGATCTTCGCCTTCTGCGTCGCGTCACCCGAGGTGAGCCCACCGACGACCTCGCCGAGAACGGTGAGCCCGCCTCCGAGCCGCTCGACCTCTTCGATCTGTCCCTTGAGCTCCGCCGTCTTGGTGGCCTTGCCGAGCTCGGCCTCGATGCGCGCCACGCTCTCGTGCAGCGGTTGAAACGCAGCTGGGGTGAGGAGGAACTCGACCGTCCAGCTGCTCACCTGCTCGAAGCTCGCGACCACTTCGGCTTCCAGCGCATCGACCCGCTGGAGATCCATGTAGCGGATCTCCTTCAGCGAGATGAGGTGGCCGCGTTGGGTCCGCAACCGGCTCAGCGCGGTCATCAGCGCATCGGTCGAGCGGAGATCGTCCTGGGTGAGGCCCCGTACCAGCTCGGTCTGCTCGGTCGCGGCCTTGGCGAGCTCCTCGCTGGCGCGCTTCTGCATCGCCAGCACCTTCTCGAACTCGTCGACGATCTGCTCCGCCGACTTGGCGAGCTCCTTCACCGTCGCGAGGAGGCCGATCTCCTTCTGGCCGAGCCAATGGAACGCGTCGATCACCCGCTGGCAGGCGGCGATGAGCGCTTCGTACGTCTTGCGCGTCGGCTTCTCGGCTTCGGCGAGGCGCTGCAGCGTGAGCACCTCGGAGATTCCGCGCACGAGCTCGGCGTTCCCCAGCTTGCCCAGGGTTCCCTGCGGCGCGGGCGCGGCGGCGGCGAACTCGGCCGAGACGAACGGCGTCTGCCAGATCTGCATCGGGTGAACGCGCGTCGGCTCGTTCGAGGTCGAGCGAAAGACGACCATCTTCCCATCGGCGAAGATCGCGTAGCCGTGACAGTGAATCGGGCTCGCGACCTCCTTGCGCACGAGGTTGTACGGCAACAGCACGTAGCGCCCGCCACCGCGCTCGTAGAAGACGTAGAGCACGTCTTCGCCGTTCGGAGACTTGATCGAGCGCTTGAACTCGAGGCCGGTGGCGTCGCCGTCGAACTGCTTCACCTCGCCGGTCTGCAGCGCGTACCCGCCGGGAAAGATGATGCCCTGCTCTTCCGGCAGCTGGATGCAGGAGACGCCGATGGCATCGACCCGCACCACCGTGCTCGTCCGCACGTTGAAGACGAGGTACCGATCCTTCTCCTCACGGAAGGGTCGCACCTTGAGGAGAATGAGGGCTCCGACCCGCGCGTAGTGGAACTCGGCGTCGTCGAGCGACTGGGTCGGCTCGTCGACCGGCTCGGAGTAGATGCCCTGGCCAGTCTCGGTGTTGTTCTCGACCTTCACCGTGAGATCGCCGCCCACCGTCTCGACGAAGACCTCATCGAGGACGTTGACGTGCGGGTGCCGGCCAGAGACGTGGTGCTCGCGAGTCGCCTGCTTCCAGACGAAGTCGTGTGACGCCGCCCGCGGCACGTCGTTCTCGCCGCGGTTGTCGACGTAGGTGACCTGCCCGCCGGCGTCGATCGAGAACCGGAGCACCTTCACGTCGCGATCGGTCTGGCCGGTCGCGAACCGCGCGAGGAGCCGCGCCTCGGTGCGGGTCAGCAGATCGAGCCGCGCGTCCTTGTAGAACTTGAAGAGCTCCTCGAAGTCCTTCACGAAGCGGCGGTCCTGGAGGAAGCCGCCCGCGTCCGTCGAGGGGAGGAGCGAGAAGTCGAAGGCCCCGTCGGCGCCCTGCTCGAAGCGATGGAGCGAGAAGACGTCGCTCACCGCCCGCTCCTGCTTGAGCCCCATGAAGACGTTGAAGCCGAGCAGCATCGCCTTGCCGACGGGGACGATGTTGCGGGGCACGCAGTTGTTCTCGGTGCGCACCCGATCGGAGCCGATGACCGTCAGCTCCTGTCCACCGAACTCGGCGCGGCGGCGGTCGTTGAGCGCCCCGGCCTTGGTGCCGAGGTCCTTCGCGTGCGTCAGCAGCCGGCCGCGAATGACCTCGTAGCTGCCGCCCTCCAGCGTCTCACCGCCGGAGGGAGTCTTCGCTTCGTTCGCCATCGCGGGCCTCGGGGCTCACGGCCTCACTTCGACGGCTTCTTCTCGTCCTTCATCACCCGGCTCATCAGCGCCGCGGCGGCGAGGTTCTGCACGTCACCGGTGACACCCGGCTTCGAGAGAATGGCCTTCACGTCGTCGGGGAGCGACCGGCCGCCCTCGAGGTATTCCTTGAGGAGCAGCTTGAGCTGGTCGGAGTTCCCGATGGCGCCGTCGACCGACTGGCCGAGCGACACCGCCTTGACGAACTGGTCGAAGAACTGACCGTCGCCGCCGACGATGTTGATCTTCGCGTTCGCCATCGCCTGCGCCATCACCTGCGCCTGGCTGGCGGCGATGTCCTTCTTCACGTGCAGAGCCTCGAGCTCGACCGTGCGCTCCTTCTCGAGCCGCAGGCGGAACTCTTCGTGCTCGCGGGTGACGCCCTCGAGGGCCTTCATCGCCTCGGCCTTCTCCTGGAGCCCGCGGGCTTCGGCGAGCAGCTTCTCCTGCACGCCGAGCGCTTCGGCCTGCACCTTGGCCTTCACCGCTTCGGCCTCGGCGACGCCGCGCTTCTGCACCACGTCGGCTTCGCCCTGCTCGATCACGATGCGGGCCATGCCCTTCTTCTCGTCGCCTTCGGCCTCGGCGAGCATCTTGGCGCGCAGCGCGTTGGCGTTGGCGGAGCCCTGCTTCTCGATGGCCTGGGCCTCGGCTTCCTTCACCCGCACCACCGCGAGCCCGCGCTTCTCTTCGGCGACCGCAGTGGCCTCGAGCACCCGCGCCTTGGCGAGCCCTTCGGCGGCCTGCTCGGCCTGGAGCCCTTCGGCGAAGCGCATCTTGGCGCGCGCTTCCTTGTCGGCGGCCTCGAGCGAGGCGTCGGCCTCGATGAGCCGCGTCTTGGCGGTGTGCTTGGCGACCTCCTCGGCGGCCTCGGCGGCCTTCACCTGGGCGATCACGCTCTGCTGCGCCTTGGCCTCGGCGTCGATCACGGTCGCGTCCTTGTTGCGCTGCGCCTCGGCGACGCGGCGGAGCTGCTTGATCGCCTCTTCTTCGGTGGCGACCTTCTTCTCGACGGCGATGCGGGTCGAGACGACGTCGGCGATCGCCTTGCGCTCCTGCTCGAGGGCCTTCTCCTTGGTGATGCGCTGGAGTTCGACCTCGCGTTCACGCGCGATGGCCTCGAGATCGCGGTCCTTCTGCACGCGCTCGGTCTCGATGCCGACGACGCGCTCGCGGTTCTTCTGGGCGACCTCGATCTGCCGGCTCTTGTTCTGCTCGTTGATGAGGATCTCTTCGTCGGCCTTGATGCGGGCGAGCTCGGCCTTGGTCTTCTCTTCTTGCTGCACCCGAAGGGTCTCGGCGACCTCACGGGCCTGAATCGTCTCGATCTCCCGCTTCTGCTTGGCGGCGGCCTCGGCGCGCTGCCGCTCGAGCGCGAAGACGGCCTCGTCGGCCTCGACGTTCTGCTTGGTGATCTGCTTGCGCTCGGTCTGCCGGAAGTCGTTGGTCAGCACGTTCTGCTGCGTGGTGAGCTCGGTGATCTTCCGAATGCCCGCCGCGTCGAGAATGTTCTCCTTGTCGAGGAGATCGAGCGGGGTCTGCTCGAGGTAGTCGATCGCCGCGTCCTCGAGGTTGTAGCCGTTGAGGTCCTTGCCGATGACCTGAACGATCTGATCCTTGAAGGCCTCCCGTTCCTTGTAGAGGTCTTCGAAGTTGAGCCGCTTGCCGACGGTCTTGAGACCCTCGGAGAACTTGGCCTCGAAGAGCTCTTGCAGCGTCACCTCTTCGGAGGCGCGCGCGCAGCCGACCGACTGGGCGACCTTGAGCACGTCCTCGACGGTCTTGTTCACCCGCACGAAGAAGCTCACCTTGATGTCGGCGCGAATGTTGTCCGCGCAGATGAGGCCTTCCTTCCCGCGGCGATCGATGTCGATCGTCTTCAGCGAGATGTCCATCACCTCGGCGCGGTTGATGATGGGCAGCACGACGGAGCCGGTGAAGGCGACCTTCGGCTCCTTGCCCATCGTGTTGATGATCAGCACCTGGCCTTGGCTGACTTGCCGGTAGAAGCGGCCGATCACGACCGCGATGAACATCACCAACGCGAAGCCACCGACGATCGCGCCGCCGACGATCCAGAACGTCTCTGACATGGTCCCATCCTCCCCAGGGAAATTCCTGGTCACTCTACGATGCGCTTCGCTCGGGATGATCAGGATTCATCCGTCGCTCGGCTTCGGAAGGCACACGCGCCGCCGCTCGAGCCATTTCTCGCACCCGCAAGTCGTTGATCGGTCGTTTTGCGCTTGATCAGGCGCGACAGGCTTCGGGTTCAGCCGCGGGTGCGCATGCGCGACGAGAGCACCTGCCCCACCTTCTCCGGGTCCTTGAGCGCGTCGAGTTCCTGCGGCTCGAGCCAGTCGAGGGGTTCGATCTCCCAATGATCGGCCTTCTCGTCGAAGCCGACGATCAGCGCGCGGTCGCCCTTCTTCAACTGGTTGGCCTTCTCGCAGATGACGTTCAAGTTGAGGCCCGCGCCACCGTCGCTCACCGTCGCCGTGCCGAACTTCCCGTCGACCTTCCCCGAGGTGATCTCGCAGACCTTCCCGATGAAGTGGTGACGGCGTTGGGGCGCGGCAGACTCGAAGGCCTTCACCAGCGGGCGCACCGCGAGAGAGGTCGCGACGAGGGAGAGGACGAGCGCGCCGAGCATCACGCCCACCCGCGCCGGCAGCTCGGCCTCGGCGCCGAGCCACGACGAGCCGAACATCGAGAAGACCCAGGAAAAGAACACGAGGAAGCTGCCGGAGATGGTCGAGGGCACCTTGCCGAAGCCGAGCGCCGAGAGGACCCCGGTGTTCGTCTCGACGTGATGCCCTTCGGCCGCTGCCTTCGCGCCGCCCGTCGCTGCCTCGGCCGCCGCCTTCATTCCGCCCGTCACCGCGTCGCCCGCCGCCTTCGCTCCGCCCGCGACGGCTTCACCTGCCGCCTTGAGCCCACCGGCCGCGGCCTCGCCAGCGGCCTTGAGGCCTCCAGCCATCGCGTCTCCGGCCGCCTTCGCGCCACCTTCGAGCGCACCGTCACCGTCGAAGGCCACCACGCCGAGGAGCACGAAGATCCAATAGAGGAACGCGATGCCCATCAGCACCGTGAAGGGCACCGCCGGGAACGTCAGCAAGACGCGCAAGAAGCCATCCATCAGAGGCGCTCCTCGATCACGACTCGAAGTCGAACACGACTGCGCGGCACCCGACAGGAGAAACGCGGGAGGCCGTGGTGGATTTCACGCCTGCGCGCGCAGCCGGAGGATCGTGCGGGCCTCGGCTGGCGTCGCGATCGGGCGTCCCGCCTTCACCGCGATCTTCGCCATCGCCTCGATCAGCTGCCCGTTGCTCGTCGCCTTGGTCCCGTCTGGCAAATAGAACGTGTCCTCGAGGCCGGTGCGCAAGTCGCCGCCGAGCTCGGCGCAGCGCTGGTGGAGCGCCCAGACCTCTTGCCGCCCGATGCCGATCACCTGCCAGTGGGTGCCGGGCAGCATCTCTTCGAGGAGCAGCGGCAACCAGCTCCCCTTGTTCGGCATGCCCGACTCGACGCCCATCACCAGCGAGACGTGCGGCGGGTTCGGCACCGTGGCGCGCTTGGCGAACATCATCACGCTGCGGAGGATGCCGGTGTCGAAGCACTCGCACTCCGGCACGACGCCGTTCGCCTTCATCACCTTCTCGAACGCCTCGATCTTCTCGACCGGGTTGTCGAAGAGCATCGGCGGCCAGGCCCAGTCGTTGTTCGAGCGAAGCTTCAAGTAGTTGAGCGAGCCCGCGTTGAGCGCCGCCATCTCGGGCTTCACCGCCTCGAGGCACGCGACCGGCCCGGAGATGTCGGGGCCCACCACGCCGGTGGAGAGGTTGATGAGCAGCTCAGGGCACTCGGCGCGGATCGCGCTGCACACCGCCACCGCGTCCTTCGGGTCCCAGCTCGGCAGGCGGCCCATGCCCTCCTGCTGGTTGCGCACGTGCACGTGAACGATCGACGCGCCAGCGTCACGGGCCCGCCGCGCTTCCTTCGCCATCTGCTCGGGAGTGACCGGGACGCCGTGCTGCGCGGGGTCGGTGAGCACGCCGGTGAGCGCGCAGGTGATCACTGCCTTCTGGGTCGCCATGAGCGGGAGGTATGGCGACGATTGACTTCGGAGTCAACGGCGCGACTACCAGCTCTGTCGGAGCGGTTTTCCCTCGTCGAAGCCCGCCGCGCCCTGGACTCCGACGATCGCGTGCTGGTGGAACTCCTCGAGGGTCGAGGCGCCCGCGTAGGTGCAGGCGCTCTTCACGCCCGCGACGATGTGATCGATCAAGTCTTCGACGCCCGGCCGATGCGGGTCCAAGTACATGCGTGAGGTGCTGATCCCTTCTTCGAAGAGCTCCTTCCGGGCGCGTTCGAAGAGCGAGTCCTTCTGGGTGCGCGCCTTCACTGCGCGCTGCGAGGCCATGCCGAAGTTCTCCTTGTAGCGCTTGCCGTCGCCGTCTTGCCGAACGTCGGCCGCGCTCTCGTAGGTGCCGGCGAACCAGGAGCCGATCATCACCGTGCCCGCTCCCGCCGCCAGCGCGAGCGAGACGTCTCGGGGGTGGCGAACCCCTCCATCGGCGCAGATCGACTTGCCGAGCCGGCGGGCTTCTTCGGCGCAGTCGAACACCGCCGAGAACTGGGGCCGGCCCACGCCCGTCATCATTCGTGTCGTGCACATCGCGCCCGGCCCGACGCCGACCTTCACCACGTCGGCGCCCGCGGAGATGAGATCGGCGGTGCCTTCGCGCGTCACCACGTTTCCCGCCATCACCGGCATCGCAGGCTTCAAGGCACGCACCGCCTCGACGGCCTCGAGCATCTTGCGCTGATGCCCGTGCGCGGCGTCGACGACGACGAGATCGATGCCCCACTCGACGAGCGCCTTCGCGCGGGCGACGACGTCTCCGCTGATGCCGACCGCGGCGCCCACCACGAGCTTGCCGTTCCCGTCGAGCGCCGGCTGGTAGAGCGTCGAGCGCAGCGCGCCCTTGCGCGTCACCACCCCGATCAGCGTCTTTCCGCGGAGCACCGGCGCGCAGGTGAGGCGCTTCACCGAGAGCCGCTCGAAGATCGTCTCGAGGGGCGTGCCTTCTTCGAACGTGAGCAGCTCGGTCGACATCACTCGATGGAGCTGAGTGAACCGATCGTGCCCCTCGCCGTCGTGCTCGGTGAAGACGCCGATGGGCTCGTTCGCGTCGTTCACCACGATCACCACGCCGTGCGCGCGCTTGTGAATGAGGTTGAGCGCCTCCTGCACGGTCGAGGTGGGCCGGAGGCTGATCGGCGTCTCGTAGACGGGGTGCCGCGACTTCACGTAGGCGATGTTCTGCTGAACGATGTCGAGCGGGATGTCTTGCGGCAGCACCGCGATGGCGCCGCGCCGGGCGACCGTCTCGGCCATTCGCCTCCCCGCGACCGCGGTCATGTTCGCGACGACGATCGGGGTGGTGAGCTTCAGCCCGGCGGGGCGGAGATCGACCTCGTGCCTGGAGCCGACCTCCGAGCGCGTCGGCGCCATGAAGACGTCGTTGTAGGTGAGCTCGTACGGCGGCTCCTTGTCGTCGAGAAAGCGCATGCCGAGAGGCTATTACGAAGCGGGTGACGCGAATGCGGTATCAACCCGCATGCTCTGGACGATCCTCGAGATCTTCGCGGCGGCGCTGGTTCCCTTCATCTTCCTCTCGTTGAGCGGTCTGCCCTCGCGCACCGAGAAAGCGCGCTGGGGAAAGGACTTCGACGTTCAGAATGCGGCGCAGTGGTCGTCGTCCTCTTCGTGCTCGCGGCGCGCGCAGCGGCCGGGCGGGGGCTCTGATCAGCGAGCGAGCGCGATTCGTTTCCACGTCTTTCCAGCGCGCTTCGCCACCACCACCCCGGAGTCGAACGTTCCGACGACGTAGGCCTCTTTGGTGACGACCAGCCCGTCGGCGTAGACGTGATCTGCGGGCCACTCCATTCCGAGCGACGTCATCACGCCCTTCTCGAGCCGGAGCAGCCCGAGCGTGCCCGAGACGGCGATCAGCCGGCCCTCCTCGTCCAGGTCGAGCCCCTCGAGCGAACCGGGCTTCGGCCAACCGAGCGCTTTCGCCGACGAGACGAGGTCCTTCCACGTTCCGTCCGCCCGAAGTTCGCGCACGCTCGCGTCGAGCAGACCCATGTGCGCCAGGCCCGAGCCGACGAAGAGTGAACTCCCTCTGCTCGCGAGCCCGACGATCGGGAGGTGATCGAAGGGGATCTCCTTCAGCGCGCCTTTCGCCTCGTCGAGCTGCCAGAGACTGCCGCCCCACTCCCCGCGCGAATAGCCGACGTACCAGCGCCCGCCGTGCAGCTCGAGGTACTTGGGCAAACCCTGCGCGCCAGGCTCGATCGTGAGCTCGAGCCACTTCGCCCCGTCGAAGAACGCGAGGCCACGCTCGAGCTTCGGAGGCTTGGTCTCTTGAATCGTCACCCAGAGCAGCGCGACTCGCTCTCCCGAGGCGCCCAGCCGCAGCACCGGCTTCCCCACTGCGGCAGCGAGCTTCGACGGCAGCGCGACGTCTGCCCACCCGCTGCTCGTCTCCCGCCGGAGCATCACCTTTCCGGCCGTCACTCCGACCGCGAAGCGCACCGAGTCACCGGCGACGAACTGCACCTTCTCGATGCCAGGCACTTGCACCGGCGTCGCGAGCCCCTTGCCGAGGTCGAGCTCGAAGACCCGATCGCTGATCGCGACGATCCGATCTCCCCAACGGCTGAGCAGCTCGAGCCGTGCCTGATCTCGAGACCATTCGGGAGAGGCGGACACCACCATTGCGGTCATCAGCTCGATCATGACGACAGTGTAGCCAAGCGCACCGACGAGGTATGAGCGCAGCGTGGATTTGTTCGATCACGCCGCCGAGAACGAGGCCTCCCAACGCGCGCCGCTCGCCGAGCGCATGCGCCCGCGCACCCTCGAGGAGTACGTCGGCCAGGAGCACCTCACCGGCCCAGGCAAGTTGCTGCGCCGCGCGATCGAGATCGATCAGGTGCCCTCGATGATCTTCTGGGGCCCGCCTGGCACCGGGAAGACGACCCTCGCCAAGGTGATCGCCAACGCGACCGGTTCACACTTCGAGAGCGTGTCCGCCGTGCTCTCGGGCGTGAAGGATCTGCGCGAAGCCGTCGCGCGCGCGGAGGAACGTTGGAAGCTCAACCGCAAGCGCACCCTGCTCTTCGTCGACGAGATCCACCGCTTCAACAAGGGCCAGCAGGACGCGCTGCTTCCCCACGTCGAGAAGGGCACCATCACCCTCCTCGGAGCGACGACTGAGAACCCGTCGTTCGAGGTCAACGCGGCGCTCCTCTCGCGAATGCGGGTGCTGACGCTGCGCGGGCTGGAAGAAGAGGAGCTTCGCGGCGTGCTCCGGCGCGCCATCGACGACCCGCGTGGCCTCGCCGGCAAGGTGACGATCGACGACGACGCGCTCGCCTTCATCTCGATGATGGCCGCGGGTGATGCGCGCCGGGCCCTCACCGCCCTCGAGGTGGCCGCGCAGTACTCGGGTGGCCACGTCACCAAGCAGTCCGCCGAGGAGGCGATTCAGCAGCGCACGCTCCTCTACGACAAGGGCGGCGAAGAGCACTTCAACGTCATCTCGGCCTTCATCAAGTCGATGCGCGCGTCCGATCCCGACGCGGCGGTGTACTGGCTCGCGCGAATGATCGAGTCGGGCGAAGACGTGCGCTTCATCGTCCGCCGAATGGTGATCTTCGCTTCGGAGGACGTGGGCAACGCCGATCCGCGTGCGCTGCAGGTGGCGGTCTCGGCGCTCCAGGCGGTCGAGCTGATGGGCCTCCCCGAGGGCTCGTTGCCGCTCACCCAGGCTGTCACCTATCTGGCGATGGCGCCCAAATCGAACGCCGCGCTCACGACCTTCGCGAAGGCGCGCGAGGCGGTGACGAAACACGGCCCTCTCCCAGTGCCGATGCACCTGCGCAACGCGCCGACGAAGCTGATGAAGTCGCTCGGCTACGGCTCGGGCTACCAGTACCCGCACGACTTCGAGGGCCACTTCGTGCCCGACAACGGGCTCCCCGAAGGCCTGCGCGGCGAGCGGTTCTACGAGCCCTCGGAGAACGGTGAAGAGAAGGCGATGAAGGAACGGCTCGCCGAGCTCCATCGCCAGCGAGCGCCGACCGAGCCGGGCAGCGACGGATGATGACGATCAGCCGATGCGCCACCCCACGCGAGCTCGGCGGGTGAGAGCGCTGCGCCTCCTTTCGAATCGTCACCGCTGACGTCGCTCGTCGTCGCTGGTAGGCCCTGCCCATGTCCCTCATCTCGCTGGAGAAGAAGGTCGCGCTCATCACGGGAGCCTCGCGCGGCATCGGAGAAGCCATCGCCCACGCGTTCGCCGAGGCAGGGGCCAAGGTGATCCTCGCGGCCCGAAAGCCCGACGCCCTCGAGGCCGTCGCTCAGGCGATCATCGAGAAGGGTGGCCAGGCCCTCGCGGTGCCGTCGCACACCGGCAAGGTCGAAGACGTGAAGAAGCTCATCGCCGCCGGGGTGGAGAAGTTCGGGCAGCTCGACGTGCTGGTGAACAACGCCGCGACCAACCCCTACTTCGGCCCGATGCTCGACATCGAAGACGCTGCCTTCGACAAGACCTTCGAGGTGAACGTGAAGGGCTACTTCTGGCTCATCCGCGAGGTCGCGCAGCACCTCCAGGCGCGCGGCGCGAAGGGCTCGATCATCAACGTCGCGAGCGTCGCGGGCATCGGCAGCGCTCCGATGCAGGGCGTCTACGGAATGACCAAGGCCGCGGTGATCTCGATGACCAAGACGTTCGCGGTCGAGCTCGGCGCCTCGAACATTCGCGTGAACGCGATCGCGCCTGGGCTGGTGGAGACGAAGTTCGCCGCCGCCCTCACCACCAACGAAGACGTGCTCAAGCTCGTGACCAACCGCACCCCGCTCGGCCGCCACGCGCAGCCCAACGAGATCGCGGGCGCGGCGCTGTACCTCGCGTCCGACGCGGCCAGCTTCGTGACCGGGCAGACCTTCGTGGTCGACGGCGGCTACACCATCGGCTGAGGGCTACTGGGAGAGCTCGGTGTCGGGGGCGTCGAGGTCGGCCTCGTCGTCCTTCGCCATCGACCGGCCGGCGACCTCGTACTGCTTGAGGAGCCTTCGGAAGTTCGAGCGATCGACTCCGGCCGCGCGGGCAGCGCTCGACACGTTCCCGTCCGACTTCTCGAGGAGCGCCGACAGATACCGCCGCTCGAAGGCCCGCATCGCGAGCTTCTTGGCCTGGGCGTAGGGCAGGTGCGCGAGGCTGTAGACCTCGACCTCGCCGCCGCCCTTCTGCTGGCTGCGAATCTCGGCCGGCAGATCGTCGACCTCGATGTGCTCGGTGGTGTTGAGGACGACGGCACGCTCGATCACGTTCTCGAGCTCGCGCACGTTGCCGACCCAGCGCGCGGTGGTGAGCGCCTCGACGGCGCCGGTGGAGATGCCTGCGATCTTCTTCCCGATCTTCTGCGCGTAGATCTTGAGGAAGTGGCTCGCCAGCAGGGGAATGTCCTCGGGCCGATCACGCAAGGGCGGCAGCTGCACCGAGATCACGTTCAAGCGATAGAAGAGATCTTCGCGGAACTTGCCCTGCTCCTTCGCCTTCGAGAGATCGACGTTGGTCGCGGCGATCACCCGCACGTCGACCCGAATCGTGTCGTTGGCGCCAACGCGCTTCACTTCGCCCTCTTGGAGCACGCGCAAGAGGCGCACCTGGGTGGCCGGCGGAATGTCGCCGATCTCGTCGAGGAAGATGGTGCCGCCGTCGGCCGCCTCGAAGAGGCCCTTCTTGTTCGCCGTCGCGCCGGTGAACGACCCCTTCATGTGCCCGAAGAGCTCGCTCTCGAGCAGGGTGTCGGTCAGCGCCGAGCAGTTCACCGCGACGAAGGGCTTGTCCTTGCGCGGGCTGCGGTAGTGGATCGCGCGGGCGACCAGCTCCTTGCCGGTGCCGCTCTCGCCCTGGATGAGCACGGTGGCCGTCGAGTAGCTCACCGTCTCGACCAGCTTGAAGACCGACCGCATCTGCTGCGACTGGCCGACGAGATCTTCGAACTGGTGTTTGACGTTGAGCGCTTCCTCGAGGACGCGGGTGCGATCGCGCAGCGCCTTCTTCTCGGCGGCGCGGGCCACCGCCAGCGAGAGCACGTCGATGTTCTCGAACGGCTTGGTGAGGTAGTCGTAGGCGCCGGCCTTCACCGCCTCGACCGCCGTCTCCACCGTGGCGAAGGCGGTCATCATGATCACCTCGACGTCGGCGCGGCTCTGCTTGAAGGCCTTCAGCAGATCCATGCCCGAGAGGTTGGGCATCTTGATGTCGAGGACCGCCACGTCGATGGTGGGATCCTTGGCGGCGGCGAGGCCCTCGACGGCGTCGTCGATCGCCACGACGGTGTAGCCCTCGCGGCTCAAGATCTCGCTCGCGGCGCGAAGCACGATCTTGTCGTCGTCGACCACCAACACCTTCGCCTTCTTGGTCGTAGGTTGGCTGCTCATGGTGTTGCCCCTCCCGGCTGCACTGGAATCATGACGGTGAACGTGGTGCCCTGCCCGACGGCTGACTCGACGACGAAGTGGCCGCCGTGGTCCTCGACGATGCGGTAGGCGATGGCGAGGCCGAGCCCGGTGCCCTCACCCGGCGGCTTGGTCGTGAAGTGCGGCTCGAAGATGCGCTGGAGGTGCTCTTCCGGAATGCCGCAGCCGGTGTCGGTCACCTTGCAGCAGCAGTGCGCGTCGACGAGCGAGGTCTCGACGCTGATCGTGCCCTCGCCGTTCGAGAGCGCCTGCATGCCGTTCTGGAGCAGGTTGAGCACCACCTGCCCGAGCTGCGCCGGGTCTCCGTACACCGCGGGCAGCCCGCTCTCGAGCTTGGTGTCGAGCACCAGCCGGGGGAACTTCTTCGCCTGGGCGCGGAAGAGCACCACGGTGTCTTCGACGCACTTCGAGAGATCGAACGCGCGCCGATCTTCCGCCTTCGAGCGGCGGCTGAACTTGAGCAGGCTCTCGACGATTCGCTTGCAGCGCAGGGCGCTCTCTTCGATCAGCGCGAGCGATTCGACGTCGGAAGCGGTGCGCGCCGGGTCGCGCTGCATCAACTGCGCGAAGGCGAGGATGCCGCCGAGCGGGTTGTTGATCTCGTGGGCCACTCCGCCGGCGAGGTTGCCGATCGCGATCATCTTCTCGCTCTCGACCATGCGCTTGGTGAGGTTCCGCTCGTCGGTGACGTCGCGGTAGCTGCACACCGCCACCGGCTCGTCTTCCATCGGGAAGAGCTGCGCGACGTAGGTGCGGCCCTCGCGCTGGGTCTCGACGGTCGCGGGCTCGGTGAGGTTGACGCCGATCGGGCACCCGGCGCAGGGCGCCTGACGGTTGAAGAGAAACGCGTAGCACTTGGGCTTCTGCCCGATGCTGACGATCTCGCGCTGGGCGACGGCGGCGGCGGCCCGGTTTCCCCGGCGAACGGAGAGATCTTCGAGCTGCACCACCAAGAGCGGGTGATCGATGGTGTCGAAGGTGAGCTCCCAGTCGCGCTTGGCCTTCGAGAGCATCACCGTGCGCTGGGCGACCCGCTCCTCGAGATCGGCGTTGAGGCCGCGGAGCTCCTGGTTCTGGCTCTGGGTGATCCGGAAGAGCCGATCGTTCTCCGCGTGGAGCGCGTGCTGCTCGAAGGCGCTCTTCACCGTCAGCACGAGCTGGGCGTCGTTCCACGGCTTGGAGATGAAGCGGAAGACCTCGGAGCGGTTGATCGCTTCCTCGATGGCCGTCTGATCGGCCTGGCCGGTCAGCATGATGCGCTGGGTGCTGGGCGACAGCTCCTTGACGCGCGCGAGCAGCTCGACGCCGTTCATCCCCGGCATGCGGAAGTCGCTGAGCACCACCTCGGGCTGGAACTGGGCGATCAGCGCCAGCGCCGTCTCGCCGTCCGGCGCGGTCTCGACGTGCCAGTCACCCCGGCGCAGCACCCGCTTGAGCGAACGGAGGATGTTCTCCTCGTCGTCGACGAGCAGCAGGCGTCCAGGCCTTGCAGCTTTCTCGGCCGTCATGGCAATCGCGGGCTCCACGTGGCCCACGCATGAGCAAGCCGATGGCCAACCCATGAGTCAGGCCAACCCCATGATGTTTCATGGAGTCTCGGACGATTCAGGGTCGAAAGTCGAGGTCACTCCTGACCCACCCTGCCGTTTGCGGTCCATCTCGACCCCGTCGGACGCTGGCTACCCGTTGGAGGCGTCCTTGGCGACGAAGAGGGAGGACTGGAAGAGGCTGATCTTGTTCCGGCCTTCCCGTTTCGATCGGTAGAGGGCGTCGTCGGCGGTGCGGAGGAGCTGTTCTGGGGTGGTGACGCCGCGACCCGGGAAACCGGAGACGCCGAAGCTGGCAGTGACCCGCAGGGACCCGTCCTTGCCGGCGCGAATGGCTCTGAGGGCCTGAGTCATGCGATCGGCGACGGTGAGCGCGCCGGCGAGGTGGGTCTTCGGCAACAACACGCCGAACTCCTCACCGCCGTAGCGCGCGAGGAAGTCGGTCTCGCGGACGGCGCCCTTGATCGCCTTGGCGATGGAGACGAGGACTTCGTCGCCGATCAGGTGGCCGTGGCTGTCGTTGATCGACTTGAAGTGATCGACGTCCATGAGGATGAGGGCCATCGGATCGTCGTAGCGGGACGCGCGGCGGAACTCCTCTTCGAGCCGCGCCTTGAAGGCGCGTTGGTTGGCGAGCCCGGTGAGGCCGTCGGTCGTCGAGAGCGCCTTGAGCTCGTCGCGTTCCTCGAGCAGCTTCGCCACCCGCCGCGCCGCTGCCACGCGCACGTCGAGCCGGGCGAGCACCTCTTCCACCGAGAGCTCGGCCCCGAAGACGTCGTCAGCGCCCGACGCGAGCACCTCGATGCGCTGCTTCGGATCCTGCCCGCGCATCCACACCAGCACCGGCGTGGTGAGCTGAGTGGCGCGCACGTGCTGAACGACCGCGAGGCCGCTCTCTTCGGGCAGCTCGAGCTCGATCAGGGCCGCGTCGAAGCTGGTGTCCATCGTGAGCTGAATCGCCGCCATCGCGCTCGAGGCGTGCCCGATCGTGTCCTTGCGGCCGAGGAGCGCCTCGCGGACCTGCGCGAGGAGCCCTGAGCCGCCGTCGACCACCAGAACGTTGAGTGCGTCCCCCATGAGGCGCGGGTTCACCTCACTTCGGTGCCTGGAGCAAGCCCCACTCGCCATCTCGAAGAGCCGTGGTATGGGGCCGGCCATGGGCGCCCCCTCGATCAGCCTCTTCCTGCCGGCGTGGAACGAAGAGGACTACGTCGAGCGAGCCGTCAGCCGAGCCATCGCCGTGCTCGAGCGGCTCACCGACGACTTCGAGGTGTTGGTGATCAACGACGCCTCGACCGATCGCACCAAGGAGCTCGCCGAGGCGATCGCCGCGAGGGACCCGCGGGTGCGCTGCATCACCCACGAGGTGAACCAGAAGCTCGGCGGCGCGATGAAGACCGGCTTCGCCTCGTCGACGAAGGACGTGGTGGTCTACTCCGACATGGATCTGCCGTTCGATCTGAACGAGATCGGCCGGGCGCTCCACCTGATGGAGTACCTCGAGGCGGACATGATCTCGGCCTTCCGCCACGATCGCACCAGCGAGGGCCCCAAGCGCATTCTCTACTCGTTCGTCTACAACTCGCTCATCACCACCCTGTTCGGCACCAACGTCAAAGACATCAACTTCAGCTTCAAGGTCGTTCACCGGCGGGTGCTGGAGTCCCTCGAGCTCAAGAGCCAGGGCAGCTTCATCGACGCCGAGCTGGTGGTGAAGGCGATCAAGAAGGGCTTCAAGGTGTTCCAGATGGGGGTCGACTACTTCCCCCGCACGCGCGGCGTCTCGACCCTCGCGTCGCCGTCGGTGATCGTGAAGATGGTGCGCGAGCTGGGCCAGCTCTATGGCGAGGTGAAGAACCCGCAGCCGCCGGTGCGGCCGGTGCGGCTGCCCGAGTCGGTGAAGCCCCTCAAGCGCTCGCGGAAGAAGTCGGCCTGAAGCGATGATCCGCGTCGTCCTCAACGCCGACGATCTCGGCCTCCACCCGCGGATCGACGAAGGCATCTTCCGGGCGAAGGAAGAAGGCGCGCTCACCAGCACCACCGTGCTCGTCACCGGGAAGACCGCCCGGCACGCGATCGAGCGCGCCCGCGACCTCGGCCTCGGCATCGGCGTTCACCTCTGCCTCACCACCCACCTCACCCCGGCGAGCCGTGCGAGTGAGGTGCGCTGGCTGGCGCCGGGAGGCCGGTTCCGGAAGGACTGGGCGGAGCTCTCGTTGGCCTGGCTCGCGGGGCTCATTCCGCGCGAGGAGGTGCTCCGGGAGTTCGAGGCCCAGCTCGCGCGCGCTCGCTCGATGGGCGCCACCGTCGATCACCTCGACACCCATCAACACCTCCACCTGCTGCCGGGCCTCGCGCCGATCGTCGAAGAGCTCGCGGTGCGTGAGGGTCTGCCCATTCGTTGGCCGAAGGACCGGCCCAACGTTCGGTGGCTCGCGCGACCGAAGAGCGCGGCGAAGGCGATGCTCATCTCGACCTTGTCGCGGGCGCGCACCGTGGCGGCGGCGAAGCGGGTTCGGGCCTGGGGCGTCTACGAGTCGGGCCAGCTCACCAGCGAACGACTGGCGAACCTGCTCGCGCGGCTGCCCGACGGCGATCACGAGATCGTCACCCACCCAGGCATGCAGCCCGGCGTGGTGCCCGAGGACCCGAGCTGGCGCTACGACTGGGAAGGCGAGCTCGCGGCGATCACCAGCTCGGCGGTGCGCGACGTGATCGAGCGCCGGCGAATCGAGCTCGTCAGCTACGGGGCCCTGGCGACCCCGGCTTGAGCGAGCGGTCGTCGCGCACGCCGTCAGCAGTCGAGCGAAGCTGGAGGCGGCCCGAGCGACGGGCCGGTCGCGCCGTGGCTACTGGATTCCAGGCTCGCAGGTGCAGGTCGCCTGCTTGCACGTCAGCATCGCGCCGCAGGTGTTGCCGCAGTTCGGAGAACAGACGCAGGAGCGCGCGTTCGGATCGCACATGAACGGCGCGACGCAGGTGCCACCGCACGGGTCGCCGTTCGGATCGGAGCTGTTGTCGATCCAGTAGCGGTAGGAGACCGCCACCTTCACCCCCGTCGCGTTGGGAATGCACGCGCCATAGAAGACGATGCGGCGGGTGGCGGCGTCGATGTCCCAGCCGTTCTGGCGGCTGCGGGGCACGTCGGCCGCGTTGCAGGTGCCGGTGGTGCGACCGGTCTCGATGGCGACCTTGATGGTGGCCGAGATGGGCGGGCGCTGGAGCTGGTGGCCAGTGCCTCCGATGGCTGCGCTCAAGATGGCGTCGATCGTGTTGGCGAGCGCCGGGCTGTTGGCTTGCGCGACGTTGATGTCGCCGAGCACCCCGCCCGCCGCCGCGATCGCGGCGAGGTTGCGCCGCGGGTTCTCCTGCGTCTCACCACACAGCTGCCCTTGCGGACAGACGATGCCGTGGAGCACCGCCTTGCCCTGCTGCCCGTCGAAGTTCGCGTAGAAGGAGTTCAAGGTGCCGATCGCGACCCCGGACTGATCGTCGGCGTCGCCGAGCAGCAGGAGGTGGAGATTCGCGCCAGTGCGCACCTTGTTGTCCGTCGCCACGCTCGTGCGCGGCAACAAGACGCTCTGAATGTAGTTACGCGACGACTCGAGGGAGCGCTCGTCGGCGTCTCCGCCAGTGCCGAACCAGTTCGCGGTGCCACCCGACTGCGAGAACCACGACTGCATGGTGGCGGTGTTGGTGGTGAAGCCACGGAAGCACTGGGGCGAGCTGCCGCTGCTGCAGGTGCCCGACCAATACCCCGTCGTCACCGCGCCGGCGCGCCAGTCGAGACCCGCCGACGCGAGCTTCTGGCTGAAGAGCGTCGAGGCGTTGCCGATCGCGGCCTGGTAGCCGGCCATCGAGCAGGAATCGTCGACGACCCACAAGAAGTCGACCTTCGCGTTCACCGTCGCGTTGAAGACCTCGCACTGGGTCGCGGTGAGATCGGGCGACTGGGCGATCGCGGTACCACCGCCGACGTCGTCGAGCTCGAAGAGCGACTGGCCCGAGTAGAGCGAGGTGGGGATCGCGGCGATCACGATCACCGCGCGGGTCGCCGTTCGGCGAACGAAGGCCGCCTGCACCTTGAACGGCCCGTTGGTGCCGCCGGTACCAGTGAGCACGCCGGTGACGCCCGCCCCGAGGAAGCGGCGGCCGAGCTCGTTCGCGAAGTCCTTGGCGTCGCGGTTGGCGGCGACGTCGTAGGTGGCGCGCACGGCGGCGAACCCGTCCCACGAGGTGAAGGTCTGGGTGATGGGCGAGCTCAAGGTGCCGATGCCGCCGAGCGTGCCGCGCGCGGTGGTTTCTTCCGCGGTCGGGGTCGCGCCGACGCCCATCGTCTTGGAGATCGCGATGCCGCCCACCTTCGTCGACGGGTTGTAGAAGACGAGGCCGCGCTCGTCGGTGCCGAGCACCAGCTTGGAGACCTCCATGAACTGCGGCACCAGCGCCACCTGCACGTCGGCCGGGCCGGAGGTGTGGAACGAGACGGGGCGGAGGTTGGCGGTCGAGCACGCCTGCTGCGCCGGGCCCATGGTGTCCATGCTGTCATTCGGGTTGAGCTCTCCCATGTCGACGCGCCCGTTGGAGTTGGTGTCTTCGGCTCCGTCGGCCACGCCGTCACCGTCGGTGTCGGCCCCACACGCGCTCGTGCCGGTGGCGGGATCGGCGTCGAAGGTCGTCGCCGCGACGTAGTTGCAGCCGCGCGGATCGGCGCCGGGCGGGCTCAGCTTGCCCTCGATGCCGTCGTTGAGGCCGTCGCCGTCGGTGTCCTTCAGGGTGGGGTTGGTCGGGCAGCCGGGCACGCCGTCCTTTTCCTGCTTGTCGGAGTAGCCGTCGCAGTCGGTGTCGGTGCGCAGCGGGTTCGTCTCGGTGCCCTGGCGGCGGCCGTCCTGATCGGTGTCCTCGACGCCGTCGCTCACCCCGTCTCCGTCGGTGTCGGCCTGGGTCGGGTTGGTCTTGCTCGAGGGGTCGGCGTCTCCGATGAAGGTGGCGCCGCAGGCGTTGTTGACGGTGGTCGTCTTGCCGAACTCGAGGCCGTCGGGCAGCCCGTCGCCATCGGTGTCGCTGTTGCACGGGTCGGTGCGCGCGCCGTTGCCGAAGTCGGTGCCGTACTCCTCGAGATCGGAGAGCCCGTCGCAGTCGGTGTCACGGCTCGCGTTGTCGGCGGCGTTGGGATCGCAGCCGCTCACCACGGTCGAACCGCCGCCGACTCCACCGCCGCCCGTTCCCGCTCCGCCACCGCCCGAGGTGCCGTTGCCGGCGCCGATTCCTCCGCCACTGCCGGTGCTCGCGCGGCATTGACCGCCGACGCAGGCTTGGCCGTTCCCACACTCCGCACTCGAGGTGCAGGTCCGGACCGGCGGTGAACACGAAATGACGCCGACGCTCAAGAGAGCGAGGACAGTGGAACGCGTCATGATCGAAGACTCCTTTGAGGCGTGCTGCAGTCACGCGGCCGCGACTGCCCCTTTGCTCCCAACGACGGGGCGGACTCTACGCACACTCCGCCACGAAGAGAACATGGGGGGTGGTGTATCCGTCCGACATCGGTCGCGTCTCGAGAACTGAGAAACCTGTCTCCTCGAGTGCACGGAGCAGGCGTGCTCGAGGCTGGAAGCCGATGGCGCCGCTCTCTTTCGTTCGTCGGAGCAGCCGCACCATCACGCGCTCTTGGAGCAGGGCCTTCTTCACGCGCCACGAGCCGTCGTCTTCGGCCTCCTTGAGCACGAGCCGGCCATGCGGGGCGAGGAGCGAGCGGCAGGCCCGGAGGAAGGGCGGCCATGCGTCGGGCGGCAGCAGGTAGAGCACGTCGGCGACGAAGATGGAGTCGAAGGGCGGGGCCCGGCGCGCCGCGAGCGTGTCGACGGTGAGGGCCTCGAGGGTGACGTTGGGAAACCGGCCGATGGAGCGGCGGGCCCAGTCGATCTTCCGCTCATCGGGATCGATGCCGGTCACCTGCCGATCGGGGAAGCCCATCGCCAGCAGCGCGACGAGGGCGCCATGACCGCAGCCGACGTCGAGCAGTCGGGTGCCCGTGGCGAAGGTGGCCATCGCTTCGAGGGGCGCCGAGAAGAGCCGGGCCCGCACGAAGAGGCGCTCGGCGAGGGGGAGCTGGTCGAACGCGGCGAGCGCTGGATGGAACCCGCGCACGGCTCAGTAGAACCGCTTTCCGCTCTTCACGAGCTCTCCCAAGAGCGGGGCCGGGGTGAAACGAGCGCCGTGCCGATCCTGGTAATGCTCGATGCGCTGGAGCGTGCGGCCGATGCCCTGCGCTTCGACTTCGCGGAACGGCCCGCCGAGGAACGGAGGAAAGCCGAGCCCGAAGATCGCGCCGATGTCGCCGTCGCGGGGCGAGCGGAGAATGCCCTCGCCGAGGCAGCGCACCGCCTCGTTGATCATCTGGAGCACGCAGCGCTCGGCCATCTCGGCGCGATCGAAGCGCTTGGGTTGGCGGTTCGGGAGGAGGGCGTAGATCGACTCGTCGACCTCCTTCTTCCTGCCGTCTTCGTACCGGTAGAAGCCCTTCTTCGCCTTGCGGCCCAACCGACCATCGGCGACCAGCGCGTCGGTGGTGCTCGGCGCCAGCATTCGATCGCCGTAGGCCTCGTGCATGATCTTCGCGACCTTCGCCGCGACGTCGATGCCGACCTCGTCGAGCAAGGTGATCGGCCCCACGGGAAAGCCGTAGTCGGTGAGCGCGCGATCGAGCTCGGCGATGTCGGCGCCCTCGGACAAGAGGAACGCCGCCTCGTTGAGGTACGGCGCGAGGATGCGGGAGGTGTAGAAGCCGACGCCGTCGTTCACCACGATCACCGTCTTGCCCTGGCGCTTGCCGACCTCGACGCAGGTGGCGGTGACCCACTCGGCCGTTCCGGGGTGGGTGATCACCTCGAGCAGCGGCATCTTGTGAACCGGGCTGAAGTAATGCATCCCGATCACGGTCTCGGGGTGCCGTGAGGCCTCGGCGATCTTGGTGATCGGCAACGACGAGGTGTTCGAGGCGAAGATCACGTCGGGCCGGCAGGCGCCCTCGATGTCCTTGAGCACCTTGTGCTTGAGCGAGAGATCTTCGAACACCGCTTCGATCACCAGCTCGGCGTTCTTGAAGCCGGAGTAGTCGGTCGTCGCGGTGACGAGCGCCATCGCCTTGTCGCGCTCCCGCCAGGTGATGCTCTTGCGCTTGACGCGCTCGTCATAGAGCCCACGCACGTAGGCGAGCGCACGGCCAGCGCCCGCGTCGTCCTTGTCCTTCACGCGCACCGGCACGCCCTGGAGCGCGGAGCCGACGTAGGCGATGCCGCCGCCCATGAGGCCTCCACCGACGACGCCGATCTTCGAGACCTCCCGCGCCTTCACCTGCGGGTTCTTGGTGCCGTTGTCCTTCTTGAGCGCGGTGGTGGCGAAGAAGATCTCCACCAGGCGGCGGGAGACGTTCGAGACGACCAGCTCGCCGAAGGCCTGCGCCTCGGCCTCGAGCCCGGCCTGGAGCCCCTTGTCGAGGCCGGTCTTGATCACCTCGAGCGCACGCTCCGGGGCCGGGTACTTGCCCTTCGTCTTCTTGAGCAGCTGCTTCTTGGCCTGATCGAAGAGCACCTTGCGACCGACCGGGTTGTCTTCGAGCGCGAGCTCGGCCCAGGCCTTCTGATCGGCGAGGCCCTTGAGGATCTCGGTGAAGGAGCGGCTCTTGGCGACGCTGGTGAGGCCGCGGGAGCGATCGAGCACCAGGCTGCCACTCGCCAGCTCGAGGGCGCGGCGCTTGGCCACCTCGCGGAGGATCGACGGGGCCACGACCTCGTCCACCACGCCGAGCTTGAGCGCCTTCTTCGCCTTGAGGTTCTTCCCGGTGAGGATCAGATCGAGCGCCGCCTGCGCGCCGATGAGCCGAGGGAGCCGCTGCGTTCCACCCGCGCCGGGAATGAGCCCGAGCTGCACTTCCGGCAAGCCGATGGAGGTCTTCGAGGAATCGGTCGCGATGCGGAAGTCACAGGCGAGCGCCCACTCGAGCCCACCGCCGAGGCAGGCGCCGTTGATCGCCGCCACCACCGGCTTCTCGAACGCGTCGAGGCGATCGAACCCGGCCTGGGCCTGACGGCTGAGCGCGGTGGCCTCGGCGGGCGTCTTCACCGCGGTGACGAAGTCGATCTTCGCGCCGGCGATGAAGCTGTCCTTCTTCCCGGAGATGAAGACGATGGCCTTGGCGGCGGTGTCGGCGGCGGCCTTGGTGAGCACCGCCTCGAAGGAGCGGCTGATCTCGGGCGAGAGCGTGTTGACCGCCTCTCCCTCGATGTCGAAGGTGATGACCGCGACCTGATCTTCGAGCGCGTAGGCGAACGGAGTCCCCATGGCTTAGGCCCTCTCCAGGACGACGGCGGCGCCGAGGCCACCTTGTGCACAGACGGTGACGAGCGCGGTGCCGAGGTTGCGGCGCTTCAGCTCGCGGAGCACCTGATGGACGATGCGCGCTCCGGTCGCGGCGAAGGGGTGACCGATCGCGATCGAGCCGCCGTTCACGTTGAGCTTGGCGCGATCGACCTCTCCCACCGGCTTCGGCCGGCCCAGCTTCTCCGCGAAGGTGCGAGACGCGAGGGCCTGGAGGTTGGACGCGATCTGCGCCGCGAAGGCCTCGTGCATGTCGACGAGATCGATGTCGGCGAGCGTCATGCCGGCACGATCGAGCGCGATCGGCGCGGCGTAGGCCGGCCCCTGGAGGAGCTGATCGGCGGGGTCGGTCGCGGCGAAGGCGTGCGAGCGGAGGAAGCCGAGCGGTTGGTAGCCGAGCGCCTTGGCCTTCTCTTCGCTCATCAAGAGCAGCGCAGCGGCGCCATCGGTGAGCGGCGAAGCGTTGCCGGCGGTGACCGAGCCGTACTTGCGATCGAACACCGGCTTGAGCGCGCTGAGCGCCTCGAGCGAGGAGTCCTCGCGCACGATGTTGTCCTTGTCGGCGATCGTCGCGTACTTCGGCGGAACGGCGACGTGCATCACTTCGGCGTCGAAGACCCCGGCCTTCCACGCGCGCGCGGCGTTCTGGTGCGAGGCGAGCGCGATCTCGTCCTGCTCCTTGCGCGAGATGCCGTTCTCCTTGGCCATCTTCTCGGCCGAGTCGCCCATCGAGAGCCCGGTGGTGTACTCGGCGATGGCCGGCGGAACGGGAATGAGATCCTTCGGGCCGAGCTTCTGGAAGGGCTTGAGCCGCGCGGGGAGCGTGCGGGCGCGCGAGGACTCGGCGAGGGCGTGAGCGAGCGGGCGGCTGGTGAAGATCGGCGGGTCGCTCATCGACTCGGTGCCGCCGGCGATCGCGACGTCGGAGAGGCCGAGGGCGATCGCGTTGCCGGCGTTCACCATCGCTTGGACGCTCGTCGCGCAGGCGCGCGCCACCGTGTAGGCCTCGATCTTCCTCGGCAGGCCGCTGGTGAGCACCACCTCGCGCGCGATCGACGCTGCCGTCAGGCCCGGCACGACCTGGCCGAAGACGACCGAGTCGATCTCCTTGGGATCGAGTTCGCTGCGCTGCACCAACTCGGAGACGACGATGCGCCCCAAGTCGAGCGCGGTGAGATCCTTGAAGACCGAGGAGGCCTTCACGAACGGCGTGCGCAGCCCGCTCACGATGGCCACCCGACGGTGACCGTTCGACGATGCCTTCGCCATGCTTCCTCCAAGGTGCGAGGTGCCGACGAGGCGGCTTGTAGGGATCGCTGACTTTCGGGTCAATGGAATTGACGCAACGCGGCGACGAACGGCGAGGGTCAGCGGCCGCGGCGGCGCGAGAGGAGGATGGCGGCGAGGGTGACGGCGAGGAGTTCGCCCGAATCGCCGGTCGAACAGCCGACTCGATAGCGTTGAGCGAGCGACGCGCCTCCGTCTCGCGACTCGGGCACACCGGCGTCGTCGATGCTCGCGTCGACACCACCAGTTCCGGAGTCGTCGACGCTCGCGTCGCTCGTTCCGGAGTCGGAGCGCCCGCCATCGCCGCCCCCGTCTCGAGCGCCGGCGTCGAGCGGAGGCACGAGCAAGACGGACGACACGACCCAGTCGACCGAAACCGGCGCCGGGAACACCACCGCTTGTCGAGGCGAGGTGAGCACGCCGTCGACCGAGAGATCGCCCAAGCACTGCTGCCGAAGGGTGAAGCCCGGCGGCGCGAACATGAGCCGATCGCCGTAGCCCGCGATCATCACGCAGACGGACTCGGGAACGGTGCTGGTGACGATCGTCCCCGGAGTGGCCGAGAGCCCCGCGTCGACGAAGGTCGGGCCGATCGAGCCGACGCCCGAGTAGGCGTGGACGAAGACGAGGAAGTCGGTGCCAGGGGAGAGCGGGCGCGTCAGGGTGACGGTGAGATCGAGGAGCCCTCCGTCAGAGAAGGTGCCGAACGACTCGACGCCGATCCGACCGTTGGGGCCCGTCGCGAGCGCTGTCAGCCGATCCCAGCGTTGGCCGAGCGAGTCGGCGACGGTCATCGTGCGATTGCCTGGGTCGGCCAGGTCGACGAAGACCACGAGGTAGTCGCCTTGGCCGACGGGCCCGGGGAGGCTCACCGTCGCGGACTCGAGCGGAGCGGCCGACGACCCGCAGGTGCCTTGGAGGTATCGAGGAGGAGCGGCCCCGGGGGACGAGGCCCACAACCCGATGCTGATCGCGGCCCACCGCACAGCCAGAGCCTAGTCGAGCGATCGGTTCGAGAAATGCTCCCGCAGGGCGTCGAGCCGCTTTCGCGTCTCCCAGACGAGTGGTGCATGAGCGCTGCAACGTCGCCTCGACTCCGCCGCGCATGCTCCGGAGTCGAACGTCAATTCGCCACACAGTCGACCGGCGTTCATGGCGGGCAATATGTCGCGTACCGAAATGGACGAGAGTCAGGCGCTTGGGCTGCGTACGGAAATGGGAAATAGCCCCAGACGATCCCACCGTCGGGCCGCTCACCAATCCCCGACACCGCGCTTTGTGATTCGGTCGAAGTCAGTCGATGCGGACCTGGCCAGCCCTCGCTCCAGAGGAAGATATCCCAGCCCGCATCCTGAAGGAGATTCCGAAACACCACGATCGGGCGAGAACGCCTGACGACGAATTGAATGAAGAAGACGCCACCGTCCACCACGACGCGACGACCACCATCGGCTCGAAACTCAACGAGCGAACCCTGCGGCGGGCGTTCAACGCAGTACACATGTTCCGGCCCCTCTCCAAAATGACATGGCCGCGAACCCCAACCCGAGAGGGCCAACCGTTGGAGACCATCGACGCCCCCATCGGAGCCGAGACGGCCAAGCAGGACCCCTCCATCGGTCGTGTGCAAGACAAGTTCGGCGGAGTCGTCTCCGAGCCCCCACACTGCGCTCACGTTCTCGGGTCGATCGTAGATCACCGAGCCGCCATCGGAGGGCACCCAGCGGAGTACGATCGAGCCAGGCTGGTTGAGAAAGCCGCTAATAAACCAGGCCGCCTCTCCCACCGTGTGAGTGTGAGGACTCCCAATCAGAACTGGATAGGGTCTCGAACTCGCGAACCGGCAACTGCGCGGTGGGGGCTGAACTGCTCCAGGGAGCGCAGCGGAGAACATCTCGAGGAAACGGCCGCCCACGCCGAGGTTCGCGAGGAGGATATCGAGGCCCCACTGAGTCTTGACGGCTGGCGGATTCCCAAAGATCCAGGTGCCGCAGCGGGGCCCCACCACCAGCTCTCGCGCCATGACCGTGATGATCTCGTTGTTCGGCGCCACGAACAGCGGAGTCACTGCGAGCGCCTGCGGAAACGGCAGTTCTGAGAGCTGCGTTGCGGCGTCGAGCTCCTCCTCAGGCGGCAACGGCCAACAATCGGGACCTGCATCGCGTCCCGCATCAACCGTGCCCGAATCGAGGCTCGCGTCGGGGGAGCCTGAGAGACCGCCAGCAAGACCGCCGCCAGCAAGACCGCCGCCTGCGAGACCGCCGCCTGCGAGACCGCCGCCTGCGAGCCCGCCGCCTGCGAGGCCGCCTGCGAGCCCGCCGCCGGCGAGCCCCCCGCCTGCGAGCCCGCCGGCTGCGAGGCCGCCGCCTGCGAGCCCGCCGCCTGCGAGCC
>JBPOIJ010000047.1:0-128631 GCA_052034585.1 Myxococcota bacterium
ATTCGGAGGGGTGAAGTCTCCATTGGAGACTTCACCCTCTCACCGTCGTGATTACTTGCCCTTCAGGGCGAGGCAGGCCCCGTCGACGCAGGTCTCGTCGATCGAGCAACCGCCCGCGCTCTCGCACGCGACGGCGCAGGTCCCCGCGGCGCAGGTCTGGCCTTTCTGGCAGGGGAGATCGACGGTGCAGGCCTCGCCCAGCATCGGAAGGGCGCGGCAGACCCTCTCTGACTTCTCGGCGACGCACGCAGCCTCGGGCACGCACGGCCTCGTCTCGCACGAGTCACCGATCGCCGTCCGCGGAGCGCACCTGTTCGTCTCGCACACCTCCGCTGCGGTGCAGTCGGGGTCGGCGTTGCAGGTGGTGACGCAGACCGAGTTCTCGCAGACGGCTGAGCTGACGCAGGGCGCGAGCGCACCGCAGCGCTCACCCGCGGAGAGCAAGCGTCGACAGGTGCTCGAGAAGCCGGAGAGCGCGCAGAACGATCCGCTCGTGCACGGCCGGTTCACGCACGACTCCCCGATGACTGCGACGGGAGCCGGAGCGGGGGACGGGCTCCAGTCGTTGTTCCTCAACCAGATGGGGTTGGTGAAGGCCATGCGGCGAACGCATTTCCCGGTGTGTTGGTAGGTGGCCGCGAGCGTTCCGATCGCTGGGTCGACGGCCGAGCAGAGCGTGGCGTCAGTGCCGGTCTTCGCCATCGCGCGCACGTAGAGTCGATCTGGCGTGGCCGTCTCGGCGAAGGCGTAGGTGTTCGGCCCCTGCACGTCGACGCACTCCTCCCAGCAGTCGTGTGCCTTGTTGCACTTGAGCGTGCAGGTCGTGGTGGTCTCTCCTGGAATCGTCTGGAGGCGCCCAACGGTGAACGAGTTCGCACGGAGCGTCACCCTCCGGGTTCCAGAGAAGCCCTCCCCGTTCGCCGGCGTGACGTGGAGGAGCCCGGTCGGGTCCATCAGGTAGCCGTCGGCCAGCACGCGCCAGGCTCGACCATCTGCGTCGAGGTATTGGGGCGCGGTGGGCGTCGCCGGGAGCGAGTGTGGCCCGTGCACGCCGTGGCCGACGGGCGCGTAGACGTGGGTGACCTCGAGCTCGGCGCTTCGTCCACTCCCCACGTAGAGGTCGATCGAGCCGACGGGGCCGAACTCGGGCGTCGACTTCCACTCGAGGAGGACGTCGAAGCTGCCCCGCGCGAGCGCGACGGTCTGGTCGTACCGAACGTCGGTGATCGATCCCATCGCGGTGTCGCTCGGGTCGATCACGCCGTTGCCGTTTTGGTCGATGGCGATTCGCAGAATCGGGCCGTCGGTGACCACGAACTCACCCGACTGGAGCGCCATCGCGACCTGGGTCTGTCCCAAGGTCGGCGTCACCGTGCCGTTCGCGGCCATCACCGTCGAGGTTCTCGAGAGCCCGACGTTGACGAGGTTTCGCGGCGTGCCGATCGCCGTGTCGTTGATCGAGGAAGTGCCCCGCAGCGCGCCTTCGCGGCGGAAGTTCCAGTCGCCGTGCGCGTCCGACCCGCCGGCCATGAAGACTCGGCGCGGCTCGCCAGGGGCGAGGAAGGCGAGGTGAGCGGTCCTCGAGCGCAGCAGCCCCCACTGGAGCATCTTGTCCCACGCGTAGAGGCCGTCGTGCAGATCGTCGTAGAGCGGGGGCGTCTCGCCGAGCCAGTTCTCCCACCAGCCCGAGGTGCCGGTCGGCGAGCTCCACATTCGTCGGTTCTCGTTCCAGAGCTCGAGACCGAGCACGGCTGGCGACTCGAAGGCCGTCAGGAGCTGGAGGTTCGAGTAGGGGACGATGTCGGGGCCCAACCGACCGATCCCGTTTCCGCGCGCCGCGTCGACTGGGTGCGCGAGGAAGATGAGGCCTTTGTTCCTCTGCTCGTAGTCCTCGCGGAGAACGTTCTTGAGCCGTCGCCCGCCGCCACCGAACTTGCCGCTGTCGCTGCTCACGAAGGTGTCGTCCCGCGAGGGATCGAAGGGCAGATGCACCAGGTGCTGCCGTGCGTTCTGGTGTTCGCCAAAGCCCTGAATGTCCTTCACCGTCCAGCGACCCGGGTCGGAGGTCGCATCGGCGAGCTCGAAGCCGTTCGTGCAGACGTCGAGGGTGGTCCACTTGTCGACGAAGGCAAGCTCGGGAGGAAGCGCATTGCACGCCTGGGCCCAGAGGTAGGCCTTCTGGTTGCCGAACACGAGCTCACCAGAGAGGCGCTCGGCGTCGCTCATCTCGGGAATGACGTCGACTTCACCGCCAAGGAAGATCTGGGGCGCCAGCGTCTGGGGAGACGGAAACGCCTTGAGCACCTCGGCGTTCGCACCCACGCCGCTCTCGTTGAGGTTCGCGTGCATCTTCTTGAAACGGGCGTCGTTCATGTCGCGCGCGGCGCTGTCGGCGCTCGACAACCCGATCGGCACTTCGCCCAGTCGCCGAACGAGGTCTTCGATGAACTGGGGAGTCCACGAAGGAAGGAAGGTGAAGCGATCGAGGTAGATCTCGTCGACGTCCGTCGTCTGGATCGAGTCGCTCGCGTGATCGGTCGCGAAGACGAAGTCGAGGCCGATGGCTCGCATCGCCTGCAACGTCGGTCGGTACGCGTAGCCCGTCTCGCCTTCGTTGTCGGTGCCCTGTGAGTGGTAGTGCACGTCTCCGTAGACCCAGCCCGCGCCGAAGCGGGGCATCGGGTTCCCCACGGTCACCTTCAGAGGAACTCGGAGCTGGACCTGGTTGAAGGTGAAGACTCGCTCGAGGCGGTCGCGACCGCCGTGGCCTTCGTTGACGGCGCCGCAGCTCGCGCCCAGCGTCGAGAAGCTGGCATAGGCCTCGAGCTCCACGACATCTCCGGGGTGAAAGTCGAGGTTCGGGTCACCCGTGCGATCGTACTGCGAGGGGGTGTAGGAGAACGTCGCTTGCCACTCGGCCGTCGAACCGACCTCGAAGTCGCAGCTCTCGCCCGCCCAGCGCCGACACAGCGTGGAGAAGTGCGGCACGTCATTGGTGGTGGGCCACTTGTCGCTTCTCTGGAGCTCGATCAGCCGGAGCCTCGAGCCGGGTGGGTCGCCCCAGGCGAAGCTGCTCGAGACGATGGGAGGCTCGCCGACGACGACTGGTTGCCTCGGCAGACGCTTCTCGATGACGCGCAGCTCGCAGAACTGGCCCAATGGGATGCGGGTCAGCGGGTCCTCCTGCATCGCGGCGTCGAACACCGTCACGATGAGCGGAATCGGCGGCAAGCCCGTGGGCGTCGTCTCGATTCGCCACGGCGCGTCGATCGACGCCTCGATGTTCCCTTCGACGCTGGCGAGCGGTCGGCTGGTCGTCGACTCGGCCGGAGGAGGAAGGTTCGAAACCGAACCTTCACAGCCTCCGAGGAAGACGAGAGGCACTGCGAGGCAAAACGACTTGGGCGGGAAGTGTCGTGGGTGCATGCCGCGCGCTCCCCGCAAGTGACATGCCGCATCGCGCTGGCGTGCACGCGCGCCTGTTCTTCGGAGGATGACGGAGTCGCCGCGCCCTGACGTCCCTGACCGCGTCATGAGACGGTGACTCGCGACGGCAAGTGCGGCACGCTCCTCCGGCTTCGGCCAACCCACCCATGAGGAACTCCATGCGTCTCGTCACCACTCACATCGTGTGGGCGTGTTTGTTCGCCCTCGGCTGCAACCAGGGCGGCGCCATCAAGGGCAAGGTGACCGTCGAAGGGGGCTCGGCAGCGGCGCTGCCGGTGTTCGTGCTCGGGCCCCAGTCGGTCGCGGCAGTGACGGACGCCGAGGGCAACTTCGCGACGCCCAACGTCGTCGACGGTGCCTACGTGGTGCGGGTGACGGTGAAGGGCGCCGAGGTGCCGGAGCAGACGGCGAGCACGGCGGTGACGCAGGGCAAGCAGGTCGGTGACGTCGCGCTGTCCTTCAAGCTGCCTTCGGCGACGGTGCAGGGGACGGTGGCGATGGCCGACGGCTCTGCACCCACGGGCGTGGTGGTGAGCCTTTCGGGTGGCCCTGAAGCGCGCTCGCTCGCGGTCGGCATGGACGGCGCGTTCAAGTTCGAGAAGCTGCTCTCGGGCGCGTACACGCTCACCGCCGCGGGGAGCAACACGCTCGAAGGCCAGGTGAGCCAGGCCGTCTCGGCGACCGCGGGCACGCCCTCCGACGTCGGCATGGTGAAGCTCACGCCGTTCGGCCGCATCGAGGGCACGGTGACCGGCATGGGCGTGAAGAACGCGCGGGTCTCCATCGCCGGCCAGTCGTTCGCCGCGACCCCCGACGACATGGGCAAGTTCGTCTTCGAGCGCGTTCCGGGTGGCATGCACACCGTCGTCGCGACGACGGCCACGGTCCCGGTCGGCACCGCGTCGGCGAGCGCTTCGGTGACGGTGAGCCGGGGCATGACGGCGAGCGCGATGCTGGCGTTGATGAACGACCCTCCGCGCACCGGCATCGTGAAGGGCTCGGTGACGTATGCGACCTCGTCGCGCAACGCCGACATCAGCGTGCGCGCGCAGGGCCTGGCAATGCCGACGGTGACGCCCGACGGAGCAGGAGCCTTCTCGCTCACCTTGCCAGTCGGCCGCTGGACCATCGAGGCCACCGCGCCGGCGCCGTTTCCGGCAAAGGTGCTCGGCACCGTCGACGTCGTCGAAGGGCAGACCATCACGTTGCCGGCTGGGTTGATGTCGCTCTACGTGCCGGTGCTGGAAACTGTCGGCGGCGTGAACGATCTTGTCGTGGAGACTTTCACGCTCAGCCACGTCCTGTATCGCGTCCAGACCGGCGCGATCGCGGGCGTGTGGACCTGGTACGTGCTCGATCGGGCGACGCTCGCCTCGCGCGCGATCTACACCGGGCCGTTGGCGTCGGTACTGAGGACCGGGCAGAGCGCCAAGTACGCGCTGCTCCACATCGACCTGATCTCCACCGCGTCCTCCATCTTCCTCTACGAGCTCGCCACCGGATCGACCTCGAGCTTCGGAATGAGCGATCCCAATCGCAGCATCGACAACGGCTTCCTCTTGAGCAGCGACGACGCGGCGCTCTTCCTCGCGACCACCGCGCAGGGCACCTCGCCACCGCGCATCGAGCGAATCACCCTCGGAGCAACTCCCACGCGGGTGGGCTTCGACAACTTCGTCGCCTTCGGCGTCGATCGAGCCTTCTACCGCCAGACCACCGGTACGACCTTCAGTGTCTTCGCGGTGAACGTCGGCGACGCGCCGACCAACCCCCTGTTCAGCTCGGCAACGAGCTTCAGCGCTTTCCCAACGCCTTGGGCCCGCACGGCCTGCACGACGATGCTCGACTGCACGCTCGCCATCGCTGCTCCGTCGGCGAACACCTCCAACCCCGTGCCTCAGGTTCGAGGAACGCCCAACCCAGTGACGGTGAACGCGCAGTATCCAATCTTCGTCGAAGGAAACTCCAACCGCTCCTACCGAGTGGACTCGATGAGCGGCGGGGCCGTCATCCTCCCCGTCGGTACGTTCTCGTGGACCTACGCACCTGACAACAGCCGGTTCGCCTACGTCTCGAACTCCGGCGGCATGTACACTCTTCGAGAGGAGCCCACCGCGACGGCGACGGGCGTGGTCGCACCCGTGTACTCCGGCCCCAGCCCCGTCACCTTCAACGGCTATGTCTCCAACCTTCGGCACCTCGCGCTCGTGTCGACGGCCACCCTCGCCCAACTCATCGACATCAAGGCCGCGAGTGCGACGGGAGCGAGCAGCCCAACGACCATTCCCGACGTGCGTCAGCCGTCGGCCTCGACGCCCCTCGAGGTCTCCATTCGTAGCGCGCAGGCAGCGTGGCGGACCTCGGCGGGACGAATCGGCCTGCTCGTCGGAGACTCGGCCATCGCGACCGTCGACGCGCTCGCGCAGCCATTCCAGTTCACCTCGGTGCCCATCGAGAGCCCGAGCTTCCCCTTCGGTGTCATTCGGCAGTCCGGCGCCTCGCTCATCGTGAACATGTCGAACGGCATGACGAGTCCGGGCCCGACGCCGGGGATCGATCTTTCGGGGGTTCGTCTTCGGACGAAGGCGTGGATCAGCTCGACCGCCGGGACGACCTACCTCCTCACTGACCCGATGACCGGTCGAACCTTCCCCGTGAACGAGCCGTGGTTGAGCACGCCCATCTTCCGGTTCAGCGGAGCTGGCAACTTGGTCGCCACAGGATCTCGAGGCAACCACGTGTACTTCGCGCCGCATCTGCCCTGAGCGGGAAGGCGGTCAGCGGGCGCAGTCGCTCCAGGCCGCGTTGCAGAACGTCGCGTCACGGGTGACGGTGCGGGTCGCCTCGCGCGTCCACTTCTGTCCGTCGGTGGAGAACTCGAGCGCGTACTCGAGCGTCGTCCACTTCGCCGGCTGGTAGTACAGCGTGCTCTTCGGCAGCTCGTAGTGGAACCGGTAGTCGTTGCCGAAGCGGCCGACGAAGGCGAGCGGCTCCGAGGGCAGTGGCTTGCCGTCGAGTGAGAGCGTGGCCCGCGCGAACACCGCGTACGGCTTGAGCCCACCCACGCCGTCGGTGAGGCCCGGAACGTAGACGTCGGCCTCGACGAAGACGCAGGCGCGCTGCTGCAGGTAGGAGTCGAGCACGAGGTTCGCCGGAGCGCCCTCGGTGCGGCTGCACGCGCGGCTCGTCGAGGAGCCTGGCCGGCCGACCCACTGCACGTCGGCGAACGGCGCGGCCTCGACGGAGAAGCGGTAGTTCGCTCCCAGGTTCGAGTCGTAGGCCTCGCAGCTCGAGCCCGCGCCGGTGAAGTTCCTGAACCACACCTCGAGCTCGGTGGTGCCGCGGGGCACGTCGAAGGAGAACGGCATCGAGACGATGTCGACGGTCGAGGGGTTGCCGCCGGTCGTCTGCACGCTCTTGAGCGAGCCGCTGACGATCTGCCCTGAAGGAACGAAGCGGACGAAGGCGGTGACGTCCCACGCGGGGTAGCCGTTGTGGGTGCCGCGGCAGGTGGTGAGTCGATCGAGCGCGTAGGTGATGACGGCCTTCTGCCCGGCGACGACCGCGCCACGCTGCTGCTGGCCGAAGCCGACGAGAAAGTCGAGCTGCGCCGGGGCGCGTGGAGGCCCGCAGACCGACGCGTCGTCCGCCACGCTCCACTTGGTCGCCTGCGAGAGCACGTAGTTCTCGAAGTCGCTCTGCCCGCGCTGCTTGTCGAACACCCGGCTCCCGTCCGCGAGCTTGAGGAACGGCGCCACCTCGATGCGCGCGCGAGAGAGGCCCGTCGCCGACATGCCGTCCGACATGGTGTTCTTCTCGAGCTTCACCGCGTAGCGCACGAAGCCCGCCGGAGCGCCGGTCGTCTTCCGCGGCGTCACCACCGTCCAGGTCGAGGCGTCCTGGTTCTTGTACATGACCTGCGGGCGCGCGCCCTGCTGGTAGGCGGCCTCCGAGATGTCCATCACGCCGCTCCACACCACCTGGCAGCCCGTGGTCGTGCACTTGGTCTGGTAGCCCGGCCCGGTCGAGATGCGAGCGAGCGAGCGCAGCACCACCTTGCAGGAGCGATCGGCCGTGTCCGTCGCGAGCTGGCCCTCCACCGTCTCGACCGCGTCGTCCGTCTCCTCCAACACCACCGTCGCAGTCCCGCACCCCACCAACATCAGCGCCGCCGCTTGAACGAGCCTCATGCGGCCCGTGTAGGGAAGATGCGCACGTCGCGCAAGCCCCTCAAACATGACGAATATCAACGAGTTGTCGATCGGCGGCTCAGCGCTCGCGAGTCGCTCGAACGATCTGCAGAGAGAGGACGGGGGTGGTGACGTCCCAGCGAGTGCAGACCCCGCTCGCCTCTCGGCCCACGCAGCGCGGGCCCTCCTTGAGGACGAGCCCCTCGCAGGTCACCACGTTGCCGCCCTCGGTGTGTTCGACCGCCGAGCAGCTCTTTCCCACCTTGGCGACCTGCTCCATCGTCGAGCCCGGCATCACCGGCATCCACGGGAGGACGAGGCCGACGTCGCTCTCCGAGGGGGTGATCTCGATGGCCGACACCCGGCCGCCGGAGAGGGTGATGGTGTACGGCCCGAGCACGTGCACGGCGTCTCCGAACTGTCCTGACGGGTGCGGCTTGGTGGGGCCCAGCTTGGCGAGGTCGGCCAGCGTTTGTCCGAGGCGCACTTCGCCGAGCGACGCCCCCGGAAGAATCGGCACCATCACCCCCGCGAACTTGGGCCCCCGCGTGAGCACGTTGGGCGCGAGCAGGACGGTGGCGAGCTCCGGAGTCGGGTTCCCCGCGACCAGCAGCTCGAAGCCCTTCTCGGTGCGGCGCAAGTGGGCGACCGGCTTCTTTCCTGCCATCAGGTGCAGCACTCCATCGGGCTTCACCTGACCATCGACGGGCAGCTCGCCGAGCGTGCCCGCGTAGCCGTCGCTGGTCCGTCGCAACGACAGCTCGTGCTGGGGACCGAAGGACAAGGTGCCCGCGAACGACGGGGTATGGAGCGACGCCACCATCACCATCAGGGCCGTGAAGGTCATGTCGGTCGAACGGACGAGACGTGCGCTCGATCTGTTCAAACTTGAGCGCGACGCCAGCGCCCTCTGGCATGCTGGTGGCGTGATGACGGTGCTCCTCATCATCGGTGTCGTCGGGCTGCTGGTGATCGGCGTGCTGGTGGTGGTGCTGTCGGCGAAGAAAGACGTGCAGGTGGTCGATTTCTCCCCCAAGCATCACTCCGTCGGCTCGGTCGAGGACGCGCTGCGTGGAGGTCAGAAGCTCGAGGCCATCAAGCGCTACCGTGAGCAGACCGGCGCCTCGCTCGCCCAGGCGAAGGACGCGGTGGACGCGCTGGAGCGGGGGCTGGCACCGGCGCCCGCGCCTCCGCTCCTTCAGCCCGAAGCGGTCACCCGCGAGGAGATCGTCGCCCTCCTGCGCGAAGGCCGGAAGATCGAAGCCATCAAGCGGTGGCGCGAGGCGAGCGGGCTCGGGTTAGCGGAAGCGAAGGACGCGGTCGAGGCCCTGGAACGGGGAGAAGCCGTCGAACTCCGTGCTCGCGCCCCGGTGAGCGCGCCGCGGCGAATCACCAGCGAAATGGCGATCGTCGACGCCGAGCTCAAGGCCCACCTCGCTGGAGGGCGGATGATCGACGCCATCAAGCGCTACCGCGAGCTCACCGGGCTCGGCCTCAAGGAATCCAAGGACGCCATCGAGGCGCTGCACGACTCGATGAAGTCGTAAAGGCGGGACACGCATGCTCATCGTCGCGGTCGTCTTCGGGCTGGTCCTCGGCGGAATGCTCGCGCTGGTCGTCGTCTCTTCCTTCGCGCGCGTCTCGATTCCCGAACTCCACAACATTCCCCGCGAGCCGAAGCAGCGCCTGCCGCCGACGCCCCACGCGAAGCACGCCGACCGTTTCCCTTCAGTCCCGCCGCCGCTCGCGCCGATGAGCGAGACGCCCAAGGTGTTGGGAGCCTCTGCCGAGCGGGTGCTGCCACCTTTGCCGCCGCTCGTGTCGGCCTCCAGCGTCGCGCTCCCGCTGCACTCGAGCTCGCCTCCGCTCCCGAGCCGGCCGGTGACCGAGGTCGTCGCGCCTGCCTCGTCGAGTCCACCCGTCCAGACCCGGCCGCCGCCACTTCCCCCGAAGGAGAAGGTGCGCTTCGTCGTCGACACCGCGCAGGCCATCGCTGCGGACGCCGAGCTGCTGCAGCTCCTCGAAGACGGTCACTTCATCGCCGCCGTGCAGCGCTACCGGAAGCAGCACGGGGTGGGCGTGGAAGAGGCGAAGCAGGCGCTCGAGGCCTGGCGCACGAAGTCGAAGGTGAACGAGGCCGTCGCCGAAGCGGTGCAGACCGTCGCCACCGATCCCCAGATCGTCGGCGCGATTCGCAAGGGGAAGATCGTCGAGGCCATCAAGCTGTACCGAGCCAAGACGGGCTTGGGCCTGCAAGACGCGAAGGCGGCCATCGACGAGTGGCGGCGCCGGCTCGGTCACTGAGGTGCGCTCAGGTTGAGAGGGTGGGGGTTGCTCCGAGGCTCAGGGGCGGACCGCACCTGACGACCCCGTCACGACGATGCCGCTCGCGGTGACGCCGTCGAGGCTGAGCTGGAGCAGATCGTCGGTCGAGGGCACGCCGCTCGCCGGCACTTCGACGACCGCGGTGGGTGGCGCCATTCCGTACGTGATGGGCGGCACCAGACCCTGGGCCGAGTGGAGGCTCCACACCACGCCTCCGTCACGCTCGATCGACAGACGAAAGGCACGCTCCGCGGGTGTCCAGGTGATCGACGAGCCGGTGAAGTCTGCGGTGACCGAGAGCGCGTCGCGACCCTTGTCCAGCGTCACCGTCACCACCTCCTTCGTGCAGCCGGGGAGCGAGCGCCGCCCGAAGCGCGCGCCCGTCATCGTCGTCGCCCTCGCCGAGAGCTCGAGCGTGCCTTGCGCCGGAACGACGAGCTTGGTCTCGCCCCCCTCGTCGGTGGAGCCGGTCAAGGTGCACCGCGTGCCCATGCGGCCGCAGATCGAGGCGAAGGTGGCTTGGGTGAGCCCGTCGTCGTTGCCGATCACCACTGCCTGCGGCACCGGCGCGCCTCGCTCGTCCACCACCTTGAGCGAGAGCGAGCACGGCGCCACCGACACGACCGACTCACCGCGCACGTTCAAGGTGCCCAAGGGACGACAGCCGGCGGCGCCACAGGAGCCCGGCTCGGTCGGCGTCGGCACCGTGACCGAGGAATAGAGCACTCCCGCGTATTGCACCCGCGCGCTCTGGGGCTCGGAGGTGATCGCCGTCTCGAAGCACACCTCTCCCGCGCCAGTCGACGCGCCGGGGCGCCCTTCGAACGGGAGCAGCGCGAGGCCCGCCGAGGGCGTGTCGTCGATCTTGATCGTCCCCTCGACGCAGCCGAGCTTCACCGGGCCACCGAAGACGCCGATGACGCCGCGGGCGATGGGCGGGACGCGGGCGGTGACTCCGGCGGCGAAGGTTCCGGCACGAACGGCGGCGAGGTCGGTCTCGGCCAACGCCCAGCCTGCCTCGGCTTCCAACACGGCTTCCGGCCCCGGCTTCCAGGCGCGATCGTCGGGGCCGAGGGTGCCCGTCGAGACCTCGATGGCGCCGGTGCCCGGCCGAACGTCGACGACCTCGCTCCACGCCGGCTTGGGCACACGCAGCCGCACCGTGCCGGTGAGGCCCGTGCCGCCGTCGAGCTCGAGCGCGGCCGAGGTGAGCAGCGCGTTGGCGCCAGGCAGCGCAGGCGCGAGCTTGGGATCGAGGAGCAGCCCGTCGGCCGCCGCGCCCGAGGGCGCCGAGCTCCACACCAGGCCGCCCGTCGCGTCGAGACAGACGGTGTCGATGCAGTCGAGGTGCTCGAGCGGCTCGAGCGCGAAGCTCAGCTGCAGCTCGGTCGACGGGCCGACTCGGAGCGAGCGCGCCAGCGGCGCCGTGCCCGCAGCCCACCCGGTCAGCGTCACCGAGCTCACCGCCGAAGCCGGCGTCGAGACGCGCCAATCGCCGTTCTTCGCCGCCGTCGAGTGAGACGCGTCGTTGCTGCTCCAGAGGGTGACGAAGGCGCCCTCGAGGGGATCAGCGCGCCGAGAGAAGCCGCCCCAGCTCGCCGAGCCCGAGATGACGACGTCGGCCGACGCAGGCTTGCGAACCGGCGCCGGACACGCGCTCAACAGCACCACCACCCAGACGCGGTTCACTCGAGGACCAACCCGCAGTCCTGACAGGCGCCCTCGTTCAACTTGCCGACGTGCTGACAGGCAGGGCAGACCACCTCGTCGGCTTCGGGGGTGCGCAGCGGAACGAGGCCCTGCTCGATGGTGCCTTCGCGGCGAACGGCGTCGATCCACTCCGCTTGGAGCAGCTGGGCGACGCGCTGGCCGTCCTCTTCTCGCACCAGCAGCTGCACCTTGGCACCACACCCGCAGCCTCCGCCGCAGCACGCCTTCTTCGGGGGCGCGGCGAGCAGCACTGGAATGTCGTGCTCGAGGAGCTTGCGCTCGAGCTCCTTGGCCTGGGCGACCTGGCTCTCGGCGAAGGGAACCAGCTCGAGTCCTGCGAGGGCGGCGTCAGCGGTCGATCGATCCATCGGCGCGCAGAAGACCCAGCCCGGGCGCGAGCGTCAAGGGTCGACCTCCACATAGGCGCGCGCGGCAGACACCTGGCAGAGGCGCCGCTCGGGGAGCCAGACGCCGGTGAGCTGCCCTCCGTAGACACAGCCAGTGTCGAGCCCGAGCGCGTGTGGGTGGCGCTGCAGCTTGCGGAGCGCGTCGTGCCCGAAGATGACGAAGCGCGGCCCTGGCCAGAGCGAAGCCCACGGCCGGCCCTCGAGCGCGCGGGTCGACGGCTTGCCCTCGGCGTCGAAGCTGCGGAGGTTGAGCAAGAGGTGCCGTGGCTGCTCGGAGAGCGGCACGTTCGGGACGAGGCCCGCGTGCACCACCAGGGTGTTCAACTCGGGGAGGTCGAGCCAGGTGGGGAGCAGCTCGAGATACCTCCACTCTGCCTCTTCGAGCGACGCAGCGACCTCTCGGTGGGTGCCCTTGAGCGCGTCGGGCTTGCCTTCCCGCGCCTTGAGCACGTGGGCGTCGTGGTTGCCGAGCACGGCCAGCGCTCGATGCTCGCGCGCGAACCGCACCACCTCGCGTGACTTGGGCCCCTTGGCGACGAGATCGCCGACGAAGACGAGCCGGTCTTCCTTCGTCCACTTCGCCTCCGCGAGCAGCCGCTCGAGCTCGTCGAAGCACCCGTGCACGTCGCCGATGACGAAGGTGCGGCCGCTCAGGCGGGGGTCTCCAGCCCGGCCTTGCGCAGCGCCTGACGCACGGCGGCCTTCACCGGCGCAGGCACGTCACCACCCGGAATGGCGCGGCACATCGAGACCGTTCGTTTGAGCGACTCGCACGCGCTCGAGCAGCGGGCACACTTGGCGAGGTGGGCCTCGATGCGTTCGCAGGCCGCCTGGTCGATCTCGGAGGCGGCATAGGCAGCCAGCTCGCTCGCCAGCTCCGGGCACTCGATGCCGCTCGTCGGGGTCTCGAGCACGTCGGCGAGCCGCTGCTTGAGGGCGAGCCGCGCGCGGTGGAGGCGGGACTTGAGCGCACCGACCTCGATGCCCACCACGTCGGCGGCGTCCTCGGCCGAGAGCCCTTCGACGTCGCGCAGCACCAGCGCCTCACGGTGATCGTCCGGCAGCGTTCCGATGGCCGCCTGAATCACCTCGCTCACCTGGCGGGCGTGGGTGCGGGAGTCGGTGCCGCTCTCGTCGGTCTGGAGGCGCTGCGCAGGTCGGGTCTCGATGGAGTCGAACTGTGCGGGCTCGCCTTCTCGGCGGCGGCGCTGCTTGAGGCAGAAGCTCCGGGCGATCTGGTAGAGCCAGGTGGACAGCTTGGCGTCTCCCCGGAAGGCCCCCAGGTTTCGGTAGGCGGCGATGAGCGTCTCTTGCAACACGTCGCGCGCGTCGGCCTCGTTGCCGCACATGCGCAGCCCGTAGCGGTAGACCTGCTGCTCGTGTTTCGCCAGCAGCGTGCTCACTGCCGCCGGGTCCCCGCCGTGGGCCTTCTTCAGCAGCTCTTCGTCCGTATCGCTCAGCACCCACGACACATAACGGAGGAGCGGGCGGTCGTCAGCGTCTTGCTGGCCGGTCGAGTGGGGTGCCTCACAACGGCGGGAGCGGCGGAGGCCCAGTCGGGGTGTCGGGCTGTTCTCGTGGAGGTGGATCGACGGGAGGACGGGGCTGTTCGGCTGGGCGCTTGCCGAGGGCGGCGCGCAAGGAGAACCCGACCCAGGGCACGTAGCCAAAGCGGGCGGCGCTGAAGGGCAGCCAGGCTTGGGCGGTGAAGCCGATCGCGCCGAAGGTGATCGAGTAGCCGAGCCCCACTTGGCCGAGGAGCTCGCGGGTCGAGCCGAGATCGTCGGTCACCGTCGTGGCGCCCATGTTCACGCGCACCCCGCGCGCTTCGATGTCGGCGTTGCTGTGCGCCTGCACGCCCGCGAAGAAGGTGCCGACGCGCGTCGTCACGCGAGGGATCAAGGTGACGGCGACCCCGGGGATGACGGTGGTCTCGGTGGCGACGGTGCTCCCGGGCGTCGAGCCCAGCGGGCCTGGGGCGCGAGACACGTCGACCGGCAGCCAGTGGAGCGAGACTTGCGCAGCGCCGTCGAGGCCGAAGGCGCCCACCTCGAACGCGTTGAAGTGGCCGCCGAGCAGCGCGCCGACAGCGGGCCTGCGACTCGAGATGAGCTGGCTCTCGGGGCTCTGGAACTGTGCGCCGTCGCCCGGCACCACCTCGAGCGCGCCGCCGAAGGCGAGCTTCTTCGAGACGCGAATCATCGGCGCTCCGCGGAATTCGAGGAGCGGAACGCCGACGCCCGAGGTGCTGGTCGTCGGTGCGATGGGACCGGGTCGAACCTGGGTCTCGAGGCCCACTTCGCCTCCCCGCTCCGTCTCGAACGCGAGCAGCGGTGCGGGCGGGAGCGGCGCCAACATCGCGCGCTGCACCGCCGTCACCTTGGTGACGCAGCCCATCGCGAGGGGACCGAGCAGCGCCGCACCGAGCCATTTCATGGTGAAGGCTCGGGGTGGGGAGGCGGTGCCAGCGCGCGGTCGCTCGAGGGAAGCGGTGGTGGGACGCTCGCGTGTTGGGCACGCGAATGGGCGCCGACACGGGTCCTGAGCCGAGAGAGCGCGTCGGTCTGGCGGTCTCCACCGTTCGTCGCGAGCGGCACCTCGCGCTCGGTTGAGCGGTTCCCCGACGCCTCCGGCGAAGAGGAGCCCGACCGAGCCCGCGCCGTCGTTGAGCACTTCGCCTCCTCGGGTGATGCGAACGCCGTCGCGTCGATGTTGGCGTTGGTGTGCCCTTGGAGTCCACCGAAGATCGTCCCAGGGGTGCCGCTCCGGTCCGCGTGGAGCGCAGCGCCTCGTTAGAGCGGCATGCGGGCGAGCCGGAGCCCGTGACGCTCCATGAGCCGGTAGAAGGTGACGCGGTTGATGCCGGCCAGCTTCGCCGCGGCCGACACCTGGCCTTCGGTGCGCTTGAGGAGGTCCTGCAGGTAGCTGCGCTCGTGGGGGCCGATCCACCGCTCGCGCATCTCCTCGAGGGTGGGCACCTGCGCCGGCTGTTTCGGCTCGGGCGTGAGCGCGTTGGAGGGGAACCCGGGCCGCATCGACTTGGGAAGATCCTGCGCGCGCACCTCGTTCGTCGAGGTGAGGATGACGGCGTGCTCGAGCGCGTTCTTGAGCTCGCGCACGTTGCCGGGAAACTCGTGGGTCTGGAGCAGCTGCATCGCCTCGCGTGAGATGGCGTCGACCCGCCGGCCGTGCTTCTTGGCGGCCTGCTGGAGGAAGACTTGGCTCAGGATCTCCAGGTTGTCCTTGTAGGTGCGCAGCGGGGGGAGCTCGATGGTGACGACCGAGACGCGGAAGTAGAGGTCGTCGCGGAAGAGGCCCTCCCGAGCCAGCTGCGCCAGGTTTCGGTTGGTGGCGCAGACGAGGCGCACGTCGACTCGCAGCGGTGCGTCGTTGCTCCCCACGGGGCTCACCTCGCCCTGTTCGATGGCGCGCAGCACCTTCGCCTGGAGCATGAGCGGCAGCTCGCCCAACTCGTCGAGAAAGAGGGTGCCGCCGTCGGCCTTTTGGAACTCGCCCACCTTGGTGTGGGTCGCGCCGGTGAACGCGCCCTTCACGTGGCCGAAGAGCACGCTCTCGAGGAGCGTCTCGGGGATCGCCGCGCAGTTGACGGTGACGTAGGGCTTCGCGCTGCGCTTGGAGTTGAAGTGGATCGAGCGGGAGATGAGATCCTTGCCGGTGCCGCTCTCGCCGGTGACCAGCACGGGCGCATCGGTGCTCGAGACCTGCTCGACCTTCCGCTCCACCTCGAGCCAGGCGGGTGAGAGGCCCTTGATGACGAACGGCCTCCCGGAGTCGTGGGTGGCGCGCGCGAGCTGGGCGCGTCGGAGAAATCGCGCTGCCGCGGCGGCGACGAGTTCGAGCGCCGAGACGTGCTTCGTCGAGAACGCGTTGGGGGCCTGCGAGGCGACGGTGAGCACCCCGAGCGCCTTGCCCTGCCACGGAATCGGCACCGCCAGCACCGCGCCGACGTCGAGGAAGTACTTCGCGTAGTTCGGGTCCTTCGAGGTGTCGTTGCAGACGTAGGGCGCGTTCGACTCGAAGCAGGTGAGCGCGATGCCGTTCGAGCGCCCATCTCGGCGCGGCTTGAGCACCGAGCCCGTTCCCGGGAGCGTCACCACCACGTCGTTCACCACGTGAAAATCGACCGAGAGCCCCTTCGCCTTCGCGTCCCAGAGGAAGAGGGCGCCGTTCGAGGTGCCGGTCTGGCCGCACGCGAGCTGCACCAGGCGGCGCCCCACCTGCTCGAAGTCCGCGGAGTGGAGCTCCTTCTCGGTGTCGATGTTCGGAAACATGGGTTTCTTGCGAGTAGCAGATGTTGCATTCAAGCAACACTCTGGAGGTTTGAGGAGACCTCGTTTCAGTGGGTTGCGTTTTGGCGTGGGCGGGCACGGTGACTGCACACGAAAGGAGTCATCAACGCGCTTCAACCCGAAAGAGAACACACCATGTCGACCCGACTCCTCGCCCTCCTCGTTTCCGTCTTCGCCATCACCGCCTGTGGAGTCGACTCCGCCTCGATCACCGACGACGTCGAGATCGACGGCTCGGCCGAGGCGATGGACGAGCTGAGCACCACGAAGGGCCGCTTCGAGACGTTCACGGGTGAGGATGGGAAGAGCTACTTCCACCTGCTGGCTGGCAACGGCGAGAAGGTGCTCGCGTCGCAGGGGTACGCCTCGGCGTCGTCGGCGGCGGCGGGCATCGCGAGCGTGCAGGCGAACGGCATGAACGCGGCGGCCTACGAGCTCCGCGAGGCGACCGACGGCTCGACCTACTTCGTGCTCAAGGCTGGCAACGGCGCGATCGTCGGCCTCTCCGAGATGTACGTCAGCAAGTCGAACGCGGTTCGCGCCATCGACTCGGTGGTCAAGGTGGTGAAGGCGACCACGGCCGAGGCGCCGGCCCCGCAGACCGCTGGCCAGTTCGAGGTCTTCAAGGGCCTCAGCGGCAAGTACTTCTTCCACCTCCGCGCGCGCAACGGCGAGATCGTGCTCCAGTCGCAGGCGTACGGCACGAAGGCCAGCGCGACCTCGGGCGTCTCCTCGGTGCAGACCAACGGCCTCTCGGCGGCTCGCTACACGGTGCTCGCGGCGGTCGACGGCCGGTACTACTTCACCCTCAAGGCGGCGAACGGCCAGGTCATCGCGATGAGCCAGCTCTACGCGACCCGGTCCAACGCCGAGCGCGGAATGAACACGGTCATCGCGCTCGTGCAGCCGGTCAAGTGAACGAGTTGTCTCCTCACCTCGAGTGAGTGAGCAAAGGGGGAACGACGCGGCGCCTGGAAACGGGTGCCGCGTCGGTCTTTTTGGAGGTCGTCGGAGGACGCGGGCGATTCCGTTCCGTCGCGAATCAGGTGCCGCTCGCGCGCGAGGCAAGGAGCCGCGGAATCCAGGCGCCGTCGGTGATGACCCCCATGTGGTTCGTCTTCGCCTCGAACTGCTCCACCCGGCTGCGCTGCTCCACAGGCAGCCTCCGGCGCCAGGCGTCGGCCTTGGCGAAGGTGAGCGCGCCGACCAGCTGCACCCGCCCCTCGGGCACCGTGCGCAAGAACTCGTCCCACGGGGCGGCGTCTCCGTAGAACGCGTCGAGGAGGACGACGTCCTTCACCTCACCAGCGCGCGCCCACTGCCGCAGCGTGCGGTTGCCGCCGCTGTGCCCCATCACCACCGCCGTCGTCGGGAGCGCTCCCTCGACATGCCGCTCGAGCTCGGCCCGAAGCGCCGCGAAGCTCGTCCACCGCACCGGCTCCTTCGGGCCCTTCGGCGCGTCGATCATCACGAACACCGCCCGCGTGCCGCTGCGCTTGAACTGCTCGACGAGGCCGTGGTCGCGAAACGCGTCGTCCACGTCGTCGAAGTAGCCGTGCACGTAGACGACGATCGTTTCCGGCTTCTCGGTCGGACACCACAGATGCACCGGCCCGTTCGCAGTGGTGAGGCGCTCGTGCAGGCCGCCCTCGAGCGGGCTTCCCGAGGTGAGGCAGGTCAACGTGGAGGTGAGGGCGAGTCCGAGGAGCATGCCCGCCCGCAGTGCAGGGGGCAGACGACGCGTTGATGTCGTGTAAACAATCGAAATTACTTCGAAAACATCTGGCACGAGGCTCCACCGCCGTCACGCCGCAGAGCACTCTGCAACGGGGCGTGACTGGAGCCGGAGAGGGCTCCGCTGGGCAGGGGCCTCGGCGTGGCGCTTGCTCGGCCGCGCGAGGTGCGACGCAATCTCCACTGGCAGGCGGCTCCGGCGCGCGTCGAGATGGCGACGGGCAGCATCCTGGAGCAGCATCGTGGGCTGGCGATGCCTCCACGACTCTCCTTCGCGTTCGGGCCGAAGCGCGGCGTCACGCGCGAGGTGGTCCGGCGTCTGGTGGTGGGCCGCTCCGGGCACTGCGACGTGCACCTGCTCGACGAGAAGGTCTCGCGCGAGCACTGCGTCTTCGAGGCCGAAGCCGATCAGCTCTTCGTGCGCGATCTCGGCAGCCGCAACGGCACCTGGGTCGACGGAGAGCGGATCGACGCGCGCCGAGCGCTCCAGTCGGGCGCGACGGTCGGCATCGGAGAGACGCTCGTGCTCGTCGGCGACGGCTCCGAGGCGATGCGAGCGCTCGACGGCGAGTCGACGTTGGTGCTCGGGAAAGCCGAACTCGGGCTGCTCACCTCGGCCATCACGCCGCCCCCCGACGTGCTCGAGCGCGCTGGAAGACTGGTGCTGGAGGCCGCGATGGCGGCGAGCCCACCCGAGGCCGCCTCGGCGCTCGCCCGGGCCTTCGCGACTGGCCTCTCGTGCGACGAGGTCATCGTCTGCGGTCGCACGCCCGAGGGGCAGGTTCGCCCGCGCGCGGCGTTTCCCCATGGCGCGTCGGTCTCGCTCAACCAGGCGCTGGTGGAGCTGAGCCTCGCCCAGCAGCGCGCGGTGTCGGTCGAGGAACATCAGCTCCGCGCCAAGCACGATGCGCAGACGACGACGGTGGTGCGCCAGCGCGCGTTCGTGGTGTGCGCGCCCGTGCCCGGCCCGAAGGGACCGGTCGGCGTCGTCGCCGGCATTCGCTCCACGAGCTTCGACTCGAAGGAGCTCTCGCTCGCGCAGGTGATGGTGAGCGCGGCGGCTGCCTCGCTCCGGTTGGGCAACGACGCGCCTTCCGATGGCCCGCGCACCCAGGTGGTCGCCGAGAGCCCGGCGATGCAGCTCGTCGTCCAGCAAGCGACCCGCGCCGCCCAGTCCACCGCCACCATTCTCCTCACCGGCGAGTCCGGCACCGGCAAGGAGGCGCTCGCGCACCTCGTCCACGACGCGAGCAAGCGGAGCAAGGGCCCCTTCGTCGCCATCAACTGCGGCGCGATTCCCTCGGAGCTCGCCGAGAGCGAGCTCTTCGGCCACGAGAAGGGCGCGTTCACCGGTGCCGCCTCGACGCACGCCGGCGTCTTCGAGCGCGCCGACGGGGGCACGCTCTTCCTCGACGAGGTGGGAGAGCTCCCGCTCGGCCTGCAGGTGAAGCTCTTGCGGGTGCTCGAGGAGAAGCTGGTGCACCGGCTGGGCGGGCGCACGCCGCTCGGCGTCGACGTGCGGTTGATCGCCGCCACCAATCGGCCGCTCGAGGCCGACGTCGAGAAGGGCTCCTTCCGCGCCGATCTCTTCTACCGGCTCAACGTGGTGCGCCTCACCCTCGAGCCGTTGCGTCAGCGGCCCGACGACGTGCTCCCTCTCGCGCGCCTCTTCCTCGCTCGCCACGCCGCGGCGCTCGGCCGCTCGCCGCCGGTGCTGAGTGAAGACGTGAAGCGGGTGTTCGCCACCTACGCGTGGCCCGGCAACGCGCGTCAGCTCTCGAACGTGCTCGAGCGCGCGCTGGTGCTCTCGACCGACACGACGCTCACCCTGGCCGATCTCCCACCCGAGCTGCTCGCGCCTCGACGCGATGCAGTGCCAGCCGCCGGGAGGACCCTCGCAGAGCTGGTGGAGGCGCTCGAGCGGGAGCAGATTCTCCTGGCGATGAAGCGGTGCCGAGGCGTGAAGGCACAGGCAGCGGAGGCGTTGGGCATCTCCCGCCCGACGCTCGATCGAAAGCTCTCGGAGTACGGCATCGACTGGCTCGCCTGATGAACTTCCTCTGCCCTTCCTGCCGCACGCCGTTGCCCAAGGACGTTCCCGTCGGGCTGGTGACGTGCACCCAGTGCGCGGTGCAGGTCGATCTCACCCGGGTCGACACCGCTCCCGGCCAGGCGCGGTTGTGGCCCGAGGTCGACTTGAAGGGCGAGACGCTGAGCGGGCACCTGCTCCAACAGCGGCTCGGCAGCGGCGGCATGGGCACGGTGTACGAGGCCGAGTCTCCCGTCGGCAGCCCGGTGGCGATGAAGGTGCTCGCCCCGATGCTCGCGGCCGAGCCGGCGCTGCGTGAGCGGTTTCGACGAGAGGCCCGCGCGCTCACCAAGGTGAAGCACCCGCGCGTCGTGCAGCTCTTCGAGGAAGGCGAAGACAACGGCTTCTGCTGGTACTCGATGGAGCTGGTGAAGGGGCTCGATCTCAAGCACCGCCTCGACAAAGGGGTGATGAGCGCGGCCGAGGTCGACTCGCTCGCCGTCTCGCTGCTCGAGGCGCTCGGCGCCGTGCACGAAGCAGGCGTCGTCCATCGCGATCTCAAGCCGAGCAACGTGCTGATGGGGCCCGAGGGACCGCGGCTGTGTGACTTCGGCATCGCGCAGGTCTCGGGCGCCACCACCTTGACCGAGTCCGCCGCCTTGCTCGGCAGCCTCCGCTACATGGCGCCGGAGCAGCGCTGGGGCAAAGCGGACGATCGAAGCGATCTCTACGCGCTCGGCGTGGTGCTCCACGAAGCGCTCGCGGGCGGAGTGCCGGGAGAGCAACCGCTGCCCGGCTCGGTGCCGAAGTACCTCGCGCGGTTCATCGAGAAGCTCACCGCGCAGAGCCCGAACCAGCGTCCCTCCTCGGCGGTGGAGGCGACCAGGCTGCTGGGCCAGCTCCGCAAAGGCGCGCTCTCGAAGCTCGCGATCGGCGGCGGCGTTGGAGCGCTGGTCCTCGTGGGCGGAGTGCTCGCCGTGTTCCTCGGAGGGAGTGAGCCGAAGCCGGTCGAGCCGGTCGTGACGAAAGACCCCGCTCCGGTCGTCGAGGACGCTGGGGTCGATGCCGGGGTCGAGGTCGACGCGGGTGTTCCCTTCGATGCTGGACTCGCCGCTCCGACCGGTCTGCTCACCGTGCGCGCCGTCGGCGCCGACTCACTCATGATCGATGGACAGCCGCCGATTCCGATTCCCGCGAAGCCGCTGACGGTGAGCCCAGGACCTCACCGCGTCCTCTTCGTCTGCAAGAGCTCCGGCAAGAAGGGCGCGCGGACCTCTCGCGAGCTGAGCGTCTTCGTCGGCGAGGGCGGCTCGGCGGAAGCGACCTGGAGCTGCGTGACGATGGCTCCGTTGTCACCCGACGGCCTCGACGCGCTGCCGACCAAGGTCGTCAAGATCGGCAAGCCATCGCCCAAGCCGTCGCCCAAGCCAGTCGCCCCCGTCCCCAAGGAGCCGCTGCCCAAGGCCCCGCCCGTGAAGGGCTCGCTCGGGAAGAAGAAGAAGCTCGATCTCGAGAAGTGACGTCCTTCAGCCGCGCTCGGGCCACTTGTGCGAGACGAGGCCCATCGAGAGGGTCTCCTTCGGCACTCGCACGCGCCGGGCGAGCTCGTCGATCAGCTCGGCGTGACGCTCGTATTGGTTCGCGATGAACTTCACGTCATTGCCGTTCTTCAACTTGAAGACGACGTTGACCCCTTCGCCCATGTTGTCGAGCTTCATGTTGGCGAGCACGGCACCCAGGCCGCGCGCCATCAACGGCACCCGGAGCACGCCGAACCGCTCCACGTCGTCGAAGTTCACGGTGTCGGTGAGGAGCCCCTCGGCGATGACGGAAGAGGAGGTGAGGCTCACCTTCGCCCGGCTCACCCGCCAGAAGATCCAGGCGGCGACCGGAATGGTGACGCAGAGCAGCAGCAACAATCCACCACTGATGTTGAGCGCGGTTCGCGCGCCCTTGTGCATCTTGAAGTCCATGGCCACCCCGGAGAGCCTCGCATCACAGCGCAACCACCTGGCGCCGTCACCACTTCGTGGACTCGGCGCGGCCCTTTCGCCATGGTGGGTGAATCCTCACGGGGGCTCTGCGCCTCCAAGAGCCGAACCCGAGCGAAACGGACGACCATGGGCACCAGCACGTTGGAGCTGACCGAGCAGAACTTCGAAGCCACCCTCGCCAAGGGCGGCATTCTCCTCATCGACTTCTGGGCCGAGTGGTGCGGGCCGTGCCGAGCGTTCGCGCCGGTGTTCGAGTCGGCGGCGCAGAAGCACACCGACGTCATCTTCGCCAAGGTGGACACCGAGGCGCAGCAGGGCCTCGCGGCGGCCTTCGAGATTCGCGCGATCCCCACCCTCGCGGTCTTCCGTGACGGCGTGCTGTTGGGCCGGAACCCCGGCGCGCTCCCTGGCGCTGCCCTCGAGAGCGTGATCGAGCAGGTGCGCGGGCTCGACATGGAGAAGATCAAGAAGGAGCTCGCCGAGCAGAAGCCCGACGCGGCCGAGAGCTGACTCGAACGCTCAGCCTCCCGAGCGCCAGCGGCGCACCATCATCGCCAGGAAGACGGGGCCGCCGAGCAGCGCGGTGATCACGCCCACGGGCGGCTCGGTGTGCACGAGTCGAAAGAGCAGCCGCGAGGCGAGATCCGCCAGGATGAGGAACGAGGCCCCGAGCAGCGCGCTCGCCGGGAGCACCAGCCGCTGATCCGCTCCGAGCACGAGCCTCGCCACGTGCGGCACCAGCAGGCCCACGAAGCCCACGAGCCCCGAGAGCGCGACGCCCGCCGAGACCGCCGCCGAGGCCAGCAGCAGCAGCGCGAGCCGCGCCGTCGAGACGTTCACCCCCAGCGAGCGCGCGTCGTCATCGCCCAGCATCAAGAGGTTGATGGTCGGGCTCAGCGCCGCCATCGCCACCACCGCAGGGAGGATGATCGCCGCCGCGAAGGTGAGCGCCGGCCAGCCCTCGGCGCCCAGCATGCCCGCCAGCCAGAAGAGCACGTCGCCCAGCTTGTCCGGCGCGACCAACGCCTTGATGAAGATGATCGCCGCCAGCGCGAAGGCGTTGAAGATGACGCCCGCGAGCAAGGTCGCCGTCGAGCCATCGCCGCGCCGGGTCTGGCCCACCATCAGGACGATGCCCGTCGCCACGATCGCCCCACCGAGCGCGAAGGCCGAGGTGCCGGAGAGCCCGGCGACGCCGGTCGAGAAGCCGAGCGCGATCGCGATCGTCGCTCCCAACGCCGAGCCGCCCGAGACGCCCAGCACGAAGGGATCCGCCAGCGGGTTGCGGAGCAGCGCTTGCAACATCGACCCGGCCGACGCGAGCGCCATGCCCACCAACCCGGCCAACACCACCCGCGGCAACCGGAGCGAGAAGAAGATCGTGTTCGCTGGGGTGCCCTCGGTGAAGGCGTCGACGAGCGAGATGGGTTGCTCTCCCAAGGCCAGAGCGAGCGCTGCGCAGCCGGCCAGGGTGGCGAGGAGCGCCCCGCTGACCGCCAGCACTCGTCCGCCCGTCGCGCGCACCGGCCGGGCACGTAGCACACCGAGCCGGCGAGCATGGGTTTCCGACTCCGGCTTCGTTCGGCAGGGAGCGTGGTGAACGACTCTCAGCCTCGTTTCACCCACTTGGCTGTAAAGCGGTGCCGAGCGGAGTGGAGCGCGCGTGCGGCGTCCACTGCACGGAGGAGGAGCCCACACTTGGGCCTCGAGTGACGCCAGCGGACCGGTTTCTGGCACTGGGCGCCTCGGCGACCGCGCTTCTCCCGCTGGCCGGTCGCTTGCTCCTCCATCCCACATGACCCGACTCATGGCCGTCCTCGTCGTCGTTCCGTTCGCGGCGTTCGCGCAGTTCCAGTTCGCTGATCCACTCACCAGCGCCACCACCGGCACCCAGAACGGCGGTCAGTTCGTCGCGCAAGGCGGCTGGCAGGCAGGCACCCAGGTGAAGTGGGATCTCGGCACGGTGCTCACCGAGGGCACCTTCCGGGTCGAGCTGCTCAACTGGAACCCCAACTCCGACAGCGCTCAGCACGGCTTCGACAAGCAGCACATCCTCTCGATGTACGAGGCGCCGCATGGCTCGCCGCACCAGTCCGACGGTGACTCGCCGAAGACCTCGTTCTGGCAGGTGCGCACCGGCGCGAGCTACGACAACTGCTTCAAGTTCCTCTCCAGCACGTCCGGGTTCGATCCGCTGCCGGCGGGGCGCGACGAGCACCGGGTGACCCGCCCGCTCGGCACGATTCAGCCCTCGGTGCCGCACGTCATCGAGGTTCGCTGGACGCGCGCCGGTGACGTCACCGTCTTCCTCGATGGCGCGAGCGCCGGCACGCACTCCCACGGCCGGCCGCTGCGGCTGCGCTACGTCTTCGTCGGCACCGACAACGCGCCGGGCGGCACCTATGGCCCCCAGGCAGACGTCATCTACAAGAACGTGACGGTGACGGGCTCGAGCACCGTCGCGCCGGTCGACGCCGGAACTCCCGGTGGAAGCGCAACGCACTTCCCTGCCGTGGCCGACACCTGGACCGAGCTGCTCAACCCAGCGACCGCGCACGGGAGCGACGGCGATCTCCGCACCGGCGGCGATGGGCGGACGATCTTCATGCGCTTCGACGTTCCGGGGACCAAGCAGATCACCTCGGCGCGGCTGGTGATGAAGGCGATGAACGCTGGAGGCGGCGGCGAGGTGCACCGCGTGGGCGATCTCTCGTGGACCGAGGCCGGGCTCACTCATCAGGGAAGGCCCGCGGTCGAAGCCACGGCCATCACCACCATGGGCCGGGTGGAGATCGATCAGGAGGTCAGCTTCGACGTGAGCAGCGCGGTTCGCGGCCCTGGGCAGTTCGCCTTCGCGGTGAGCTCGACCGATCCCGACGGGTCGGGCTACCTCTCTCGTGAGAGCGGCACGCCTCCAGAGCTGATCGTCGAATGGGGCCCGATGAACGCGGGAGGCGGTGCGGCCGGTGGCGGGGCAGCGGGAGGCGGCGCGGCGGGAGGCGGTCTCGCAGCAGGCGGCGGCTCTGCTCCAGGTGGAGGGACTGCGCCGACCGCGGGAGGCAGCGCTCACGGTGGCGGGAGTGCCCAAGCAGGTGGAACGGCGCCGGTGCAGGCTGGAGGCGTCGCGAGCGGCGGCGGAACGAGCGCGCCCGTCACCGGAGGCGGCGCGGCGGGCGGAGCGCCCTCGGCCATCGACGGCCACACCGGCTGCGCGGCGACCGGCCTCGAGGTGTCGCTCCTCGCGCTCGGTCTCGCGCTCGTCTCCCTGCGCGCGCGGAGGCGGCCGTGAGGGCGCTCTGGATCGCGGCGTCGATCGTCGGGCTGGCGTGCGGGGGCTCGGGCGGGTCGATTCGAGATCCCGCCGCACCAGACGCGGGCACGAGCGGCGGCAACGGCGGGGGGCCTGGTGGTGGCGTGGTGGGGGGCGGCGTCGCGGTCGCGGGCGGCGCCGCGGGGGCCTCTGCAGGGGGCGCGACGGCTGGCGGAGCGAGCGCCGGTGGAGCGACCGCTGGCGGAACGACGGGCGGTGGCTCGGTGGCGGGTGGCGCGGGCGGGGGGGTCGTCGCGAGGAGGGATGACGCCCGCGTCGTCTCGAGCACGCTGCCCACCTCGCTGCCCTGCGGCCAGCGCGTCGTGGCGCGGGTGACGATGCAGAACCTCGGCAACACCCCCTGGACGGCGGCCGAGGGCTACAAGCTGGGCGCCGTCGACGACTCCGATCCCTTCTCGCCTGGCCGGTACGAGCTGCCCGCAGGCGTCAGCGTCGCCCCTGGTCAGAGCTACGAGTTCCAGGTTGCGCTTCAGGCCCCGAGCAGCTCGACGAGTGGAACGACCCATTGGCGCATGGTGCGCGAGTTCGTGAACTGGTTCGGAGAGACGACCAGCCGCCCCGTGAGCATCTCCTGTGGCCCGCCCACGTTCGACCTGTCGACCGTCGTCATCCAGGGCGCTCCGCCGGGCGCTCCCGACGTGCGCTCCTTCGCGGTCACCAGCACCCTCACCTCGCTTGCCTTCCGGCCCGACACGTTCTCGATCGATCACACCCGGCGCGGCCAGTGGCCCCCGGTGCAGATCGCGCCCGATGGCACCACCCAAGAGGCGACGGTCTGGGTCTTCTTCCGCATCGGCGGCGTCTGGTACGGCACGGGCGGAGAGCGGCTGCGGCCCAACCAGACCGACAAGCAGCTCTCCAAGGCCTCCGACATCGGTCCGGGGTGGCTCTACGACTCGAATCGCTGGGGCCCGATGACGAACTACGTGCCTCAGGTCGGTGAGTACGTCGGCTTCATGGTGGTCGCTGGCTCGACGCGCTCCGACGCGAACAGCCCGGTGCAGGAGCGCTCGAAGGTGGTGCTCGTTCCGTTCCCCGCCGACTACGTGACGACGTCCTTCCCGCCCTTCGCCTGGGAAGAGCCGTGAGCGGGCGGGTGGGCTGACGGCGCGCTTCGTGCTTTGCCCCTGCGCATGACACGTGCTGCGTGGGGGCTGAGCCTCGTCTCGTGGGTGGTGAGCCTCGCGGCTGCGGCGGAGCCAGAGACGGCTGTGGCGTTTCAGACGCTCCAGCCCGGCGTCGAGTACGGCACCTTCCGGCTCGTCGAGCGGCCCGAAGCGGGCGATGGGCGCCTCCACGTCGTGCGCATCGAACCGTCGGTGGCGGAGCTCGACCTCGGTCTGGCCAGCGAGTCGGGCGCGATGCGCACCGCGGCCCAGTGGGCCGGCCAGCAGTCGTTCTCGGTGGTGATCAACGCCGGCATGTTCCAGACCGACTACCGCTCCAACGTCGGCCGGCTCGTGCACCGGCAGCACGTGAACCAGAAGTCCTGGAAGAAGACGTACCAGTCGGTGCTCGCGCTCGACCCTTCCGAGCCGGGCCTGCCCAAGGCGACGATGTTCGATCGTGACGCGCCTGGCTTCGACGAGGCCATCAAGCCGTACCGCACGGTGGTGCAGAACCTCCGCCTGCTTCGCGCGCCGGGTGAGAACGTGTGGAAGCCGAACGGCCGCCGTTGGAGCGAGGCCTTCGTCGCCCGCGACTCGAGCGGCCGATTGCTCTTCTGCTTCACCCGAACGCCGTTCGAGATGGCCGACCTGATGACCCGGGTGCTCGGCCTGGGGCTGGAGCTCACCCACGCGATGCACGTCGAGGGTGGGCCAGAGGCGAGCCTGTCGATTCGTGGCAAGGATCTTCGGCTCGATCTGTCGGGGAGCTACGAGACCGGCTTCTTTCCCCGCGACGACAACGATCGCCAGTGGGAGCTGCCGAACGTGATCGGCGTCCGCGCTCCGACGACGAACAAGTGAGGAGCGGCGCGGCCGAGCGTATGCTGGGCGCCGATGGGGACGATCGTCGCCGCCTGGCCCGCTGAGCTGGTTCGCTACCTCGAGGCCGCCGGGCTCGCTCGCGAGAAGCTGCTCGAACGCGCCAAGCTGAGTGACGCCGATCTGCAAGACGAAGACGGCCGGGTGACCGACACCCAGCTCTCCGCGCTCTGGGCCGCTGGCGAGGCGCTCGGAGATCAGAACCTGGGGCTGCACTTCGCGAACACGCTCCGCAGCGCGCGCGCCTTCGGAATGGTGGGCTACCTCGCGCGGGCCACCTCGACCCTCGACGAGGTCTTCGAGCGCCTCGACCGGTTTCACGCGCTCCTGGGCTTCGCCAAGACGCACCTCGAGCGGCGCCCCGACGGGCTGACCCTCACCCTCGCGTTCCATCCACGCATCCAAGGGCAGCGGCACGGCACCGAGGCCGCGATCGCCGCGCTCTTGATCGCGGCGCGGGCCTCGACGGGCACGGCGGTCGCTCCGAAGGTGGTGCGTTTCGAGCACGCCGCGCCGCCCAGCCGCTTCGAGCACGAGCGCCTCTTCGGCTGCCCGGTGGTCTTCGGCGCCAAGGCCTACGCGATGGAGTTCACCAAGGAGGCGCTGGCCCTGCCGCTGCGCTCACGTGACCGCCACCTCGCGAAGTACCTCGAGAGCGCGGCCGAGAAGAAGCTCGAGAAGGAAGTGCCGGTGGGCCTGTCGGGGGAGGTGGCCTTCGCGATCGAGCGCGGGTTGCCGGGCTCGGTGAGCTCGCTCGAAGAGGTCGCCAAGGCGATGGCGATGAGCCCGCGCACCTTGCAGCGGCGGTTGTCCGACGAGGGGCGCACCTTCGCGGAGGTCGTCGACGAGGTGCGCAAGAAGCTCGCCCTCGCCTGGCTCGACGACGGGAAGCTGACGAAGAGCGAGATCGCGTTCCGGCTGGGCTTCCAGGACCCCTCGGCGCTGCGGCGCGCCCTCAAGCGGTGGGAACGCTGAGCCTGCTCACCACTCGGTGCGGGTGACGACTGGCAGCTGCAACGCCCGCTCGCGATCGAGGTCCAGGTTTCCGACGTGGAGGGAGATCGGCGACTGCACCCACTTGTAGATGCTCTGGGTGAAGAGCTTCACGAACTTCGACACGTAGGCCGCGAGCGTCTCGGGCTTCACCTCGGGGAACATCGCCGTCACCGCCGCGAGCACGTCGGCGGGCGAGAGCTTCTCTCCGGCGAAGAGGTGGAAGCAGGCGTCGAGGATCGGGAAGGGCATCAGCTCGTCTTCACCCACCTGGTTGGGCGCGAGCTCTGGCCCGGCGGGCTTCGCGGTGACCGCCTTGATGCCCGGGTAGCCATGCTTCTCGAAGAGGTAGTCGAGGAGGAACATCACCACCGTCTTCGGGAGGTTCGCGATGACGGCGAGCGCCCCCATGAGATCGCCGCCGATGGTGGTGTAGCCGACGGCCTTCTCCGACATGTTGCCCGTCTGGAGAAAGAGCCCACCCGAGGTGTTCGCCCAGTTCCACATGCGCTGCGCCCGCAGCCGCGCTTGAACGTTCTGTTGGGTGATGGGCGTCAGCTCCTTGCCCGGGCCCAGCATCTCCTTCGCGGCGGTCATCTCTCGCTCGAAGGCCTCGTCGATGGAGATGACGGTGAAGCGCACGCCGAGATCCTTGGCGATCAGCTCGGCAGCGGCGCGCGTCGCCTCCGAGGAGTAGCGCGTCGGCATGTAGAACGCCTCGATGGGCACCCTGGCGCGGCTCGCGTAGCGATGAGCGATGAGGAGGGTCAGCAACGAGTCGCGGCCTCCCGACAGCGCGATGCCGATGCGAGAGAAGCCCTTCGTCTTCTCGTAGTAGTCGCCGATGCCGAGGGCCAACGCGTCGAGGAGATCTTCGCAGTACTGCTCGCGCGCGCTCGGCCGGCCGTCCTTTCCGGGAAGGAAGAAGCTGCGGTGCGCGGGGAAGGGGTACGAGAGCCCTTCGCGCCGGGTGGTGACGTCGACCTGCACGACGGGCAGCTGCGCCTCGCTCGCCGCCCACAGCTTTCGATCGTCGCGCCAGGTGGTGTTCTCGGTTCGGAGCCGAGTCGTGCGCTCGAGATCGACGACGACCGACGCGCAGCCTTGCTGGAAGCGCGGAAGCTCGAGGCACATGCGGCCGTTCTGATTCACGAAGCCGCCGCCGTCGAAGATGAGCCCGTCTTGGGCGCCGACCTGGTTCGCGTAGGCGATCGTGCACTGGTGATCGCCGGCGCGGGTCGAGAGCAGCTCGCGGCGGGTGCCTTCCACGCCGATGCGAAAGGGTGAGGCCGAGACGTTGCAGATCAGCTCCGCGCCGGAGTACGCGCGCCGCTTCATCGGGCCGTCCGCGCTCCAGATGTCTTCGCAGACCTCGACGCCGACGCAGCCGAAGTCGCACTGGAAGAGGAGATCGCCGAACGGCACGCCACGGTGCTCCTCGCGCAACCCCGCCTGCCCGCGCGCGAAGGTGCGGCCCTCGTAGAAGATGTTGTAGGTGGGCAGCTTTTCCTTCGGCACCAGGCCCCAGATGGTGCCGCCGCCGACGACCGCCGCGCAGTTGTAACGAAGCCCGCGCTGGGTGATGGCGACGCCGAGCACCGAGATCATCGGCAGCGAGGCCGTCTCTCGCGCGAACCGGGCGAGCTCGCTCCACTGTCGCTCGAGGAAGCGCTCCCACTGGACGAGGTCTTCCGCCGGGTAGCCCGCGACGCACTGCTCGGGGAACACCGCGATGCTGGTGCCTTGTGCCGAGAGTTCCTTCGCCAGGCCGACCGCGCGATCGACGTTGGCGCCGAAGGCACCGACGGTCGTGTTCACCGACGCCAGACCGATCTTCACGAGACGCATGCGGGCTCCATACTCCACGCGCGCAAGGCGTGCCCGGTCGACGTGCCTCGTTGCATCGCGTCGGGCGTGGCCCGCTTTCGGTCCATGAAGCAGGGCACGCGAGTATCCTCCGCGCATGGTGCGTCGCCTCTGGTGGTCGGTCGCTCTCTCAGCCTGCGTCGGAGTCGCTGGCGGAGAAGACGAACGCGACGCTGGCGCGGAGGCTGACGGAGGAATCGTCGCCGATGGAGGGAGTGACGCGGGCTCGCTGGACGCAGGCTCGGCGGACGCAGGCTCGGCGGACGCAGGCTCCGTGGACGCAGGCTCGGCGGACGCAGGCTCGGCGGACGCAGGCTCGGCGGACGCAGGCTCCATGGACGCAGGCTCGATGGACGCGGGCTCCAGGGACGCAGGCGTGATGGACGCAGGCTCGCTGGACGCAGGAACGCCGCCCGACGGGAGCGTCGTCTTCGACTTCGCGACGGCGCCTCTCGAGAATCCCCTGTCGGGCGGAGGCGTGTGGACGAACAACGAGCAAGGAACCGGCGGGAACGCGCCGCCCGGGAATCTCACGAGTCTCCGCGTTGGGCTGGCCTCCGACGGAGTGACCCACATCGTGATGGCGACCCACGACGGCGGTGGCTACGACGACAGCTTCGCCTTCGTCCCAGGCTTCTCGGGAAATCAGTTCGCCGAGGCCGTGCTGTACAAGGCGCCCGGCTACGACGCGAACGCCGCTGGGTCGAACCACGAGGTCGAGTTGCTGCTCGGCTGCTCGAGCGCGAACGGCGTGCGCACCTGGAACGAGTTCTTGGTGAACTCGGGCGGCGGCACCGGCGGGCCGAGCGGGTTCCAGTCGATCGCCAACGTCGGAGGCGCCTTCGGGCTCATCCCCATGGACGGGGACGTCATTCGAGCGACCCGCGTCGGCAACGTGTTGAGCCTCTATCTCAACGGCACGCTGTGGACGCGCTACGACGGCAGCAACCCGAACGTCGTCGCGCGCGGCTCGGGCATCGGCCTCGCAGCCTTCGTGCGCCCGGGGGCCGCGAACGACAAGTTCGGCTTCCGACGAGTCACGATGGGAACGTTGCCGTGATGTGGCGGTTTCTTGGAGAGGCGCGGGGGCTGAATGGCTGAGTTGCCGAAGGGACTCCAGCAGGTGCTGGAGCGGATCTTTCATCGTGAGCTCGCGGCTCGAATGGGCCGGGTGATGACGGCTGCCGCGAAGAGCATCGAACAACTCCAGGCCATCAACCTGGTCAGCCTCGAGCCGTCCACGGCCGACGAGGGCACGGCCGATCTCGCGCTCTGGGAGCAGATGGCGCCGGCGGTGGCCGACACGATGGCCTCGGTGAATGGCCTCTGCGCGGTGATCGATCGCGAGTTCCCGGCATCGGCGGCGCGATCGGGGCGCTTCTCGACCGAAGGGAGCGACGAGCGGGCCGAGACCGAAGCGGCGCTCGTGTTCCAGGCCGTCGCCGCGCACCTCAAGAAGGAGATCGCCCAGGTCAGGGAGATGGTGCGGCGCCCCGAGCTGATGGGGTCGCGCTGGGCGCTGCTCGAGGAGCTGCATCGCCTTCGGGCCGACTTTCGCCGCCGCGTGGGAGATGCCGTTCACCTCGCTGCCGCCAGCACCGGCCAGGTCCAGCGCGAGGAGGTCGTTCCAGGGGCCAGCCGTGAAGCGCAGCGCGCCCTCGTCTATCGCGCGACGACCTCCGAGCTGGTGGTGACGATTCGGCAGCGCTTGGCCAGTGAGCTCCCGTTGCCCGAGCTCCGCGAGGCGCTCGCCAGCGATCTGCAGTTGTTCTCGTCGCTCCCGGCGTGGAAACACCTCAACGCCCGCCCGAAGCGTCACCTCCTGCGGGTGAAGGAGCTGTGCGGCGGTGGAGCCCTCGAACGTGAGACGCTCGCCAGGGAGGTCGAAGCGCTCCTCGACGATCTCGAAGACGTGGCGACCGAGCTCACCAACGAGGTGCTCGTCTCGCACGACCTCACCGTGGTGTCGCAGGCCAACTTCCGGCTCGAACAGGCTCGCTTGCACCTCAAGCTCGAGACCGGCGCCGCGACCTGGGCCTTCGAGGCGGCCATCGCGTTGCTCGAGGAGCTGCGGGGGAGAGATCGCGAGTTCGATCGGCTCGTGCGGAGGCTTCGTGACGAGGTCGAGCAAGGGGCCGAGGTGTCGCTCGCCGAGCTCGAGGCGCTTCGAGTGGCGCTGCGCCAGCTCGAGCTCTGAGTGCTCGAGGCGGGCGAACGCGACGGTGGGGTGGTTGCCGCGCTCCGACGAGGCTCGCGGCGTGGTCGAGTCGTTCTCCCGCGCTGATCGGCCGCGACGACGCGGATCAGCCGCGGGCCAGGGCGTTCATCACCGCGGTCCGGCTCGACAACCCGGTGCGCTTCACGGCCGCCGCCTCGTCGAGCAACTCGAAGTGCGCCAGGTACTTGTTGACGCGCTCCTCGAGCGTCGGGGCGGCGATGCGCTCGCAGAGTTCGTCGGCGGCGTAGTCACGGCACACCTGTGGGCGCTGCTCGTACGCAGTGCAGCGCGCATCAGGGCCCAGGTGCGGGCAGCCGAGGCCGAGGGGCTTGTCGAGCGCGGCGATGTCGGGCGCCACACAGCAGGCGCCACACTTGGTGCACTCGTGGGTGCTCATGGCGTGCCGAGGTAGACGTTGTCGAGGCAGGCGGTGTCCTGCGGCCCGTCGACGAACTCTCCGCGAATTCGCAGCGCCGTGAGGTTGCGGAGCACCGCCTTCAAGTCGTCGTCGGTCGCCGCCTGGTTCGTCCCTTCGACGATCCACCCCGAGTTGGTGTCGAAGCCCACTCGCCGCGGAGTCCAGTCGGTCCCCGGCGTGTCCGGGAAGCCCTTCACCAGCGAGATGCCGCCGCCGTTGAGCACCACGTCGCGCCCGCGTTGGAGGTTGAACTGCTGGTTGATCTTGAGATCGAAGATGAGGAACTTGCCGGCGACGTCCGTCATCCCCCCGAGGAACTTCCCCGGAGCCACGAAGTAGAAGAACTCGATCGGGTCCGCGTCGGTCGCGCAGAGGTTGCCGTTCGGGTTCCCTCCAGTCGCCCGGAAGGAAGGTCGCGTCGACTCTCCGTTTCCTGCGATCAACCAGCCCTCGTCGTCGCCCTCGAACAACGTCGACGCCTTCGAGGGGATGGCGGAGCAGGCGCTCGTCCCGAGGATGAGAATCGCAAACACGCGCCGCACCGTTCGGCTCTTAGCAGAGTCCGCCTGTCCTTCAGCGCGATGTTGGGACGCGCCGGGCGACGCGCTGGCGCCGCTCGGAGGGGCCCTTGCCCCGAATTGGTTAAATGGTTAAGTGGTTAAACCACTATGCGTCACCTCGCCCCCATCGCCAAGGTTCCCCGGACAGTCGACGCGGTGCTCCAGCGGCTCCGCTCGGGTGTGGTGAACGGCCCCTACGTCGTCGGGGAGCACCTCCCTCCCGAGCGCGAGCTCGCGCTGAAGTTCGGAGTCAGCCGACTCACCCTTCGGGCGGCCATTGCGCGGCTCGAGCAGGAGGGGCTGGTCGAGGCGCGCCAGGGCGCCGGCGTGGTGGTGCTCGACTCGATGAAGACGGCCGGGCTGAGCGTGCTCACCGCCTTCGACATCACCGATCGGCCCGACTTCTTGAAGTCGTTCCTCGAGCTGCGGCGCGCGGTGTCCGTCGAGGCGGTGGCCTGGGCCTGCGAGCGGGCGGTCGAGAGCGACATCGGCACCCTGCAGGAGCTCGCGGCGCTCCAAGTCCACGAGACGGACACCCAGCGGTACATCGAGCGCGACTTCGAGTTCGCGCGCGCGGTGTTGGTGGCGGGAGAGGCCTTCTCGACCATGCTCCTCCTCAACACCCTCATCCCCATCGCGCGCGCGAACCCCACGCTCTCGGAGGCGCTGGTCGAAGATCGCGTGCAGTCGCTCGCTGGCTACACCCTCACCATCTCGGTGCTCACCGCGAAGGACGCCGAGCTCGCCCGAACGGTCCTGCGCAAGGCCCTCGAGGCCGCCGACGCCGAGGTGATGAAGGCCATCGCCCGACGACGCCGCTCGAAGCGGAGCGGACGATGAGCCCCATCGACGAGCTGCGCCGCCTGACGCGAAGGGAGCTGAGCGCGCGCCTCGCTGGCGGTCGACCGGTGCACTCCTCTGCGCTCGCTGGCTGGACCTATCGAGGGACGACGCTCGGGCTTCCGCGCCTCGTCGAGCGGCTCACCTGGCAGACCTTTCAGAAGACGTTCCATCGCCGGCCCGAGAACGACGAGGTGGTGGGGTGGAACGTGCGTCTCCACCAGGACGGCCTGGGCGCCCCGAGCCGGCCGCGTCGCGCTTCGGGGAGGCCGCGCTGCGTCTGGCCCTACGTCGTCACCGACACGCCCAGCGGCCTGGTGATCGACTACCGACCCTTCGCCCCGCGTCTCGACCCGCTGCGGTGGACGACGGACCCGGTGGTCGCGCTCACCTCGTCGCCCCACGGCCCGTTGCTCGGCGTGAGCCAGCTCGAGCTCTTCGGCGCGACCCTCGAGACGCCGACCTTCTTCGCCCTCGAGCGTGAAGCGCCGATCTCCTTCGTGCCCGACTTCTTCGCGCCGCCCGTGCTCTCGCCACGAGAGCGCCGCTGGGCTGATGCGCTCTTCGACGCCCTCCTGGGCCGACCCATCGCCGATCGCTCCCGCTTCTGGACGACGGTGGCCGCTGCTGCGCCGCCGCTTCCTCGGCTCGGGCTCCGCGCCGCGGTTCACCTCCTCACCTTCCTCCCACTCTCCCAACGCCGCTTTCGTCGGCCCTTCTTCGCCCTCGCCTCCGACGAGCAGCTCGACTGCGTGGAGGCGATGGCCGCGCATGGACTCCTCACCGTTCGCCAGGCCGTCTCGACGCTGAAGGTCATCGCCTGCCTGGCCCTCTTCGAAGAGCCGGCCATGCGCGCGGCGGCGGCGGGGAGGGCGGCATGAGGCTCACCGAGATCGACGGGCGCGAGCTCCGCACCGACCTGCGCGTGGACACCGAGGTCGTCGTCGTCGGGAGCGGGCCCGCCGGCGCGTCAGCCGCCCGAACGCTCGCGCGCGGCGGCTCGAGGACGGTCGTGGTGGAGGAGGGTGACGAGCCGACTGGCACCTTCCCCGAGTCTGGCTTCGAGGCGATGGCGCGGTGGTACCGCGATCTCGGAATGACGATCGCCCTGGGGCCCGCCATCATTCCCTACCTGCAGGGCCGCGCGGTCGGGGGCACCTCGGTGATCAACGGTGCGATCTGCTGGAGGCTCCCCCGGGACGTCTACGACGAGTGGGCGCGTCTCGACCCGGCGCTCCGCGAGGCGCTCCCGGCCGAGGCGATCGCGCACGCCGAAGCCGAGCTCGATGACCGGCTCGGGGTGGCGCCCACGTCCGAGAGCGTCGCCGGCTCGAAGAACCTCCTCCTCGCGAAGGGCGCGACCGAACTCGGCCTCGAGCACCGCCCGATTCGGCGAAACGCGCCGGGCTGTCGCGGCTCAGGGCGGTGCCTCCAGGGCTGCCCGAACGAAGGGAAGGCGAGCGTCGATCGCACCTTGCTGCGCGACGCCGTCACCGCCGGGGCTCGAGTGCTGAGCGGCGTTCGGGTCGAAGCGATCGTGCTCGAAGGCGGGCACGCGAAGGCGATCGTCGGCCGCACGCGGCATGGCGTCGCGGTGACGGTGCGGGCGAATCGCGCGGTGGTGCTCGCGGCGAGCGCAATTCAGACGCCCATTCTCCTCCGCGAGAGCGGGCTCACTCGAGGGCCGGTCGGCGATCACCTGATGGCGCACCCGGGCGTGTCGGTCGTGGGCCAGTTTCCCTCGGTCGTCGACGCTCACCTCGGCGCGACGCAAGGGCACGAGGTGATCGGGCTCCGGAAGGAAGGGATCAAGATCGAGGCGCTCGGCTTCGATCACTCGATCCTCGCGAGCCGGCTCCCGGGCGTCGGGCGGGCGTTCGCTGCGTCCCTCGACGGGCTCCGCTCCACCGCGGCGTGGGGTGCCGCGATTCGGGCGAAGGCGAGGGGTTCGGTGCGGAGCGCCCGCGGCAAGCCCCTCGTCCGATATGCCCTCACCACCGACGACGTGCGCCTCGTGCGGCGCGGGGCCCAGGTGCTCAGCGAGCTCTTCTTCGCCGCTGGTGCGCACACCGTCGCGCCGGGCATCTTGGGAATGCCGTCGACGCTCGGGTCCCTCGAGGACGCACGGAGCCTCGGAACGAACGGCCCGCTCGACGCGCGCGCCTACTCGATGTCGATGACTCACCTCTTCGGCACCGCGCGGCTGGGCTCGAACCCATCGACCTCGGTCGTCGACCTCGACTTCGAGCACCATGACGCCAAGCGGCTCTTCGTCGCGGACTCCAGCGTGTTTCCCTCGAACACGGGCGTGAACCCGATGATCAGCATCATGGCCGTCGCCCAGCTCTGCGCGAACCGCGTGCTCGAGCGAAGCTGATCGCCGGAGTCGATTCGAGCGTACGCCTCGCTCACTGGCGACGCAGCGTCGAGGAGAACCCGCTCAACTGCGCGTGGGTCTCGGCGCCTCGACCTCGACAGCGACTGGCCCGCCAGCCGCGCCTCGACTCGCCCGTCTCAGATGACGAAGTCGACGTCTTCGAAGAGGTTCGCGCTCGAGCCTCGCGGCCGCACGTCGTTCTTTCGCGTCACCACCGAGTTCGCCGGCACCGAGCTGGTGACGAACGCGTTGCCCGCGACGATCGAGTGGTGCCCGACGATCGTCTGCCCCCCGAGAATGGTCGCGCCGGCGTAGATGACGACCTCGTCCTCGATGGTGGGGTGCCGCTTGGAGTCGGCGAGCGTCTTCTCCACCGTGAGCGCTCCGAGGGTGACGCCCTGGTACAGCTTCACGCCGTCTCCGATGACGGTCGTCTCGCCGATGACGATGCCCGTGCCGTGATCGATGCAGAAGCGCTTGCCGATGGTGGCGCCAGGGTGAATGTCGACGCCCGTCTTCTCGTGCGCGACCTCGGTGAGCAGCCGAGGCACCAGCGGGAGCCCGATGCGATGCAGCACGTTGGCGATGCGGAAGACGGCGATGGCGAAGAAGCCCGGGTAGGTGAGCACCACTTCGTCGATGCTCTTCGCAGCCGGGTCGCCCTGGAAGATGGCCTTGGCGTCTTCGTTGAGCCGATCATGCACGTCGGCGAGCGCGGCGAAGAACCGCTCGACCAGCCGCTCGGGCATGCGCTCGTGCAGGAGGCCGACGCTCCGCTCGAGGCGTCGGAGCGCCTCTTCCAGCTGAATGAGGTCTTCCCGCACCGAGTCTTCGCTGCACACCACCGTCGGGGCGAAGTGCGGAAAGAGCGCGCCGAGACACTGGTGCACGAAGCTCGAAGCGAGCGGCCGCAGCTGAGAGGGCACCACGTGCTTTCGGCGTTCGGCGATCAGGCGGTCGACCAGCTCCTGAGGCAGCGCAATCATGGGCCGATACGTAGCGGCATCCGCTCGATCTTGCACGTGCACGCGCCTCGGTCGCGCGGCCTACTGACGAACCTCGAGGCGCAACGGGTAGCTCACCGTCACCTCGCAGCGGCGGCGCGCTGGCCGACAGCTGGAGTCGGGGTGGAGCCGCAGCTCGCCCACCAGCACGGGCGCCCCGGCTCCGATGGTGCCGCCGCGCTTCGGCACCCAGTGGAGGGTCGAAGGGTCGCGCGTCGCGAGCGTCAGGTCGATGCCGGCGTCGTCAGTCCAGAGCTGGAACCAGCCTGGCTCGAGACGGCCCTTGAACCCTTCGAGGGTGAGCCGCACGCCTCCGTCTTCGACCGCGGCCTCGGGCCTGCCGGCGAAGAACTCGACGGTCGTCGTTCCGATGCGGAGCACGTCGGGGCCGAGCACCCGGCCTCCGAGGAGCTCGGTCGAGGTCAGCTCCGCCGAGAAGGGCTCGCACTGCTCGGGCGTCTGCCCAGCGGCGGGGAGGTGAAGCGCGCCTCCGCCCAGGTGTTTCGTCGCGAGCGCGACGCCATTGAGCGCGACCGCCGTCGTGGCCGGGAGGGAGGGACAGGTGGCGTCGGGTGGCGCGCGCAGCTCGAGGAAGATCACGACCGCCTCGAAGCGATCGCTCGCCGGTGAGGGCGTCGCGCCTCGCACCCAGCGCTCGGTCACTTCGAGCTCGAGCGGGTCGAGCTCGTCTGGCTCGAGCCGGTGCGACCAACCCACGCAGGCGCCGCAGTAACGCGTCGAGCACCCGGCGAGGAGAAGGAGGACGAGGCTGCTCGACCTACCCGCCATTCATTCTCCGCTCGAGGTGCTGCACGGCCTGTCGGTAGAGCGCCTTGCCGCTGAGGCTGGCTGCCTGCCGGTACGCCTCGAGCGCACGCTCGTCTTCTCCCGAGAGCTCGCGCATCACGCCCAGGTCGTACCAGGCCGCGGCGTCGTTGGGCGATCGCTGGGTCAGCTTCCCGAACTCCGCGTCGGCGCCTGCGAGATCGCCTGCGAGCGCGCGCTCCACGCCCGGTTCGAGCTCACCGCCAGTCTCCACTGCCAGCTCGAGGTCGAGCTTCCTCGGGAGGAACTTGCGCAGGAACCGCCGGGTGGCGATCGCCACTGCTTCGGCGCGCAGCGGCTCGGTCGGGGCGTTGAGGACGTTCGAGTCGACGCTCCCGAAGTACCTCCTGCTCGACAGCTGCTTTCCGCTCGGCTCGATGACGTCGATGTCGACGGTCGCTTGCACGACGACGTTCGTCATCGCCGCCAAGACGTTGGAGCCCACGAGGCGCGGCGTCACCGCGGTGTCGACGATCTTCGCCTTCACCAGCGCGTGGGCCTGACACTGGCCGCCCGGCTCGCATCTCACCGGCTGACCGAATTGGGTGAGCCCCGCTTCGAGGGTCTGCAGCGCGCTGTCGCGGAACGGCCCCGTCACCTCGACGCCGACGGTCGGCCCAGGGAGCGTGATGCTCGGCGGAAGGTCGCGCACCTGACGCAGGGTGGTCTGACAGCCAGACGCGAGGAGGAAGGCGAGGAACGCACGAACGAGCATGCCTCGATCTCAGCACAGTCCTGCACCGCAGTGGCCGACTCCCGCGCGGGACCGGTGACGCCGAACCGGCGACGCGACGGCTCACTTCGCCTTCGTGAGGGTCGCGCTCACCCGGGTCGTCCCGTCCTGGCAGGGGGCGGAGGTGGAGAACGCCTTGAAGCCCGGCCGCTCGACTCGCACCTCGACCGCGGCACCCGGCTCGCACTTCCAGTCCGACGACCACGGGGTGGCGCCGACCGCCGTCCCTCCCACGAGCACCCGGCTCCCTTCGGGCACGCTGTCGACGATGAGCACGCGGCCTGGCCCGGCGATGAAGGTGAGGCCCTCGGCCGCCGCAGTGGGCGCGATGATGATCTCCTTCGATTCGCTCGGCCGCGCGAGCCGCCGACTCACCACCGAGATGGCGACCGCCGTGGTGGCCGCGAACGAGAGCAGCGCCGCCGCCAGCCGCAGCATCGCGCGACGATTGGGGGCGCTCACCCGGCCACCCGGAACGCTTCTTCCAGCGAGGTCTCTCCCGTGCGCACCTTGTCGACGACGGCCTCGAACATCGGCACCGTGCCGTCCTGCTTCGCGATCGCCATCAACGCCTGCGTGCTGGGTGACCCACCGAGCGCGTCACGGAGCGCCGGGGTGACGTGGAGCACCTCGAACACCGCGGTTCGCCCGTCGTAGCCGGTCTGCCCACAGCGCTCGCAGCCGACGGGGCCGAAGAAGGGCCCCTGCGCGAGCCCGGCCGCCTTCAGCCGCTCCAGCTGCTCGGGGCTCGGTGTCTTCGTCGCGCGGCACTGACAGAGCTTGCGCACCAGCCGCTGGGAGATCGACGCCAACGACACCGACGCGAGAATCGAGGGCTCGACGCGCATCTCGAGCAGCCGGTTGAAGACGCCGGCCGACGAGTCCGCATGCACGGTGGTGAGGATGAGGTGGCCAGTGAGCCCGGCCTGCACGGCGATGGCCGCGGTCTCGGCGTCGCGAATCTCGCCCACCACGATGACGTTCGGATCTTGCCGGAGGATCGCGCGAAGGCCCGCCGCGAAGTCGAGCCCGGTGGAGCGGTTCACCTGTGTCTGCGCCGTGCCGGGCACCGCGAGCTCGATGGGATCTTCGATGGTCGCGATCTGCGCCGTGCCGCCGCGCGCCTGCCTCAGGTGCTGGAGCGCTCCATAGATGCTGGTCGACTTCCCGCTCCCGACCGGCCCGGTGAAGAAGAGGAGCCCCTGCGGCTTGGCGAGCAGCTCGGCGAGCACCGCACGGAGCTTCGGCTCCAGGCCCAGATCGTCGAGCGTCGGCACCCGGCGCCCGAGCCCGGTGAGGCGCATCACCGCCTTCTCTCCGTGCTGGGTCGGCAAGAGCGACAACCGCACCTCGACCGGGCCGTCCGAGAAGAGCTGCTGAAACTGCCCGTCTTGAGGCCCGTCACTCTTGTAGTGCACCAGCTTGGCGACGACCTTGAGCCGGTTCGTCAGCTGGTGGAGCTGGGGCGCGCTCAGCGAGGCGACGGTCTCGAGCTGGCCATCGACGCGGTACCCGACCTCCGCGCCTTCCGCGGTCGGTTGCACGTGCAGATCGCTCGCTCCACAGCGGGCGGCGCCTTCGAGCATCGCGTCGAGCAGCTGCTCTCCCGACGACGAGGGCGTGAGGGCGGCCGCGAGCGCCGCGATCGTTCGCTGGAGCTTCTGCCGGGTGGTGACGCCTTCGGGCAGCGGCGGGAGCTTGGGCGAGACGGCGGCGGTCATCGGCTTGGACGCGGGCGAGGCCGAGCTGAGGAGCACGAGCACGGCGGCGACCACCAGCGCGATGAGCACCAGCGGCTGTGTCACCGCGGTCTGGACGGTCTCGAGCGCCTTGTCGGGGGCCTCGGGTGGGCCCAGCCCGCCGACGTCGGGGAGGAGGAGCGCCATGACGATGACGCCGACCGCGAGGAGCGAGAGGGCGACGAGCGTGCGTGAGGCGGTCTCCACCGAGCGCATGCTAACCCAGAGCTCGCGGTGTTGAGTGTGGACCTGTGCGCGGTCTTCAGCGCGTCGGTGCCGTCGACGCGCCCGAAGCTCACCGTTCGTCCGTCGAGGCGACGCTCCGTCAGCGGCGTGCTACAGCACGGTCGATGCCGACGTCGTGGGCCTTCGTGGTGGTGCTGGTGGGCGCGCTGGGGAGCGCCTGCTTTCCGTGCCCGCGCCAACACGTCCTCGCGACGCCCGACGGCGGCGCGTTTCCCTGCACCCGGCCCTCGGAGTGCCCCACCGAGAACGGGACGCTCACCTGCACCAACACGCTCGATCGCTCCTACGAGTGCATCGGGTGCGAGAGCGGTCAGTGCGTGCGCTGGGTGCCGGAGGCGTGTCGATGAGAGCGCTCGCCGTCGTCGCCTTCCTCTCGCTGGCGGGCTGCAAGCGCAACGACGCGCAGTCGCACCTCGAGGCGGCCCGCGCCGCGCTCTTCGAGCAGAAGGCCGAGGTCGCCCTCAGCGAGTACAAGCTCGCGCTCGACGCGCTCGAACGTCACAGCGGCCCCGAAGTGCCGCTCTACCGGGCCCGAGCGCTCCGAGGCGCCGCCGACATCTACGCCTATCAACTGCACGATCCGAAGCGGGCCGTCGAGGTGTACCGCGAGCTCATCGCCACCTGCCCGGAGGCGCCCGAGACGATGGAAGGCCGCCTGCGCCTCGCCGAGTTGCTCCGTCACGAGTTCCGCGACATTCGCGCCGCCATCGCCGAGATGACGGCCGCGCTCGCCCGCAACCCTCCCCAGTCGGCCGAGATCGCCTACACGGTGGCCACCCTCTACTTCGAGCTGCGCGACTACCAGCAGACGACGATCGAGGCCGACTCGGTCATTCGCAAGTACGAGGCGAGCGCGTGGGTCGACGACGCGCTCTACCTCAAGGGCCAGGCGCTCTCGATGATGGAGGGCCGTGGCCTCGAGGCGCAGCGCGCGTACATGGACCTCGTCGATCGGTTCCCCGAGTCGCCGCTCAAGCCGCACGCGCTGGTGGAGCTGGGCCGGCTCAAGCTCGATCAAGGCGAGAGCGAGCGCGCCATCGAGTACTGGGTCGAGTCGCTCAAGACGCACCCCGACCCGAAGGTGGTGCAGACCGCCATCGCGCGCGTTCGTGCGCACCTGCGCGCCACCACGCCGGCGACCGTCGGCGATCCGGTGGCGGCGTTCGACTGGAACGTGCCAGGCGCCAACATCGGCGAGGGAGGCCGGCCGATGGTGCTCCCGAAGACGTCGGCCGAGGCGGTGGGCGCTTCGAAGGAAGAGCAGGCACGCGAGGCTCGAATGAGCGAAGGCGGAGCCGCCCCGGAAGTCCCCGAGCCTTGAGGCGATGCGCTTCGGCTCAGGCGCCGGCGCGCTTGCGCAGCACGACGAAGTGGTGGAGCGCGAGGAAGTGATCGATCGGTGAGAGCGCGCGTTCCACCATGGACAGGGCGCCGCCGAGCCGGGTGGGCACGAGCTGCCGGAAGTTGAGGCCGCCGCTGAGCAGGTAGCGGAGGTAGGTCTTCGAGCGCTCGTGCGCGACCAGCTCGAGCTGCGGGTGCTTGCGCTCGAACTCCGCCCGGTCGCGCTCGAAGATCACGTAGGAGAGCGCCTGGTTGGCGTCCATCATCGCGCCACGATCGGCCGCGCCGTCCCAGCTCGGCGCCTTCGGGTCGAAGCCCTCGGTGGTGAAGAGGTTCTTGAAGAGGAGCGCCGCGAACGGGCCGAAGTAGGGCTCGACGAGAATGCACCCTCCGCCGGGCACGAGGGTGCGCACGAGCTCGGAGAAGAACCGATCGGGCTCGGGCAGGTGGTGGAAGCAGTTGATGCCGTAGAAGGTGCGCACCGAGCCGTCCTCGAGGGCCATGTGCTGCGCGTCGAGCACGCGGTCGAGGAAGGTCGCCTCCTTGATGTCGGTGACGACGACGTCGGGGAAGTAGTCCTTCATCACGCTCGAGCCGGCGCCGAGCTCGACGCGCAACCCCGACCCCGACAGCCAGCGCTCGTCGAGCTGCCGGCACGTCGTGTAGAGCTCTCCCATCACGCGGTAGATGAGCGGCTTCTGGCGCAAGATCTCCCGATGCCGATAGGTGAGATCGGCGCTGTTGACGTCGACTCCGCGAAGGCGGGGTTCACCGACCAGGTCCAAGAGGCGGCGGATCATGTCTTCTCCGATCGAGGCGAGGGCACGCGAGGCGCGCGGGTGAGGATCGCCGTTGCCGGCGAGATGGGCGGCCGCCCCAGCACCTCCGCGAGCGTCGAGGTCCGCGTTCGGCGGCCGTTCTCGAGATAGCCGAGCAGCCGCTCCTGGGCGTCGGCGGCGCGTGGGTGGCGAGCGAGCAGCCCCAACACCCGACTCGCCAGCGCGATGGGCACGGGGACGATCGTCGGGCGGCGCCGCCCCAGCGCGCGGGCGATGAGCGTCACCACCTCACGAAGCGGGAGCCGGCCTGCAGACAGCGTCTCGGCCCGCGCCTTGCGCTCGACGACGCAGCGCACGAGGGTCTCGCAGAGATCGTCGACGTCGATCAGCTCGACTCCGTGACGGCCCCCGTCGGGCATCAAGGTGAAAGGCTGGCGGCGAACGCTCTCGACGAGCCGCCCGAAGAGGCCCCCGCTGCCGACGACGAGCGCCGGTCGAACCACCGTCGCCGCGGGGAGCAGCGCCTCGGCGGCGGCCTTGTCTCGCCCGTAGGCGGTGGGGAAGTCGGGGTGGGCGCTGTACGAACTCACGAAGAGCAAGTGGGCGCCGTGCTTGGCCGCCGCGTCACGCCAGCCGGTGGTGCCACCGAGGTTTCGGGCGGTCGCCGATGGCGCGAGGTCCCACGCGGTGTGCACCACGACGTCGACCCCGTCGAGCCAGCCCGCGTCGATGGGGTCTCCCAGGCGGTGAACGACGAGCGCTGCGTCCTGGGCCGCGCGCGGCCGCGTCGTCGTCCCACGAACCTCGTGACCGGCACGCTCGAGGTGGCGCCGCAGCTCGCCTCCGATGAAGCCGGTCGCGCCGGTGACGAAGACCCTCATGCCCCCGGGCTCCGTTGGTAGAGGCGCTCGGTGATGCGGCGGCTGTTCGCCATGATGGTGAGGGTGAGGTTCTTCGAGGGCAGCTCGGGGAAGATCGCCGCGTCGACCACGAAGACCCGCGAGCAGCCTGCCAGCGCACCCTCGGGCGTCGTCTCGTGCGTCCTGGGCGCCCGTCGCATCGGCAAGGTGCCTGCGTAGTGAAAGCAGCTGCCCGGGGGCGGGTACTTGTTGAGCGCCGGGTGACCGAGGTAGCCGAGCCGGCGCATCAGCCGCAGGAGTCGTCGCTCGAGCGCGCCTCGCTCGTGGGGGCGGTAGTCGATCTCGAGCGCTCCGTCGCTCCCGAGCCGGCAGTGGCCCGCGGCCGGGCCGGTGTCGGGGTAGAAGACCTGGAGGATGCGGAGCGCCGGGACGAGCGCGCGGATCGCGTTGGGGAGCCGCGTCGCAGGCAGCGGCATGTCGAAGGCGAGATCGCCCCAGAGCGTGGTGTTGAGCCCGTAGAAGGTCATCTGCACCGGCTCGCGCACCGACTCGTCTCGGAACACGAGCACCGCTTGAGCGGGCAGGCAGTTCTCGTCGTGGGTGCCGCCGATGCGACGTGGGTCGAGCAACGGCACGAAGGACAACAGGTTGTCGCGAACTGGGAGCCGGCGCTGGGTGTCGTGGGCCGACGCGAGGACGATGCGCGCCGAGTTCAAGGCGCCTGCGGCGAGCACCAGCCGGCGCGCTCGCAGCGTCACCCCGGGGCCTCCGCTCACGTCGCGCCCGAAGAGGGTGACGCCATCACGGTCTTCCTGAAACCGCTCGGCGACGATGCCTGGCCGGTAGCGCACCCGGCCGCTCGCCGCCAACGCGAGGAGCGCCTGCCCCGGGTTGAAGATCGAGACGTCATGGGGACGGAAGAACTCCATGCCGTCGTAGCCGTAGGCCGGCCGGCCCTGGTGTTCCCGGCTCAGCAGCGCGAGCCTCGGCAAGCCCACTCGCAGGCCTCGCTCGGTGAGCCAGCGCCGGTGTCGGGCGTACCTCGCGAAGAGGTCGGTGCCTGCCGTGTTGAGCGCCGGGGCGGGCAGGTGCCCTTCGACGGAGCCGAAGGTGGGCTCGAGATCGTCTCGCGCGCCGGTGACGCCGATGAACTCGATGAGGGCCTGGTAGTGAGGCGTCAGCTCGCTGGCCTCGAAGGGAAACGCGGCCAGCTCCGAGGCGTCGTAGCGGAAGGCGCCGGCACCCCACGCGTTCGCCAGGCCCCCGCGCGCGAGGCTGAGCTGCGCGGTGAAGGTGCTCGAGCGAACTGGAGTGAACGTCTCGACGCCCTCCGAGATGAACCGCATGAGCGGCCCCTTCAGCTTGGGGCTCAAGTAGTCGCCGTGCACGTTGTGGAGGCTCTCGAAGCCCTCGCCGATGATCGTCCCGAGATCGACCTCGCCCGCCCGCTTGGCGGTGAGGAGCGTGCCGCGTTGAGGGCTCGCCGCCGGTTTCGCAGCGAAGCCGGGGTCGATCACCAGCACGTCCTGGCCAGGGTTGCCGAGCGCCGCCGCGAACCCCGCCGGCCCGGACCCGACGATGAGGAGGTCATGCACGGCGCACCCGCTGGAACCAGAAGGCGCCACGCGCCAGGCTGAGTGGCGACGAGAGGCCGGCTCGGCCGAGCTCGACGAAGCCGCTCAGCCACGAGGGGTTCGTTCGGGCGAACCGTGGGAAGAGCCCGGGCTCGAGCTCGGCGAGGTAGAAGACGACGGCGAAGCGCTGGGTGAGGCCGTTCCGGCCGCGCGTCAGGCGGAGAAAGTACTCGACGGAGGCCAGGCGCGACGGCACCGCCCACACCTCGTCGTCGTCGACCGGGCAGGGCTCGAGCGGCAGTTTGGTGAGGGCCGCCGCGTATTCCTTCGCGACCCGCGCCGGCACCGGCTCTCCGAAGAGGGCGGCGTAGATCGTCGCAGCCTCGTCAGCGCGCTCGCGTGCCTTCCGGGAGTTCACCGCGAGCCCGATAGCGCAGCTGCCGTCGCCAATCCAGTTGGTGATCAGCGCCTGCCGGGCGTGAGCACCAGCGGCACTTCGAGCTCCTGCTCGCTGCCGAGCGGCGAGAGCACCAACGTCTTGGCGAGCGTCTTGAGGCACGCCACCGACTCGTTCGAGATCGGGTCGCCCTTCACGTTGGCCCGCTTGACCGCGCCCTTGGCGTCCACCACCAGCACGAGATCGACGGTGCCCGAGGCCGAGGGGTTCGCCTTGAGCCACTTCTCGTAGCAGCTGCGGAGCTTGGGCGTCTGGCGGCGAATGTCTTCGAGGACGCGAGCGATGGCCTTGGCGTCGGGCTCGGGCGCTTCGACGGGCCGCTCGACCTCGGGGGTGAGGCTGAAGACGAAGGGCTGGCCTCCGACGAGATCGACGAAGCGCTCCACCATCGGCTTGCCGGGCGCGGTGACCTGCAGCCCGTGCCGCCCGCCGCCGAGCAGCAGGGTGAAGGGCGTGGTGCCGACGAGCTGGCCGTCGATGGAGACGGTCGTTCCCTCGGGGAGCCCGCTGAGATCGAGGAAGGCGCCGGGCAGGGTGGGCGTGATGCTCGGGGTCCAGCGGGTGACTGGTTCGGCCACTCCCTGCTCGAGCGGCGTGCCGTCGGCCCAGCGGAGGCGCGCGGGGCTCTTCACCACCCGTCGCTGCGCGCTCGTCTCGTCGAAGATCTCCACCTCGCCGCGCGCGACCTCGAGCACCACCTCGGCCGCAGTTCGCTCGACGAGGTAGGCCGCGTCGGCGCTCATCACCCGGCGCGAACCGGCGAGCACCTCGGAGTCACCTTGCGCTCCGACGACGCCAGCGCCGAGCACCACCATGGCCTGGCCACCGACGGCGAGCGAGCCCTCGGCCTCGAGCACCACGCCGCCACTGCTCGCGAGCACCGCCCGCCCACCAGCGAGGGCCGCGCCGCTCCTCACTTCGTCGTTCGCCTTGAGCGCTCGCCAGGCTTCGTCGCCCAACCGCACCTTCGCTTCGGCCGACGCGAACGTCGTCGTCATCGGGAGGAAGGGCTTGGGGGTCGGGCGCTTGATGGCGACGGGAACGACGGGCCGCTCGACGACCGCTTCCTTCCACGGGGCCCAGACCACCAGCGCCGCTGCGGCGACGGCCGCCACCGGGAGCACCACCTTGAGCCAGGCGGGCCAGGCGCTGGGCAAGCCTTCTTCGACCTGCTCCATCAACTTCGCCTCGACGCGGCGGAAGGCCATGTCGGAGAGCGTGTAGGGCTTCACGCCGCCGAGGAGCTTCTGGAGCCCCTTGGCCTGGTGCACCGCCTTGCGGCACTCGGCGCACTCCCCGAGGTGTGCCTCGAGGGTCGCGTCCGACTGGCCGTCGGCGAGCTGATCGAGCTGCTCGTTCGAGAGATGGGCGCTCATGCCTCACCTCCCTGGAAGAACTCCGCCAGCGCCGGGTCGTTCTTGGCCAGGGCCTCGAGCTCGCGGCGCGCGTAGAAGAGCCGGGTGCGCACGGTGAGAATGTTGGTGTCCAGCACCTCGGCGATCACCTGCGCGTCGATGCCCTGGAGATCGTGCATCACCAGCACGGTGCGCTTCTTGGGTGAGAGCTTCTCGAGGAGCGCCTCGACGCGCACCTGACGCTCGGCCGAGAGCGAGACGTCTTCGGGGCGCGGGCCGTCATCGACCTGCTCGGGCACGTCTTCCACCACGTCGAGCCGGCTGCGGGTGTGCTTGCGCCGCGACTTCATCGCCACGTGCACGGTGACCCGGTACAGCCAGGTGGTGAAGGCCGACTTCCCTTCGAAGCGCTTGATGCTGCGGAAGACCTCGATGAAGACGTCTTGGAGCACGTCCTCGAGATCGGAGCGTGGCACGAGGAAGGCGAGCTGGCGGGCGACCTGCCGTTGGTGTTGCGCGTACAGCTCCCGGAAGGCGGTGACGTCGCCGGCTTTCGCCCGTTCGACGAGGCTCGCTCCCATCGCTTCGCGCATTCGGGGCGCCTGTACTGCCACGGTCCCCTGACTGTCCAGCCACAGCATGACGATTGGGTGCCCAGCCACCCTCGACCCATTCATCGTGAAGGCGCACCGAATCGGCGAGGGAAGACGGGAGGTTACCGACGTTCGAGGGAGGTGGCGTCGGCCCCCGGCCAGGGCAGACTCGGCGCCGGTGACCCTCGGGAGGCTCTCCGACATTCTGGCGCGTCACGCGAGCGATCCGATCGCCGCTTCGCTGGAGCAGCCGGGGCTCGAGCTGCGGTTCGTCGATGAAGGCGTGCTGGGGCTGCAGCGCGCTGGCTCCTTCGCGGTCTCTCTCGGAGCGCCGGTCGGCACGATCGAGGCGCGCACCGAGCTGTGGAAGCAGCTGCTGGCCGAGCGTCGACCGCTCGCGACCTATCTCACTGACGCCGAGGCCGCAGAGGCGCGGCGGGTCGACGGTGCGCTGCAGGTGGTGCCCTTCGGAGTCGACTACCTGGTGACGCTCCAGGCCGACGCACCGCGAGAAGCCGCCTCGGCCGCGAAGAAGGCGAGGAAGAAGGGGTTCACCCTCGAGTCGGCGAGCTCCGGGCGGGACGAGCTCGAGGCCCTCAGCCGTCGCTACCTGGAGCGGACCCAGGCGAAGGTCGAGCTCCGGTTCCTCAACCGGCCCGCGCTCCTCGACACACGCTCGATCCACCGCTTCGTGATGCGGCGTCACGGCGCGCTGATGGGCTTCGTCGAGGTCGACCTCGCCCCAGCGGACCCGTCGCAGAAGATGCTCAACGTGGTGCGGTTCGAGCCTTCGAGCGTGTGGGGGCTCTACCACTGGGTCGTCTTCGAGCTGCGCGAACGGCTGTTGGCAGAAGGCCTGCGCGAGCTCTCGCTGGGCTTCGTTCCGCTGGCCCAGGCGACCCCGCCCACTGCGAGCGGCACGGCGAGCAGACCGGTGCTCTGGCAGTTCGAGCGGCTCCGCAGGGCGCGCCGCCACGTCTATGGGCTCGAGTCCCTCGAGGCGATGAAGGCGCTCTGGCCGCACCGCACCGTGCCGCGCTTCGTCGCGTTTCGAACCTGGAACGTGCTCGCTGGAGCTGGCGCGCTGTGTGAGGCGATGGGCGTCACCTGGTGGAAGCTGGCGCTGCGGCGGACGTGGGGGCGGTGACGATGCGACGGCTCCTCGCGACGCTCGCCTGGCCGGTGGTGATGGGGTCGTCGATGCTCACGCTCGTCGTCCTGCCCGGCGTGTGGAGCTCGTCGGCAGTGATGATCGTCACCGGACTCGTGGTGGCCCTCCTCGAGCGCGCGACTGGACGACCCGAGTGGCGGCCCGTCTCGCGGGAGCTGGGACAAGACCTCTTCTATGCGGTGCTGTCGGGCGCCCTGGCGGGCGGGCTCCAGCTCCTCTTCTTTCGCGACGCGGGCGTGGTCTCGCGGCTGGCGTCAGAGCGGGCGCTCATGGTGCTGGGTGGCGTGGTGCTGAGCGACGCGGCGTCGTGGCTCGCGCACCTCGCGCTCCATCGCGTTCCGTTGCTCTGGCGGGTGCACGCGGTCCATCACGCGGTGCCGAAGCTCTACGGGCTCAACGCGCTCCACAACCACCCGCTCGACGTGCTCTTCGCGACGGGGCTCGCGGTGGCGCCGCTGCTGGCGCTCGGGTTCGACGCCGAGCTCGCGGGCGCGGTGGGCGCGCTCTCGACCGCGCACTTCTGGTTCCAGCACACCTCGGCCGACGTGCGGTTGGGTTGGCTCAACGCCATCGTGAGCGGGCCGGAGCTGCATCGCTGGCATCACTCCGTTCGCGCCGAGGAGTCGAACCAGAACTACGGCATGGTCTTCTCGATGTGGGATCGGCTGTTTCGCACCTGGCACGCACCGGACGTTCCCGCCCAGCTCGGCGTCGACGACGCGATTCCGCGGACGACGCTGCTCGAGCAGACCCGCTCACCCTTCGTGCGCGCGCTTCCGCCCGACGATCCACCCTGAGCCTGAACCGGGCGCGAGTCGTTCTCCCAGCTCCTCGAGCCCGGCGGTGACGAGCTCGGCGCGCAGCTGCTGGTGATCGAAGCGATCCTCCTGCGGGTGGTCCATGATCCGCCGCCAGAGCGGGTGGGTGATGAACGAGGCGTAGGATTCCTCGGCGAAGAAGACGCCGCCGGGTTTGAGGACTCGCACGACCTCGCGAACGCCGCGCCGCCAATCCGGGAGGTGATGAATGACGCCGAAGGCGAAGACCGCGTCGTAGGCACCATCGCCCGCTTGGATCTCGGTGGCCGAGCCGCTCCAGAGGCGAACGGCGTCGCCGCGCCTGCTCAGCCGCTTCCGCGCGAGGTCCACCAGCTCGTCGTCGAGGTCGAACGCGTCGACCTGCTTGGCGTGAAACGCATCGAGGATGATCTCGACGCCCACGCCGTTCCCGCAGCCGATCTCGAGCACCCGATCGACCGCCGCGCCGCGCCCGAGCTCGAGCAGAATCGGCGCCGCGTAGTGCCGCTGAATGGCCGCGCGGAGGGGGTTGTTCATCATCCACTTCTCGAGCCGGTTCATCTTCATCGCGGTGAAGTCTCGCACAGCCCGGCCTCCACCGACGGTTGCAAGGAAGCGGCGGCTCTGCGAAGGCGCTCGCGCCGTGACGTCTTCCACTCTCACCGTCGGCCGAACGCTCTTTCGCCTCCGCAGCCTCACGCCGGTGCCGGTCATCGTGCTGTGCGGGTGGCTCCTGTGGCGCAGCCGGGGTGAAGCGGGCCCGGGCGGTCCGACGGTCGACCTGGTGCTCGACGTCGCCGGCATCGCGGTCGCGCTCGCGGGTCAGGTGCTCCGCTTCTACGTGCTCGGCTGGGTGCCGGAGGGAACGAGCGGCCAGAACCTCTCGATTCAAGCGAGCACGCTCAACACCACCGGGCCCTACGCGTACGTGCGCAACCCGCTCTACGTGGGGAACCTCGGCATCGTGCTCGGGCTCTGCCTGGTCGCGAATGATCCGTGGGTGACCGCCATCGCGCTCGTCTTCTTCTTCGGCGAGTACTTCTTCATCATTCGCGCAGAAGAGGACTTCCTTCGGTCCAAGTTCGGCGCCGTCTTCGACGACTTCGTCCGCACGGTGCCTCGGTGGATTCCCCGGTTCAGCGCGGCGAAGCAGGGCGCCTTGCGGGCTGGGGGCTTCGACGCCCGCCGAGCGCTGAAGAAGGAGATCAACCCGTTCTCGGCCTGGAGCCTGGGCGTCATCCTCCTGGTCGGTTGGGAACGCGCCTCGCGCCAGGGCCTCGACTCCTTGTGGATCATGCTGCTCTCCGGCACGGCTGGCGCGATCGTCGGAGCCCTCCTCATCGTGAAGGCCTGGAAGAAGGGGTGGCTGTTTCGATGAGCCGTGGAAAGGCGAAGCGCCCTCCGAAGAAGAAGGACGGTGGCGACGAGCCGGAGCTCGCTCGTCGCTTCGATGGCCGGCGCATGCTCGATGAGCTCCTCGCGAAGTCGGGCGCGCTCGGAGACACCGAAGACGTGGTGGGTGCTTTCAAGCAGGCCGTCGCCAAAGGAGTGCCGCCGCAGCCGGTGATTCAGGCGCTCTGGCAAGACGAGCCGCACTTCGACTCTCCTCGAGACGCCGAGCGGCTCTTCGCGAACCTGCTCGGGCTCTACGACCTGATCGCCTCGCGCGAGGCCTTCGAGCTGGAGCAGGAGCGGGCGGTCGGGCGCACGAAGCGGCAGCTCGCCCCACGGCCCGAGGCCCTGACCGCCGCGCCCGACGACGCCTGGCTCGAGGCCGCCTGGCGCTACCTCGACGACGCGCCGAAGGACCGGGAGCGCCTCGGCCACGCCTTCGACAACCGGCAAGACGCGCTGGTGAGCTTCATCGACGCCTCCGAGCTGTCCGACGCCGGGTTCGCCTTCGTTCGCGAGCTCTGCTTCGAGATCTTCGCCATGCTCGAGCTGGGCGGCCGCACCGTTCGCTCGGTCCACGAAGCCGACGTGCCGGAAGACGTCGAAGACGACGCGCTCCCCGACTCGGTTCGAAAGTGGGTCGACGACGCCCTCGTCGAGGCGGAAGACGCCGACGAGCAGCCGCTGCCCGAAGAGGAACAGCCCGACGTGCGCGACCTCTCGCTCCGGCTCGTCACCGCGCTCTGGGACGCGTCGGTCACCGACTGAGCTGGAGCCGTCGCCGCCGGGGCCCCGACAGCCAGCCAATTCCGGCTCCCGCGCCCCTCGTTCAGGAGGCGTCGCTTGACGCTCGGCCGGGAGGTGAACGACCATACGCCCCCTCGAGCGCGACCGAGCCGGGGTCTCCCCCGAGCGGCCGGCGCCGATCATCAGGAGTCGAGACGACATGGCGGGGAAAGACCGCGACGACGAGACGGGCATCAGCGGAAAACGGAAGAAGAGCTGGCGCGAGCTGGACGCGCAGCGCGGCAAGTCGAAGTACCACTCGCGCCAAGACGACCCGGCCCAGCAGCGCATCGAGCGCTCCGCCACCTACGAGAAGTACAAGAAGGCCGCCGACTCGCTCTTTGGCGGCGGTGAGCTGCCCCAGGGCCTCGCTGGCACCTTCGACCCCGAGGGGAAGCGCAAGGCGCAGAAGGAGGCGATGCAGAAGGTCTCCGAGGCGCCCGATCGCAAGGCCTGGGTCGAGCGGGTGGTGAGCTACCTCGAGCAGTACCCAGAGATGCCCGACGACGCCTACTTCCTCGACTCGCTGCTCGATCACCCGCGCGATCGCATCGTCGACAAGGCGCTCGGCAAGCTCGAGGTGCTCCAGAAGGACGGGCGGCTGCCGCGTGAGAAGGCACCCAAGAGCCTCCCGCAGCGGCTGCGCACGCTCGAGATGACCTCGATGGATCCCGACGTGCAGCAGCGCGCCAAGATGCTGCGCGGCACCATCACCTGAACGACCTTGAGGCTCGGCTCAGTGCTCGGAGCCGCTGCCGCCGTTCTCGTCGGGGTAGTGCTTCTCGAGACAGTCCTGACAGAGCGCGTGGCTGAACTTCGCGCTCGAATGCGACTCGATGTAGGTCTCGACGCGCTCCCAGATCTGCTCCTGCCCGCGAATGCGCTTGCAGTGCATGCAGATGGGGATCATTCCCTGGAGCTCTTGAACGTGGGCCCGCTCTTCCTGCAGCCGGGTAATCTGCTCGGCGAGTGACTGCTCGAGCTTGAGCACCCGCTCACCGACGCGAAGCCGAGCGCGCATCTCTTCGGGGTCGACCGGCTTGGAGATGAAGTCGTCAGCGCCAGCAGAGAGCCCCGTCACCACGTCGGACTTCGACGAGCGCGCGGTCACCAGCAGCACGTAGGTGTACGAGCTCGCCTGGCGTGCGCGAATGCGCTCGCAGATCTGCGGCCCGTCGAGCCCGGGCATCTGCCAGTCGAGCACTGCGAGCGAAGGAGGACGCGAGCCGGAGAGGATCTCCCACGCGCGCACCCCGTCTTCGACCGCCACCACGTCGTAGCCAAACCGGGTGAGCGTCGAGGTGAGGAGCAGCCGGGTGACCGCCTCGTCTTCGGCCACCAACACCCGCGGCCGGGCAGTCATGGTGATGGCAGCGGCGACACTCACGGAGCCAGATCCTTTGCATGGTCCGATCCACCCTCGACCATCGCGCGAGCCTGCGTCGCCGCGCACCTGCCTGCGCAGCCGGAACACGGCCGTCGACCCAAGATCAGGACTTTGTGCGTGGCGCCCACCGTGAACCTCGACCCTCCACCATGCATTGTGAACACTGTCGACGCCAGCGACCACCCCATTCGCGCTACTGCGTCGTGTGCGGCCGCCTCCTGACGCGCCGCGGCCACGAGGTGATTCACGAAGAACTGGGCAAGGTTGAGTGGCTCCTCACGGAAGCGCCACGGTGGGACGTCACCCTCGTCGGCACTGCAGATGTCAGACGTTTGACGCGCTTTTACGGGCAGCAGGCAGAGTGGCTGAAAAGTGAACTGGGTGGGGTCGAGTTGACCCGTGAGGAGGCTCCGACATCGAGCGAGTCGGCGGTCGAGGTGGCGCCCACCGAGGCTCGAGTGATGGCGGTCGAGGCCGAAGCGGTCGTCTCGCCACCAGCGGTGTTCGAGGAGCAGCCGGCCGAGGAACCGGCTCCAGCGACGGTGAGTGAGGCGCCCGCCCACCCACTCGAAGCGACGGCCGCTCCCGCAGTCGAAGCGCGCGTCGTCGAAGCGGCCTCGGCCTGGTCGCGCCTGTGGAAGCCGTTCCTCACCGATTCGGTCGGCTGGTTCGTGGGCGGCTTCCTCATCCTCGCGGGGGTCTACTTTCTCGTCGTCGACGCCTGGGACGGGATGACCTCGCTCTCGCGGGCGCTGACGGTCTTCGGCCTCGCCTCGGGCTGGACGCTCGCGTTCTTCGCGTGGGCGAAGTTCCTTCTCCGTCGGGAGGTCACCGCTCCCGCGGCGCGCATGCTCGAGCGGCTCGCTGCCGCGATGGCGCCGATCGCCACCGTCGCCGTCGGCCCGATTCATGACGCGCCGCTGCTCTTCTGGCCGCTCACGCTCGGGTGGTCGCTCGTCACCGGTTGGCTCGCGGCGCGCGCGACGAAGCGGCTCGACGAAGGCTCGGGGCTCCCCGTTGGCGTGGGCTTCGGGCTCGCCTCGGCGATGATGGGTCTTGCGCCGGTGCTGATGCCGCTCGGGGTGCAGGCGACCTGGCTGGTCGCGCTCCCGGTGGGCGTGGCGGCGTGGACCTTCTCTCGTGGTCCTCGATCGACCGACGCGGCGAACCGCTTCCTGGTGGTGGCGTTCTCCTGGGCCATCGTCCTCTTCGCTGCCCGGCTCCAGGTGGCGTTGGTGATGACCCATCAGCCGCTGGCGCTCACCTTGCTCGCGCCGATGCTCGCGCTCTTCGTCGCCTCGGTGCGGTGGTTGGCCAAGCCTCCCACCACGGCAGCCGATGCGCTCTCGGTGATGGTGGTGGTCGCGCAGGTCGGGCTGTTGATCGCTTCGTTCGATCTCTTCACGCCCAAGCCGGCCTTCGTCGTCACCGCGCTCGTCGGCGCGTGGACGGCCTGGTCGTTGGCGAAGGAGCGGGTGAACTCCAACTCCGCGCGCTGGCTGCCCGTCGCCTACACCTTCGCCTACCTCGCCTATCAACGCATCGATCAGCTCGTGCCGGAGGTGGTTCGAGCGCTCTACCAGCAGCTCAAGGTGAACCTGGGCTACTCGGTGGCGCCGCTCCCGGCGAGCTACGGCTCGGTCTACTCCGCGCTCTTCATCGTGGTGGTGGGGGCGCTCTCGCTTCGCTGGGCGCGGTCGGCGGTCGAGCACACCCGTCGCGAAGGCCTCGTGCTCCTCGACACCACGGCGGTGGCGACGGCGCTGTCCTCGCTCCTCGCGCTCGTCTCGGTTCAGGCCGATGCGCGGCCGGCGGTGATCGCCACCCCCATCCTCGCGCTCTCGACCGGCCTCTTCGCGTGGCGCTCGCGGCGGCTGCACCTCACCATCGCGGGCGTCGTCGCGGCGCTCGCCATGGGCACCGCCTTCGCCATCGGCCCGAAGTGGACGTGGGTCTTCGGAGCGGTGGGCGTGCTCCTCGCGGCGCTCGCGGTGAAAACGCAGAAGGCGCACCGGCTGACCCTCTCGATCGGCGCGGGTGCGGCGAGCGTGAGCGCGCTGGCGCTCGGCCTGCTGGCGACTCCCGGCTTCGGCGCGACCCTCACCCTGGCCCTCGCCGCGGTCGCGATGCTGTTGGTGGCCGCGACGACCGAGAAGGACGAGCTCCTCGAACTCGCCTGGGCCGGCCCGGTCCTCACCATCGTCGGAGCGGCGCGCTGGCTGGCCCCCGGGCTGGAGCCCGTCGTGCTCGGGCTGACCTCGGTGCTGCTCGGTGTCGTCCAAGTGCGGGGCGAGGGGGGCTGGCAGGCGCGCCTGTCGACGGCGAAGACGGCCACGCTGCTGAGCGCAGTGGGCGCGGTGGCCTGGCAGTTCCTGGTGCCGGCTCCCATCGTCGCGCCCGGAGTGACGCTGCTGCTCTCCGCCCTCGCCCTCTTCCTGCTCTCGCGCGTCGGCGCTGGGGCGCTCTCGGTCGTCCTCGAGACGGTGGCGGCAGCGCTCGCGCTCTCGACGCTCGTCCCCTCGGCGTCGCTCTTCCCCTGGCCGTCGCCGCTGGTCCCGGAGCTGCTCGCCGGAGTGGTGGTGGCCGGCTCGTCGGTGATGACCGTGCTGCGTGGCCGTCAGTGGCGGTGGGGGTGGCTCGCGGCCCTCGGCGCCCTCGTCGCGCTCTCGTGCTGTGTGGGGCTTTCGGCCGGCTCGCTCTGGTTGGCGGCGTCCATCGTCGTGCTGGCGACGCCCGCGCTCGCTCCCGAAGTCACGCTCCCGGTCGCGGCGATCGTCACCGGCCTGTCCCTCGCGCTCCATCTCCCCGAGGAGCAGCTCGGGCTCGCCTTCACGATTCAGGCGGTGGTGCTCGGCGCGCTGGGGCTGCTCGATCGGCTCACGCAGGTGCGGAAGGTGGTCGGCCGGGACCTCGGCTGGCCGGCGGCGGTGATGAGCGCGCTGTCGTTGGTGCCGGCGCTCGTCGCGCGTCCCATGGTGTCGTGGCTGCCGGTCGTCGCCAGCGTGATCGTGCCCGTGCTGTGGTCGGTCTCGCTGCGTCGTCGTGGCGCGCGCCTCTTCGCTCCAGCCCTCGTCGCTGCGACCGCCTTCTGGCTTGGGCCCGAAGCGTCGTTCCTCGCGCCGGTCGTCGCCTTGGCGGTCGCCTTCTCGATTCGCTCCACCGGGAAGGAGCGAGATCTCATCCTCGATCGGCTCACCGTGTGGGTGGTCGCGTCGGTCGCGCTCGCCAGCTCGCTCGCCGGTGTCGCCGAGTTCCATCAGCCGTTCCTGCCGCTCGCCTGGGCGGTGGTGCTCGCGGTGCTCCCGGCGGGTGCGCTCGCGGCGCGACTCCTCGTCGTCGCGGTGCTGCTCGTGCTCTCGCCGTCGGCCACCGTCGGCCTTGGGGCGGTGGCGGCGCTCTTCGGCATCGCCTTCGCGCTCCGGCACCTGCCCGAGCTGACCGGCAAGCTCCTCGGCGCACGGTCGATCGAGTTCGCTCCGTCCTTCAGCGCGTTCTCGGCGCTCGGCGTCGCGATCGTCGTCTTCGCGCGCTTCCCCTCGGCGCTCACCTTCTGGTGTGCGATCGCCGCGCTCGTCCTCACCGCGCTGTTGTCGGGCTTCGCGGCGCTGGTGTCGGTGGCGGTGGTGGCGGCTTCGGTCGATGGGGTTCGCGTCGTCCACTCGGGGCACGTCGCGCTCGAGCCGTGGGCGATGTGGCTCGCCCTCGTGGTGGGGGCGCTGACCGTGGTGCTGCGGCGTGGCTTCGCGCTCGAGGCGGTCGAGGAGACGTGGGAGCGGCTCGGTCAGAGCGGTCGGGGGCTCGATCGAGCGTCGTGGTGCGGCGCGGCGCTCGTCGTCGGCCTCGCGCTGTTCGATCCGTCGCTCTGGTGGCTGGCGCCCGCGGCGGTGCTGCTCTTCACTCGCAGCCGGGTCGAATCGGTGGTGGGCACGGCGCTCGTCGGGGCGATGGTGCTCGCGTCGCTCCCGCTCGCCACTGCGGGAGTGCTCCTCGCGGCCCTCGGTGCGACGCTCGCCTGGATCGGCGCGACGCGGGAGAGCGAGGCGGCGTCGGTGCGCCTCCACCTCGGCTGGGTGTTGGCGCTGAGCTCGTTGGGCCTCACCGCCGAGCTCCACGCCTGGCAGATGCCCCTGGCCTGGGTTCTGGCGGCGGTGACGAGCTGGGCCCTCGTGAAGCGGTACCCGGCGGCGCGGTGGATCGGCTGGGGTGCGACCTGGGCGGCGTCACACGCGGTGCTCGCCTGGGCGGGCATCACCTTGTCGACCGGCGCGCCGAAGGAGCTCATCTTCCCCTGGTTCGCGCTCGCCTCGGCGCTCGTCGCCATCATTCCCACGCTCCGGCCGAGCGTCTCGCAGCACGGCGGCATCAGCGTCGTCCTCCGCGCCATCGCGGTACTCGAGCTCGCCGCCGGCATGGTGCTCTGCGATGGGCTCCACGAGCGCGACGCGATCGGGGCGCTGGTTGCGATCGGCGTGAGCGGTTGGCTCGCCTGGCACGAAGCGAAGGACGACGAGCCGGCCGGGCTCTGGCTCGGTGCGCTCGCGCTCTCGTTCGGCGGCGGGCTCGTGCACGTGCTCTTCGGGGGCGCGCTCGGCTCGGGAGAGGCGATCGGGCTCGTGGTGATCGCGGTCCTCTCCTCGGCGCTCGCGGCGAAGCTGAGTGACGGGTTTCCGGTGGTGAGCCGTTCGCTCGGGCAGATCGCGCTGCTCTGGCCGGTGGCGGCGTTGATCGCGGTGCCCTGGGGTTCGCCGATGGTGGCCGCGTCCTTCCTGGTCGCGATGGCCGTGCACTACGCCTTGTTGGCGCAGGGAGAAGGGCGCCGGGCGCTCGCGTCGATCTTCTCTGCGGTGGCCTTCAACGCTGCGGTGCTCTGCTTCTGGTTCGGGGCCGGCTTCGGCGACGTGCAGTACGTGCTGGTGCCGATGGGGCTCTCGGGCCTGGTGTTGGTGCACGTGTTCGCGAGGGACCTCGGCGACGTCTGGGCGGCGCGGCTCCGCGGCGTGGCGGTCGCGCTCATCTACGGCGCGGCGGCGTTTCGTCCGCTCGCCTTCGACTCGACCTGGGCCTTTCTGCTCTGCGTCACCCTCTGCGTGGCGGGCGTCGCGGCGGGCATCGCGCTCCGGGTGCGCAGCTTCGTCACCCTGGGCACCGGCTTCTTGGTGACGACGGTGCTCGCGACCCTCGTTCGCTGGGGCGTCAGGGAGCCTCGCCTCGGCGCGCTCTTCCTCTCGGGGCTCGGGCTCGCGGTGGTGGCCTTCATGGTGCTCGTCACCACCAAGCGGCACGAGCTGCTCGATCGCTACAAGCGGGTGCGCGGTGCGCTCGAGCGGTGGGACGCCTAAGGCTCGGCGCCGACTGAGGCGGAAAAAAGGCTCGGCGCCGACTGAGGAGGTCAGACGTCGAGCTCGGGCCGGCTCGCCACCACGCTCGACCACTGATCCAGCGCGGCCAGCCGCTCGGCCTGTGGCCCGTCGGCGAAGTAGCCGTAGTTGTCACCGAAGGTGCGGGAGAGCTCTTCGATGGCCGACAGCCGCAAGTCGAAGTCGTCGCTCGCGAGCGCTTCGACGAGCCACTCGATGCGGCGCTGCGAGCGGGCGCGGGCGAACCAGGCAGTCCAGGCGCTGGGCGCGGTGCCGAAGTTCGCGCGGGTGATCTCCTTGAGCGCCTCGGCGGCCGAGGTGGCGACGAGCTCGTCTTCGCTCCCGGTGAGGTTGATGAGCCCGTCGATGCCCTCGCGATCGTGCAGCACCCCCAGGGCCCGTGCGGCGAGCGAGCGACGAAGCGGGTCGGTGGCGCCCAGCTCCCGTCGCAGCTCGTGCATGCGGGTCTGGAAGGTGGGGAGGTAGCGGAGCGACGTGGCAGCGGCGCGTGCCGCCGAGCTGATGTCGGGCTCGAGATCGAACAGCCCGCGCAGAATGCCGTCGATCACCTCGGGGAAGCGCAGGCTGCCGGCGGTGAGCAGGGCGAGATACCGCGCGTCGGAGTCGGAAGAGTCGAGCAACGGCGCGATCGCCACCGCCGCCGGGTGGCCCAGACGAGTCAGCGCGCCAGGAATGGGCCCGAGCTCGTCGGGTTCGGGCAGCTCCACCACCGGCAGGCGCGACCACCCAGTGGGACCAGGGAAGGCGTGGGCGAGCGCCTTCGCCGAGGCGTCGGGCGTCTTCATCAGCTCGAGCATCGCCATCGACCGCTCGGAAGGATCGGGCCCGGTGAGCAGCGCGATGAGCCCACTGAACCAATCGGCGTCGGAGGGCGGCGCTTCGCTGGGCGCCGGCAGGCTGGGCTCGAGCGGCTCGGACGGCTCGCTCGGCAACGGCGTCGGCACCGCGAACTGCTGGGGCGCCTTCGGGTTCTGCTTTCGGAAGAGGATGAGATCGTGAAAAGCCGTCGGCAGGTCCTGGCAGAAGAGAATGAAGTCGGCCAACCGGCGCTGCGAGACGGGGCGCGAGCCGCAGTCGCCGTAGAGCATCGCCACCAGCCGTGACTGCACCTCCACCGGCCAGAGGAACACGGTGCGCGGGGCACGGCCGAGGAGCGCGAGGTAGTGCTGGGTGAGCGCGTCGGGCGGGAGCGGGCCGACGTAGCTGCCACGGGTGAGCGCCACGGTGCGAAAGACGCTCGCCGCATCGAGGGGCACCGCGAGCTGCCGAATCGTCGCGACGTCCACCTCACCGCGCGCGTCCCACCCCACCGCCGAGCCGCGCACCACCGCGAAGGCCGCGACGAAGTCGAAGGCGCGGCGCCCGTACTCGAGCACCACGTTCACCAGCGCGTCGCGTTCGCTCGAGGCGTCCTTCAGCGACTGGCGAGCTTGGGCCAGCGTCCACTCGGTCGCGCTCGACGGCGCGAGGCCCGGCGGCGCTGGATAGACGGGCTGAGACGCCGCGAGCGCCGCCGACGACTGCGGCCAGGCCGGAGAAGCCCCAGGTGGCGGCACGGTCCACGCTTCGGCGGGCGCCGCGGGGCTCGGCTCGGGCGCGGCGAACGCAGCAGCGGGAATGGGGTGAATGCCCGAGCTGAGCGGCTCGGCGAGCGGGACGACGCCTGGGCGGGGCGCGGAGGCCGGCGGAACGGTGGTGGCTCCGGTGAACGACGGCTGCGGGCGAGAGGGCCTGGGCAGGACTGGTGGCGGCTCGGGCGGAACGCGGGGCGCCGGGTGCTGCGGCTCGAGCACCTCGTTCACGTCCGAGAAGTCGGTCTCGTCGGCGGCGGTCGCGCCCCGAGGTGTCGGCTCTGGCGGCGTGGGGCGCGCCTCGGGCTCGGGCGCTCTCGGCGGGGGCTTCGCCGCGGGCACCGCGGGTTTCGAGCTGGGCCTGGCGGGGACGGGAGACTTCGACGTGCTCGGCGGCCGGGCGACCGGCACCACCCGATCGGCCGACGGCCTTGGCACCGAGGCAGGCTGCACGAAGGTGGGCGCCACCTTGGGCGGCGGCGGCGGCGGCTGCGACGTGCGGGGTGGAAGTACGCCTCCGGGAAACACCAGGCTGTTCGGGGTGTGCTCGGTGAGCTGCTTGGCGAAGTTCGCGTAGCCCGAGATGTCGAGCACCCGCGTCGAGTCGTGATCGCCCAGCGGCACGCCGAGGTTGCCCGAGTCGTCACCGCCCCGAGCAAACCGAGAGTACGCGGTGACGTCGAGAACGGCCGTGCTGTGCTCCTCGCCTTCGCCGAGCGCGACCTCCTCGGCCACCACCACGCTCGGCTCGTCGACGACCTCGATCTTCTTCTTCTTCTTCTTGGGAGTGGTGAGCAGCAGCGGCTGCTCGTCCTGGCCCGAGAGGCTGCGCTCGACGACCTCGGCCGAGATCGAGTCGGTCGAGTTCTCGATGAGCGGGTTGTCGTCTTCGTCAGTCGTCGCTGGCGAGGGCTGCCGCGAGGGGTCGAGCAGCTTCAGCACCCGCGCCACGGTGGGATCGAGCGGCTGGCCGTAGATCACCGACTGCCAGTCGCGCACCCGCGCCTCGACCGCGACCCACAGCTCGAGCTTGCGCCCGAGGAGGAACCCGACGTCTTTCAACTGGGAGGTGGGCACCGGGTAGGCGCAGGCGACGTGGAGCGTCTGGCCGTCGATCGACAGCGGCACCACCGCGAGCTGCTTCGACATCTTGAACGGCATCAGCGGCCCGGCCTCGGCGTTGGGCTCGAAGTCGGCCAGGTTCACCAGCCGAATGCCGCTCACGTCGCTGATCGCCTGGAGCACCCCCGCTTCGGAGATGACGCTCATCTCGAGCAGCGCGGTGTCGAGGCCGACCCTGGCGCTTTCGGCGCGCTTGAGCGCCTCGTCGACGTGACGAGCCGAGACGAGGCCACGAGCCATCAGGTGCTGGGCCAGCCGCTGCATGAGAGGGGGAGGTTCTAGCCTGAGAACGTCGAGAGACGAAGCCGAGAGAGTGGCGGAGTCGAACCGAGAAAGCCGTGCTTCAGGACGCGGGCCGGAGCCGAACGACGAAGGTGGAGGTGAGCTTGTCGTGGAGCGTCTGGCCGCGGCGGTCGAAGAGGGCGAGCCAGAAGCCGGAGAGGAAGAGGCCGAAGCTCGCCAAGGAGAGGAGCGCACGGATCAGCGCTCGCCCGACACCCGGCGCGTGGCCGCTCGAGTCCACCAGGTGAATGCCGAAGAGCAACCGCCCCAGCGTTCGCCCTCGCCACAGGAAGGCGAAGAGCGTGGTGTAGACGAAGGCGACGAAGCCGACGACCCCGACCGCAGGGACCGCGACCGCGATGAGCAGCGACGGCGTGGGCTTGCCGATCACCGCCAGCGCCGCGGCGAAGAAGCCACCCACCACCACGGCGATGACGATCAGATCCATCACCCACGCGAAGCTGCGGCGCCAGAGTGACGCGGGAGCCGCGGTCACGTCGTGGCTCACCCGCTCGACGGTGAGGGCCTCCTCGAGGCGGGTGTGGAGAACGGCAGGCGTGGCCGGAACGGCCGGGTGCGCGAGGGCCGGGTTGACGGGCTCGACCTTCCTCGTCGCCGGGGCGGGCACGGGCTCGGCCGGGGCCTGGAGGGTGTCGGCCTTCGGGGTGTCACGGCGGCGCGCCGCGGTCGGCAGCTCCTCGATCGCGGGGGGCGGCTCGGGCTCTCGGCGCGGCTTGTACGGGTTCGGCATGCTCGGCTGCGTCGTCATCAGGTGGCTCGGCGAGACGTTGGGCAGTTGCTCGAGCGAGGCGTCGGGAGGCAGGTGAACCACGGGGCGCTGAGGCGCGGTGACCAGCTCCTGCGGCGGTGGCGGCTCGGGCGCGCGAGCGACCGGAACGTGGGGCTGGGCGTACGACGGCGGGCGAGGCTGTTCGGGGTTTCGAGTGGCGCCTTGCATCGCCGGCGCGACGCTCACCTTCGGAATCGGAGCCACCGGAATCGTCGGCACCTCGGCGCGAGGCGATTGCCGCGCGGCCGCCCACTCGTTCGGAGACGGCGGAGCGGTGCGTCGCGGGGGCGCAGGCTGGTGTGGGTGAAGGCCTGGTCGGGTGGCGTCGCTCGTCGGCGGAGCGATGGGCTGCGCGCGCTGCGGGACACTCTGCGGTGGCGCGTGGCGGCCCGAAGGAGACATCGCCTGGGGCGGCGCTTGCGTCGGCTGCGCGACCTGCACCCGCGGAAGGGGCGGGGGAGCGGGTGCGCGCTGGTGAAGGCCGGGAGGAACCTGTTGGGGCGCCTTGGGAACGCCGGGCGCCGGTTGGCGAGGCGGGAGGTTCGGCGTTTGCGAAGTGGTGGCCGACTCGAACCCCGTCGGTTGCCGCGCCGGGTTGCCGGGCGTCATCGTGCCCATCGGCGCGATCTGGGTGCGAGAGGTCGGCGCGTTCGGCGAGCTGGTGAACGGCCCAGGCGACCCGGGCAACGTTCGGGGATCGGGCCGGCCCGTGTTCGTCAGCTCCTCGAACGAGGGGACTCGGGTGCGGCGATCGAGGTGGAGCTCGCGTTGGAGGAGATCGGGGGTCTCCTCAGGGGCAGGGTCGAGCGGCTTCTTGGGATCGTTGCTCACCTGCTGATGAGACGACGACTCCCGCGCTCGAGCAAGAAAACCTACACATTCCTACATGGTCGTTCGCTCAGCCGAGGATCCCGTCGAGGTGGCGGATGACCGAGAGGGCGGCGAGGGCGGCGGTCTCCGTTCGCAGCACGAGCGGGCCCAGGCTCACCGCGATGGCTCCGCGGGCGGTCAGCGCCTTCACCTCCGAGCGGTCGAGGCCGCCTTCGGGGCCGATCACCAAGGCGAGCGGTCGATTCGGCGCGAGCTGCGCCACCGCCATGCCGAGCGTCAGCTCGTGCGCCTCTTCGTCGAGCACGAGCATGGTGCACTCGTCGAGCGTGACGCCGTCGAGCTTTCGTGGCGGCAAGATCTCGGGCACGTCGGAGCGCCCACACTGGCGCGCGGCCTCTTCGACGATGCGGCGCCAGCGAGTGAGCTTCTTGTCCGGGTGCTCGTCCAGCTTCGCGACGCTCCGGAGCGCCGGTGCAGGGAGAAACGCGCTCGCGCCCAGCTCGGTGCCCTTCTGGAGCACGAGCTCGAGCTTGTCGCCCTTGGGCAGGCCCTGGACGATGGTGATGGGTCGCATCGTGGGGGTCGCTCGGCCCGCTCCGACTCGGAAGCTCACCCGCGCCGGCTCGACGAGCTCGACGACGGCGTCGTACGAGGTGCCGCGGCCATCGAAGAGCTCCACCACGTCGCCGGCCTTTGCTCTCAGCACGGTGACGAGGTGGTGGGCGCGCGCTCCATCGACCTCGAGGAGCCCTGGCGCCGCAGTGGGAACGAGGAGCCGCTTCATCGTCGCTCGAGGTCGATGCGAATCCACTCGCCTTCGACGGCGTCACCGATGCTCACGAGGCCGCGCGACAGGTAGGCCTTCTTCACCTCGTCGGCCTGGTGCACCAGGACGCCGGCCATCACCAGCCGGTGCTTCACCTTCGGGGCGATGAGCGGCGCGAGCTCGATGAGCGTGTTGGCGAGGATGTTGGCGAGCACGAGATCGAAGGTGCCGGAGAGCTGCGCGAGCGTCTTGCCCGACAGCTCGATGCCCTCGAGCCCGTTCTCCTCGGCGCACTCCTTCGCGAGCTCCACCGAGACGGGATCGTTGTCGACGCCGATGGTGAGGCCGCTGCCGAGCTTCTTCGCCGCGAAGGCGAGCACGCCGGTGCCGGTGCCGACGTCGAGCACGGAACAGCCGGGGTGGCTCGCGAGGTAGCCGTCGACGGCGGCGAGGCAGAGCGAGGTGGTGGGGTGATCGCCGGTGCCGAACGCCATCTTCGGTTCGATGAAGAGGCAGACCTTGTCCTTGGGCGCGGTCTCCTTTTCCCACGGAGGACCGACCCAGAGCCGGCCGACCGTCACCGACTTGATGCGCTCACGCCAGGACACGCTCCAGTCCTGCTCGACGACCGGCTCCACGACGATGGCCGCCTCCGGGAGGTGCTCCTTGACCGCGGCGACCGCCTCGTCGGCCGAGTCCTGCGCGTCGTAGTACGCGATGAGAATCGCCTCGCCTCGTTTGGGCGCGCGCACGCCAGGCAGCGGAGGGTTCGCGCCATCACGCACCTCGAGGCCAGCCGCGCCGGCCTCGGTGAGCACGGTTTGAATCCACTCCGACTCGGCCTCGGGAACGTCGACGGTCACGGACAGCCAGGGCATGCGCGCCTCATACCCTCAATCGTGTGCGGCTCAATACGCGTACCGCGCTTCGAGGGCGCTGACCGACGGAGCCGCCCTCCCCATGGCGACCTCGAGCAGTTCGATGAACTCCCGCCGCTCGGGCCAGTCCGACGCCGCGGTCTCGGCCAGCGCCTTCGCTTCGAGCAGCGACACTCCGGCCTTGGCGTTGCCACGCAGCACGTCGGCCGCCATCGCCACTCCCGTCGCGAACCGGAAGTCGGCGGAGGCCTGGTGGATCGTGCGCGCGATCGCGGCGTGGGCGACGGTGCGCGACAGCTCGAAGGGCTTGCCGTTGCCGGGCATCTTCCCGCGCACCGAGATGGTGCCGAGCGCGCCCTCGTCTCCGGTGAGCTCGAGCTCGTAGAGCGCAGTGACGGTGTGGCCCGCGTGCAGCTCGCCGCCGTCGACCTCGTCGTTGCGGAAGTCTTCGTCGCGGACGTCGCGGTTCTCGTAGCCGAGCAGGCGATAGCTGCGCACGACGTGCTCGTCGAACGCGACCTGCACCTTCACGTCCTTCGAGATGACCTGCAGCAGGCTCGGGAGGTTCGACTGGCCGAAGACGCGCTCGAGCTCGGCCTCCCGATCGACGTAGAGGCTCTGTCCGTTGCCCTTGTCGGCGAGCTGCTCGAGGGTGTGATCGCGGTAGTTGCCCATGCCGAAGCCGACGGTGGTGAGCGTCACCCCGTCCTTCACGAAGCCCTGCACCGCCGAGAGGATGTCGGCAGGCGACGTGGCGCCGATGTTGGCGTCGCCGTCGGTGAAGACGAGCACCCGCGACTCTGCGCCCTCACGAAGGCTGCGAATCGCCTCCCGGTACGCGAGCACCATGCCGCTCTCCATCGCAGTGCCACCGCCGGTGTGCAGCGAGTCGATGGCGTCACGAATGACCTGCCGCGACGTTGCGCGCGTCACGGGAAGCACGAGGCCGGCGCCACCCGCGTAGGTGACGATGGAGACCTGATCGCGCTCGTCGAGGCCGTTGGCGAGCTGGCGCATCGCCTTCTTCGCGAGCTCGATGCGATCGGCGCCGGCCATGCTGCACGAGGTGTCGACGAGGAAGACGAGGTTCGCGGGCTTGCGCTCGGCGTTGGTGAAGCGGCGGCCCTGGAGCGAGACCTTGAGCAGGGTGCGGCCGGCCTCGAAGGGAGACGGGGCGCCCTCGGCGTGAATGGCCCATGGCGCGTCGGTCGGCGCCTCGAGGTGGTAGCGGAAGGCGTTGACCCACTCCTCGACTCGCACCGTCGAGGGGTCGGCCCGGCCCCCGGCGAGCAGCTGACGCCGCGCGTGGGTGTAGGACGCGGTGTCGACGTCGATGGCGAAGGTCGAGAGCCGATCGTGATCGACGCTCGTCGTCTGGTTGGGCGTGGGGGCCGGGGGCGTGAGCGCCACGTTCGCCGCCCCGAAGTTGCCCAGGGTCTTCTTGGTGTCGGCGCCGCTCGCTCGGAACGACTTGGTGACCGGGGTGACCACTTCTTCTCCGGCGAGCGCATCGGCGCTCGAGCCCATCAGCTTGCGCACGTTGTCCGGGAAGAGGCTGACCCCGAGCAGCGCGACGAGGAATGCGGCCGACAGCCCCAGCACCCACTTCTTCCATGACGAGTTGGTGTCTTTCATGTCGCCATTGTCGCGAGGCACGTGGGCGCCGTCTGTCGGGCAACGGGAGGTCCTCCCGATGTCGGTCGGGCGAATGACGGATACAGTGAGACGAGTGAGAGCCTCGCTCGCCCTGCTGTGTCTCGTCGGTTGTTCCGGGCCTGCTGCGCCCGACGCGGCCGTCTGTCGCGACGTCGTCACTCGGCTGTGCACCGAGCCGCTCTGCGAGCCGGTCGCCACGTCGTTCGGCGTCGACGGAGGCACCTGCGAAGCGACGCTCCTCCAGCGCTCGGGCTGCCACGACGACGGCTTCATGTTCTCGACGCCGAGCCGCGCCGAGTTCCTCGACTGCCGCATTCCGCTGCTGCGCCAGGGGCCGTCTCAGAAGATCCACCCCGCGTGCGCCGACGTCGCCGAGGTGTTCCTGGTCTGCCCGCAGGTCGTTCGCTTCTTCGGGGGCACGCCATGAGCCGCGCCTGGCTCTGCTGCGCGTTCTTCGCTGCCTGCACGCCGATGGAGCGCACGGTGCGCACCGAGCGAGGCCCGCTGCTTCGGTCCTTCACCCGGCAGCAGGTGCTCGAAGGTGGGCTGCGTGGCGAGGTGCGGGTCGACTGGCCGCGGCTCGTGGTGCGGGTGATCGATCACGACCTCTGCCGGGAGATCTCGGTCGACGAGTACGCCGAGGAGGTCGTGACCGAGAAGTCCTCGCGCGCGGCGGGCCCGGCGTTGTCGACCGGCTCGGCGTTGACGCTCGGGGCGGCGGCGCTCTTCGGCATCTCGTACGCGCTCAGCTCCAACCCGGACACGACCGTCATCGACACCGCGGGTCGTTTCGGTCCTCCGCCGCGCACGGTGATGCAGGGCTGGTCGGTGGTGTCGCTGGCGCTGGGCGTGCCCGCGCTGATCGTCGGGCTCGTCGGCTATCTGCGCACCGGGGAGGAGATCGAGCAGCGCAAGGCGGAGCAGGAGACGGGGCAGCGCGACGTCGAATGCAACACCCGGCCCGTCGTCGCCTCGCTGCGAGTGCTCTCTCGGCACGGAGAGGTCGGCACCGTCGCGCTCGTCGAAGGCGAGGGCGTGCTCGACGCTGCGGTGCTCAAGGGGCCGCCCGAGGAGCTGGCGGTCGGTGAGCGCGCGATCGAGCTCGACGAGCCTGCCACCCTCACCCTGGTTGCCTTCGCCGCCTGCATGGAGCTCGAGGCCGAAGGTGCGCGCGCGCCGGAGTCGCTCGGTGACGGGGCGTTGGTGGCGCGGGTCGACAAGCTGAAGGCCTGCCGTCAGGTGCGGGGCGAGGCGTTGGCCAAGCCGCTGGAGGCCGCCGAGGCCGAGCTGGCGAAGCGGCGTGAGACCGGCGCGCCGGGCGCGTTCTCTCCTGGGCCCACGGTGTCGAGCTTCGAGGCGGCGGTGTCGGCCTACGCACCGCGGCTCACCTTGAAGGAAGGCTCGGCCGATCTCTCCAGGCTCGATGCGCCGGAGCTGCTCTCGGGCCAGGCAGTGCTCATCCAGGGCGTCGTGTCGTCTGGCATCGCGGAGAACATCGGCGTGCTCCAGCTCGGTTCGCGCGAGGTGTTCGTCTTCATTCCGCCCAAGCGCTCGTGGGGCGGCGACTTCTCGAACGGCGCGCGCGTCGAGGCGGTCGCGGTGATGGCCGGCTGGCAGACGGTGGGAGAGAAGACGCTCCCGCTCGCCAGGCTCGTCTTCATGCGCACCGCGTTCTGAGGCCCGATCACGAGAAACAGGAAGGCCCGGGTTTCTCCAGCAGGGAGGAGCCCGGGCCTTCTCATGGCTGTGAGGTGGTTCACGCGACTTGGGGAACGATGGTGGCGATGGCCTTCACGGGCTCCGTCTTCTTCTTCGGCTTGCGCGAGAGCTTGATGCCGAGGCTGGCGAGGACGGCGCGGCCCTGGGCGACGTTGCTCTGCAGGGACTCGAGACGGGATGAAGTTCATCCGATGGGTCGGAGGTGCGGGATGAAGATCCGGCGGATCGGAGGCAGGGGATGAACTTCATCCGAGCGGTCGGAGGTGCAGGATGAAGATCATCCGGCGGATCGGAGGATCGGGACGAAGTTCATCCGAGGAGTCGGAGGTACGGGATGAAGATCATCCGGTGGGTCGGAGGAGCGGGATGAAGATCATCCGAGCGGTCGGGGCATGGGATGAAGTTCATCCGAGGGCTCGAAGGCACGGGATCAGACCGGCGACGTTGGCAGCAGACCGGGCTCTGCGGGCTGCTGAGCGCGCGGGTAGTGACGCCGACCGACACGAGAGTGGCGCTGGGCGCGTTGGTGGGGACACCGATTGGCCCGGAAGGTGACGCTTCGTGCGACGAGCTCCGCCGAAGGGTGCGTCGGCACTCGAGCGTCATCCCGAGCGGAGCGAAGCAGCGTCGCACGAAGGCGCGACGTCGTTCGCGAGACGGGTGGGGGGCCGGGGAGGGGTTGCAGCATCGCTCGGGCAATTCCGAGCGCAGGCTTCAAGCTCCTCGTCGAATTTGCGGCCCTTGTGCAATTGGGATCGACGGTCACCCGAGCCAACCTGAGTCCTCGGGGCGGGCATCGCCTGTAGTTACAGATCAAGTCGAACAGCGCGCAGCTACTGCGGTCAAGCAGCTGGCTTGACGGGCACAAGACGGTGTCAATTCTGACCGCCTCAGTCGTGCTTGACGGCTGCGCAGCGGAGGCGGATGTCCCGGCCACAACACGTTGCGAGTTGGGGGACGACATGATCGCACGAAGCACTGTCTTTATTGCGGCGGCGATGCTCAGCTGCTCTGGAGAGCGAAGTGCCGGCGCGTCGGAGCAGAATGCCCGCGTTCTCCGGGCGTGGTCGCCGCTTTCCGCACCAGCCACTCGGAAGGCGCCAACGGGACGAGACTGCTCGGTGGGTGGGCCTGGCGGCTGCCTCGAGGGAGCCTGCATTCACGTCCTACCGCACGTCGACCGCGGCTACTTCTGCTCGCGAACGTGCGGATTCGACGACGAGTGCCCCCAAGACTGGCGCTGTCGCCCGATGACTCCTGCAGAGTCCGTACAGTACTGCATTCCACCCCTCGAGTGGTCGGGCGCGAGCGCTGCTTCTCGGCCCGCACGCACGCAGCCACACCCGATCATGAACCCGGTCTCGTTGCCGGCGCTCCCGGTTGATGGAGGTGTCCAATGAAGACCACTCAAGTCGCGCGTTTCCTCGTTCTCGGCTTGGCCGCGCTTGCAGTCGACGCGCACGCAGAGGACTGCAGCAACGTTTACCACGTCCCGAACTGCGTCGGCGGCAGCTGCACCATTGAGGCACGAGGTTGTCCGGGCGCGACCCCCGGAACAGGGTGTGGCTGGGGCACCATTCCGCTGAACGAAGCGGCCCTCATCTTCATTTCTACTCTCGCCCCGCCCTGTCCGATCGATGGCAATTTCAATTGCAACCCTCAGAACGCTTGCGCCTCGCAGGGCAAGTGTGTTCCGAAACGCGACGCGAGTGGTGCATTCGTAGCAGGAAGCGAGTGCATCCCCAAGGGCTGCTACCTCGCACCCCAGGCGGCAGACCCCAGTCGCTTTGACGTCGCGTGCCGCGCCAGTGAACAAGGCCACGACGATGACGATGGCGCGCCACAGGCCTGCCACGTTGGTGGCGCAAGATCACAGGGAGATCCAGTCTCGATTTACGATGGCCGCAGCCTCTATTCTGTCACTGACATTGAGCTTCCATCAACTGTGCGCAAGCTCACGTTTACGCGTCAATACCAATCAGCCGTCGATCAGTGGGCTCGCCAGGCAACGCTCGGCACCACCGACACCAACTACGTTCCAGCCCCCTTTGGGTTTGCGCCGTCCGAGCTCACTGGCATTTCTTGGTGGCACAACTGGTACGCGTTCGTCTTCGAAACCCCAACCATGTGGAATGTGCGGCTGCCGGGCGGCACACTCGTCTCCTTTTCTCCATGCACCCCAGCGTCTGGACAACACAAGTGCACAGTGCAGCCCGCTCCTGCGTACGCCGAGGCCCGCGCCTCTCTCGTTTGGGATGACGCTGGAATCTTCACCTACTACTCGATGACTGGCGAGACGTTCAGATTCGACAAGCTTCTGAACACGTCGACGTCAGACGGTGGAACCGAGAGGCGGTACTTTCTGTCTGAACTGAGAGACCGCGCCACTACAGGCGCAGGACGACTCGTTGCAACCGTTGCCTACGGCGTTCCCTCAGGCTGCACGGAACTCCCAGGAATCCAGGCGGGGACGGGCGTGCCAATGATCCAGAGCGTGACTGCCGCCGATGGTCTCTCCCTCTTCTTTACCTACACCAACCGAGGGCCGTTCGGGCGCAACACGAACCAACGCCAGTGCGTCCTGAGAAAGGTCGCGGTGGGTCGAACATTCCCTGGCACTGACGCCGTGCTATTCGAATACTCGGAAATCGACTCGTTTGCCGGCGACCTCGGGCTCGTCAGAAACTACCTCAAGCGGAATGCCGACGGCTCAGAATCGATCGAGCGCTTCACGTACGCGAAGGCGGCGTATGAATTCCGGGTCGCGTACGGAACTTCGACGAGTTCCGCGATGGCCGGCATTCGTCACGTAACGACCACCAACGGATCCATCGTCCCCTCCGTTCTGCGCGCATACGCCTCAGCCGGCGGAGACTCGCTTTCAGTTGCTCAACTCGAACGTGTGCCGCTTCTCGCGACCGTCGGCTGCCCGCCCAACACCTCCTGCGCACCCACTTCGGCGGCGAGCGCCACGCTCACCTGGTCGAGTCGCTTCTCAGGTGAAGGTCTTGGCCGATTTGCTCCAAATGTGCGCACCGCGACGCAGGCACGACTCGGCTCATTGACGATGATGCGCACGATTCAATTTCTGAACTCGACCGACGCTGGCCTTGACGTCGCAGCATCTGCCGGGACGAGATACGAAATCGGGACAACGCCAAACGGCCCGTTCAACAGCGCTATTCTTGGTTCGCGAACTGACACCGTCTTCACCGCGGCGGCCGCGCCCACAGGTCCGCAGATCGCCGTGAGCGCCGTCGTGACGGGGCGCGGCAGTGAAACCGAGACGACGAATTACGCCTACACGTATCTCGGCAGCCCGCCTCTTCAGCTCACGTCTCTCGAGGAGCAGGCTTCCGTCGTCCCCGGCGTCCCCACCGGAGCGAAGGCGCGAACGCACTATCGGTACGATGCGGACGGGCGACTTCGTGCGGTCATCAAGGAGGGGTACACCAGGGCGAGCGGGACGTGTCCCACCTGTGCGCCATGGGGCTTCGTCCAGCGCTTCGTTGGGACCTTCTACGTCGCAACTGACCCGCTCGGCCGAACGACCGAGGTTCACGGTCCGTGTGCCGTCAACGATGCCAATGCGCTCGACTGCAGCGACGCCTCGTACGCCAAGACGGCATTTACGTACTATCCGGTCACGGGAAGCAACAACGACCATCGGTTGTGGACAGTACAGCGATGGGCCTCGTTGCCCGGCACGCCGCTCACGACGACGTACGGCAGCTACGACACACTCGGGAACCCTCTCAGTGTCACAGACGAAAACAACGTGGTTTCGAACTACGTCTACGACCTTGCCGGTCAACCCACCTCACTCAGCATCGGAGGCAAGGTCTGGGCCTACAGCTACGATCGAGGGCATCTGACCAAGGTGACCCAGCCAGAAGGGGACTCGGTCGTCATCTGCTACCGAAGAGCCCCAACGCTCGCAGCGGGCTGCGTCGCGAGCGAGAACCCCTCGGAGCAACCGACTGGCATCTTCCGTTATGGCGCCGGCCAGGCAGGTCCGAACTGGTACGAGGCGGCCCTCCTTGCGTACGGCGCCGACGGGGAACTTCGCGAGGAGACGGTGTATCAGCAGGGCAACACCACGACGCCGTTTCGGAGAACAACGCGTGAGAAGAACCCGCTTGGCTTCACCACCTACGAGAAGGTCGGTGGAAGTCCGGCAGCCGGCGATCTCGATCGTTCGACTCGCCAATTTGCTGCCGACGGACTCGTCGTCGCGCAAGCAAGTCCTTACCTCAAGGCGCCTGACTTCTGCGGCACGCCAGGAGCCCCAAGCGACCTTTGTACGAAATTCGCGTACTGGAATACAGGTCGACTGAAGCAAGTCACCGTCAAGCCGCTCTCGACGTCAACGGACATCATGGTGTGCCTTGACTACGACGCTCATGGCAACGTGGTTGGAGTCAAGCCGAGCTGCGGAACCACGGCGAACCACGTCTACACGTGGGATGACTTTGGTAACGTCATTCTCGCGAAGCCGGCGACTTCGATGATTGGGAATCAGTTCGAATATGACGCCCGCGGCAACATCATCAAGAAGCTCACAGACGTCGCGTACTTCCCGACGATGCTCGAATGGACTTACGACTTGCTCAATCGGCCAACGCTCGCGACCGAGGCGGCGCCCGCGGGCTCAACCGCCGTCGAAGTCTCGCGTTGGCAGTACGACACAGACCCCAACCAGGCGACGAACCTGCCAGCAGGCTGCGTCGGCCCGGCGGCACTCCCGCGGACGCTGGGTCGTCTCGTCTGGGCTCGCGACCCGGTTTGGCGCACCTGGTATTCGTACGACACGAATGGCCGTGTAACCCGCGAGGCGAGAGTGAGCACGATGGGCCTTGCGTGCGCGCCAGGGAAGCTCGACCTCAATCAGGTCGTCGAATACGGCTATACCGACAACGGTGCGGTTCGAACCACAACCTACCCATCAGGGCGGATCGTCACGATGGCATTTGACGCCACCAAGCGGCCAAGCTCGGTATCGATGACGACGTGGAACGGCTCCGCATGGAGCGCTTCACCCGGTATGACGATGATGCAGAACATCGTGTGGTTCCCTGGCGGCAACCTCAAGTCCTACGACGTGCTCACGAGAACTTCCCTCAATGGCACACCGTCCACTGTTTCGATCTCCTACCGCTATGGCACTGCGGGCAACACAGCGACCGACCCAGTGCCAGTAGAGAGCTGCAACACCAGCGACGTCGACGCAACGGGGGTGGGGGACTCGTCGGGGCGGCTGAGGGCGGTGTATGTTACGCGAGGAACCACGAACATGTTGCGCATCTTCTATCGATGGCGCGGCGAGCAGCTCGCCGACCAAAGCCGGTGCTACCTGAACGATTTCGTGCCCCAGCGCGAGTACTTTGCGGATGCGCCAAACGGCGACCCTGCCTTCGACTACGACCGACTCGGCCGAATCGGGGGAAGCAATCTTGGTACGACGTTCGATCTCTCTGGGGGCTACGGTTACAAACGGGTCTACCGGTATGATGGCCGCGGAAACATGACGCGCCGGAACGTATGGCAAGAGGTCGGTACCGAGTATCAGTACTGGGACGTCGCCCGCCCCGACCTCCTCAAGGCGGCCGTGTACAACAATGGTTCGACGAGCAACCCGATCGTCGGCTGGGCCCGCAGCCCGAGCGGAAACGTGGCCATCTACAACGGGGCGAACCGCACCTTCGAGCACGACAACGGTGGTCGAACGAACTTCTCGTCCTTCGGTGGCTCCGCATATGCAGGGAACTGGAGCGCGAACCTCTTTCTCAACGGGAGCACCCCGGTGACTGGGAGCGAGTCCGTGCTTCGGCACATCACGTTGTCGGACACGGGCTCGTTTGACTACTACTACGACACGCAGAATCGTCGCGTGCGGAAGCAGTACCCGACGGGCGACATGGACTCCTTCTTCTGGGACGGCAACAAGCAACTCTTGATGGAGACCGCACCTCAGACGAGCGGAACGGCAGCGATGGCGATGGACGAGTACCTTTGGCTCGCTGGGAAGCCCGTACTCATGCTGCGATCAGGCTATTCGGTGGACGCGAACAGCGTGTGGTCGAGACAGTCCCCTGACTATTCGACAGGTAAATGCAAGCGGCGGTCGGCCGAGGCTGATTGCCAGCCCTACGCGATCGTTTCGGACTATCTCTCGAAGCCTGTGTTGACCGTCGACTCGTCTCAACGAATTGCCGGCGCCCTCGAATACGACCCCTACGGAGCGGTCAATCGGGTTTCGCATTGGGGAGAAGTGGCGCCGGCGCTTGACAATACATGTGTATGGATTGCTGCCGGGCTGAGTCAAGGAACGAGCGCGCTGAATCGAGACCTACGAACGCACGTTCAACGCGCCGACCTTGGCCCGTCGAACTGCATCGCGCAGTACAAGAACAATCCTCCAGTGCAGACTGACTACCTCTGCGCTCCGAAGTGGAACCACTGGAACGCGTGGCAGCCTGTGAACAATGGAGAGCAGCTCCATCTCATGTACTGCGCAAACACGAGCGCCACGCCGAATCCTCAGGGCTGGGGCGTCACGATGGACGGGTACGAGTATCGGAAGTACGAGTCGGGGGCGCGCCACTACCTTCCGCCGTTCCGATTCCCCGGTCAGTACTTCGACGCCGAGACGGGTTTCCATGAGAACTGGAACCGGTACTACGACCCAACTTTGGGCCGCTACCTCTCTCCGGAACCTCTCCTCGAGGACCCCAACTGGGTGAGGGAGGAACTCGAAGCTGGCAACCAGGTCCCCGCCTATTCGTACGCCCGCAACAACCCAGTCGTGAACGTCGATCCGACGGGGCTCTACGTCCCACCGGGCTTTCCGGCCCCAGGCTTCACGCCCCCCGGAACAGGCCTTCCGAATCAGGGACAGCCCGGCACACCGCAGCCACCACCGCACCATTGGAATCCATCGCCCTCGCCGATTCTGCCTGCGCCTTCGCCGCTGCCGAGCCCTCTTCCGCTGCCCGAGATTCCCTACACTCCTGGCCAGGGCCCCGGCGCAGCTTGCATGGCCCGACAATGGAGATGCGAGGCTTCCTGCAATGTCCAGGCGATTCCTGGACAGGCACCGGCGACGTTCCCTGCGCGAGTTACTGGCACCGGTACTGGGAGCAATGAAGCCGATGCCTGTCTCGCGGCGAAGAGGTCGGCGACACAGAGCGCTCCCGCTGGCACCTATTCTCGTCACTGCCAGTGTTTCTGCAGCAAGTGATCGGCCACGCCATGCTCAAGAAATGGGACGTGGTCAGAACCTGCGAAGTCGAGCCCATCCCAACCGTACAAGGAGAAGCGCTGCAATTCCGCCTGGAGGTGCTCCGGCGCGGCCGAAGATTCGTGGCCAAGGTTTGGCGAATTGAAACTCACAGAGTCCAGCCAACATTTCCGCAGCGCGAGGGTAGGCCCTCCGGCCAGCTGGCTGACATCGAGCTGCTCCTTCGCGAGGAGCACATGTCGCCGCAGCGGGAATTCAAGAACGCCACTGCCGCGCTGAACGCCGCGCTTGCAATGCTCTCGACTCAGCTCGGCCTCAAGCAACCCCCGAGGTCGCGTCGGCGAACTCACCGCACCTGAGCGACGAGAGTGGAGACAAACTGCTCGACGTGAGCGATCAGCGATGGCGGGATGAAGGGCGCTGCACTGCGTGATTCGACGTTTGCGATCTGTTCTACTCGGATCCAGAGCCGCCTTCGGCCTGCGAGGATCGCCAATGAGCACGTGGTGGCGCATCAGCTCAGTTTGCTTTCTGGTGCTTGGTTGCGCGACGTCCACTCGCGAGCCTTCGCTCGCGGGTCTGGTGTTTCGCGATACGAAGGAGCAGACGGCTACGGTGCGCTATGTGCTTCCCGGAGGTGCGGCGGATCTGGCTGGGCTAGCAGCCGGTGACGAGATTCTCCAGGTGGGACGTGCCCGTGTTCGCACCCGAGGAGAGGTGCTTCGCGCATTGAAAGCGGCGAGCGCGGTTGGCGAATGCCCGTCGCTCTCTGTGCGGCGAGAGAGCAGAGAAGTCGCCCTCAGGTGTCTCGGATTGGGCGGACGGTCCGTATCGGTTGAGGAACTGCTCAGGCTGGCTGACGCCGCTGCCCCAGTTGCTCTGGTCGTTGGGGAGGCTTCCGGGGTCTCCGACGTTACCTTGGACTTCGACCGGTCCCTCACGTTGCTCCTGGAGACCCAGCTTCCTCCATCCGCTCGACTCTCAGACTTCGCCTATTGCATCAGTGTCGATTCGGAGACACGCCAGCGGTGCGGCGGACCAGAGGTGCTTGAAACGGTCTTTCCGGATGCAGGAACGCTCTCCGTCATTGTGAAGGCGAAGCGGTGATGCGGCTGACCATCACCGGAGCGACGCGCACGATTCCGGCGCTGCGCTGCCCCGGCGAGTACTTCGATGTCGAGACCAGTTTCCATGAGAACTGGAACCGGTACTACGACCCAACTGCGCGATGCCAACCTTCTGGAGCATGACGCTGCTCGACAAGGACATGAGCCTGCATGGAGCGTGCTTGGGTCAACTATGTGCGTTGTCTCAATGGCCTGCCTCCGAAACCAAATAACTGATATGTCTCAATCAGCCAGCGCGCTTCGAGTAGCGGCAGAGCTTGCTCAGAAGGGGCGAGGACAAGATGCAATTGAATGGCTTGCGCTCGCTCAGTTGAGGGGAGAGGCCTCTACAGGTGTTGCAGCGCTTGCGAAAATGGCCGGTCTCCTGAGTTCTGAGATTGGAGATCTGATGGGTGCCGCGCGCTACTACGAAGAGGCTCTGGGCGCCGGTGATGCGGACCCGCTTCTGTTTGTTGCTTTGGCGCGAGTGCAGCGCGAACTGGGCGATGTTGAGAAGGCTCACGCTTGTCTTTCGAGCGGCAGGGGGCACGCACTGAACCGCGCTGACAATGACGTGGCCGAACTCATTCTTCGCTTGGCCTCGGAGTGGGGAGTCATCCTGAGGTGAGTCGACCGACCTTGGATCCAACGCGACCCGAGGCTGTTCGCTACGTTGACCCAGGTTCAGCGGGAGACGCCGCAGGACTCCGAGCTGGTGACGTCATCGTCGATGTTGACGGCGTTCCAATAGCGACTGCTGCCGAGCTCACCGCGCTCGTGCAGCGCGTCGATGAAGGCTGCGTTCGAGTGGGATACCAGAGAGAGGGGAAGCGGCTGCGCACGCCCTGCCTTCTCCGGCGTTCGCCCCAGTAAGGTGTCTCAAGAAACCGTCATGCGGGGGAGAGCGAGCTGACGTCGGAGCCCCGATCATCCGCGTGTCGGGGAAGGTGAGCCGCGCGGTGGTCGTTCGAAAGAAGCTCTCCAGCGCTCGCTGGCTCGTCGGCCTCTCCGGGCTCGCCGCCAAAGAGCCGGTCTATTGCTGGAGGTGGGACTACGGAGACTCGTCGTGTGTCCCGTTCGAGAACCTCGACAAGCTCATCTCAAGCAGAGCAGGCTCCGGTGTTCTCGAAGTTCGCGAGAAGGATGAGCCCCTGACCTGCCATCTCCGAGCAAGCTCGTTCTCGAGCCTTGCGCTCGTCGCGACAACGAACGCGGGAACGATTGGCGGCGAAGCTGTCATCGAGAGCGCGAGCGGCGCGCATGCAATCGTTCGAGTCGGTGAACGCCTCTCAGAATTGTGTGCCGAGCTCATCGCTGTGGACTCCACGTGCGTCTCGTTTCGACCGGAGCAGACGCATGGCGTTCAGAAGCTATGCCTCAAGTGACCTTCGACTCGCTCCCTCGAGAACCGACACGTTGCACCCTCCGCTGCCGGAATCGGCTGGTTTCCGCGAGCACACGACACCAAGAGCCCAACGGCCTCATCCAGCCTCTGGAGGAAATGTGCCGCATCTGCCGGTCGTGAATCCGGCTCTGAAGGGGCATGTTCCGCGGCGAATAGAGAATCGGCTCGAGGAACTCCTCGAGTTCACGAGCCGACCCCTCGAGCTCGAAGTACTTCTCGGCCGCGTGTTTCGAAACGGCCACCCGTGCGTTTGAGCAAGGTCGAGCTGCGCTCTCGACCACCTCGACCTGAGCCACCGATCAGGCTGTCCGTTCTTTCTGCTTCAACGCGCTCTCGGCGCGTCCTCGAACAATCACGCTCGGTCGTTCAGTCGAGCAACAACCGCGGCATGACCGCCAACACCGCTGCGCCGCGCGCCACTGCCGTCTGTGGATCATCTTCGATGTCGAGGGGCACGGGAAGGCTCCGCGCCACTGCCTCGCGCACCATGGGGATGAAGGTGGTGCCTCCGATCAGCATCACCGAAGCGAGCTGCTTCGGCTCGAGGCCCGCGTTCACCACCGTCTCGGCCATCACCTTCGTGCTGCGCTCGATCAGCTCTCGCCACGGGGTGAAGAGCTGCTCCCGTCGCACCATCACGTCCAGGCTGCGCCGCTGGCGTGGGGTGCCCAGCGCGTCGGGCACGAAGAAGCGGGCCTCGTTCGAGACCGAGAGCGCCCGCTTCACCAGCTCGCACTGCCGCTGGATTCGATCGAAGAGGACGACGTCCTTCGTCACGTCGATGCTCGCCATGCCCCAGATGGCCGCGGCGACGTGGCGCGCGAAGGCGAGATCGAAGTCGTTTCCACCGAGGCAGTCGTCACCACCCGCCGAGCGCACGCTCACCCGTCCGCCCTGACGCTGCACCACCGAGGTGTCGAGGGTGCCTCCGCCGAAGTCGTAGACGAGCACCGGGGCTTCGGGCCCTGACGCTCCGCCGAGCCCACGCGCGAGGGCGCCCGCGACCGGCTCGGAGATGATCCGAACCACTTCGAGGTGCGCCATCTTGCCGATCCGCACCATCGCGCGATGAACCTCCGGCCCTGCCGCGACCGGCGCCGTCATGAAGCACTTGCTGATCTTCCGCCCGAAGCGGTGCTCGGCGCGATCCTTGAGGTGGCGAACGATGATCGCCGCGACCTCGGAAGCGGTGATCTCTCCCGCCCGCGTCACCACCGACACCTCGCCCGGCCCTGCCGCCTTGAGCTTGAACGCCGAGCTCGCGTCGAGAATGCGCGCCGGCCCACTGTCGAGCGGTCGGCCGATGACTCGTTTGATGCCAGCGATGGTGTTCACCGGATCGGTCGCGCGCAGCTTCTCCGCCTCGAAGCCGACGATGGGCGAGCCCGACTTCGGGAAGTGCACCACGCTGGGAATGCAGGCGTCGCCGCGGCCGTCGAGCGCGTAGTGAAAGCGGCCGTCGAGGACGAGCGCCGCCGTGCTGAAGGTCGTCCCGAGATCGATGCCGAGGATCGGCTCTGCCCCTGCCATGCTGAAAGGGTCATCGGCACGCCCGCGCCTCGCCAACAGAAGAACCTGACGCGTCAACGGCCTGACGCGCCCAACGTGCGAGGGAGGTCCTGACCTGACACCCTCGGCGCTTCAGGGCCCGACGGTGATCAGCACCTCACGGTCGAAGTCGATGAGCTCACGCGCGACCCGCTGCACGTCGGCCGCGCTCACCGCGTCGATCTCCTCCGCGTAGCGCAGGTACTTCTCCGCGCCGAGGCCGTAACAGGCGTCGAGCGCCATCGTGCCGGCGCGCGCCCCGTTTCGCTGGAGGCCGATCTGCTGGCTGCCGACGAGGTAGCGCTTGGCGCGCAAGAGCTCGTCGTCGCCCACCATCGCCTCCCGCACCTTCGCGAGCTCGTCGCGCAGGCCCTGCACCGCGGCGTCCACCTTCTCCGGGCTGGTGCCGATGTAGGTGGCGAAGTAGCCCGGGTCGACGCCCTCGAGCGACGTCGCCGACACCGAGTAGGCCATCGACCGTTTGTCGCGCAGCTCGATGAAGAGCCGCCCGCTCTGGCCGGCGAGCAAGGTGGTGAGCACCTCGAGCGGTCGCCGACGAGCATCGGTGATTCGCAGCCCAGGGAAGCCCAACACCACCTGCGTCTGCGCCTTGGCCAGCTCCCGATGCACGCGGCGGGGCGAGGCGACCGGCCCTTCCGCGGCGATCTCCAGCGGCCGACTCGCGAGCGCCGAGGTGCCGAACCGTCGGCGCGCCAGCTCGACGACCTTCTCTGCGTCGACGTCGCCCACCACCGCGAGCGTCAGCTGCGACGGGTCGAGGAACCGCTGGTGGTAGTCGACGAGGTGCTGGCGGGTGAGCGACTCCACCGACGCCTTCTCTCCCGACAACGAAAGCCGGTACGGGTGCGAGGTGAAGAGCGTCTTGGCGAACAGCTCGAAGGCGATGGCCGAGGGCCGATCGTCGCGCGCGGCGATGTCCTGCAGCTGGAGCCGCCGTTCCCGTTCGAGCTCAGCCTCTCGAAAGGCGGGCTGGGTGGCGACCTCTCCGAAGAGCTCGAAGGCGCGCTCGAAGTGTTTGGAGAGGAACTCGCCCCGCAGCGACATCGAGCTGCGGCCGCCGATGGCGCTCAAGGAGCCGGCGAGCGAGTCGACGAGGTGCGAGATCTGCTCCGCTTCGTAGCTCGGGGTGCCTCGTGTCAGGGTGCGGGCGAGGAGCGTCGACACCCCGTTCGTCTCCGCCGTCTCGTAGCGCACGCCACCGAGGAAGCTCGCGCGCACGCTGAAGAGCGGCACCGCGCGCTCTTCCTTCACGATGATGGTCGCGCCGGAGGGGAGCCGTTCGACGAGCAGCTCCTTTCGCTCCTTGCCCGACGAACCAGCCGTGCGGAGCGGCCGACTGGGCGCCAGGTTGCGTGGCGGCAGCGGGGCAGGGCGCTCGGCGAGCACCCGGGCCAGCACCTCTTCGGCGGCGCCCTTCGAGAAGCTCATCGAGCGCGCTCCCAGCGCGGTGATCGAGCAGCGATCGAAGGTGAAGTAGCGCTGCGCCACCTCGCGCACCTTGGCGGCCGTCACCTGGGAGATGGCCTCGTAGTACTGCGCCTCGCGCTCGATGCCACCCATGGTGGACTCGTAGCTGCCCAGCTTGCGCGCCACGCCCTGCACCGTCTCCCGTTGGTAGACGGCCTCGGCCTCGATGAGCGACTTCACCGTCTCGAGCTCGTCGGCCTCGACCTCGGTCGCGGTCATCGTCGCCAGCACCCGCGCGGTCGCCTCGAACGCCTCGAGCGCCTTCTCGGGGCTCGCCACCAACGACGCCGCGAACAAGCCGTCTTCCTGCGGCGTCCACGACCAGGCGCTCACGTCCTTCACCAGCGCGCGCTTGCGCTTGACCTCGAGCGACAGCCGCGAGGCGTCACCTTGGCCGGCCAGCATCGCCAGCACGTCGAGCGCGGGGGCGTCGGGGTGATCGACTCCCGGACTCTGGAAGGCGAGGTGGAGCCAGGCTTCCTTCACGTCGTCGAGCTGCACGCTGGTGCGAACGCCGGTGAACTTGGGCTCCGCTGGACGACGGCGGACCGGTGGCTCGCCCCGGCCCCAATCGCCACCGAGCAGCTCTTCCGCCCATTGCCGCAGCTGCGCCTCGGTCACGTCGCCCACCGCCGAGAGCACGATGTTCTTCGGCGTGTAGTGCTTCGCGTAGAAGCCGAGCACCCGCTCGCGGGTGTGGCTGCGCACGTTGGCTTCGAAGCCGATCACCGGCCGGCCGTAGGGGTGGGTGGTGAAGGCGGTGGCGAAGAGCTCCTTCGAGGCGCGGCGGCTGGGCATGTCTTGGCTGCGCTTGATCTCTTCGCAGACGACCTCGATCTCCTTCGTCAGCTCTCCGGCGTCGAAGGCCGAGCTGCGCACCGCATCGGCGAGCACGTCGAGGCCCTCGCGCGCGAAGCGGCTGGCCATCACCACGTGGTAGACGGTCTGATCGAAGCTCGTCCAGGCGTTGATCTCTCCGCCGTGCGCCTCGACGCTGCGAGCGATCGCGCCCGGCCCTCGGCGCGCCGTTCCCTTGAAGAGCATGTGCTCGTGGAGGTGGGCGAGGCCGACCTCGTCGGGGTTCTCGTCGGCGCTCCCGACCTTCACCCAGAGCTGAAAGGCGGCCACCGGCGCGACGTGGCTCTCTTCCAGCACCACGGTGAGCCCGTTCGACAAACGAAATCGCAATGCCATGGAGGCACGCTCGCATCCTCGCTCCACCGAAGGAAGAGGGTTAGGCTGGCGCCCCGGTGGCCGTGAACCCTGATCCGCTCTTCGAGCTGCGCGAGGAGCTCAACGACGAAGACGAGCCGTTGTTCGGAGCTCCGGCGTCCAAGCCGGTGACGGGCACGCTCGTCTCTCCGCCCGTCCCCGCGCCCAGAGCGCAGACGGGCGTGCTTCCGCCGCCGTCGGGTGCCACCAACGGCGTCGGCGGCCCTCCACCGCTGCCGCCTCCGTTGCCGCGAAAGCAACAGACCGGCGCGATCCCCTCGCCTGCGCTCTCTCCGCCGATGCCGCCGCAGTCGGTGCCGACCGCCTCGCCCGCACGCGGAGTGCCCAAGGCCACCAAGCCCACCACCGGCGCCTACGCCGCGGCCCCGCCGGTGCAGTACCAGGTCACCGGGCTGCCGCAGCTCCCGCCGACCGTGCAGCGCCCGCAGGGCGGCGACCCGTTTCAGGAGCCCGCCGAGCCACGCATGCCGGCCGGCGCCGACCCGGAGGAGAAGCTCAAGACCTTCCGCGCGATCATTCGCGGCAAGGACGACGCCCTCGCGCGAGGCCGTGGGCTGTACCAGGCCGTCGACGCCGAAGCGCAGCAGCTGCGCGCCATCGCGACCCAGCTCCGCGGCCAGCTCGAGGTCGCCGCCATCGAGCTGCAGAAGGCCTCGGAATACCCACAGCAGCTCCAGCACCTGCGCGAGCTGCTCGAGAAGGACACGATCCGCGCCGACGAGGCCGAGCAGAAGATGGAGGGCCTCGTCGCCCGCATGGCGCAGGTCGACGCCGAGCGGCGCGATCTCACCAACGCCGTCGCCGAGCTCGAGACCCAGAACCAGCAGCTGAGCGCGCGGGTCGAAGAGGAACGCAAGACGCGCGAGATGCTCGCCGACGAGCTGATCGGCGCGAAGGAAGCGCTCGGGCTCTCGCAAGATCGAGTCACCGATCTCGCCAACCGGCTCACCGAGGGCAAGGGGCTCTACGAGAACGCCTCGTCGCAGCTCCAGGGCGCGCAGGGCGAGAGGGAGCGCCTCGAGGCCGAGCTGGCGACGGTGCGCACCGAGCTCGCGTCCATCTCCGGTGAGCGTGACGGCTACAAGGGCGAGCTCGACGGCGCCCAGCTCGAGGTGGAGTCGCTCCGGCAGCGCTCCGACACCCTCGAGAAGCAGCTCGCCGACGCCACCTCGAAGCTCTCCACCTTCGAGAGCGAGCAGGAGTGGTCGAAGTCGACGCTCGAGCAGTCCACCGCGCGCACCCAGGAGCTCGAGACCCAGCTCGCCGATCTCAAGGGCCAGCTCGAGGCGGTGCAGAGCCAGCTGCAGGAACGCACCGCGGTCGCCGATCAGCTCGCCGGTGAGCTCGAGCGAGAGCGTGGCGAGGCCCAGACCCGCATCGAGTCGCTCGAGGCGAACCTCCGGGAAGTTCAAGGCGTCGCGCGATCGGCGGCGGGCACCCTGCAGAGCCAGCTCCAGCAGGCCGTCGCCGAGGCGCAGCGCTACCAGCAGGCGCACCAGGAGCAGCTCGGGCTCGTCAGCGCCGCTCAGGAGGACGCGGCCGCGCTCAACGCGCGAGTGGGAGAGCTCGAGGCGCAGCTCCAAGAGACCGAGGCGCGGCTGAGCGAGGCCGGCACCCAGATGGCCGAGTCTCGGGGGAACGCCGAGGCCGCCCAGAGCGCCATCGAGGCCGCCGAGCAGCGCGCCGCCCAGGCCGACGAGATCGTTCAGAACGCGAACGCCCAGCTCGAGCAGGCGCGCGCCCACCTCGCCGAGGCCGCCAAGCGGGTCGAGGCCGCGGAGGCGAAGGCGCGCAGCTACGAGCAGCAGGCGCGCGAGGTCTTCGGGAAGGTGCACGACGCCCAGTCGCAGCTGCAGGAACTCGAAGAGGCGCGCGGGGCCGCCGAGAGCCGCGTCGCCTCCCTCGAAGCCCGGCTCAAGGAGGCGACCGAGAAGGGCCGCGCCGCCGAGACCAAGGCCGCCCAGAACGAGGCCCGCGCCGCCCAGGCCGAGGCCCGCGCGAAGGAAGCCGCCACCCGCGCCGATCACGCCTCTCGCTCCGCTGCCTCTGGCTCCGACGCCAAGTTCAAGGAGCTCCGCACTCAGCTCGACGCCGCCAACGCCAACGAGCGCGCCCTGCAGCAAGAGGTCGCCGCGATGCAGGCCCAGGAGATCACCCTCAAGGGCGACCTCGGCTCGACCGAGGCGCGCGTCGCTCAGCTCGAGCAGGAGCTCAAGGACTCCCAGACGAAGCTCCAGGCGGCGATCCAGAAGGTCGCCGAAGCGCAGGTCGCCGCCAAGAAGGGCCCGTCCTCGTCCTCTTCCAGCGTGACGACGGGCGAGGTCGAGAAGCTCAAGACGGACAACGCCGCGCTCAAGAAGAAGCTGATGGCCGCCGAGAACGCGATCGAGCAGGCCGCGAGCCTCAAGGCCAAGGTGGCCCGCCTCGAGGCCCAGCTCAAGAAGTGATGAGCCCGCTCGGCTCGAGAGCAGCGCCCTCTAGGCGACGGGCGCGGGCTCGACCAACCCGGCGTCGTACAACCGCGACAACGAGTCCTTCACGCTCTGCCGCGAGACCCCGAGGTCGGTGAAGGCCTTCTCGAGATCCTCCACGCGGAGCGCTGCGGGCGCGAGCTCGGCGACGAGGCTGGTGTCGTCAGGGCTGATCTTGAAGCTGCTCGCCCACTCGGCCTGGGCGGCGTCGAAGGCCGTCTTGCCCTGGCTCTGCACGGTGGAGAGCTTCGACTTCCAGGTGGCGTGGGCTTCTTCTCCCCGCACGGTGAGACGGAAGCGCTGGCTGCGGGCCCACTTGAGACGTGGGCGGGACTGCTCGGTCGTCATGGAGGTCACCTACCTCGCTTCCGAGCGGTTGGGGAGATGGACTTGCGTGAGCCTGCCCGGTCGTCGGACAAGGGCCGCGGTGACCCCGCGTGCGCCCATCGACCCGCTCACTGGCCTCTCGGCCGCGCGGTTCGCCGTGTACGTGCACTTTCCCTTCTGTCTGTCGAAGTGCCCGTACTGCGACTTCGCGTCGACGGTGGCGAAGGAGGTGCCGGAGCAGCGCTACACCCGCGCCGTGAAGCGCGAGCTCGAGCTGCGCGCGGCCGGTCTCGAGGCTCGGGAGGTGGAGGCGATCTTCATCGGCGGCGGTACGCCCTCGCTGTGGAGCCCGTCGTCGGTCGCCGACGTCTTGGCCGAGCTCGCCCGTCGCTTCACCCTCGCCGAGGGCTGCGAGATCACGCTCGAAGCGAACCCTGGCGCCGCCGACGCGAGCCGCTTCTCCGGCTACCTCGGGGCGGGCGTGAACCGGCTCTCCATCGGCGTTCAGTCCTTCGACGGGCGAACGCTCGGGCGGCTGGGGCGGGCGCACGACGGCGCGATGGCCCGGCGCGCGATCGAGGCGGCTCGGCAGGCTGGCTTCGCGAACGTGTCGGCCGACTTCATCTATGGCGTCGAAGGCCAGACCCTCGATGACGTGCGCCGCGACGCCGAAGCAGCGGTGACGCTGGGCACCGAGCACCTCTCGGCCTACGCGCTCACCCTCGACGCCGAGTCGCTCGCCGAAGAGGTGCCGCTCGCCAAGCGGCTCGCCCAGGGAGAGGTGTCGCTCCCCGACGACGAGACGGTCGTGCAGATGCAGCGGGTGGTGCGCGACGTCTACGGGGCCGCCGGGCTCGAGCGGTACGAGATCTCGAACTACGCCAAGCCGGGCCTCCATTCCCGGCACAACGCCAGCTACTGGACCGGCGGCGACTGGCTGGCGCTCGGGGTGGGCGCGACTGGTTCGCTGGGCTCCACGCGGTACGCCAACCACCGGAGCGCCGAGCGCTACTTCACCGAGGTCGAGGCAGGCCGACGGCCCGAGCGCGCGACGGAGCTGCTGACGACGCAGGAGCGGTTCGAGGAGCGGGTGGCGATGGGGCTCCGGCTGGCGGTGGGGCTCGATCTCCGCGGCGCCTGTGCAGCCTTCGGCGAGTCGTACGAGCGGCGGGCGCCCTTCGTCGATCGGCTGGTGCGCGAGGACCTGGCGCGCGTCGAAGGCTCGCAGGTGCGCCTCACCGACCGAGGGTTCGATCTCCACAGCGCCATCAGCGCACGGCTGATGTGAGCGGCCAACGTCTCTGGCAAGGTGCGCGCCGTGTCGGGCTACTTCCAGTGGATCATTCTCTCGGCCCTCACCGGCTCGCCCATCGGGTCGGCGCTCTTCCTGATCATCTTCTGGTTCGTCGTCGACCGGTTCACCCTGGGCATTCTCCCCGACCCGGTGCGGTGGGTGATGCGCTGGCGCCGGGCCGCCCACCTCGAGCGCGTGCTGCTCGGCAACCCGCATGACGGGCGGGCTCGGCTCGAGCTCGCCGGGCTCTACGTCGATCGCAAGAAGTACGCGCGGGCCGTCGAGCTGCTCAGGCCGAACGTCGAGAAGGGCGACGAGGACCCACAGACGCTCTTCACCTTGGGCGTCGGGTGCCTGGGCGCGGGCTACGTCCAGCAAGGGGAGAAGCTGCTCGAGAGCGTCGAGGCGGCCCAGCCAGGCTTCCGGGTCAGCGAGGTGGAGCTCGTGCGTGGGCAGTTCCGGCTCGCCCGCAAGGACTTCGCCGGCGCACGCACCGCGCTCGAGGCCTTGGTCAAGGCGCGCAAGGGCACCATCGAAGGCCGGGTCTTGTTGTCGCAGGCGCTGATCGGGCTCGGTGACGACGGGGCCGCCGCGCTGATGCGGGACGAAGCGTGGGCCGAGTACGTGAGCGCGCCCTCGTTCCAACGTCGCAAGGAGCGCTGGTGGGCCTGGCGGGCTCGACCCTCTCGGCCGCTCACCTATCTCCTCGTCGCCGTGCTGTGCCTCGGGTCGTTCGTGACGGTCGTAGCGCCGAGGCTCAACGAGTGGGCGGCAGCCCGGGAACGCGCAGCAGGTGGCGCCGCTCACGACCCCGGGCTCGCAGAACCGGACGAGTGAGATGCTCGAGGGCTTCGACACCCTCATCAAGGATCTCGGCCAGTGGGGCGTGATCGTCATCGGCCTGGCGGCGCTCATCGAGTACCTCTTCCCTCCGTTTCCGGGAGACACCGTCACCCTGCTGGGCGGCGCGTACGCGGCGCGGGGCGATCACCCGTTGTGGCTGGTGCTGCTGCTGCTGATGGCCTTCAGCGAGGTCGGCATGGCGATCACCTGGCGGGTCGGGTCGGCGCTCGCGCACCGGCTCGAGGGCGCGCGCGAAGGCCCGCTCTTCTTCGGCATCACCCACGAGCGGCTGCGGCAGGGCCAGGCCTTGATGCGCGCGCGCGGCACCTGGGTGCTCCTCTTCAATCGGTTCCTCCCCTCTTTTCGCGCGATCCTCTTCGTGGCTGCCGGCGCGAGCGGCACCTCCCTTGGGCGAACGCTCCTCTTCGGCACCATCTCGGCCCTGGCCTGGAATGGCGTGTTGCTGGGCGTGGGCGCAGGCATCGGCGCGCACGCGGACCAGCTCGAGGCGTGGCTGTCGCGCTACCGGCTCTGGGCGCTCGTCGGTACCGGGCTCGCGGTGGTGGGCTGGCTCGTGGTGCGGTTGGTGCGGAAGCGGAAGACCTGACGCACTCGTCGTGTCAGGATGCAGCCTCTTTTGGCCGAGGGACGTTCGAGGGCGATGGATCGACGGCTCACCGCTGCGCTGCTCCTGACGGGCCTCGGCGCCTGTCGCTGCGGCCCCGACATCAACAACGTCGACACCCGCTTTCGGGTCGCCACCGAGACCCAGAGCGTCGAGTTCGGCCGGGTGCTCGAGAACACCGTCGTCACCAAGCCGGTCACCCTCATCGCCGAGACGCGCGTCGCGGTGACGGTCGCGGCCAGCGCGCGCGCGCCCTTCTCGGTCGAGCCGGTGATCGAGATCGAAGGCGGCGGGCAGCTCGAGCTCGAGGTGTCGTTCCGCGCCGGAAATGGCGAGTCGTCGGGCGAGCTCGTGCTCACCAGTGGCCGCCAGGAACTCCGGGTGCCGCTCCATGGCACTGGCGTGAGGCCGCCAGCCTGCATTCCGTCGGCGAACTGCCGAATGTCGTCGTACTCGCTCGAGCTGGACAAGTGCATCGAGACCGTCTCTCCCGACGAGACCGCGTGCGAGCCCGAGAGCCAATGTCTCGAGCAGGGCCGCTGCCGGAGCGGTCAGTGTCTCGGCATCGCCCGTCGCTGCGAAGACAACGACGCGTGCACCAGCGACGCCTGCGCGATGGACGCGGGCTGCGTGCACCCGCGCATCGTCTGCCCGACTCCCACGGCGCCGTGCCGGGTTCCGACCTGCGATTCCCGCACGGGCTGCGGAGAGGGCGTCGCCCCCGACGGGATGCCATGCGGTGGCTCGAACTGCACGTCTTCGAGGGTCTGCGCCTCGGGCGCCTGCATCGAGATTCCGACGCCCGAGGGCACCGAGTGTGGCCCGCCGATCGCCTGCTACGGCGCGATGACGTGCCGCAACAAGGTGTGCGTTCGCCCCGACGCCGGTACCTGGCTGCCGGAGTGGTCGGCGCGCCTCGAGCAACTCCCCAACCTCGACCCGCCGGCCTTGGTGGCCTTCAACGGCGCGCTCTACTTCACCACCTGCGAGCGGCCCCAGGCGAGCGGCGCAATCGACGGCGGCGACGACGGTGGCAGCGCAGACGCAGGCGATGCAGGCGTCGATGACGGCGGCTCGGCGGACGACGGCGGGCTCGACGCAGGCCTCGAGGACGCGGGTGTGGATGACGGAGGCCAGGTGCTGCCCTGCACCGTGCTCTCGTACACCGGCACGGGCTTCGATCGCTTCGTGCTCCCGGTTCCGACGCAGGAACTCCTCGCTGGCGTCGGCTCCTTGGGCATCGCGCTGCGCACCGACGCAGGCCTCGTCTTCCGCTCGCGAGCGTCGGGCGCGCTCCTCGGCGTGATGGCCACCAGCCCCGTCGCACCCACCCAGTACGCGACGCTCTCCGACGACGGCGGGGTGGTGATCGTCGTGCCGGGCGATGGTGGGTCGCACCTGGTGATCGCCACGCCGACCGCCTCCGCGCCGCTCGCCTTCATCCCCGCAGCGGTCTCCCATCTCGCCGCGGGCCTCGACGACACCGTCTTCGCTGCCTCGCCTGGCGGCGTGGTCTGGCGCACCCGCTCCGATGGTGGCACCTGGATCGAGCGGGTGACCCTCGCCGACGCGGGCACCTCCCTGCTCGCGACCGCCGACGACGTCGTGGTGGCCTCGAACACGCTCGTTCGCTGGGCCGCCGATGGAGGCCCTTCGATCGCACCGATGGACGCGCGCGTCGACACCGCGCTGAGCGGCCGTGAGGTGGTGGTGACGTCCTCCACCGTGTTCCTCTTCTTCCGCGGCTGCACCGTGCTGCCGATGTCGTGCCTGCCCGACGACGAGGCCACCTGGGTTCGGGCGTTCTCCCGCTCGACCGGCGCGGTGCTCTGGGAAGAGAAGGTGCTGCCCGAGCACACCAGCAGCAAGCTCGTCGACTTCACCGCCCTCCGGCTCCCCGGCAGCACCGACAACGCGCTCGCCGCGGTCGTCGAAGGAGAGCGGCCCACCTTCGCCAACGGGCTCGTCGTCACCCTCGATGGCGGCCGCGCGCTCGAGTGTCAGTTCGCGCCGACGACGGGCCACGTGCTCGCCGCGACCTTCACCTCCGGGCAGTTGGTGACGCTCTCGCAACGGTGGGACGGCGGCATCGCGCTCGAGGGGTGGTCGCTCGGTGCGCTCCCGCTCGAGCTGCAAGGGTGGAGGACCTCCGAGGGCGTGTCCGGTCAGCGCCGGCCGGCTCCCTGAGCGGTCAGCCGAAGGTCTTCTGACAGCGCAAAGCCAACGAGCGCGGCCGGCACTTCGGGCCCGAGGCCGAGCTGCGCCGGGTTGAGGTTGAGCGCGTGCACGCGGGCGGCGTTCTGCGACGCAAAGTGGCGCTGGAGCTCGTTCTGCAACCGAAGGACCGCGCCTTGTCTCGAAGGGCCCTCGACCGCGAGCTGCTCGGGAGTGACGAGAATGCCCGCGGCGTCGTCAGGCAGCAGCACCTGAAGGCGAACGTCGGCCTGACCCTTCCAGCGAAGGTCGAGCAGCCCGAGGAGCCCGGCGAAGGTGACTCGTCGAACCCGGTTCGTCGTCTCGAGGTCGGCGCCGTCTCGGGTGAGGGTGACGCGCGTCGCGCGATCGAGCTGGGCGGCGGCCTTCAGCGAGGCGACCCACGCGGCGAGCCCCACCGCCCGAGCCTCCGTCACCACCGCAGCCGCCTCGGCCTCGTCGTCGGTCACCAACGCACAGCTCGGCAACGGCCCTTGGAGCGAGGCGGGCTTCACCTTCACTCGCGCGGCGGCCACGAGCAGCGCCTCTCGCGAACGATCGATGGCCCTGACGAAGACGTAGCTCGCGTCGCGGCTGAAGGATCGCACCGCTCGGAGTCTCGCACGGAACCGTTGAAGCCGGCCCTCGCTCGCGTCAGAACGCGCCACCCCCGCAGCAGGAGCGCTCTCCATGATTCGTCTCGTCGCCCTCTTCGTCATCGCCCTCGCCGCCACCTCGCTCGCCGACAAGCCCGCGACCCCACCGCCGGCTGCACCAGCTCCCAAGGACGCCGGAGTCGCCGCCCCGCCCAAGCCCGCCGCGGCGATGAAGTTCACCGACGGTGTCGCGACGCCGGAGTCCGTCCTCTACGACGCCGAGACCGACACCTACCTCTTCGGCAACATCAACGGCTCTCCGCTCGCGAAGGACAACAACGGCTTCATCACCGAGATCGCGCCCGACGGAAAGGTCGTCGCCGCCAAGCTGATCGAGGGCGGGCAGAAGGGCGTCACCTTGAACGCGCCCAAGGGCCTCGCGCTCTCGAAGGGCACGCTCTACGTCGCCGACCTCGACACGGTGCGCCTGTTCGATCGCAAGACTGGCGCTGCGCAGGGTGAGGTGAAGGTGCCGGGCGCGACCTTCGTGAACGATCTCTTCGCGACCGCCGATGGGAAGGTCTACCTCACCGACTCCGGGCTCAAGGCCGGCAAGGAGGGCTTCGACCCGAGCGGCACCGACGGCGTCTACGTCATCGAGCCCGGGAAGAAGCCGAAGCTCAAGACGCTGGTGAAGTCGAAGGACCTCAACCGGCCCAACGGCATCGTGGTGACCGCCGACACGATCTACATCGCGCCCTTCGGCGGCGCGGAGATCGCCCAGCTCGATCTCAACGGAAAGAAGAAGGGCGAGCCGCTCAAGGTGGGCAAGGGAGGGCTCGATGGCCTGGTGCTGGTCGGCGATCGTTTCTTCGTCTCCTCCTGGGAGAGCAAGTCGGTCTGGGCCGGCAAGGCGGGCGAGGCCTTCACCGAGCTCTTCACCGAGCTGAACGCGCCGGCCGACGTCGGCTTCGACTCCAAGCGCAACCGCCTGCTGGTGCCACGCTTCATGGACAACCAGGTCGAGGCCTGGGACGTGAAGTGACTCGGCCGCCTCGACGCTGCGGAACGCCTCGATGAGGCTCGGAGCGCTCATCCTCGCGGTCGCGCGGTCCGACTCCACCTTCGAGAGCGTGCAGCTCGACGGGCGGCCGGCGCTGCGAGGCAAGTGCCTCCACTGCAACGCGCCGTTGGTGGTGCTCGACGACGGCACGCCGGTGTCGGCCGTCACCCTCGAGCACATCGTGCCGAAGACCGCGGGAGGAACCGACGAGCTCGGCAACCTGGGCCTCGCCTGCCCGCGCTGCAACCACGGCAAGGGCGTGCATCACGATCGCCGCGCGCTCACCGACCCCCGCTCGAGCGAAGTCATCGACCGGCTGCTCGAGAAGCGCCGCGCGCGGTGGCGAACGTGGGACGAGTAGTCAGCCCGCGATCCACAGCTCTTCGTAGCGAACCTGCGGCGGCGTCTGGTGCAGCCGCAGCCCCTGGACGCCCGCCGAGGCGATGGCGTGGAAGCGCTCGTGGTACAGCGGCACCAAGACGCAGTCCTCGCGGACGAGGTGCTCGACCTTCCGGTACAGCTGCTCCCGCAAGCCGGGATCGATGGTGACCCGCGCCTCGTCGGTGAGCCGATCGAGATCGCCGTTGTGGTACCCGAGCCCGTAGTAGCTCTGCGCCTTCGAGTTGAGGAGCAGGTGGAGGAAGTTGTCCGGGTCGGCGACGTCGGCGATCCAGTTGCCGCGGAAGATCGCCAGCCGCCCTTCGCGAACCTTGTCCCAGAAGTCCGGAATGGGCTGGTGCTCGAGCTCGATGAGGCCCGCGTCGAGGAGCGGCCCGAAGAGCGCTCGATCTTCCTCACGCGTGTCCCGATCGGGCGGGTGGGTGAGGGTGAGGCGCAGCCTCGAGTGCCCCGCTTCGGAGAGCAGCCGGCGGGCGAGCGCGACGTCGGTGCGCGGCTCGTGAATGCGATCGACCTCGAGCAGGTTGGGCGGAGTGAGGCTGCGCGCGACCCGAGCTCCAGGGTGGAAGCGATCGACGACCGCCCGCACGTCGAGCCCGGCGCGAATCGCCCGGCGCACCCGCACGTCGTCGAACGGCGCCGTGCCCGCGTGGAACCCCAGGAACCAGCTGTTGGGCGTGTTCACCATCGAGGCGTCGGACGGCTCGACCCCAGCCGAGGTGAGATCCTTCGCGTGGAGGTTGCTCACCAGCTGCGCCTCACCGCTCACGAAGGCCGCGACCGCGGCGTTTCGATCGGGCAGCTGTTTGAACTCGACGCGCCCGAGCAAGGGCAGCCCGGCCCGGTAGAAGGCAGGGTTCCGCTCGAGCACCAGCGAGGTCGTGCTCGCCGCGTCGTCGATGCGGAAAGGCCCGGTTCCCATCACCCGGCCCTGGACGACTCGGGTGACGCCGGTCGACGGGAGGGCCAGCAGCCGCAGGAAGAAGGCGCGCGGCTCGTCGAGGCGCACGTCGAGGGTGTGCGAGTCGAGCACCTCGAGGCCGCTCAGCTCGGTGGTCTTCCCGTCCATGAAGGCCTGCGCGCCGGTCACGTCCTTGAAGAGCGCGGCGTCGGGCGCGCGTGAAGCCGGGTGGAGGAGCCGCTCGAGGTGCTCCTTCACGTGCGTCGCGGTGAGCTGGGTGCCATCGGGGAACATCACCCCTCGCCGCAGCGAGAACCGGTACCGGCGCCCAGAGGGGTCCGACTCCCACGACTCGGCGAGATCGGGCACGATCGACCCGTCTTCGAGCCGCACGAGCGTGGTGTAGAGCGCGGCCGAGACCTCGGCGAGCTGCAGCTGAATGACGTGGAGCGGGTCGAGCCCGCGCACGTGATCCCACTCGAGCGGTTGATGCAGCCCGACGGCGAGCGTCCCTCCGGCGCGCGGCTGCGGCAGCTTGAAGCGAAACACCTCGGCGTCGAGCGTCTCGGCCTCGTGCGCCAACTGCTCGACGGTGCGGGAGAGCGCGTCGCCGATGCGCACCACGGTGCGGGCGTCTTCACGCACCTCGGCCACCTCTTCGCCGATCGCCGCGTCACCTTGGGTGAGCACCTGCTGCGCCGAGCGGATCTCGTCGATGGCGGCGGTGAGCCTCAGCACCGAGTCGGACAGATCGCGCCCCACGTCCACCTGGCGCTGCGCGCGCGTCGTCGCGTCCTTCGAGCTGCGCGCCATGTCGTGCATCTGCTTGGCGAGCTCACGGCCCCAGAGCGCCTGTTCCTGCGCCAGCTTCACCACCTGCAACACCCGCTCGGCGGTCTGCTTGCTCGCCTCGACCACCAGCTCGCCTTCTTGCTCGAGGCGCTGGGTCTCGGAGCGCGTGGCCTCCACCGCCGCCAGCGAGCGGGTCGAGATGCCTCGAATGTCGGTGAGGGCCTGCGCAGCCTTCTCTCCGAGCGCGACGCCGGCGGCCGCTTCGTCGCCGCCCTTGTTCACGAGATCGACCGCGCGCTGGGTGCCGTCACGCACCGCCTTCACCCGCTGGGCGATCTCGCGAGTCGACCGCGCCGTCTTCTCGGCGAGGTTGCGAATCTCGCTCGCCACCACCGCGAAGGCCTTCCCGCTCTCGCCCGCTTGAGACGCGATGATCGCGGCGTTCAAGGCGAGCAGGTTCGTCTGATCGGCGATCTCCTGAATCACGTCGACCACGCGGCCGATCTCGACGCTCGACGTGCCCAGGGCGTCGACGAGGCGAACCGCGTTGCGAACGGTGTCGTCGATGCGCTTGAGCCCTCGGAGGCTGTCGTTCACCAGCGAGACGCCGCGATCGGCCATGGTGGTGACTTCGCGGGCGAGCTCTCCGGTCTCGTCCGACCGCCGCCGCACCGCAGCGATCGCGCCCTCGGTCGCGGAGACGGCCTCGCGGGTCTGGGTCGAGAGCCGCACGAGCGCCTCGCCCTCGGTCGACACCGTGCTCGCGCGATGGCTGAGCGAGTCGGCGCGCTCGGCGAGCTTCAAGGTGGCCTCGTTCAGCGTCACCAGGGTGGCGGCGACCTGCTCGATGCTCTCGGTCATCTCCGAGAGCGAACCGGTCGTCTCCCGGGCGAAGGTCTCGAGCTGCGCGACTCGTTTGCCGGCGCCCGACAACGACTCCCCCATCGACTCGACCGCCTTCTCGCTGCGATCGACGGCCCCGCCTTGTCGCCGCGCCGCCTCGAGGAGCGCGCGCGCCCGCTCTTCGACGTCCCTGGCGGTGCGGTGGAGGCTGCCGGTGACGCGCTGCACCTGCCAGATCGCTCGCCGCAGGCTCGAGGCGAGCTGCTGGAGCTCCGCGTCCATCGCCTCGCCGCCGGTGGGGAGCGCGGTGAGATCGCCGTCGACGAGCTTCGCCATCTCGGTGCGCCGGGCCTCCGCGCGCCGCTCGACGACCTGCCACACCGCGAACCAGAGGGTGCCGACGGTGCCGCCGATGGAGAGGAGGAGCAGCAGGATCCACCCCACGGCCGTCGAAGGCTGGCCGGTGAGCGCGAGGAGCACCAGCCCCGCGAGCGTGCCGGTGAGCAGGCCTCCCAAGCTGCCGACGATGACCAGCGAGCGACGGCTCTCCATGCTGGAGCCACCGTAGCCCAGAGTCGAGGCCGGGGCAGAAAAGTGAAGCAGCGTCGGGCGGGTCGAACTCGATCGCTTCGACTCGACGGCCACCGATTCTGAAGTGAAACTCGCCTCGATGAGCTTGCTCGTGCTCGGCCTCGCCCTCAGCGCTGCCCCGGTGCGCCTGGTGCACTCGGTCGCGGGCACTCCGGTCGGCCTCGTCGAGCTCGACGTTCGCGACGGCCTCGCCCGCTACACCGCGCGGCACTTCTTCAGGGGAGAGCAGCGTTCCTTCGAGCGCTCGTGGAAGGTGGACGCCGCCGGGCGAGACGACGACGGGTTGGTCGCCGAGCTGCAGGCCTTCACGACGAGGCGCGCCGGGTGCCAAGACGTTCGCGAGGAGCGCACTGGCCGCCGCGAGCGGCTGTGTCTCAGCGAGCGCGGCACGGGGACGCTCGACGGCGTCGAGGTGAAGACGCAGTTCGACGCAACCGGCCTGCTCGCCATCGAGGTGCTGCACGATGGCACGGCGGTGAGCCGCTTCGAGCGCCCGCGCGGGAAGCTGGCCTTCGGTGACCCCTTCGGGGCCGGGTTTCCCGTCGCTGGCGAAGGCGCAGGGGTCGCGCTCGTGCCGCCGGCGAAGACGAGGGTGGAGATGGTCGACGGCGTGCGCGAGCCCGTCGCCGCGACGAATTGCCTCGAGGCCGCGCGAGCCTGGGTCGAGCGGTCGGGAGGCTCGGTGCAGCTCGGCCTCGTGCTCGAAGAGGGCCGGGCCTGGCCGCACGCCTGGGTTCGCGTGGGTGGGCGCCAGCTCGATCCAACCGTCGGAGCCGAGGAGGCCCGCGCGCGCACGTACCTGGGCTTCGACGACGACGCGGGCGCGCTCTACCTCGACCTCGCTGCCGGCGCTCGGCGGGTGGCGAGGTCGAGACGGTGACGCTCGCCGCAGTGGTGTTGGCGCTCGCTGCGGGCCTCGCCTGGCGAGTGCATCGCTTCGGGCAACGCTCGGGTCCGCTCGACGGTGAGCGCGCGCCCGTCATCGTCGTGCTGGGTGCGAGGGTGTTGCCCGACGGTTCGCCATCGCTGGCCCTGGTCGCACGCGTCGAGCACGCCGTCGCCCTGCACCAGCGTCGCGGAGGAACGGTGCTGTTCGCCGGTGGCGGCGCTCCGTCCTCCGAGGCGGCGGTGGCGTACCGGCTCGCGCGCGCGTTGGGGCTTCCGGCCGAGGCGGCCCTGCTCGAGGAACGAAGCCGCTCGACCTTCGAGAACGCGCGCTTCTCCGTCGAACTCCTGCGCCCCGGGTCGATCGACGCCATCGTCCTCGTCACCGACGACTTCCACGCCTACCGCGCTGCGGCCCACTTTCGCCGCGCCGGCTTGCGGGTGATCAGCTCACCGGTGCGGCGCACGCTCTCGGTCGGCTCGAGGCTCCAGTGGACGTTTCGTGAAGTCGCCGCCGTGCTCCGTCGCCCCTGGCTCCTCCACTGACTGTCCCACACGCTCCGACACCGCATCGGATGAACGGACGCTGCCTGCGAGATCGCGGTGAACCCCAGCTAGAGTGCGCCGGTGATGAGACTCCGCGAACCGCTCTTCCTCCTCTTCGTCGCGTTCTCGTTCTCCTGCACCTGTGGTGGCCCTCCGCCCGGCAAGGCCTGCACCAGTGACGGGGAGTGCGGGGCGACGGAGATCTGCGGCCCCAACAAGATCTGCGTGGCGCAGCCGGTGTGCCCCGACGTGGCGTGCAGCGACACCGAGTCGTGCATCTCCGGCAAGTGCTACGCGCGCGCGTGTTCGAACCGCACCTGCGGCGCAAGTCAGGTCTGCGCCTCGAACGTGTGCACCGACGAGCAGTGCGTCGGGAAGTCGTGCGCGAGCGGCAACGTCTGCGTGAAAGGCGGTTGCTACACCCGAACCTGCGAGCAGCAGGCGTGCAGCCAAGGCGAGGTGTGCGTCTCGCAGGAGTGCATCCCGAAGGGGTGCCTCGGCGTCACCTGCCCCGGCGATCAGCGCTGCGCGGCGGACGGCAAGTGTTACGACCGCGGCGGCTCGGGTGGAGGCCCCGGCACGGGACCTGGACCGGGCACCGTTCCGCAGGCGACTGGCGGAGGCACCGCGGGCAGCGGCGCAGGGGCAGGGTCGGGCGCAGGCACCGGTGGTGCTGGCGCAGGCTCGGGTGCAGGCACTGGCGGCTCGGGCGCAGGCACCGGCGGCTCGGGGGCAGGCACCGGCGGCTCGGGCGCAGGCACCGGCGGCTCGGGCGCAGGCACGGGTGGCTCAGGCGCAGGCACTGGCGGCTCGGGTGCGGGCACCGGCGGCTCCGGCGCGGGGCCTGGAACGATGGCGTGTCAGGGGCGCTGCAGCCCGGTTCAAGTCTGCATCAACAACGTCTGTACCGAGACTCGCTGCGTCGGCGTCACCTGTCCTCAAGGCCAGGCGTGCGCGCAAGGCACCTGCGTGCCGAACTCGTGCGGGCCCAACGGCGGAGCGTGCCCGACCGGTCAGACCTGCGGCGTCACCGGCACCTGCGTGGACACGGCGTGCGCGACCGTCACCTGTCCGACGGGCTTCGCCTGCGCCCAAGGCCTCTGCTTCCCCGCGAGCCCCGACGGAGGTCCTCCGCGTCTGCCCGACGGTGGGCTCGGGGTCGTCATCGGCCCTGACGGCGGCATCATCGGCATTCCCGGGCCAGACGGCGGCGTCTTGACCTTGCCCGACGGCGGAGTCGTGGGCGGCCCCTGCCTCCCCTGGCAGTGCTCGGAGCTCAACTGTGCCGACAACGTCGACAACAACCTCAACGGCCTCATCGACTGCGCGGACCCGGCCTGTGAGACGCAGCTGTGCAACGACAACAACACCTGCTCCTTCAACGAGCGCTGTGGCGCGGGCACCTGCCGGAGCGGCACGACCCTCACCTGCAGCAGTCCGCCGGCGGGCCCGTGCTACTCGCAGCAGGGCACCTGCAACTTCGACCAGACCTGCTCGTACCCGATCAACTACGGCGCCGCGTGCCCGAGCTCGGGTCAGGTCTGCTTGCCCACGGGCATGTGTGGAAACCCTCCTGGCCAATCGTTCGGCTTCCCCGTCGCGAACGTCGACCCAGCGATGCTCCCGGCGCCTCCGGGCGGCGTGGTGCGCATCAACGGCAGCGTGTCGTTCGACAGCGCCTCGAACAGCTTCGGCGGCACCTGGAACATTCGCCCCGTCGTGGCCGAGGTGAACCTCTCGAGCGGACCGGCGGTGGTGTTGGTGATGACCGACTTCGTGATGATGCCGGGCTCGACGATGCGAATCACCGGGAACAAGCCGGTCATCATGGTCTCCTACACCTCGATCATCCTCTACAGCGCGACCATCGACGCCTCGGGCTACGGCCAGGTGCCTGGACCTGGAGGTGACACGAACTGTGGCACCAGCACCGGCGGAAACGGCTCGGCCAACAGCAACACCGCGGGTGGCGCGGGTGGCGCAGGCGGCGCGAAGTCAGCAGGTGGCCCCGGTGGCGGCGGCAGCACCTTCCAGACCGGTGGCGTCGCAGGGACGATTCGTTCACGCGCGCACCTCGGCTTGGCGGGCGGCTGCCACGGCGGGCTCGGGGGAGGCACCCAGGGTGGTCAAGGCGGCGCCGGCGGAGGCGCGCTTCAGTTCGTGGGCCGCTTCGGCTTCGCGGCCGACGACTCCCGCATCTTGGTGAACGGCGCTGGGGGCAAGGGCGCTGGGTCTGCTTCGGGTCAGGTGGGCCCGGGAGGCGGAGGCGGCGGAGGAAGCGGAGGCACCATCCTCATTCAGTCGCCGATCGTCGCCGTCGCGCGCTCGACCTTCGTGGCCAACGGCGGCGGCGGTGGCGAAGGCGCCGGCATCGTCGATCTCGGCTTCCTCTTCGGCAGTGGTCGCGATGGCGAGAACGGCAACCTCTACCCTGGCTACTTCGCGGCGGCGGGTGGTGCAGGCAGCTCGTTCAACGGTGGCAACGGCGGCCAAGGCGCGGCGACCTACGCGACTCCCGGTGCGGGCCAGCCCGGCGTCACCTACCACGACATCGACGGCAACGCGTTCTACGAGGCCGGCGGCGGTGGCGGTGGTGGTGCGGCGGGTGCGGTGGTGTTCGACGTGCCACAGAGCGCGGTCGCTCCCATCCAGTGCCAGATCGGCGGCAACACCGTGCTCAGCCCCGATCGAGACGCGCCGTTCTTCTGCGGCTCCTGAGCGCCGTCACGGCAGGCGAATCGACGGCTGCCCTTGCGCGCCGTCGACGATGACGTTCGCCCCGTTGATCCACCGCGCTCGAGGCGAGGCGACGAAGGTGATCACGTCGGCGATCTCGTCGAGCGTGCCCATGCGGCCCCAGGGAAACTCGCGCTTGATGAACTCGCCGATGACGTCGGGCATCGCGAGCGAGCGTTTGTGCCAGGAGCCGCCTTCCCAGAGGATGCTGCCCGGGCTGACCGCGTTGATTCGAACCCGCTGCGGGGCGAGCTCTCTGGCGAGCGACGACGCGAGCTGAATCTCGGCCGCCTTGGCGACCCCGTACTGGGCGCGGGGCCCGGGCCGGCTCCCCGAGATGCTGGCGACGATCACCACGCTCGCGACGTCGCTCTTCTCGAGGTGCGGGAGCGCCGCCTGGATGACGCGCACCGCGTGCACCAGGTTCACCTCGAAGGTCTGCAGCCACTGCGCGGGAGCGGTCTCGCGGAAGTTGGCGCCGAAGGAGCCGCCCACGTTGGCGATCACCACGTCGAGCCGGCCGAGGCGTGCCACCGCGTCGCTCACGAAGCGCTCCACGCCGTCGCTCGCCGAGAGATCGACCTGACTCGAGCTGACCGTCCGGCCCGTCGCGCTCAGCGTCGCCGCCGCCGTCTCGAGCGACTCCTGGGTGCGGCCGCAGATGGCGACGTCGCAGCCTTCCCTGGCGAGGGTGAGCGCGGTGTGGAGTCCGATGCCGCGGGAGCTGCCGGTGACGAGCGCCGCGCGTCCAGTGAGGCCGAGGTCCATGAGGCGCGTGTACCAGAGGCGCCCCGGAGATGGCGCTCGTCAGCGCGCGTAGTCCCAGCGCATCGAGACGTTCGCGCACGCCGAGATGTTGGCGCTCACGTCGGCCGGCGGCATCGCCGAGGCGGTCAGCGCGACGGTGTACGAGAGCACGCCGTCTCTCAGGTAGGGGTACAGCTCGAGATCCTGCCCGTCGAACGAGAGCGCGCTCGGAGTGCCCAGCTGACGCACCACCACCTGCTTGGGAAGCGTCGACGCCGGCGGGGGCTCGAGCGTCACCTGCGCGCCGTCGATGAACGAGAGATCGAGCCCCTGGCCGGGCGTCAGCGTCATCGTGTCGAGGGCGATCGCGATCTCGGTGTTCTGGAGCGAGGGCGGGAGCTGGGCGGTGATGTCGAAGTCGAAGGTGCGCTGCACGGTGACTGGCGCCGGCAGCGCGACGCCCACGAGCTCGGCCGGCAGCCGGGGCACCACGAAGCGCTGGCCCGACAGGCGTTGGCACAGCTGGCTGACCCCGCCCTCGAGGTAGAGCGAGTCGCCACAGCCCGAGCCGAGCGCGAGGAGGAGAGCGAGGACGGAACGCCGCATGGCCGACTCCAGGGAGAAAGTGCTCGCCCGCGTGCGCCTGGTGGGGGAGGGGGACGTGCGCACGGGGCGAGCGGGAAGGTCAGAAGAAGGTCATCAGCAGGCCCACCCGCGCCGACGGAATGACGCCTCGAACCGACATGGACGAGGCCGACAGAGAAGCGCCGCCCACGTCGACGCGTGGGCCGGCGAAGGTGACGTCGAGGTACGAGAGGCCGCCCCGCAGCACGAAGGCGAAGCTCTCCGACCCGAACTCGAAGCCCGCGTGCGCCGAGGCCCAGCCGTAGCTGACGTTCTCGAGCGCGCTCGAGAGGAAGGCGATCGACGAGGCGAAGGGAATCCACGAGGCGCTGCCGGTGAAGGAATAGCCGGCCTCCGCGCCGACGAAGGGCCGCACCGCCGCCCGAGGCACCGCCACCAACGAGAGCCCGGCCCGAGCCCCCGAGCCCGACAGCGTCGCCAGCCCGCCGATGTGCAGTCGAAGCCACGACAGCGGCATCACCAACAGCGACACGCCGACGCCATCGGGCAGCCCGACGTCGGCCTGCGCGCCCACCATTCGATGGGTCGGCTCTCCAGCGACGTCGCCGTCGGCGGTCACCAACGGCGGCGCCACCTTCACCGGGTTCGTCTCCACCACCAGCACGTCGCCTTCTTCGTGCACCGCGATCTCCGGCTCGGAGGCGGTGAGCAGCGCGGTGGCGACGGCGAGGGCGATCACGTCGAGGGTGGATTGCAAGGCAATTGCCGCCGAGCCGCCCGAGCGAATCGGCGCACTTCGCCCAGCGCCCGGCGGGGTCGATCACGCCGACTTCCGCGCGACGACCGAGTCAGGTCAGACTCTCCCGACGAAACGTCCGGTTTCAGTCAGGATGGAGTGCACGGTGGCGTTCGCGGGCATCATCGAGTTGTCGCTGCACGGGCGTGGGCCGCGGCGTGGCTTCCTCTTCGACCCTCACCGGCTCGCGCTGTCCTGTTGGGCCACCGTGGAGGCGAAGGACGCGCTCGTCGTCACCTTCGATCGGCACTTCGATCTCGCCGTGCCAGCCGCCGACGTTTCCCCCGGGCTCTCGGCGGCGCAGTACGACGAGCTCGCGCGCACCACGCTCGACGAACGAAACGTCGATCACCTCTTCGCGGCCTGCGAGGCGGGGCTGGTGGGTGACGTGCTCGCGATCGCGCGGAGCTGGCCGGTCGGCGCCGCCAAACAACCGACGCACCGCTCCAAGCGCGGGCGCACCCATCAGGTCGCGATGGCGCCGACGCTCGAACGGCTGATGCAACAACCCGCGGCGATGGCGCAGCTCGAGGCCGCCAGTCAGGTGCTGCTCGACGTCGATCTCGACTGCTTCGTGACGCCGAGCGATGCCGACCCCTTCACGGTGATTCCATGGCCGGTGCGGCTCATTCGCGAGTTCCTCCGTCCGCCCGGGAGCGAGCGCTTCTGGGAGCTCGTCTTGTCACGCTGCCTCGCGCTCACCATCGCGCGCGAGCCCAACCACTGTGGCGGCGTGGTGGCCGGCAATCGGCTCTTCGAAGACGCGGCCGGCATCATCTTCGAGGAGCTGCTCGAGACCGCGCTGCCCTGATCACTTCGGCGCGCGCTTGATGGTGATCCACGTGCCGTCGCGGGGAACCTCGGGAACCTCCGTCGCCTGCGGCGCGTCGTCGGGCTCGTCGTTCGCTTCCGGCGTGTCGCCCGACTCGGCTTCGTGGGCGCGGGCGTTGATGTCGGCCTCGGAGAGGAACCCCACCGCGGCGTCCTTCGAGTTGAAGAAGCGCACCGCCTTGGGGAACTCGGCGAGCAGCTCCTTCGCGACCTCGGCGGGAATGAGCGCGTGGTCGATCTTGTCGGGGTCGGGCCGCTCCACCACCGCGAGCGCGCCGGTCTCGATCGCCTTCGCCTGGGCCTCCGACAGCTCGAGCCGCCGCAGCTTGTTCTTGCGGGTGACGAAGTAGAACGGCGTGGCGCCGGCCTCGGGAGGCACCTGGGTCTCGAGCACCCGCTCCCGCAGCTTGCGATCGTTCTCGAGCTGCTTCTTCGCCTGCTGGCGGTGCGCTTCCTTGCTGCCCGCGAGCGGCGCGAACTTGGGGAGCCGCGCTTCCTCGAAGCGAGGTCGCGGGCGCTCTTCGAGACGCGGGCGCTCTTCACGACGGGGTGGTGGCTTCGCCTGCTTCTCGGCCTCGGCCTTCTTCGCGGCCTCCTCGGTCACCAGCCCAGCCTTGAGGAGTTTGTCCTTGAGACTCTGCATCGGCGCGCTTGTACCGAGAGTTGGGCGGCCTGGGGGAACGAAACTCGCTCGCGAGGCGTTCTCCCTGCGATGCACAGCTGTGAGTCGACTCACGAGGGAAGTGCGAATAGGGTGCGCGGCCTTCGATGAAGCGTCTTGGGTCGGTCCTCCTCGTCATGCTGCTCGTGCTCGCCGCCTGTCCCGACCAGGTGGACAAGGCGGCGAAGAAGCGCATCTTCTCGAGTGAGGATCCTCCGCAGGCCGTCGCCGCCGCGCAGGAAAAGCTCCCGCCCGAAGACGTCGCCTCGAACCCGGCCATCGCGCGACGGGTGCTGGGCATGAGCGCTGCCGAGGCGACCGAGCGGCTCGGCGCGCACTCGTACACCGCCACCGTCACCTGGGAATGGAGCCACGGGCAGAAGACCGTTCGCCTCAAGGAGACGCGGGAGCTGCAGGCCGGCGCGGGCGGCATCTCGGGTGACTTCCTCGCGCGGCTGACGAACACGAACGATCAAGGCCTCGAGGTGCTCCGCCTCGGCGGGCACGTCTACGCGCGCACCACCTACGGGAAGGACGGCGCCGGCCAGTTCCGGGAGCGCAAGCGCGATCGCGGCATCGCCGAACGAATGCGCGACGAGGCGTTCGGCGCGATGCGCGACTTCGACCAGCTCTTCCGAGGGCGGCTCACCCTCACCGCGAAGGGAACGCAGACCGTCGAGGGGCGCATGTGCTGGCGCTACGACGTCACCCTGGCGCCTGCGGCCACCGAGCCCGCGAAGAGCTTGCCGCAGCTCCTCGCGCCCAAGGGTGGCGCCGACGAGACGACGCTGCGCCGCCGCGCCTTCTTCGACTTGCGGGAGCCGCGCACGCTGCAGGGTGAGGTGTTCGTCGACGCCGAGCGCTCGGTGGTGGTGAAGGCCAACCTGAGCGGCCGAATCGGAGTCGCTTCCGATGGCGGTGACGCCGAGCTTCGGTTGAGCCTCGACTCCTCGCTCACCAACATCGGCCGCGCGCCCGAGCTGAAGGCGCCGCAAGACTTCCTCCCCGACGAAGACAAGCCGCAGGGCATCGCAGCCGCCCTCAAGCGCTTCGGCATCGAGCGAGGAGACGGCGGCACGGCGCTCCCAGATTCGGCCGAACCCGAAGACGAATAGCGCCTCGTGTTCAGTGGTCGACGAGGCTGCGAAACGAGCCAGTCGCGAGGGCCTGGCTGACGCGCTGGCGCCCGCGCCCACCGTGAAGGCGTTTCTCAGCGTGAGTCCCACCTCTTCCCACACGAAAAAGCCGAGCAAATCTCGCTCACTGGCATGTGTTGCAACAGCCCACATCAGGCTTGCAGCAGCGCAGGCCAAAAATTTGCGGTGAAGGGGTCGATCGCTACACTGCCCACAGGTTGCGGATTCGCCGCATCGTACATGGCCGGCTGTTCAGGTACCGAAAGGGCATCAACCATGGAGCGGAAGGGCGGTAACACGGCGGTGGTGACGACGGAGACGGTGGCGCGGGCGTTGACGAAGACGTCCACCTCGCCGGCCGAAGAGAAGGCGCTGCGGATGCGCTACGGCGCGGCGGTCGACTTCGACGAGCCACTCCCGAAGGCGCACGGAGACAACGAAGAGCTGGGCGACGAGCTCCTCTTGCTCGAGATGCGGTTGCTGTCGGCGCTCAAGCGGCAGCGGGCGATGCAGACCGCCGCGAAGGCCACCACGGTGACGGCGAAGCCACGCAACGCCACCAAGGCGAAGGTCATCTCGGCGCTCAAGTCGAAGAAGAAGTGACGCCGTTCACGCGCCCATCACGAGCACCCGGCGTCGCACGGCGTCGGTGAGCTCGAGGGCGCGGTGACCGAGTGACGCGGCGACGCTGGCGGCGTCATCGGTCGTTCCCCGAGAGGCGAGGCCCTGCAGGAAGCGGCCCGCCGCGGGATTCCTCCACCAGTCTTCGTTGAAGCGCTCCCGCAGCTCGTGGGCGAGCACGGCCTCGAGCGCCCAGGCGTCGAGTGAGGTGAGCGCTTGGGTGGGCACGCCTTCGAGCACGACGTGGCCGCGCTCGGGTTGCACGGTGAGCGCGCGCTCGAAGGCCGCCGCAGCGTCGTCGACGGTCGCCCGCACCACGCCGCGCTCGAGCAGCCCGCGCTTCACCCCCAACAGCGCGAGCTCTTCGCGGAGCTGGAGGAGCTGCCGCCAGGCGAAGACGCGGGCGATCTCCCGAGCCTGCGCCGTCGTCGCCCGAAGCGCGCGCTTGAGCCAGCCCTCGTCGAGCAGAATCGACTCGAACAGCCGCCGCGCCGCCATCACCAGGGCGCCGTCGCCGATGACGCGATCGACGAAGGGGAGCGTCTTGGGCACCGCCGCGAGGAGCTGTGCTTCGCCCCAGGTGCCGAGCCAGCCTGCATAGGCCTCGAAGCCCGCATCGGCCGTGAGCACCAGCCGGAGCTGATCGGGCACCTCGACGCGCACGAGGTGAGCGCCGGGCCGCCGCGTCGGAGTGTCGGAGTCGATGAGGATCTTCCCGGGCGCGTTCGGGGCGAAGCCGAGCTCGCCCAGCGTGCGAGAGACGGCCTGCGAGAGCTCCTCGCGGCGGAGCACCTCGAAGAACCAGGGCGCGGCCAGCGCGCGGGCGAGATCGATCGCGTTGGCGCTCGAGGGCCGCAGCTGCGGGTCGTGGCGCTTCAAGACGAAGCCGGTGAGATCGCGCGCGGCGTCGTCCGACTGCTTGAGCGGCTCCTCGGTCGTCGGCTCGAGCTTCTCGAAGGTGCGGCGCTCGCTCGCCTCCACCAGCGCGCGCGTCGAGGGGAACCCGACCGACGTCGCGAGCTCGGCGAGGCCATCGAAGCGGCGAGAGAGCAGGGGCGCGAGCTCGAGCAGCGCGGTGGAACGGTCAGCCACCAGCTGTGTTCGCGCCTGGTGGCTCCCCAGCGTCCACCCATCGCGCAGCGCCTCGGCCAGCGTCCACGTCTTGCCCGCCGAGCCGAAGGTGGTGGAGGCGAGCGCAGCCGCGAGCGCGTCGTCGAGCGGGGCGACGTGGCGACGCATCGCGAACTCGAGCAGCACCGCGTGGAGTCGTTCGACGCGACTCCGTTTGACGGCGTCGATGCGGCTGCTCGTGGTGAGCTCGCGCACGAAGGCGATGGTCTCGGGGTGCGTCGCTTCGGTGAGCGGGGCGAGGAGCTCGACCATCGTCGGCTTCGTCTCGAGGCCGGCCAGCGCGCGGTACGAGCGAGCCCCGGCTTCCTTGAGGAAGTCGTCGACGGCCGCGAGGATGGCGTTCACGCTCTTCTCCACGATGCGCGGCAGTGTTCCTCATCGCCCAGCCGCGTCAACCGGGCATCGAGGCAGTGTGGGGCAAGGTGGGGGCAGTTCCTGCCGACCATGCCGCGTCACTCGCGCGCGTCTTCGATGCGCGTTCCGACGCGGCCGCTCAGGCCATGCCCACGAAGAGCGTCTGCACGTCGTCGTCTTCGTCCATCTCCGAGAGGAACTCGTCGACTTCTGGGCGGTGCTCGGGCGCGACCGTCACTGGGTTCTTCGCCTTCCACACCAGCGCTGCGGTCTCCACCGTCCACCCGGCGGTCTCGAGGGCCTTGCGCACGAGGTCGAGGTCGGCTGGTGCGGTGTAGAACGTCACTCCCTCGTCGGTCGCCTCGAGATCGCTCGCGCCCGCTTCGATGGCGACCGTCTCGGCATCGGCCCCCGCAGGCCCGCGCGCTTCGATGGCACCGAGCCGGTCGAAGTCCCACGAGACGGCGCCCGTCGCAGCGAGCTGCCCGGAACGGAAGTGCTGCCGAACGTTGCTCGCGGTGCGGGTGCGGTTGTCGGTGAGGCACTCCACGATGACGGGCACGCGGTGCGGGCCGAAGCCCTCGTAGGTGACGAGCTCGTAGTTCACGGTCTCGTCGAGCAGCCCGGCGCCCTTCTTGATCACCCGCTCGAGGGTCTCCTTCGTCATGTTCACCTTCTTCGCGAACTCGATGGCGAGCCGCAGCCGAGCGTTGCTCGTCGGGTCGGCTCCGCTCTTCGCCGCGATGAGCACTTCCTTCGCTGCCTTGCTCAGCAGCTTCGCCTTCGCCTTCGAGTTGGCCTCACGGCCCTTCTGTTTCCACTGGGCGCCCATGCGCGAGGCGTAGCAGGACTCGCGGGGATGTGTGGGGCAAGGTGTGGGGCGCGAAGGAGTTGAGCAATTCGTGGTGCTGGCTCACAATGCCGTTCGCCTGACCACGCCGACGCGATGCGCGGGCGTGACGAGAAGGGGCCGGCAGGCGAAGCAGCACGCAGGGAAATTGGGGCCGCCGGGGAAACTCGGTGGCCCTATTTCTTTTCGGCGACCACCCACTCGGCGCGATCGACCGAAGCATGCCCACAGCTCGCGCACTGGAGCGGCTCTTGGGGCAACCAGGTTCGGCAGCGTGGGCAGGCGAGCGCCGGAGCACCGACGCGGCGGTACTCGAAGTGCTCGTCGTCGAGCTCCCCGTCGTACCGCGCACGGCTCGACCACTCCTCGTGCCAGCGCGCCCCGCAGGCCTCACAGCGCGCGACGCGAGTGCTGAAGGGGCCGTAGCTCAGCGCGAACCGCTCGTCGGTGGTGAGCCGGGGAGCCGCACAGCAGTCGGGAGCCCTCACTGGTTCACCAGCAACGCCGCCGCTTGCTGCTGCCGTCGCTGGAAGGCCTTGAGGGCGTCGAGGTACTCCGGCTTGTTCGCGAGCCCGATGGCCTTCTCGTAGTTCGTCTTGGCTCCCGCCGCGTCGCCCATCGCCTCGAGGACGATGGCGAGGTTGAAGTAGGCGCCGGCCGTCTTGGCGTTGTTCTCGATCATCTCGAGGAAGGTGCGCTTGGCGTCCTGCAGTCGGCCGTCGGTGGCCTGCTTGATGCCGAGCTTGAACGGGGCGCCGTCGTCGAAGACGAGCCACTCGGCGCGCGTGGGGTGAGAGAGCTCGGCGACGACCTCGGCGGCGATGTCGCTCGCGGAGCGCTCGGCGATCGTCTCGGGGCGCTCTGCGCCGAGTTGGCTCAGCCGGGTTCGTTCTCGTTTCGCAGTGAGGCTCCGCCCGTCGGGTGCGGCGACGTCGGTCTCGATCGTCACCGCCATCGCGTTGCCGTGCTGCGTTCCCACCACTCGGGTGTCGCGCTCGTACAGGCGAATGAAGGCGTCGACTGGTTCGCAGCTGCGCTCGCCGCACATGCGCACGAGGACGAAGTGCCCGTCGGCGCCGAGATCGTGACGAACGCGCTCGCGCATCACCAGGCCGAGTCGCGAGTCGAAGGTGAGGATCGCGACCCGCGTCACCGGCCCCAGGTTCACCTTCGCCGGCGAGCGGACCGTCACCGCGAGGCGCGGCAGGCACGAGGAGCTGAGGAGCAGAGCCAGCGCCACGCGCCGCATGCGCCCGACTCTACAGCGGGTCGGCGAGAGTGGCGCCTTCCTCGATTCGGAGGGTTTGCTACGACGCGCCTTCCATATGGCCTCCACGCGCTACGTCCTCGCCGTCGATCAAGGCACCACCAGCACCCGAGCCGTCCTCCTCGACGCCAAGCTGAACGTGTGCGGGGTCGGGCAGCAGGAGTTCACCCAGCACTTCCCCAAGGCCGGCCTCGTCGAGCACGACCTCAAGGAGATCTGGGAGACGACCGAGCGCTGCATCGGCCGCGCGCTCAAGCAGGCGAAGGTGAAGGGCACCGAGATCGCCGCGATCGGCATCACCAACCAGCGCGAGACGACGGGCCTGTGGACGACCGCAGGCAAGCCCGTGCATCGCGCGATCGTCTGGCAGGACCGGAGGACGAGCGAGCTGTGCGCCGAGCTGAAGGCGAAGGGCGAGGAGCCGCGGGTGCGCGAGACGACGGGCCTGGTGCTCGACCCCTACTTCTCGGGCACCAAGCTCAAGTGGCTGCTCGATCACGTGAAGGACGCCCGGCTGATGGCGGAGCGCGGCGAGCTGCGCTTCGGCACCATCGACACCTGGCTCGTCTACAAGAGGACGGCTGGTGCGCAGCACGTCACCGACGCCTCGAACGCGTCGCGCACGCTGCTGATGAACCTGGCGACGCTCCAGTGGGACGACGGCATGCTCTCGCTGCTCGACGTGCCGCGCTCGGTGCTGCCGCGCATCGCTGCCTCGGCCGAGCTCTACGGCGTCACCAAGGGCATGCGCTCGTTGCCCGATGGCATTCCAGTGAGCGGCATCGCGGGCGATCAACAGGCCGCGCTCTTCGGCCAGGCCTGCTTCGATCCCGGCGAGGCGAAGTGCACCTACGGCACCGGCGCGTTCTTGCTGATGAACGTGGGCACGAGCCCGGTGCAGTCGAAGGCGGGGCTGCTCTCGACGGTCGGCTGGAAGGTCGGCGACACCACGACCTACGCGCTCGAGGGGAGCGCCTTCATCGCGGGCGCGGCGGTGCAGTGGCTGCGTGACGGGCTTGGGCTGGTGAAGAAGGCGAGCGAGATCGAGGCGCTGGCGAAGACGGTGAAGTCGTCGGGTGCGGTCGTCTTCGTGCCTGCGCTCGCGGGGCTCGGCGCTCCGCACTGGCGGCCCGACGCCCGCGGTCTCTTCGCCGGCCTCGATCGCTCGACGACCAAGGGCCACCTCGCGCGCGCCGTGCTCGAAGGCGTGGCGCTGCAGATTCAGGATCTCGCCGAGGCGATGAAGCTCGACTCCGGCCGTGCGATTCCCGCGTTCAAGGTCGACGGCGGCGCATGCAGGAACGATCTGCTGATGCAGTTCGAGGCCGACGTGCTCAACACCAACGTCGTGCGCCCGAAGAACGTCGAGACGACCTCGCTCGGCGCGGCTTTCCTCGCCGGCCTCGGCGTCGGGTTCTGGAAGAGCCCCGACGACATTCGCAAGGCGTGGAAGGCCGACAAGGTGTTCAAGCCGAAGATGTCGGAGGACGAGCGGGCGCGGCACCTGGGCAAGTGGCGTGACGCGGTGAAGCGCGCATGAGGTGGTGGGCGCTCCTGTCGTTGCTGCTCGTGAGCTGTTCGCGGTGCGCTGGCCCCAAGCCGGCTCCGATCGACGCGGGCGTGACCGTGCGCGTGCCGACGACCCACAGCACCGATCTCCGCACGGTGTTGCTCATCAGCTACCCGGAGTACCGCGGCACCAACTTCAAGTCGGGCGTCGCGCGCCTCACCCGCACCTACTCGGGAGACGGTGACTGGAGCGCCCGCACCCGCGAGCTCTTCAAGACCAACCGGGTGAACGAGCTGCCCTCGGCCGACGGCGTCGAAGGCATGCTCGATCTCTTTCGGCTGAAGGTGGTGCCGACACCGGGCGGCGCCGTGGGGACGATCTCGCTCCCGGTCGACGGCGAGACCTTGAGCCGCCTGTACACGAACCCGGCGTCGCTCTCGACGATGCAGCTCGGGCTCTATCTGCCCCGCAAGGACGTCGTCATCGCGCGCGACGTGTTCGACTTCGATCTCGACTACGACGCGGTGAGCGAACGCCGCGCCTCCTTCCTCACCCGGCAGCTCGTCGAGCTCATGCTCGGCAACAGCCAGTGGAAGGTGGGGCCGCTCCCCGAGGGGTGGGGCCCGCCGCCCGGTGATGGCGGGTTTGGTTCGGTGCCCGACGAGTTCACCGTGCAGCTGACCGGCGTGGTGGACGGCGCGGTGGTGACGGTGAAGCGCCAGGGCCGCTCGGTGAAGGTGAACTACCAGCTGGTCACCTTCGAGCCGTAGCCGGGTCGTCGGCGCTTCGAGCGCGACTCGGCTCGCTTCCAGGGTTAAGCCCGCGCTCCCCGCATGGAGGCCGTTCCCCACCAACGCGCGACGTTCAAGTCGCTGCTCACCTTGGCGCTGCCGATCGTGCTCTCGCGCGCGAGCCAGACGGTGGTGGGGCTCTCCGACGCCATCATGGTGGCGCACTTGGGAGGCGCGGCGCTCGCGTCGACCTCCACCGGCGCGACCAACGCCTTCGCGCTGCTCATCTTTCCGATGGGCATCACCTTCATCATCTCGAGCTTCTCGTCGCAGCTCTTCGGGCGCGGAGATGCGGTGAGCGCGCGGCGCTATGGCTGGTACGGGCTCGTCGTCGCCGCCGGCACCCAGGTGGTGTGCTTCGCCTCGATTCCGTTCTTCGCGCCGGTGATCGCGCTCCTCCCCTACGAGGCCGACGTCAAGGCGCTGATGGTGACCTATCTCGTCTACCGCATCGTCTCTGGTGGCGCGGCGATCGGCATCGAGGCGCTCGCGAACTACTACGGCGGGCTCGGTCGAACCGTGCCGGGCATGGTGGCGAACCTGGTCGCGATGGGCCTCAACGTCGGCTGCAACTACGTGTTGATCAACGGGCTGGGCTCGGTGCCGGCGATGGGCGTGAAGGGCGCGGCGCTCGCGAGCACCCTCTCGACGATCGTCGCCTTCGCCGGGTTCTTCTGGTTCTTCCTTCGAGACGGCAAGGGGCTCCCGTGGCCGGCGCTCTCGAGCGCGGAGTTCGTGCGCATGCTGCGCTTCGGGCTCCCGTCGGGCTTCAACTGGCTCTTCGAGTTTCTCGCCTTCATCTTCTTCGTGAACGTGGTGGTGGCGGGGCTGGGGACGCCGGCGGTCGCAGCGCTCAACAGCGTCTTGGCCCTCAACTCGGTCTCCTTCATGCCGTCCTTCGGCCTCGCGAGCGCGGGCGCGGTGTTGGTCGGGCAGGCCATCGGCGCCGATCGGAAGGACGAGGTGAGCCACGTGCTCAAGCTCACCGCCGGCACCGCGGCCGTCTGGCAGTCGTTCGCCGGCATCACCTACCTGCTCTTGCCCGGGCTCCTCCTCATTCCATTCGCGAGAGGGGCCGACGCGGCCGAGGTGTTGCGCTTTGGCGTGCCGATGCTGATGGTGAGCTCGGCCTGGCAGCTCTTCGACGCCTCGGCGACCTCGTTGGCTGAGGCCCTGCGCGCGGCCGGCGACACGCTCTTTCCCTTGGTGATGCGCCTGGCGATCGCCTGGATCCTCTTCGTGCCCGGCTCGTGGATCACCGTTCGCTGGTACGGCGGGGGAGAGGTGGCCGCGATGTTCTGGCTCGTCGCCTACCTGGCCGCGCTCGCGCTGGTGCTCTTCCTCCGGTTCCGCTCGGGCAAGTGGCGCACGATGCAGCTCATCGAGCCACCTTGAGCGCCGGTTCGCTCAGGGCTCGTAGATGAGGAGCTTGCCCACCGAGAGATCGCCGGTGCCGACCAGGAGGCGCTTGCCCACGAAGTGGAGCCGGCGCACCAGCACGTACTTGTCGATGTACATCAGCTCGCCGAGCTCACCCTTGAGCGTCGCCGTCGAGCCCGAGACCGAAAAGAGCTTCGCCGCGAAGTCCCCCGAAGCTGCGAGCAAGGTGCCGTCGGACGAGACCGCGAGGTGGCCCGCGCCCTGGAAGCCCGTCACCACCGTCGCGCCCACCGGGGTGGCTCCAGAGAGATCCCACGAGAGGATCGAGCCGCTCTCGACCGCCGCCCAGACGCGCGTGCCTTCGTTGCTGACGGTGAGATCGAGCACTCGGGCCCCACCCGGCATCACGATCGCGCCCGTCTTGGTGTCGAGGCTGCCCGTCTCGCGGGTCGGAGCCGTCGGCGTCATCAAGGGTTGGGCCGCTCCCAGCGCACCGGTCGAGGCGTCGAAGGGCCAGGCGAGCACCGAGCCGCGGAAGGTCCCGGCGACGAGGTGGCGCTTGGTGAGCCGGAGATGAAGCACCTGTTCACCCTTGGGCAGCTTCGGCGCGTCGAACACCTTCTTCGTCTGGCCTTTCGCGTCGAGGGCGAACGTCATCACCTCTCCGCCGTTCGTGGCCATCGCGGCGAACTGCCCGTCGGCGCTCACGTCGATCGACGACACCGGGAGTGGGAAGGTGCCGATGCTCGACACTGGGCTCATCGCGCCGTCCTTCATCGAGCGCACGGTCGCGTCGTGCACGCGCGTCGGGTATTCGCCAGCGCTCTGCTCGCTGAGCAGGAAGCCGCAACCAGGCGTGAACGCCATGGCCCAGACCTCGGCGCGCTCGGTGTGCTGGGCGAGGTAGGTCTTCTTGGCGACGTCGAGCCGGCCGCTCTGCAGCTGTTTCCCCGCGGAGAGGACGAGCTGATCGTTGCAGATGGTGAAGGTGTGCAGCTCTCGGTCGGCGACGGTCAGGGTCGCCTTGGGGCTGAGCGGCTTCGGTGCGGCGTGGAGCGCGAGCAGCAACAGGGGCAGGGACATGGTCATGGCCTCTGGCTTTGGCAGCAGGTGCACCCTCGTGACAAGGTGTCACCCATGGGTTCGAAGATTCTGCGGCAGGGAGATCGGTACAAGGCCAAGCTGGAGAAGACGCTCGCCGACGGCAAGGTGACCAAGCAGGAAGCGACCGCGATTCTCCGCGACGCGAAGGACGGCCACTTCGCCGAGGTCGAGGCGCACTACCTCTCGTCCTTCGTGAGCATCAACGCGAAGAAGTTCGATCCCGCCGCGCACCAGAAGCTGCTCGACTTCGTGAAGACCGAGATGGTGGCGTTCGCGCAGATCGCCGGCGAAGACGGGCTCCCCACGCCGCGCAGGCAGCCGGCGATGACGCCCGACAGTCAGAAGAACGGCGCTCGGTACGAAGCCCGCTCGGGCCACCTGGTCGTCAACGGCATGGATCTCGACGACGCGGTGCAAGGGCAGGTCGGTGACTGCTACTTCATCGCCTCGCTCGCTTCGCTGGCGAAGGTGAAGCCCGAGCTCCTCGCGAAGGCGATCACCACCAACCCGGACGGCACCTTCACCGTCACCTTCTTCGAGCGAGAGAAGGGCCAGAAGACGCCCACGCCCGTGAAGGTGACCGTCGATGCGACCTTTCCGGTTCGGTACGGCGGGCCCGAATACGCCAGCGCGCGTTCGAGCCAGGAGCTGTGGCCGTTGGTCTTCGAGAAGGCCTTCGCGGCGTGGAAGGGCGGGTTCGACGCCATCGAGGGAGGCATGGCGGCGACCGCGCTCGAGTCGCTCACCGGCGTGAAGCCCGAGTTCTTCCCAGTGGGTGACGGCGTCGACGCCAACCAGGTCTTCAAGCGGCTCCAAGCGGCGTGTGGCTCGGGTGCGGCCGTGGTGGCGCTCAGCAAGACGTGGGATCCGAGCGAGCGAGGGGTGGTGTCCGATCACGCCTACTCGTTGCTCGGCGTCGAGGAGCGAGGTGGGCAGCGGTTCGTGCAGCTGCGCAACCCGTGGGGCCAGCGCGAACCGGGCCACGATGGCCGCGACGACGGCATCTTCACCATGCCGCTCGCGACGTTCCTCACCTCGTTCGCCACCGTCGAGTTCGCCAAGCTGCCCTGAGCGCATGCGAGCGCTCTTCTTCGCGCCCCTCGTCCTCGCGTGCGTGAAGGCGGCGCCAGCGACCGTGGACGTCGCGCCCGACACCCAGGTCGACGAGCGCTGTCTTGCCCGCGCGCGAGATGGCTCGCTGCTCGGCGCGCTCCCGGCGGAGGTGATGGGCTTCGGGGTGGCGGTGACCGGCCCTCGAGACGTGACCCTGCGTCGCGCTGGCCGAGAGCTCACCGAGGACGAGGGGAAACGGCTCTGGAACCCCGCGCCCACCTTCTCGGGAATGACCTTTGGCCATTCCGCGCTCTTCAGCATCGAGAAGTGCCCGGACACGAAGGACACCTCGTGCCTCTCGTACGGAGTCCAGCTGTGTCAGACGAGCCTCTCCACCATCGCTGCGGCGATGGACGCAGCGCTGACCCGCGTTGGGGCTGCCGACGGCGCGCTCACCGTGCGGCTCTCGATCGTCGAGGTCGGTGGGCCTGCGTGCAAGGACGGCCCGCGCTGCGCGCCGAAGCCGCACTACTCCACGCCGCACGGCCAGCATGACGAAGGCGCCGAGCGCCACGTGCTCCCAGACTGGAAGGCTGGTGCGTGTCGTGACGACGGTGATTGCGAGGGTGGTGGCAACTCGTGTCACGCCTGGTACCTGCGGGGAGGCGCCGAGCTGGCGATCTACGTGCAGCGCCCAGAGCCGGCCTTCTGCGGCTGCGTCGAGCGTCGGTGCACCTGGTTCACCCAGGAGTGAGCGGCGCGTTCAGCTCTTCTTCGACTCGAGCGCGGCGACGATGCTCGCGATGCCCTCGGCCACCTTCGCCCACGAGTCGAAGGCGCGCGTGTACGGCAGGTGCACCTCGCTCGGTCCTGGTGGCGCGACGACGTGGAACGGCCTGAGCGCGTGCCCGCCGATGAGGCTGCGCTGCTGCCCGAGTTGCTCGAGGTACTGGTGAGGGTCGCGAGCGACGAAGCCGATGAGCGCGAAGAGCACCGCGTTGAGTCGATCGGGAGTGCCGGCGCGGCTCGGCTCGTCGAGCAACCGCTCGATCCACGGCAGGAGGCACCGCTCGCGCTCGGGATCGCGGGCGAGCGCCGTCCAGATCGAGAGGTAGCCCATGCGAACCTGGGTGCGGGCGACGTCGACGTGCTCGGCCCACAGCCGGCTGCGCATCAGCGCGTGCTCCTCGGCGTCGGCGGCGAAGGGGGCGCCATGGTTCGTCCAGAAGGTGTGGGTCTCTTCGAACGTCCACCCCGGCGTGCGCGCGGCCAGCAGGACGTGGGTGAAGTGCTCGGCGACGGCCTCGAGCTCCTCGGGGCTGCCCCACATGCGCAGCGACTGGCGCACGTGGAGGAGCCGGGCGAGCACGTCACGCTCGAGCCGGCCGAGCGCGTCGCCCGAGTTGGCCTTCACCTCGACGACGAAGGCCGCATCGAGCTGGGCGCGATCGACGAGCCCGCGAAAGAGCTCGACGAGCCCCAGGGAGGTGGTGCCCATCACCATGCTCGTCACCGCGTCGATCACCAGGCAGGCGCGGCCCGAGGAGACGACCGCCGGGTTCACGCTGCCGTCCTCCGACACGCTCTTCCACTGCCAGTCACCGGTGCGGGTCAGCTGCTCTCCCAGCGCGAAGGCGAGCGAGCTCACCTGCCTCGCCTGTGCCGACGCATCGCCGTTCTGCTTGAGGAAGAGGAGCACTCGATCGAGCGCGCGCACGATGCCGAGCGGTTCGGTGAGCGCCTCGTCGGTGAGCCATTGCTGCAGCGCCCGGCCGACCGTCTGGCGAATCTCGTCGAGGTGGCGATCGCTGAGGGGAACGGCCTGCACGGTCGAACGACTCTAGACGCCAATCGGGTTCGCGTTCGAGCTGGCTTCAGCCCCAGAAGCGCCAGACGAGCCCCGCGAGCGCGAGCGCGGCGACGACGAGGCCGACGATGAGCTTGGGCGAGGTCGCCGGTGGCGTCGCTGCTGGCGCCGGTTGGCCGGGGCTGGGTTCGTGAGCGGTCGTGCCCCGACGGCTGAGCACCTGCGTTCCACGACAGAGCGCGCAGCGCGTGGTGAGCGCCTCGAAGACGGCGTCGGCTGGTGCCGTCGGAAAGTGTCGAGCGATGAGGGTCTTCACCGGCTCGACGACGAGATCGAAGCCACAGCTCTCGCACTTCGCCGACCAGCCGCGGAGGTTCTCCTGCACGACCGCAGACAGCCAGATCGGCATCGGCGAACCCGGGGCCGGTCGCACCAGGACGGACTCGCCCGCCGCCACCCGTGGATCGGAGTGCGCCGTGTTGAGGAGCGTTCCCCGGTAGGCGTCGAGGCCTGGCTCGGCGCTCGTGAGCCGAACCCACATCTGCTCGACCTGCCCCGTCGACGGGAAGTGGAAGGCCGCCTGGAGATCGTCGGGGAACTCCGGATGAAAGGCGCCACGAAGTCGCGCGTCCGCCGTCCAGGGGGTGTCGCGCGCGTAGAACGAGAGCCACTGCGGCTCGTCGGGAAGGGCGAGGCGGCGGACTTCTTCGGGCGAGAGTGGCGTCAGCGGAAACACGGGCGCCAGCCGCACCGTCACGGCTGGCTGGCTCACCGCTGCTTGGGCTTCTTCAATGGTGGGCTCCGCTCCTGCGAGGAACGCCCCCTTCGCCGACGGACCTGCCTGCGGGTCGACGTACCGAAAGACGAGGGCTCGCTTGTCCTGCAGGGTGACGAGGTTCCAGCTCATGGGTGGCTCCTACTTCTCGACTCGGGTCCCGAGGCAGGTCGAGAACAGCCGTTCGCTGCGCGCGGCGAAGTCGAGCCGGTTCTCGAGTCGAGAGAGCCCGTGTCCCTCGTCTCCATAGAGCGCGTAGCTCACGTTGCCGCGCGCCTGGAGCGCATTGACGATCTGCTCCGACTCCGCCGGCTTCACCCGCGGGTCGTGCTGGCCCTGGCCGATGAGGAGCGGCGCCGTGATGCGATCGACCGAGAACACCGGTGACGCCGCGGTGAGCAGGTCCTTGTCCTTCGGATCGTTCGGGTTGCCGACACGCTTGAAGAAGAGCGCTTCCTGCGCCTTCCACCATGGAGGCACCGCCGCGAGCAGGGTGAAGAGGTTCGCTGGCCCGACGAGATCGACTCCACAGCGATAGAGTTCAGGCGTCTTCGAGAGCCCGACGAGCGTCGCGTACCCACCGTAGCTGGTGCCCATGATGGCGACGCGTGACGAGTCCGCGACCCCTTCCTTCACCGCCCAGGCCACCGCATCGGAGAGATCGTCTTGCATCGCGAGGCCCCACTGCCGGTTGCCCGCGTTGAGGAAGCGCTTCCCGTAGCCCGTCGAGCCTCGGTAGTTCACCTGCAGCACCGCCGCGCCCCGGTTGGCGAAGAGCTGCGCCTGCGGGTGAAAGCCGAGCCGATCCTTCATCCACGGGCCGCCGTGCACGAGCAGCACCATCGGCAGCCGAGTGCCGGGCGTCACACCGACTGGCAGGGTGAGGAAGCCCTGGAGGATGAGCCCGTCGCGCGTGGGAATGCTCACTGGCGTCACCGTCGCGAGCGGCGCCTGCTCGAGCTTCGAGAGCTGAGAGCCGATCGGCGTCAGCTGCTGCGCCTTTCGATCCCAGAGGGCGAAGCTGACTGGCTGGGCCTCGGAAGAGAAGGCGAGCACCCACTTCTGATCGGCCTTGTCGGTCGACAGCAGCTCCCAGTCGCCTGCCTTCAGCGCCTTCAGCCGATCGAGCTCGACACCGTAGATCCAATCGAGCGAGGTCCACTCGCGCCGGCCGTTCACCTCGAAGGCGATCGCGCGAAGCGACGCGGCATAGTGATTCCAGGTCGCGTCGGTGACGTCGCTCTTCGCGTTCGTCGCGAGCAGCCGCTCGGTGCCCGACTTGATCGACTTCTCGAGGAGCCGGTCGGTGTCACTCGAGATGGTCGACGAGAGCAGCAGGCTCTTGCCGTCGAAGCTGAAGCCATAGGGGCGAATCGACTCCTCGAGGCTCGCGGTGATCAGCGCGCGCCAGGGCGACTTGACGGTGTCGCGCACCCGGAGCTCGGTGCTGCCGTTCGACAGCCCGGCCTTGGCGGCGCGCACCTTGAGCTCGACGTCGGCGTACCACTGGGTCACGTCGCCCGGGTTCTGGGTGTCGAGCACCACCGCGCCGGTCTTCCAGTTGAGGCGCACCACGTCGGCGTTCTTGGCGTCGCGCTTGTTCGAGGTGACGAGGAGGATCTCGGGCACCTTGGGGCTCGTCTCGAGCAGCTCGTTGCGGCTGTCGGACCACGGCGTCAGATCGCGCGTCGTCTTCGTCGCGAGCTCGACGACGACCAGGTGGAAGCGCTCGTCGCCGTTCTCGTCGCGAGGAAAGAGGAGCGCGCTCGAGTCCTCGGTCCACCGAAACGTCCGCGGGCCCCGCTTCGGCTCTTCGGTGACGACGACTTCCTCGGCGCCGCTTCGAACGACCAGCTGCGGCACGTTCTTCGCGTCGGGCCTGATGAAGGCCAGCTTGGTGCCATCGGGTGAGACCTGCGGCATCGCCAGCTCGGGCTCTCCGAGGAGGAGCGCACGGGGGATCAGCGGTGTTCCGGCGTCGACGGCAGCGCTCGCCAGGAGCAGTCCACACAGAGCGATCATCGGCGCAGAGCGTACCGGAGCCGTCTGCATCGGGAAGCCCGAACTCCGAGCTGGTGCGTCACCCCTCGCGCGAGGTCGAAGCGCTCAGGGCTTCTTGCAGCCGAAGCCTTCGTACGGCTCGAGGCCGGTCTTGATCGCGTCGTCGACGGCCATGCGATGCAGCCAGACCTCCGCGTCCATTCCGACCGCGTTCGCCTGGAGCGGCAACCCGAACATGCTGCGGAGCGCGTTCGCTCCCGAGTTCGAAGCCTTCGCCTTGGCGTCGACCTCGGCCCGGCTGATCTCCTTGCGGCCCGCGTAGAGCGCGGCCCACTTCTCGTTCATCGGCACCTTGATCACCTTGGACACGTTGCCGGTGCTGTCGACGAGCTGATCGGCCTCGTCCTCGAGCTCACTCACCTTCACCTGGGTGTTGAACTCCCGGTAGTCGTACATGCGGTGACCGGTGAAGAGGTTGTTCTTCAAGCTGATGCCTTTGGCGACCTTGATGTTGTCGACGCCGCCGTAGTCACCGAAGGCGAAGACGTTGTTCGTCGCGGTGAGCTTCACCTCGGTGTCCATCTTGAGCGAGTTGCCGCCGTAGGTGGCGATGGCGTCGTGCTTCCAGTTGAAGAGCACGGTGTTGTGAGCGATCACGAACTCGGGGAGGCCGGACTTCGACTTCCACAGCGAGTAGGCCCAGATGCCCTCGCCGGTGTTGTTCACCACCAGGTTGTTCTCGATGCGCACCTTCGAGTCCTTGCCGCCCCAGACGCCCAGCGCGGCGCCAGTGGGAGCGGTGTTCATCACCACGTTGTTCTTCACCACCGCCTGGCAGCCCTCGGTGAGCTTGAGCACGAGCCCGCCCGACTCCGGCGAGGCGTTCAGGTTCTTGTTGGCGTTCGCCTGGCGCGAGATGAGCGTCTCGGCCGCGTCCTTGTAGCCGTTGCGAGGGCCGTTATCGAAGATGAGGCCGTCGATGACGATGGGTTGGGCGCACTTGCCCGCGTCGATGGTGAGCCGCGCCTTGCCCGATTTTCCGTACTCGTTGGTGCCCGTGAGAATGGTGCGGTGCTTGCCCCAGGGGTCGCGCTCGGAGAAGTCGTCGCTCCAGCCGCCGATGATGCTCACGGTGACGCCCAGCTCGTCGGTGCCCGACTCGTCTCGGCCCAGGTAGGTGCCCTCGGCGATGTTCACCACGTCGCCGTCGACCAACTTCGCGGCGATGTTGCCCAGATCCTTCGCGGGCTTTTCCTTGGTCGCGTCCTTCCCCTTCCCGCGAGCGATGTTGACGAAGTACTCGGTGGCGGAGGCTGGCGTGGCGACGGCGAGCGAGATGACCGCGAGCAACGAAAAGCGCATGGAGTTCCCCTCGATGGTGATGAGGAGAACGGTACACCGCGCCTCACGGCGCCGCGCGACAATGTTCTGACGCTGCCTTGCCTTGGGCCAACGGCTGGCAGTGCTTCTGGTGCTTGGGGAGCCGAGTCCCCGTCACCTTCGCCTCGAGTGGGTGGGCCGGTCGCATCACGATTGGCGCGTCGTCCATCATGCCGAGAACGGCCGCGTGGGCGCCGAGGCTGAGGCCGATGGCGGTTCCGAAAATGATCAGCTGTCGCATGGTGAGCACTCGATTCTCCTCGGTTGGCCATCCCCTGCCGTACCGAGTGTGCTCGAACCAACGCCCTGGTCTCCCGGCCATTGCGGCGTTTTGCAAAGGTTTACATCTTCAACGTCTCGATCACGCCGTGGCTCGACGACGCAGGCCCTTCGTCGGACGCGAAGGCCGCGAATCCACGCAGCTTTCGCTTGAAGAGCCGTGCCTCCGCCACGCCTTCGACGCCGCCGACCTCGAAGCCGCCGCATGGCCTTCGAGCGCGCACCATGAAGCGAACGACGTCAGCGCTTGTTTCGCCCGACGAGCACGCCGGTGGTGACGGCCGTGGCGACTCCCACCGCAGGCACCATCAAGAGAAGGAGGTACTGGGCGAGCGGGTTCGTCGAGAAGAAGTGCTCCACGACCCACGACCCGATGCGCAGGGCGAAATAGCCGCCGGTGAGCCCGGAGAAGAGCGAGACCAGGAAGATCTTCAACGCTTCCGGCATGGACAGGCTCCTTCGAAGACGACGGGGGACGCGGACCGCGGGTTTGCGCTACGAGGCTTGAACATGCGGCTGCTCTTCGTGATGTCGATCATCCTGCTGGGTTGTTCGAAGAAGGACAACACCGGACCCGTCGCGAACGTTCCCACCTCACCGACGCTCGACGACTGCACCTTCGAGACGAAGCTGGTGCCCGGCGTTCCTGGCAGTCCGGGCCACCTCATTCCGTCCGAGCGGAACCCCAACGGCGCGAGCGAGCTGGCGACCCACATGCGAGTGATGGTGGCCGATCTCCAAGACGCACGGGCGAAGGTGCTCGAGAGCAAGCCGCTGACGCCGTTGCGGGCGAAGCACGCGAAGCTCCGGTGCGCGTGGCCGACCGACCCGAAGGATCGCAACGAGGCGTTCGACGGCCTGGCACAGAACTACCTGAGGGCCGTCGGCGCGCTCGATGACACGCCCAGCGACGTGCGTGCAGCGTACGGGAACGTGGTGAGGGCGTGCCGCACCTGTCACGAGGCGACCTGTGATGGACCGATCGCGGTGATCGACGGCTTGGCCCTCGAGGCCAAGTGAGACGATCTGGATGAAGCGGCGCACCTACGAGGTCGAGGCCGCCGTGCCGCTGGGCCGCTCGCTCGAACACACCCTCGGCGAGCCTCGCGCCGTCGCCGAGCAACGCATTCACGCCGGCACCGTCTTCGTCGACGGCCGGCGGGTGAAGGACCCGCAGGTGCAGCTGAGCGCGGGGCAGAAGGTGAGCATCGTGCTCGAGGCAGGCGGGACCTCGACCGAGACGACCGTTCGCGCGGTTCCCCTCGTCGAGGTGCTCTTCGAAGACGCGGAGGTGCTGGTGGTGAACAAGCCGGCGGGCCTCGCCGCGCAGCCCACGCCCGATGGAGCGCCCAACCTCCTCGACTGGGCCTCGGCGCACCTGGGCCGCACCGCAGGGCTCGTTCACCGGCTCGACAAGGAGACCTCCGGCGTCACCCTCTTCGGCAAGACGAAGGCAGCCACCAGCCGGCTCGCTGCCGCGTTTCGAGAGGGCCGGGCGAAGAAGGAGTACCTCGCGCGCACCGGCCCGGGGTTGCCCGAGCGAGGCGAGATCGCGACCCCGCTCCAGAAGGACCCGTCACGGCCGGGCAAGTGGCGCGCGCTCGAGAGCGGAAACGGAATCTCGGCGCTGACCCGCTTCGTACGGGAAGCGAGCGCCGAGGGCTGCCTGGTGAAGCTGTTTCCCGAGACCGGTCGAACGCACCAGCTCCGCGTGCACCTCGCCTCCATCGGGTTTCCCATCGTCGGCGATCGGCTCTACGGCGGGCCGCCAGGGCCACGCTGCCTGTTGCACGCACGTCGGCTCGAGCTCGACGGTCAGTCGTGGGAAGCGCCGGTCCCGTCCGATTTCGGTTGAACGTCGAGCACGGGAGCCACCAGCGCCGAGGTCGCGATCGGCTCCGAGTGTTCGACCTCGACTCGCGGCGCCGGCTTGGGCACCGGCAGGAAGTCGCCCGTCATCTGGAAGCCAAGGCCGATGAGCGGGAGCGCCTGCGAGATGCCGTCGGCGTTGACCACCCTGCCGGTGCGGTTGGGGTTCTTGATCCACCACTGAATGAGGAGGAACGCGGTGGGGTTGTTGAAGGCGGCGCCGTCGTCGATCTTGAACGTGTACGCGAGGAAGGGGCCGACGCGGTGCAAGTGGTTGAGGCCCGCCCCCGCCGTCGCGCCCGTGAGGTGCGTCGCGTCGTAGAAGGGCAACGTCATCGTGTAGCGCGCGCCTCCGACGAAGCGCTTGTTCGGCGTCTGGTAGAGCAGGTCGGTGTCGTTGGTGAAGTAGAAGCCGCGGTTCGGCGCCATCACGTCGTAGAACTGATCGTAGAAGACGGTGTCGCCCTCGCGCAGCCGCATGTCGGGTCGCACGAGCCGCGCTCTCGCGCGAACGACGATGTCGGCCACCTTCACCTGGAAGTCGAGGCCCAACGTCAGCTCGGTGCCGTTCGCGAGATAGGCGCCGGGTCCTCCCGGCCCACGGCTTCCCTGGTTCAGCCGCGCCAGCTCGGCGTCGGCGTAGTTCGAGGTCGCCTCGGGGAACGACTGGAAGAGGTTGAAGGTGCCGAAGTACTGCACGAACGTGTACGAGACCCAGAAGCCCAGCACCGTGAGCGGCTGAACTTCGGCATAGACGCCCGCGCGCACGAAGGCTGGGCTCGCGATGGGCGTGAGCCCGATGCCGACGAAGTTGTCTCGGAGCGCCAGCTCGTTGCTCTCGTAGAGCCGGAGCCGGTACATGAAGCGACCTTCGTAGAGCAGGCCGAGCGGGTTGTAGCGGAGCGCGAAGGTGTTCCGGTGGACGACCCGGTGGAGCGGCGGCGTCTGGTACTGCAGCGTCTGGGCGAACGTCGTGGTGGTGAGCAGGAGACACGTCACCGCTGCTGGTCGGAACATCCCTTCCTCCTTTGAACCGCGGTACCTCGAGGCAACCTCTTTGTGGACCCTTCGTGGTCAGCGGCGTCGCTTCGACGGGCTTCGTCGCTTGCTCGGGGCCGGTCGCTTCTTCGGCTTGGCTGCGCTGCGCTTCTTCGAGGCCGGCGTCTTGGGACGAGCGGGCTTCCTGGCTGGCTTCCTGGCCGACGCCTTCGAGATCGGCTGCTTCGTCGTGGGCGGCTTGCGCTGCGGAGGCGCCTTCTTCGGCGCGGCAGTGAACTCGACCGACGCGCGCTGAAGCTGGCTGAGCTGCCCGCCTGGCCGAGCCGAGAGCGCGGCGCCGATCGCCTTGCGGTTCGCTGAGTTGGCGACGATCGCGTCGAGCTCTTGCCTGGTGAGCAGCGTCGCCACCACGAGCCGTGCTTCACCCGCCGGCAACCCGAAGGTGCTGGGCAGCCCGGTCGACGAGACGCCCAACACGAAGCCCACCCGGCCGTGTTCGTTCTGGAGCGCCTTGGGGAAGCCGTCACCGCTCACCTCCGTCGAGACGAAGCCCAGCTCGTCGAGCAGCGCGCGCACGTCGTTCGAGGCGAAGAGGTGCGACAGCTCGACCAGCGCCGAGAAGAACGGCGACGTCTTCACCTCGTCGAGCACCTCGGGCACCTCGATCATCACCTCGAGCCGCTGGCCCAGCGCCTCACCGTTCTCCCATGGGTCGGAGAGCCCCTCCGACACGAGGATCGTGCTCGTCGGCCGACGAATCGTGCGCCAGGCCGGTCGCGTCGGCCACGGCGGCCCACCCATGAAGATCGGGTTGATGATCGGCGCGAGCACGTCGGCTGAGGGTTCGCCGAGCGAGCTCCAGAACTTCGAGCGCGCGGCGGCTGCGGCTTCGACGGCGGCTTCCCAGGCTTGGCTCATTCGGTTCTCCTCGTGGGGGGCCGCCACTCCAGCCGCGAACCTCACGCGGCGCACGTGAAATGTGGGCCTTCGAGATGGCCTCGCGAGTCGAGGTAGGCGCGGATTTCTGCCCGCGCGCCGCTCGCTCCAACCGCGGAGATGACGTGCTCGTCGCCCGGCTCACCGAGATCGTCGGGCCAGACGACGCGAACGCCGTGAATGCGCTGGCCCACCTTGCGAGGGTTCACCTCGATGAAGCGCTCCACCCGCGCGCCGAGCGCCTGCAGCGCACGGCACAACGCGATGCCCCGTTCGCCCGCGCCCCAGATGGCGACTGGCCGCGCCCCGACCAGCCGATGGAGCACCGCGGCCCTGAGCCGATCGTGTCGATCTCTCGCGTAGCGCTGATCGGTCCGGGTGAGGCGGCGATCGTGATCCGCCCACCGGTGGAGCACCTCGGGCAGACAGAGCAGCTGCTCCCCGCGCTCGAGCAGCCGGAGCCACAGCTCCCAGTCTTCGGGGAAGTCGCCATCACGCCAGGCGCCCGCACGCTCGAGGGCCGCCCGCCGGAGCATCACCGAGGGGTGACAGAGCGGAGACTCCACCAGTCGATCGGCGAACAGGCGCTCGGGCGTCGTCAGGCTCGACAGCCATCGTCCGTAGGCGACCAGCGAAGGCGAGGCGGGGCGGTCGGCACGAACGATCTCCACCCCCGTCCCCACGCCCGCGAGGGACGGATCGGAGTCGAGGCGCGCGAGGCTCGCTTCGAAGCGCCGCGGCAGGCTCACGTCGTCGGCGTCCATTCGAGCGATCAGCTCGCCCCGCGCGTGGGCGAGCCCGAGCCCGAGCGCGCCGACCAGCCCGAGCCCGGGAGTGGAGAGCACTCGCACTCGGGCGTCTCGCCGCGCCCAACCCGCCAGCCGCTCGGCCGTGCCGTCGCGCGACCCGTCGTCGATGGCGAGCACCTCGAAGTCCTCGAAGGTCTGCGTCGTCACGCTCGCGACGGCCGCGTCGATCGACGCCTCGGCGTCCCGCGCCGGCAACAGCACGCTCACCCGGGGCGTCATCGGCCGCTGCATGGGCCAGCCGGCGCCGCTCGTCAACCGTTCACCCCAGCGACGCTTTGGCTACAGTCGGCAGTCCCTGATGCCCCCTGGCGCTTCGACCCCACGAGGGACCGACCCCTCGCCTGCCGACGAGAACCGGCTCGAGACCGCGCGGCTCGACGCGCTCGCACCTCCGGTCGCCAGCCCCGACGTCGAGAGCCGCCGCATCGCCCGCCGCCTGCTGCGCTCGGGCCAGCCCGACAAGGCCGTCGCCGAGCTCATTCGCTTCTCGCGCGAGCGCCCGATGACGGCGCGCATGGCCTCGGCGCTCGTCGCCCTCGCGCTCGCCACCAAGAAGACCGGCCCCATCCAGGTCGTCGTCACCCAGGGCACCGACGAGGCCGAGGGGCGGGAACGGGTCGGCGTGCTCCGGGCCTTGGCGCGGCTGCTGCGCCGCTCGGGCCAAGAAGAGGCCGCCGTCGAGACCCTCGCGGCGCTGCTCGCCGAGGCCCAGGAGGATCGCCGCTCGCGCCTGGTGCTCAACGCCCTGCTCGAGCGCTTCGAGCGCTGGGAGGCCCTCGACGCCTCGCTCGACAAGGAAGCGCGTCTGCTGCTCCGGCGCCGCTACTTTCGCGCGGCGTCGCGGGTGACGCTGCGACGGGCGCGGCTGTGGGGTGAACGCCTCGGGGAGCATGCCCGGGCCGCCCTGCGCTTCGGGCAGGCGGCGCAATACGCCGAGCAAGGCCAGGATCCCCACAGCACGTTCCTGGTGCGCCTGCTCTGGCTGCGAGCCCTGGTGCACGCCGAGGCGCCGACGAGATCGATCGACGAAGGCGTCGGGGTGGTGCTCGACGCCGCGGAGCGAGTCGGTCGCGAGGCCCGAGCACGCGCCTTCATTCGGGAGCTCGGCCTCAAGATCCCCACCGCGCGGGTCCCTGAAGCGTCGCCGACGCCGGTCCCTTCCGCGACCGCGCCCGAGCTTCCGGCGGTCGTGGATCACCCGTCGTCGACGCTGGCCGATCAAGAAGCTGCCGACGCCGAACCCGCCCCGACGGGCCAGGCCGGCGAGGCGCTCCTCGTCGCCGCCGCGTCGTCGCCGTCTGCCTCGGTCGAGGCGCTGAACAAGCTCGAGGCGCGCTACATCGCCCGCGGCGCCTGGCGCGAGCTCGCGAGGTTCTATCGAGAGACCGCGGGCAGCCGCCTCGCCCCGAAAGAGCGCGCGAGCTGGCTCGAGAAGCTGGCCGAGCTGCTCGAGAGCGAACTCGACGACGCCGCTGGCGCCGCGAAGGTGTGGGAGCAGGTCGCCCAGCTCACCGGCGACTCCCAGGCCGTCTCCGAGCAGGTGCGCATCCTCGACGAGCAGAAGGACGAGGCCGGCGTTCGTCAGGCGCTCGACTCCAGCGTGGTGCGGGCGCAAGACCCGGCCGAGAAGGCACGCCTGTTGGTGCTGCGCGCGAGCGAGGCGATCGGCCGTGGAGACGTCGAGACCGCGAGTCGTGACTACGAAGAGGCGCTCCGAGCGTCGCCCGGTTCGCTCGAGGCCGCCGCGGGGCTCGCCGAGCTCGGGCTTCGTCGGCGTGACGTCGGCCCGCTGAGGACGTTCGAGCGGCTGCTCGGTGCGGCCCCGAAGAACCTCTCCGAGCGGCCGGCGCTCTATCGCCGCCTGGCGCGAGTCGCCGACGCCTTCAAGGACGGGCGCGTCGCTTCCACCGCCTGGAGCGAGGTGCTCGAGGGTGTCCCTCACGATGAAGAGGCCCTCGCCCGGCTCTGGGTGCTCTCGAAGGGCCACCGAGACGACGCCCAGCTCGAGCGGGTGCTCCGTCACGTCCTCGCCAAGGACCCGCGTGGTGAGCTCGCCCGTGCCGCGTGGATGGACTTGGTGACGCTGCTCGAGCGGCGCGCCCGCTTCGACGACGCGCTGGCCGGGCTGCGTGACGCGGTGAAGGCCGAGCCGGGGCACCTCGAGGCCTGGCTCTCGCTCGTCGATCGACTGCTCGCGCGGAAGCTCGACGACGAAGCGGCGTGGGCGCTCGAGCACGCGGCGACCTCCGCGCCAGAGGGCCCCCAGCGCGTCTCGCTCTGGCGACGGCTCGCCCGGCATGCACGCGAACGCCTCGCCGACGAGGAGCGCGCCGAGAAGTACGAGGACCGAATCGAGCGCGCCCGCGCCGAGCCTGCGCCTCCCCGGCCGGCCGCCGCGCTCCCGACGCCCGCGCCGTCTCCCCAGCCGCCCGTGCTCCCAGGTGGGCCCCTCATGGTGCCGCCGCCTCGGGCGTCGCGGCCCAAGCCCGTGCTCGCGGTGGAGCCGGCCACGACGGTGACCGACGAGGAAGAGAGCGAGGCCTTCGCGCGGGCGCTCGGCGCATCACTCGAAGACGAAGACGCGCGACCTCCCGCGCCGCTCGGGCTGCCTCCGAGGCTCCAGCGCCTCATCCTCCCCGTGCTGGAGGACTTCACCCGCAAGCTCGCCGAGACGGAGACGCCCACGCCCGCGGCCGCCGCCTCGGTGAGCGTGGCCGACGAGACTCGCGAGGCGCCAGCGGACGAGTTCGCCGATGACGACGACGTCGACGAGGTGCTCAGCCAGGAAGCCCCCGTCGGCGCCGCAGCCCCGAGCCAGCCACCCGCGCCTGCTCGGGCGCCCTCACCCCCAGCGCGGCAGGTCTCCTCACAGCCTCCGGCCGAGGCTGCGCGAACGCCGTCACCCGCTGCGCGCCCCGCCCCCGAAGAGGACGAGACGCCTGCGCCCGAGCCCGCCGTCGAGCCGCCGATCGCGCCACCTCCACCCCCCCGCCCCCCCCGCCCGCGCACCCCGGTACTCCAGGCACCGCCCCACGGCGATCCCGGCGCGCCCCTTCCCCCGAGCG
>JBPOIJ010000008.1:0-284411 GCA_052034585.1 Myxococcota bacterium
CGGCCGGCCGAACTCGTTGTTGAAGGCCGCGCCGCCCAGCGGGCCTTCGATCATGATCTCGAGCGCGCTCGCGATGCGCGACGGCTTGCCGTGCTCGAGCTCCCACGGCCGCACCGCGTCGGGCAGCTTCAAGTTCGAGACCGAGAAGCCAACCAACCCGGCCTTGGGCTTCGAGCCTCGACCGGTCGCGCCCTCGTCACGAATCTCTCCACCGGAGCCGGTGGACGCGCCAGGGAAGGGCGAGACCGCGGTGGGGTGGTTGTGCGTCTCCACCTTGGCGAGGATCGGCATCGGCTCGACTTCGGTGCGGTACAGCCCGTCGTCGGGGTGCGAGAAGAACCGGCCCGCGCGGTGGCCGTCGATCACCGCCGCGTTGTCCGAGTAGGCGCTCAGCACGCCCGCCGGAGAGGCCGCGGTCGACCGCTTGATCAGCTTGAAGAGCGACTCTTCCATCTGGGCGCCGTCGATGACGAGCTCGGCGTTGAAGATCTTGTGTCGGCAGTGCTCGCTGTTCGCCTGGGCGAACATCATCAGCTCGACGTCATTCGGGTCGCGCCCCAGCTTGGTGAACGCCGCCACCAGGTAGTCGAGCTCGTCTTCGGCGAGCGCGAGGCCCAGGGTGCGGTTCGCCTCCTCGAGGGCGGCGCGACCTCCCGAGAGGATTGGAACGCTCGCGAGTGGACGGGGCGCCTGGTGGGAGAAGAGGCCGTGCGCGTCCTTCAGCGAGGTGAGCACCGACTCGGTCATGCGATCGTGCAGCGCGCGCCGGAGCGCCTCTTCGTCGTTCGTCTGCCCCACCACGTTCCACGCCGTGCCCCGCTCGATGCGCTGCACGAAGTTCAAGCTGCAGTTCCGAGCGATGTCGGTCGCCTTCGACGACCAGGGCGAGACCGTGCCGAGCCGCGGCACCACCAACCGGAGCGCGCCCTGGCCGTGCGGTTCCTGCGCCGACGCCCCGAGGAGCGCCGAGAGCCGACCGAGCTCGTCCGCGGTGCCTGCTCGGTTCGCCTCGACGAAGAAGACCGAATGCGCGGACAGGCTCCGCACGCTGGGGTTCGCCTGGCGAACGCGCTGGAGCTTTCGGTTGAGCCGCGCGGCGGTGAGTGGAGCAGGGCCGTGGAGCGTGACGATCACGCGCGCACTCTGCCCCAAACGGAGCCGCCTCGACCCTCAAAACGGCGTCAGTTGATGTCGCCGTTGCAGACGTTGTTCTCGCAGGTATTCCCGGTGCAGCAGTCGCTCGTCTGGCTGCAGCTCTGGCCAGTCACCCGGCACATGTTCGCCGGCGGCGGTGAGCAGACGCTCGGTCCACCCGCGGGCGGCGAGCGGCACTCGTTGGTGCAGCACTCCGAGTTCACCGTGCAGCTCGCTCCAGTCGCTCGGCAGGCGCGCGCGGCCCAGTAGGCCGAGATGTTGCGTGACTGCGCCGACTGCCCAGGGAGCCAGTAGCCGACCTCGCTCGGATCCTCTCCGGGCAGGGGGTTCTTCTTGATCGCGGTGACCCAGATCTGCTCGCGGTTCGCGCCGAGCGTTCCGGCCTGCGCGTTGCCGTAGTTGCGCCGTGAGAGGAAGGCGAGCCAGTAGTAGCCGCCGGAGTCGAAGGGCGAGAAGCGCGGCTCGAACGACAGCTGGAGCCCGCCGTTCGCCTTCACCAGCTCGCGAATGTCGGTGCCGTCACGGTTCATGATGTAGAGGATCGCCGGCTGCCGCGACGAGCGGCCGTTCACCCCGAGCGCGAAGACGAGCCGCTGAGAGTCGGGCGTCCACACCGGGTAGGTCGGCGCGCGGTGAGCGGCGGGCCGGTTGGGGATCGTCGGGCTCGTGCCCTGGAGCACCGGCACCATCGAGCCGAAGGTGTCTTGGCCCGTCACGGGGATCATCGAGATCGTGCCGTCGACGTAGTCGACCCCCCAGTCGCTCACCCCAGACACGCAGGCGATCGCCGTCCCGTCGGGCGACCAGGAGGGGTGGGTGACGTTGTTGTTCGGCAGCCCCGCGCCCATCGCCGGCATCACCTGGCCCGTCATCGCGTTGAGCAGGCTGAAGCCGGTGGGGCTCGGCCCGGTGGTGACGACGAGCCGATCTTCTCGTGGGCTCCAGGTCGAGAACCACCACTTCTGCTGCATGGTGCCGAAGAGGCTCGGTGGTGGGTCGCTGGTGAGGTTCGCGGTGAGATCGAAGACGGTGCCGAAGTTGTCGCCGCCGCCCAGCCGCCCGGCCATGTAGCGACCGCTCGGAGACACGGTGTGGCAGCCGATGCAGCGCGCGGTCTCGCTCCCTGGCACCGGTGGCGGGGTGGGCATGAAGGCGGTGCGCATGTTGGTGCCGTCGTCGATTCGGTAGACCCGGCCCTCGTTGACCGCCCAGTAGTAGACGCTGCCCGCGAGCGCGGCCTTGGCGAACTTCACCCGCACCTCGTTGGAGCGATAGGCCGAGCCGGTCGCCGCGACCCAGCGATCGACGGTGATCACCCCCTCGACGTCGGGGTTCGTCTGCGCGAAGCCGCGCCAGGCCGCGGTGTCGACCAGCCAGTCGTTGGTGAACCCGGCTCCGCTGTGGAGGAGGAAGGCGATCACCTCGGCGTTCGGCTTCTTGAGGGTGATTCGGAAGAGATCGCCCGCCGCGCCGTTGAGCCACTGGAGATCGGCGGGGAACACGTTCTGCGGCATCAGCGCGTGATCGAGCGGGTAGACGAGGTTCGCCGACTGCGCCAGGTCGAACGGGAGGAGCGTCGAGAAGTTCGTGAGCGCGCTCCCGGGCACCCCAGGGCCAGTGACGGTTCGCGAGAGATTGACGGTGACGGTCGCGCTCCCGACGAGCGTCTGCGACCCACCGGGAATGACCGCCGCCGCCTCGAGGGTGACGGTGCCGCCCTGGTTGCCCGTCGCCCGGAACTCGCCGGTCACCGCGTTGATGTCGCCCAGCTGCCTCGACATGATCGTCCACGTGGGGATCACCCCAGACGTCACGTAGGAGCCGTCGCGCAGCTTCATCTTCGCGGTGAAGGTCTGCGTCATCGGGTTGCCTGGGGTGGTGGTGATCACCGCCATCGGAGGATCGATCTCGAGCGCGATCGCGTCGAGCTGCCCCGAATTCCCACCACCCGTTCCGCTCACGCCTCCAGCGGTCACGCCTCCGTCACCGGCGCTCCCGCCAGCCGCGCTGCCACCGCCCATTCGCTCGCCAGCGCGGCAGCGGGCAGTGATGCAGACCTGCCCCGCCGCGCAGTCCCCATCGACCCGACACAGCTTGCCTTGCACCTGACAGGTGCACGACGAGGCGAGGATCACCAGCACCAGCGCAGGACGATGGGGGAACGGAAACATGGAAAGACCTCTCACGTTCTGGGCTTCGGCCGCGGGCGCCAACTGGTTCGCCCTTCTCGAACCCCGAGAATGGCGCTGGAGCGCCCGCACCGCAACGTCAACCCAGCAGTGCTGTGAAGTCGCTCAGCCGACCAGCCGGAGCACGAGCTGCTCGGCGTAGTCGATCGAGGCGTTCAGCTCTTGCGCATCGACGTTGCGCCAGGTGTCGCTGGGCCGGTGGTAGTGGCGAGGCGCGCCCAGCTCGGGGTCGATGCAGGTCAACGACATCGCCCGGAAGCCGTGAGCCAGAAACGGCATCGCGTCGGTCGCGCCCGAGGGCACCTCGTACACCGTCACCTGCGGCAGGGTCGGGTTCGCGCGGTTGACCGCCTCCACCGCCTCCAGCATCGACGCCGGCACCGGCACCGCGACGAGCTCGCCTTCACCCAGCACCCGCAGCGCGCCGTTCGCCAGGGTGTCGAGCCCGAGCACCATCGTCTCGGTCGGCGACCACTCGTTCTTCCGGACGATCTCCTGCGCCAGCCGCAGCGCGCCGCCCGTTCCGGCTTCCTCTGCGCCGGAGATGACGATCACCAGCTCGACGTCTTCGGGGAGGCGTCCCTCGAGCCGGTGCGCGAGCTCGACGCAGGCGGTGCAGCCCGAGAGGTTGTCGGCGGCTCCGGGGACGACCTCGTTGCGGAGCACCACGTCGAGGTTGAGCACGAAGGAGATCACGGCTGGCAACGAGACGAGGCCGCGGAGCCAGCCGGGCGCGCTCCACACGCCCAGCGCGGCGACGAGCTCGAGCGCGGCCACCGCGGTCACCGCGAGCGTCGCGACCCCGAGCTGCTTCTTGAGGTACCCGAGCCCCGGCGGCGGCTGCTTCGTCGCCAGCTTGACCAGCCGCGGGTCGAAGAGAAAGCCGGTGTACGCCGCGTCCGAGTGGGCGATGAGGACCAGGCGCTTGCGTCGGAGCGCGCGCGCAGGTTTCGTCGCCAGCAGGTTCTGCGAGTCGATGGTGGGGAAGAGGCGGCGAAGGAGCAGCCCCTTTCGGGTGGACTCGAGGGCATAGGAGATCACCACCAGCACGTGGAGCGCCGCGCCGACGAGCGGCCAGGCGAAGCCGACGCCCACCGCTGCGGTCGCCAGCCCGAAGTGCACCATCAGGCTCGCGTAGATGCTCTGGGACCAGCTGAACGGCCGCCAGTCGAGCCGGTAGCCGAGCGCGCCGAGCTCAGCGGCGATCGTCTCCTGCGCGCGCCTCTCGGTCGGAGTGCCGGTCAACCGCCTGGGCCCCAGCTCCTCGAGGTGACGCAGGCGTTCGAGCGGGGTGGGGCGAGTCGGGGCGAGCGGCGCGACGGCGGACATGACGCAGGTGTAGCACTCGGGCCCTGACGCGTGCCCTCGGGTTTGCCTCTCCCGGGCACGGGCATGCTGCCAATCACCCTTCGCCAAGGCCACGCTCGGATTCGTTGCCTCTTCCTGTGCGATAGATTGGGGCCATGGAAGTCGAGCCGCTCGAGGTCGACGCCGAGACCGCCTACCGCTCGTTCTGCGAGGTGGAACGGCAACGCAGCTGGGTGCCCGGAGTGAAGAAGGTGAAGGTGGTGCGCACCGACGAGCGCGGCCGAGCCGTCGAGGTCTTCTACGAGTTCGGCGAGTCGCTCGCCTACGCGCTCGTCTACGCCTGGGACGACGCGCAGCACAAAGCGCGCTGGGTGCCGTCCTCGGGCGTGCGTGACGGCGTCTCGGGGAGCGTGTGGTTCGAGCCCGTGCCGTCCGGCGGCTGTCGCATGCACTACCAGCTCGACGCGCTCAAAGGCCGGCCCGCCGATCACGAGCTGCAGGTGGTGCGTGGCTTTCGCGGGTGGCTGACCCCGAAGCCGTGAGGGCCGAGGAGCGCTCGCATCCGTCGACCGCCCGATGCGCCGAGGCGCTCGTGGTGGGAACGTGAAGTCGTTCCCGATGTCCGGAGGCTCACCATGAATCGAACCAGCCTGCTCCTCGTCGCTGCCGCCGTCCTCGTGGTCGTCGCCCTCGCCTCCACGCCTGGGCGGACCTCGCCTGCACCTGCCAGACGGCCCGGGGCGGTCGGTCCGTCAGTCTCTGCGCCGATGGGCAATGGGCTCTCGCTCACCGTCGCCTCGCCCCATCGCGCGCTCGCCTCGACGGGCGGCGATGCCTGGGCGGTCATCGACGTCACCGCCGCGGTGCGGGAGCTGGCGCGTCACCGGGTGAGCCTGGCGGTCGTCGTCGACACCTCCGGCTCGATGGCAGGGCCGAAGATGGAGCAGGCGAAGCGCGCGGCGCAGTCGCTCGTACGTCAGCTCGGAGACGACGACGAGCTCGCCCTCGTCGCGTTCGATCAGACGGCGCGCACCTTCGCGCGGCAGCCGATGACGAGCGAGGGCCGTCGGGCGGCGCTGAGCTTCATCGAGACCCTCGGGCCAGTCGGCGCGACCAACATCAGCGAAGGGCTGCTCGAAGGAGAACGGGCGCTCGACCGCGCGGGGGGCCAGCGCCGCTTGGTGTTGGTCAGTGACGGTCAGCCCACCGCGGGGATCGTCGATCGCACCCAGCTGGGCCAGCTCGCGGCGGCGGCGCACGAGCGGGGCGTCACGGTCACCGCCATCGGCGTCGGTGACGACTTCGACGCCATGCTGATGCGATCGATGGCGGAACGTGGAGGAGGCGTCTACGGCGATCTCCGCCGGCCCGAGGCGCTCGAGATCGTGCTCGCCGACGAGCTCCGTCAGGCTCGCCAGCCGCTCGCTCGAAACGTGAAGCTCGGCTTCCAGTCAGGCTCGTCCGTCGACGTCGTCGCCGCTGCCGGTCGCATGCTGCAGCAGGGCGCCAACGGGCCGGAGGTCACGCTCCCGGACTTTGGGTCCGGCGCTTCGGCGCGCGTGTTCGTCAAGCTGCGCCACGGCGGTGGGTTCGGCGCCCTCCAGCTCGCCCCGCGCCTGGAGTGGACGACGCCCGAGGGCCACCGCGAGACGGCCGAGGTGCACCTCACGCTCCCACTCTCCGAGGATCGAGCGTCGATCGAGGCGAGCCGCGACGAGGCGCTCTTCGCCGACGTGATGCGGGCGTTCGGGAACGAACAGATGGTGCTCGCCGCCGAGGCGATGGAGCGGGGCGAACGCAGCAGCGCGCTCGCGCTCCTCGACAAGGCTCGCTCCCTCTTCCGGTCGTCGGCTGACGCGCTCGCCGGCGAGGAACCGGTGCTCGCGGAGAAAGCCCGGCTCTGGAAGAGCGCCGGCTACGACGCCCACAAGGAGTCGAAGGACATGATGCGCAAGTCGCTCACCACCTTCGGGCAGACGAACAACGCCCTGTATTGAGCTGGTGGGATCGCACCGAGCCGCGCGAAGATTCGCGCATGGCGGTCTTTCACTTCGCGTTGACCGTGATTCCGCAAGTCGCCCTGGGGGCGAGTCCGGCACCTCGGCTGACGGATGCCGAGCTCGAGGCGGGGTACGACATCTCGACGGGCTTTTGGTCCTCGCAGCCGCCGACGAACGACACCCTGGCTGCACTCCGCTCGTTGCTCCCGCGCGATCGGTCGTGGGGTGACGTGGAGGAGTACCTCGAGAACGGGAACGAAGGCTCCGATCTTCGAATCTGGTCGAATGAGGAGGGTCGCGTCTGGGCGATCACGTTCCGGTTTTCGGCCCTGACCGAGAATTGGACGTTGATGACTGCCTTCCTCTCGGTCCTTCGTCGCGCGCAGTGTTGGCTCGTCGACCTCCGGACGGGATCGGTGTTCCCACCGGAGGAAGAGGTGGTGAGGTTGCGATACCGGGACTCGCGGGCACGACAGTTCCGTACGAACCCAGCCGCTGCGCTCGCCGCCGCCGCCGAGGCGCTCACGGACCCGAAGCGTCGTTGAACGTCAGCTCTTCAGCTCGACCCGGGTCAGCGCCTCGTCGTCACGCGCACCTTCGTACACGTGCGCGGCGGCGATGAGATCGAGCGTCGGCGGACCGAGCGAGACGAAGAGCGTCACCTGCGAGGCCTCGGCGCGGGCGGGCACGGTTCCCGCCAGCACCTGCCCGAGATCGCCGACGAAGGCGGGTGCCCACGGCACGCTCGCCTGTCGATCGTCGGAGAAGCAGCGTGCCCGGGCCAGCAGCGAAGGAGGGAGCGGCGCGTCGCTCAGCCCGTCTGCCCCCAGAATCGTGAGGTGTGCTCCGTCGGCGACCGCGTCCACCGGCAGGTCGACCGCGCCGGTGAGGACGACGATCTCCGCGCCGCGCACCGCTTCTTCGGCCGTCTCGCAGGCGCGCACGTTCACCGCGAGCGAGGCGTGGAGCGCCATCGCTTGTTGGGTCGAGGCCGCGAGATCGGGGTCGAAGAGGGTCACCCGGCCGAGGGACCGCACCAGGCGCAGGGCCTTGAGCGCGCTCGACACCACCGGCCCGTTCCCGAGGAGCGCCACCGAGCTCGCCTGTGGCGCGGCCAACGCATCGGCCGCCAACGCGCCCACCACCGACGCCCGCAGCGCCATCAAGTGGCCCGCGTCCATCAGCGCGAGCAGCTCGCCCGAGTCTCGATCGTACAGCTGGAGCACCACGGCGGCCGTCGTCGAGGGTTGAACGGTGATCGACCATCGTCGCAGCGCCGAGAGCGAGCCGTGCCGGACCCGAGCCGACCCTGCGCCCGCGACCTCGAAGGTGACGGGCGCGGAGGCCGCGAGGTGGCGGTGCTCGAGGAACGCGGTGCGCAGCTCCTGAAGCAGGTGGAGCGCCCGAAGGTGACGCGAGACCTCCGTCTTGGTGAGGACGACCGTCAGCACGACGCTGCTCTTTTCACCTTCGCCGCTCCACGCATCGCTGGACTCGCGACGTCAGGCCTCGGCGCGAGGCGCCTGCTCCGCGTCGAGCGGGAGCACCTCGGCCGTCAGCTCGAGCCAGTGGTTGTTGCCCCAGTTGCTGTCCCACGCCGGCTCGCCCGCCTCGGTCTTCAGCTCGAACCAGTACTCCAGGTGCTTGGCGTTCTTCGGCAGCTCGAGGCGCGCGGGGGCTCGGAGCAGCCGACCGGTGCTGTCGCGGTTCGCGATGACTGCGGAGGGCAGTAGCTCGCCGTCGATGCGCGCGTGGAGGGTGATGGTGGTGATGGGCGAGCCCAGGTTGGTGGGCTCCTTCCAGTAGCCGATCTCGAGGGTCGCTCCGGCCGGCACCCGCGTGGCGACCATCGCGCCGTCGCCGATCCGCTCGGTGAGCAACCCGAAGCCATTGCCCATCTGGAGCGAGAACTCCCGCGGCGGCTCGGTGACGAGCGGGCTCTTCTTCACCGTCGTGCGCTTGCTGGAGGTGGTGGTGCTGCTGCTGGTTCGGCTGGTCTTCTTGGCGGCCATGGGGCTCCCCCGTCGATGTGGAACGGGGCCCCTCTACCTGCGCCCGCTGCGTCAGTCGAGATAGGTGACGTCGCTCCCACCCGACGCCAAGAGGTGCCGGCGCGGTGGGTTGCCGTCGACGGTCGCTTCCGACCCACCCGAGGCGTGGCCAGCGATCGCTTCGGTGACGGTGAGGCTCACGTTCGTCCCTCCGCTCGCGTCCAGTACGGCGTGGTTCACCTCCAGCCCCTGCGCCTCCGCGTCGACGCCGCCGGCGAGATCGAGCAGCGCGTGCTTGGCGTGCCCGGCGATCTCGAGGTGCGCGCCGCCGGTGGCGGTCACTTGCAGCGCGTCGACGTCGAGCGCGTTCGCCACGAGCGAGCCGCCGCCTTCGACGGCCAGCTCGAGCTGTCGATCGGTCTCTCCTTCGACCTCGATCGTCGCTCCTCCGCGCGCGCTCAGCTTGTGCAGCTTCTCGGTGCTCACGGTGATCGTCAGCGGCATCGTCGGCGAGAACGAGACGTTGGGCTTGGGCGCGATGCGCAGCACCTCGTCCCGCAGCTCGACCTGCACCAGCCCGACGAGGTTGTCGTCACCACTGACGCTGATCTGCGGAGGCCCTTGCTCGGTCTTCAGCTCCAGCCCGCCTTCGAGGTGCACCTCGCGAAAGGCCTCGAGGGCTCGGGTTTCCGTCTTCTTCACGCCACTGCCATTCACCCGGGCACACGCCGTCGCCGCCAGAAGCACCAAGAGCATTGCGCGCATGGCCCACGAAACGGCCCACGGCCTCCCCGATTGCGTGGGCGCGCCACCTCGCCAGGAGCTCCAACGACTTCGAGGCCTTGCCAGCTCAGGGCTTGGTGCCGACCCGGAGCACGAAGGTCTGGCTCGAGACGACGGGCAACCCCAGCCGTGGCGCCAGGCCGTCTTGCAGCTCGTTGGGCACTCGCCACGTCTGGCCGGTCTGCTGAATGACGGTGATGGCGTAACGGCCCTCGGGCACGCCCTTGATCGGCGCGGGCCGGCGGGGATCGGTCGCGTCGAGGGCGGTCGGGCGAATGACGATCGGCAGGCGCGCCAGCGGCGTCGGCGTCGGCTTCACCCGCCCCATGCCGTCGAGGAGCTGGGCGGCGATCTCCGGCACGTTCACCCCCGCCGCCAGCACCACCAGATCGGGCACGCCATCGGCGGCGATCACCGTGCCCGACATCGGGTTCAGGTGCTCGTAGTCGACGCCCGCCTCGTCGATGATGCCATTGCGATCGAGATCGTTCTCGTCGGCGAGCGGGTTGACGCCGGCCTCACCAGAGAGCTTGCGCACCACCACCCGCGGCCAGACATCGGGCACTCCGTCACCGTTGGCGTCGTCCGGCGCGCCGTCGCCGTTGTCGTCGACGAAGCGGGCGAGGAAGACGGGCTGGGGCTGGGCGATCGGCCCCTCGCTGATGGGTCGAACCCGGAGATCGAGCCCGATCGGCGCGCCCGCGAGCGTCGTCTCCGTCAAGGCGACCGAGGACATCGAGTTCGCCACCTCGAAGGCGGGGCGATCGACCGGCACCCGCGCGGGATCTCCGACGGTGACCGCCACCCCGGTCGCAGGCCGCGGAGTGCCGTCATCGGCCGAGGGCACGTCGATGATCGCCGGCTGCCGGCTGATGGAGTCGATCGCTGCGCCACCGACGTCGCCGGTGTTCACCTCGTTCGTCACCCCGTACCAGGGAATCCAGTCGCCGTTCGAATCGACGAAGGCGCGAATCTGGTACTGGCCCGGGTTCACCAGCGAGAAGGCGAAGGGCGCGGTGAAGGGCCCGGTGTCGAAGTCGCGCACGTGACCGAAGAGCCGATCGTGCGGCACCAGCGCGAACGAGAGTGGACGCCCGGTGCCCGTCGGAGGCGGAGGCCTCGCGGCATCGAAGAGCAACACCACCAGGTTCCCTCGCGCCGCCGACGAGACCACGACTTCGCCTTCGATTCTCGCCGGGCGCGCGTTCTGCCGCTTGTCCGCGCCAGGGAAGACCGGCGGCGGCTCACAGGCCCAGAGCACCAGCGAGGCGACGAGCAGGGCTCTCATGGCTGCACCGTGATCTGGCCGAAGACGCGCCGGTTGATGTCGTTGCCGAACGGGTGCTCCTGGTGCGCCGGGCCGAGCTGCTGGCCCACCACCGCGAAGGTGAGCCGATCGTTGAGCAGCCGGTAGGCGACCCGCGCGTTGATCACCGCGAAGCCCGGGAGCGTGTTGCTGACGTTGAGGATCTGGGTCGGGTCGGCCGGGGAGGGCTCGCGCTCGACCCAGGTGGTGCCGGTGACGTACGAGACGTCGGCCGAGAGATCGAAGTTCACCGGCGTCTTGTAGATGATGCCGAAGTTCGCCTTGACCGTGGGCGCCTGGGTGCAGGCCCCGCAGACCGGCACCGACTCCACCGCTTGCACCGACTGCACCGCCGTCGAGGCGCGCAGGTCGAGGCCCTTCGTCGCGTTCCAGGTGAGGCCCAGCTCGGCGCCGAGCGCTCGATAGCTCGTCGGGTCGTTCACGAAGGTCGACCGCCCGAGGAGGAAGGTCTGTGACGCGGGGTCGAAGGCCTGGCCAGCGGTGAGCGTCTGCACCGCCGACAACACGATGAGGTTCCGCACGAAGTTCAGGTAGCCCGCGACGTCCCACGAGAGGCCGAGCCGCGCCGCCTCGCCTCGGTAGCCGAGCTCGAACGAGAGGAGGCTCTCGGGCTTGAGCTCTCGATTCCCCTGGGTCAGCACCGAGGCGCCGGTGACGCCAGGCGTGGGAATGGGGAGGTTCACGTAGCTCTCGAGGAACGTCGGCTGCCGGAAGGCGCTCGCCACCATGCCGCGAAAGGCGTGCCCTTCGACCGGCGTCACCACCAACGAGACGCGCGGTGACGGCACGATGCCTGGCTTGCCCGACTCGATGAGCGGGTGCCGATCGATGCGCACGCCTGCCACCACGGTGAGGGCGTTGATGATGCGCCACTCGTCCTGGAGGAAGGCCGCGGCGTGGAGCTCTTCGTTGAGGCCGCTCGTGTAGCCCCAGCTGAGCCGCTTGAGCCGGCCCGAGACCCCGACGCCGAGCTGGTGCCGGCCGCCGAGCTCGAAGCCCTGCTGGAAGAGCGCCTCGCCGTCGAAGACGTTCGCCTGCACGCTGGTGAGCAGGCTGCGCTGCCCCAACACCGAGTACTGCGGCCCGGAGTCGGCGCTCAGGTGATTCCAGAAGAAGCGCACCTTCACCGGCCCACCCGTGAAGTCGAGCTTCGCGTACCCGCCCACGCCGTCGATGGCGTAGTTGCGGAGGAGGCCGATGGCGTAGAGCTCGGAGTACAGCCGGTTCACTCCGCCCGACGCCGCGAGGCTGAAGGTCTTGTTGAAGGCGTAGTAGGCGGTGAGGTTGCCGCGCGCGCTGCGCAGGGCCAGGTTGGGATCGGGGAAGGTGCTCACCACGTCGGGGCGCCCTTCGGCGTAGTCGCGGGTGTACTTGTCGGCCTGCTGGTAGCCCGCCGAGGCCCGGAACTTCACCGCGTCACCGCCCGACGCGACGAAGCTCCCGCTCGCCAGGTTGCCGTTGCCGGCGCTCGCCTGGGCCTCGAACTTCTGACCCGACCCGGGAGCGCGGGTGATGATGTTCACCACCCCGAGCACCGCGTTGGCGCCATAGAGCGCACCCGCAGGCCCGCGGATCACCTCGATGCGATCGATCTCCTCGAGGCCGATCGGCAGCGCCGCGTAGAAGGTGACTCCCAAGAAGTCCTGGTACTCGGGCCGGCCGTCGAGGAGCACCAGCACCTTGTTGTTGATGCGCTGGTTGAACCCACGGAACGAGAGGTTCGCGCTGGAGATGCCCATCGTCATCACCTCGGCGCCGGGCACGCGCCGGAGGATCTCGGTCAAGGTGGTGAGGCCCGATGCCCGAATCTCGTCGCCGCTGATGACCGTCGTGGCGTTTGGCGCCTCGAGGCTCGACTGGCTCCGCCGGGCCGCGGCCACGACCGTCTCTTCGTACGGAACGCCGAAGTCGTCGGGGGGAGGTGCCGCGTCCTTTCGCTCGGGCGTCGCCGCTCGGGCTTCTTCCGCCCTCGCGCGCTCCGTCTCCTCGGCGCGCTCCACCGCCTGCTCGAGCCGATCGGTCAAGGCGGCGATCTTCGCCAGCGTGGCCTCGTCGACGAGGGGCGCGGCGGGTTTGATCGGCTTCTCCGGCGGCTTCACTTCCCTCGGAGGCTCCACCGGGTCCGGCTTCTTGGGCACCTGCGCCTCGAGCTTGGCCAGGGTGTCGCGCACCTTCTCGGCGTCGGGCGGGCTCGCGTCGAGGTAGCGGCGGTAGTAGCCGATCGCCTCCACCGGCCGGCCGGCCGCCTCGTGCGCGCGGGCCACGTTGAAGAGCACGTTCGGGTGCGGCTTGACCGCGTAGGCCTCGAGCAGCTCGACGATCGCCTCGTCGTACTTGCCCTCGTTGATGAGGAACATGCCCGTCTTGAAATGACGCCGCGCCTCGACGCGTGGGTCGGCCAGCACCGCTGTCGCCCAGCACACCGAGAGCAGGAACAGCCACGTCCAGCGCGCCCGCGACGAGTGCATCATTGGTAGGGGTCGTCCTTGTACCCGTTGTCCGGGTTCTTCGGCGGTGGGTTCTTCGGGCGGGTCACGTTGCGAATCGTCGGCTTCTTCTTCGCGAGGGTCGGCTTGATGGGCACGTGGCCCGAGCCGCCAGAGGCCACCACCGTCGTCCCTTGGAACCCGTCGAGCGAGAACTCCAGCTCGGCGCGCGCTTGCGCCTCCTCCTTGCGCCAGATCGAGAACGAGAAGGGCGTGGTGCCGAGCAGCGCGCCTCCCTGGGTCACCGTCGCGCCCGGCGGATCACTGTCGACGTCGAACACCACCTCCACCGGCTCGGGCTTCACCTCGACCCGAGGCGGCTCGGGAGGCTTCTTCGGGGGCGTCTCGACGCGCGGAGGCTCGACGCGCTTGGGCGGAACCGGCTGGGCCGCGTTGGTGCGAAAGGCGACCCAGCCCCCGACCGCGATGCCGAGCACGATCACCACCGCCGCGCCGATGATGAGCGGCAGCCGGGCGTTCGCGCCGGGCGTCGTCTTGCTCTCGGTGATCTCGACCTCGATCTCCGCGACTGGCTGCGAAGGGCGAGTGGCGCGCTTGGGGAGTGGGGGCGGTGAGTCGTCGACGGGCGAGGCGATCTTCACCTTCTGCGAGCTCAGCGCCCTCAGCGGTTGAGACGCCGTCGGCCCCGCCGGGTTCGAAAAGGTGCGCGGGTCGATGAAGAGCCCCGAGATGCCGTGGCCCGCCACCGCTGCCTGCATCGCGTGGAGCAGCTCGTCCATCGACTGGTAGCGCGCCGCCGGGTCCTTCGAGAGGCACTTCATCACCAGCTCGTTGACGTCCAGGGGGAGGTCGGCGCCCACGACGTCGCGCAGCTCGGGCGGTTGCTCCTTGACGTGCTTGACGATGATGTCGATCGACTCCTTGCCCGTGAACGGCGGCTTGCCAGCCATGCACTGGAAGAGGAGCACCCCGAGCGAATAGATGTCGGTGCGTTGATCGGTCTCCCCGCGCGCCTGCTCGGGCGCCATGTACAGCGGAGAGCCGAGGAGCACCCCTGCCTGGGTCAGCTCGAGATCGGACGGCTGCATCACGTCGGAGGCGAAGGCCTTCACCAGCCCGAAGTCGAGCACCTTCACCGTGTCGCCACCGGTGCCCTCCGAGAGCAGCATCACGTTGGCAGGCTTCAGATCGCGGTGCACCAGCCCGAGCTTGTGTGCCTCGCGGAGCGAGCGCGCCACCTGGGCCCCGATCGCCAGCGCCCGCTGCCAGGGCAGCCTCCCGTCGCGCGAGATCACCTGCTGGAGCGTCTCGCCCTCGAGGTACTCCATCGCGATGAAGTAGATGCCGTCGTCGGTGCGGCCGTAGTCGTGCACCGTGATGGTGTTCGGGTGCTTCAGCTTGGCCGTCATCGACGCTTCGAGGAAGAAGCGGCGCTCGAAGCCCGGGTCCTTGGTGCCGTCGTAGCGAGGGTTGAGCACCTTGAGCGCGACCAGCCGATCGAGCGGTTGCTGAATGGCCTTGTAGACGCGGCCCATGCCGCCCACGCCGAGGGGCTCGACGATCTGAAAGCGTCCGCTGAGGACTTTGCCCAGCAGCGGATCGTCGACGCCTGCTTCGGCCATGACACCCCCGCGGCCGGTGGGAGAACCGCAGATGGCCGCAGCCGCCTTCTACCACGTGAGCGCACCTCTCCGAAGGACGAGGCCGCGCCGATCGTCGGCCGGTCTGTTGCCATGGCCTGATCAGGCGGTACGGTGCCGGCCATGGCTTCCCTCCGCCACTTCCTCGCGCTGTTCGCCGGGGCCACCATCGCCTCCTGCGGCTGCTTCCAGCCGGTGAACGAGCGCCAATGTGACGCCAACACCCCCTGCGGCAGTGGGTGGCAGTGCGTGAACTTCGCCTGTGTACCGCCAGGAACGGGTGGGGGGACTGCCGGAGGCCGCGCGGGTGGGGCAGCGGGCGGCCAGACGGGTGGTGGGTCGGTGATGGGAGGTGGCTTCGTCACCTCGGGCGGCTTCGTCACCTCGGGTGGCTTCGTCACCTCGGGTGGCTTCGTCACCTCGGGGGGCTTCGTGGTGGGAGGCGGCCGAGCCGGGGGCGGAGCGATCGCGGGCGGCTTCGTGGGAGGCGGCCGCGCGGGTGGCACCCCGACGGGTGGGGGCTTCGTCGGTGGCGGCCGTGCTGGAGGGGGCGCCATCGCCGGAGGCTTCGCGACCGGTGGCGGTGGGGCGTGCGCTGGCTGCATCTTCAACGGCACCTGCATCGATCCGACGGGGACTCAGCTCTGTGGCTCCGGCGGGTCGACCTGCGCCCAGTGCCCGAACCCGACCGACACCTGCCAGCAGGGCCGCTGCACGCCGAACACGGGCTGCAGCGCGATGACCTGCCCCGGCTGCTGCGCACCTGGCTCGACCGGCCAGAATCAGTGCATTCCCCTCGCGGCGCAGCTCAACTTCGCCTGCGGGAGCGGTGGCCAGCAGTGTGTGCAGTGTCCGGCCGGCACCAACTGCTCGCCACAGGGGGCCTGCGTGCCCGGTCCGCCGTGTGGGGCGATGTCCTGCGCGGGGTGCTGCTTCATGGACACCTGCGTGCTGCCCTTCATCCAGAACGAGAACGTGTGCGGCTCGGGCGGCTCGGTGTGCGGCGCCTGCGCTGGCGGGCAGTCGTGCGTGAATGGCCAGTGCACCGGAGCGACCTGCAACTCGGCCACCTGCCCCAACGGCTGCTGCTCTGGGTCGGGCCAGTGCATTCCCTTCTCCGCCCAGGGGCCCGGTCAGTGTGGCGTCGCCGGTCAGCGGTGCTTCGCGTGCGCTGGCGGGGGCCAGTGCGTCAACGGCGGCTGCGTCTTCCCGCTCTGTTCGCCGCAGAACTGCAATGGCTGTTGCCGAGGAGGCACCTGTGTCCCCTTCGCGCAGCAGAGCTCGAGCCTCTGCGGCTTCAACGGCGCGACCTGCGCCACCTGCGGGCCCAACAGCACCTGCACGCAGGGCGTGTGCACGACGTCGACGTGCTCCCCGGCGACCTGCTCGGGCTGCTGCTGGAACGGGCAGTGCGTGCAGCTGTCGATGCAGAGCGCGGGCCTGTGTGGACGGAGCGGAGCCAGCTGCGGCGCCTGCCCACCGAACTCGACGTGTCAGAGCGGCATCTGCGTCGCGACGGGCTGTTCGCCAGGGAACTGCAGCGGCTGCTGTGACGCCACCACCGGTCAGTGCAACCCGGGCACCTCGACGGCGGCCTGCGGCGCGGGCGGCTCGACCTGCTTCACCTGCCCGGGCGGCTCCGTCTGCGCGTTCGGAGCGTGTTCCTTCGGCTTCGACGCGGGCACGGCCGTCGGGGGCGTCGGCGCCGCGTGTACCTCGGCCGCGCAGTGCACCGCGATTCCCTCGGGCCGCCAGTGTCTGCCCTTGCCAGGCGGGTATTGCTCGATCGGCTGCCAGGGCACGATGAGCACCTGTTCGCTCTTCCAGTCGTGCCCGGGCACGTGCCCAGGGCTCGTCGCTGGCTCGTCGACGTGCGTGGGCACCGGCCTCGGCAACCCTCCGATGTGCGCGCAGCTCTGCCCGTTCCCGCAAGGCGGCCAGTCGAACTGTCGAGCCGGCTACGTCTGCGCCGCCTTCGGGCCGTCGAGCTCGATGGGCATCTGCCGCCCCGCGTGCACCAACGGCGGGTTCGGCTGCCCGACCGGCGGCACCTGCAACGTGACGACTGGCTACTGCCAGTGACCGAGCTCGAGGGCGCTCGTTGCCTCGCGCACGAGGCGAGCGCCATCGACACCTGCCGCCACTGCCAGGCCCTGCTCTGTGCCACCTGTGCTTCCGTCGATCGCGAGGGCCAGCCTTCGTGCGCGCGCTGCCGTGAGCGGGTCTCCGCCGAGCGTCCCCTGGGAGGCTGGCCGATGCTCGCCGTCCCCTTCTTGCTCGCAGCGCCGGTGCGCTTCGTCGTCTCGTTCGGAGCCGCCTTTGGCCAGCTCCGTGACGACAGCCTCACCCTGCTCGAGGGCACCGGGGCGCGGTGGATGGGGCCCGCCGCCTGGCTGGTGTTGGGCAACGCGGTCTTGGCCTTCCTCGCGATCTCCAGCGTGCGTGGCTTCTTCGCGCGAAAGCGATCGACCCTCGCGCGCGCGAGCCTCACCTTCTTCGCCTGGGCGGTGATCGAAGGAGGGGCGGCGCTGCTCCGGCGGCTGCTCGAGATCGAGGCGACGCCCGGGGAGCGCGTGGGGTTGTTCGCGGCGTTGGTGCTCGGCCTCGGTTGGGCACTCGCGTTCTGGTTCGGCGCCCGGCCCCGCGAGACCTTCACCCGCTGATCATTCGAAGGCCAGGTTGCGCTCGAAGTCGGCTGGGTTCGACGCGGCGGCGCGCGCGGTCTCGACGGAGATGACGCCCTGCTTGTACAGCTCGCTCAGGTGCTGATCGAACGACTGCATGCCGTACGTTCGGCCCTTCTCGATCGCGTCCTTCAGCTGCGGGGTGCGCGTCGGGTCGAGGATGTATTCCTGGATCGTCTTGGTCTGGACGAGGATCTCCATCGCCAGCGCCATCGACTGACCGTCTGCGCGTGGGAGCAGCCGCTGCCCGACGGTGGCCTTGAGCGCTTCCGACAGCCGCCCGCGCACTGCCGCGTGCTCGTCGCCAGGGAAGAAGGAGAGGAGCCGCTGCACCGTCTTGATCGCGTCGGTGGTGTGAACGGTGGACATCACCAGGTGGCCCGTCTCGGCGGCCTTCAGCGCGATGTCGACGGTCTCGTGATCGCGCATCTCTCCCACGAGGATCACGTCCGGGTCTTGCCGGAGCGCCGAGCGCATCGCCGAGGCGAAGTCGGCGGTGTCGTAGCCGATCTCCCGCTGCGAGATGCTCGAGCGGATGTTGCGGTGCATGAACTCGATCGGGTCTTCGATGGTGAGGATGTGCACCGAGTCGTTGCGGTTGATGTGATCGACCATCGCCGCGAGGGTGGTCGACTTGCCAGCGCCGGTCGCGCCCGTCACCAGCACGAGGCCGCGCTCGTTCGAGGCGATCGTCTTCATGATCGGCGGCAGGGAGAGCGACTCGAGCGTCGGCACCTCGGTGGGAATCACGCGCAAGACGCACGCGAGCGAGCCACGCTGCCGGTAGACGTTCACGCGGAAGCGCGCGACGCCGGCCAAGGTGTACGAGGTGTCGTATTCCTGCAGGGTGTCGATCTGCTGCGCCATCGCCGGGTTCGAGATCACGTTCTGCGCGATCTGCCGGGTGTGGGTGGGCCCGAGCTTGTCTCCCTTGATCGGTCGCAGCATGCCGGCGACTCGGAAGGTGGGCGGGTCTCCGGGCCGGAAATGAACGTCGGACGCGCCGTTTTGAACGCCGTACGTCAACAGCTTGTTCATCGTCGTCGCGTCCACTCGAACCTCTGGGCGGCAACCCGAAAGCGGGCGCGGCGATTAGACCCGAGACGCGAGGACAGCCGTGGAAAAAAGCGAAGGCCCGGTCTCCTGCAGGGAGAACCGGGCCCCGACGCCGACGATTTTCGAGAGACGGGGCGCGCTGCCCACATCTCCTCACGCGCTCAGGCGGCCTTGACGTTCTGCGCCTGCAGCCCCTTCGGCCCGCGCGCGACCTCGAAGGTCACTCGCTGCCCCTCGGCCAACGTCCGGAAGCCGTCCATCTGAATGGCCGTGTGGTGGCAGAACACGTCCTCACCACCACCGTCCTGCACCAGGAAGCCAAAGCCCTTCGCGTCGTTGAACCACTTCACCGTTCCAGTTGCCATGCTGACTGATCTCCAGTTCATGCGAGGCGAAGCGACGTGCTCACCTCGGTCCCCCCACGGAAGACGGCCGAACCCTAGCGAAAACGGATCGGCGAGATCCACCACCCCTCGGTCGATCTTCGGACGTTCGTCAGCGCGAGCGAACGGCGGCTCGGCGGCTCCACGACACGAGTCAGGCAGTTTCGGCTGCGTCGCCTCGAACGACTCCCTACCGTGACGGCCTCAACTCAGCCCAAGGAGGGGCCATGGCAGCGAAGAAGAAGACCAAGAAGAGCGTCGCGGCGGATCGTGCACGGGTGTCGAGCGAGGGGCACGAGGTCGCCTACGTCGCGAAGAAGCACGGCGTCGACGAGGCGGTGGTGAAGCGCATCATCAAGCGCGTGGGAAACTCACGGGTCGCGGTCGAGAAGGCCATCGCCTCGTTCAAGAAGCGCAGCACGGCGGCCGATCGCGCGATGATCTCGAGAGAGCCGCACGAGATCTCGTACCTCGCGAAGAAGTTCGGCATCTCGAACGAGGCAGCGCTGGCCGCCGTCGAGAAGCACGGCCCCAGCCGCAAGAAGGTCGAAGCAGCGCTCGGGAAGTGATGAGCCCAAAGCGCAGTCGACTCGAGCGCGGGTTCAGCCCTGCGTCGCCAGACAGCGAGGCGCACGCTCGAGTCGACTGAGCCGTGTCGAGCCCGAGTCGGGCGGGGCGCGGCCGTCACCCACCGCCGGGCAGCGGCTTGTTCGAGAGCGGGTCCTCGGCCATCGAGGCGTGCGTCTCGGCCCGGACCTCGGCGTGAAAGGCCTCGTACTCGCGGCGCTCGACGAGCTCCATGCGATCGAGGGCGAACTCGAGCTGGGCGCGCGCCTTCACCAGCTGCTTCTTGGAGTCGTCCACCAGCGTGCTGAGCGCGAGGAACTCCTTGGCTTCGTCGCCCTTCACCCCGCCTTCGCGGAGCTGGGTGATGCGATCTTCGGCGCCCGAGATCGTCTGTTCGAGGGCGTCGACCTCGGTCTGCTTCTCGAACGCGAGCTTCTGTGCCGACGACTTGAGCCGATCGAGCCCAGCGCGTGCACCGCTCGCGTGCCGGGTCGCCCGGGCCTGCGCCGCGAGGTGTTGCATCTGCAAGATCAGTTCGTCCGCCGACGCCATGGGAGCTCCTCGAGATCGTTCGCCGCGGGTCGAGGTTCTCCCGAATCGGGAGCCGATGTCGACCGAAGATGCTCACGTCGCCAGCGGTGCCCGATTGCTCCGCTGATCGAGCAGGGCTCAGATCTCGAGGAGAATCCGCTCGGGGTCCTCGATGCAGTCCTTGATCCGCACCAGGAACTGCACCGCCTCGCGCCCGTCGATCAACCGGTGATCGTACGAGAGCGCCAGATACATGATCGGGCGAATGACGACCTGCCCATCACGCACCACCGGCCGCTCGACGATGTTGTGCATCCCGAGGATGCCGGTCTGCGGCGGGTTCAAGATCGGGGTCGAGAGCATCGAGCCGAAGATGCCGCCGTTGGTGATGCTGAAGGTGCCGCCCTGCAGCTCCGCGAGGGTCAGCTTGTCGGACTTGGCGCGGGCGCCGAAGTCGGAGATCACCTTCTCGAGCTCGGCCATCGACTTCTGATCCGCGTCGCGAATGATCGGCACCACCAGCCCACGGCTGCCCGACACCGCGATGCCGATGTCGTAGTAGTGGTGGAAGATCACCTCTTCGCCGTCGACGAAGGCGTTGACCGCGGGGAAGGTCTTGAGCGCCTCGATGGCGGCCTTCACGAAGAAGCTCATGAAGCCGAGCTTCACGCCGTGTTTCTTCTCGAACTTCTCCTGGTACTGCTTGCGGAGCGCCATCACCCCGCTCATGTCGACCTCGTTGAAGGTCGTGAGAATGGCGGCGTTCGACTGGGCCTGGAGCAGGCGCTCGGCGACCCGCTTGCGCAAGGGCGTCATCCGCACCCGCTCTTCACCGCGCGGGCCGACGGGCACGTTGAGGGTGGTCGACGGCGCGCTCACCGGCGCCTGGGTGCTCACCGCTGGCGTCGACGCCGCCTTGAGCACGTCGTCCTTCATGATGCGGCCGTTGGTGCCCGAGCCCTGCACCTTCGAGGGGTCGACTCCGGTGGCCGCCGCGACGTTGCGAGCGACCGGCGTCATCGAAGGCGCGGAAGACTGAACCACTGCGGCGGCGGGAGTCTGCACGGCGGCGGGCGGCGCGACGGCCGCAGCGGGCTTCACGCTCACCGCGCCGGGTGAGAGCTTGGCGAGCACGTCGCCGATCTTCACCTTGGTGCCTTCGGTGACCGAGATGGCCTCGATGGTGCCGGCCTCGGGGGCCTGCACGTCGATCGTCACCTTGTCGGTCTCGAGCATCGCGACGGGCTCGTCGACCGCGACGGGATCTCCGACCTTCTTGTGCCACTTGCCGACGATGGCTTCGGTGATCGACTCGCCCAGCGTCGGCACTTTGATCTCAACGGACATTCGTTCCTCGCGTCAGCGCTTCTTCGACCAGCAGCTTCTGCTCGTATTGGTGTGTCGACAAGAAACCAGTGGCGGGGCTCGCCGATTCGGGGCGGCCCGCGTAGCTCACCTTCGGGTGGTTGGGCAGCTCCTGGGCGAGCTTCATCAGCGGCTCCAGCATGTAGCGCCACGCGCCGCCGTTCTTCGGCTCTTCTTGCACCCAGACGATCTCGCGGAGCTGGCTGAAGGACTTGAGGAGCGTGCGCAGCTCGTCGTCCGGCAGCGGGTAGAGCTGCTCGAGCCGGGCCACGTGCACGGTGAAGTCCTTGAGCGCGTCGCGGCGGTGGGCGACGTCGAAGTACACCTTGCCGCTGCAGAGCAGGAGCCGCTGCACGGCCTGCGAGCGCACGTCGACGTTCGGGTCGACGATCAGCCGTTGGTAGGTGCCGTGGGTGAACTCGCTCCAGGCGCTCGCCGCCTCGGGCATGCGCAGCAACGACTTGGGCGTCATCACCACCAACGGCTTGCGAATCGTGCGCAGGGCCTGCCGGCGGAGCAGGTGGAAGATCTGCGCCGCGCTCGTCGGGTAGCAGACCTGCAGGTTGTCTTCGGCGGCGAGCTCGAGGAAGCGCTCGAGGCGCGCCGAGGAGTGCTCGGGGCCGGCGCCTTCGTAGCCATGCGGCAACAGCAGCACGAGCCCGCTCATTCGTTTCCACTTGTCCTCACTCGCGGCGAGGAACTGGTCGATCATCACCTGGGCGTTGTTGGCGAAGTCGCCGAACTGGGCCTCCCAGACGACCAGCGCGTCCGGGTAGTCGAGCGAGTAGCCGTACTCGAAGGCCATGCAGCCCATCTCCGAGAGCGGGCTGTTCACCACCAGCGCCTTGCCCGGGCCGAACTGGCCGAGCGGGAACGCCTGGCGACCGGTCTTCTGATCGTGCAGCACGGCCTGGCGGTGCGCGAAGGTGCCGCGCTCGGTGTCCTGGCCCGAGACGCGAACGTTGAGGCCCTGGGTGAGGAGCGAGGCGTACGCGAGCATCTCGCCGGTGCCCCAGTTGATCAGCGCGCGCTCGGCGATCATCTCCTGCCGCGCCGCGATGACGCCCTTCTGGACGTTCGGGTGGAGCGTGAAGCCAGCCGGCGTCTCTGCGAGCGGCCCGAGGATCGCCTTGAGCTGCTCGAGGCCAAGGCCGGTGGTGACCTGCGGGGTGTCCTTGTCGGCGCCACCGACGTAGCGCGCCCACACGCCGAGCAGATGGCTCGGGTCTTTCACCAGCGTGCTGCCGGCGCCCTTCGAGCGGCTGAAGGCCTCGACGAACTTCGCGTTGGCCTCGTCCAGCACCGTCTTCGCGTCTGCGTCGGTGAGCCGGCCATTGCCGACGAGCTCCTTGGCGTAGATGGCGCGCACGGTCGGCTTCTGATCGATGACCGCGTACATCTTCGGCTGAGTGAAGCGCGGCTCGTCGCCTTCGTTGTGGCCGTACTTGCGGTAGCAGACGAGGTCGATCACCACGTCGGTGTGGAAGGTCTGCCGGTACTCGGCGGCCAGCCGCATCACGTGCACGCAGGCTTCGACGTCCTCTCCGTTGACGTGGAAGATGGGGATGTCGAGCATCTGCGCCTGGCCGGTGCAGTAGAGCGGCGTGCGGCCCTGCGCGGCCTCGGTCGTGTAGCCGACCTGGTTGTTGATGATGAGGTTGATGGTGCCGCCGGTGTCGTAGGCGTCGAGCCCGCCCAGGTTGAGCACCTCGGCGATGAGCCCCTGGCCGGCGAAGGCCGAGTCTCCATGAATGACGAAGGGGACGATCGCGTGGCGCGCCTGCTCGCGGTTGCCGAGCCGATCTTGTTTGGCGCGGACGCGGCCCTCGACGACGGGGTGCACGAAGCCCAGGTGCGAGGGGTTGAACGCCATCGAGAGGTGCAGCTTCTTCCCGAGGGCCGTCGCGTAGTCGCTCGAGTACCCCATGTGGTACTTCACGTCGCCGCGGTTCAGGTACTTCGACGGGTCGGCCGGGCCGGCGATCTCGGCGAAGATCTCCTCCGCCGGCTTGCCGAGGATGTTGGCGAGCACGTTGAGGCGGCCGCGGTGGGCCATGCCGAAGACGACCTCCTTCATCCCCAGCTCGCCGCCCAGCTCGAGGAACTCCTGAATCATCGCCAGCTGCACCTCGCCGCCCTCGGCCGAGAAGCGCTTCTGCCCCTGGAACTTGGTGTGAATCGTGTGCTCGAAGGCCTCGGCCTCGGCGAGCTTCTTGAGCATGCGCCGCTGCTCGGCGAGGGAGAACTCGGTCACGTTCTCGCAGTGCTCCATGCGCCGCAACAGCCAGCGCCGCCGCTCGGAGTTGTACAGGTGCGCGTACTCGACGCCGATGTGCCGGCAGTAGGTGTTGCGCATGCGCTCGACGAGGCGCTTCAAGGGCACGCGCGGCTCGTCGAAGGCGAGGCTCGGGTCGACCAGGCTCGAGAGCTCTCCGTCGGAGAAGTGGCTGTTCGACACCATGCCGGCGTCGGCGACGTGATCGAGCGGCGGGCGGGGAAACCCGAGCGGATCGAGGGTGGCGGCGAGGTGCCCGCGGAGCCGGTGGCTGATCACCATCTGATCGACGCGGCTCTGGAGCGCGTACGCCTCCGACCCGCCCGACGCCTGCACACCGTTCTTCCCGTTGGCGTGTCCGTTCTTCGGCCGGCGCAGCTCGAGGCCGTCGATCACGAGGGGCTTGCCCTCGCGGCCAAGAGAGGTGAAGAGGTCACGCCAGCTGGGTTCGACGCTGTTCGGGTCGGCGAGGTACCGGGCGTACTGGGCTTCGAGAAAGTCGACGTTGGCGCCAGTGAGGAAGGAATCGGTGACTGAAGGCATGCGACGGTCCTTTTATTCGGAGCGCCAGAGCCGCTCCACGATTCGTTGTGTCCTGATGGGCTTGCTCGTGCTGTCGAGTTCTGCCCTGGCGGATCCCCCCAAGTTCTCTCAGGGCGGGTTTCTCTTCAGCATCATGTATGGCCCCGGTTTCTGGGGTTTCAACCGAACCTTGCTGGCGAGCCAGGTGGGCGACGCGAACGCCGACTTGTTCATCACCGACGCGGTGACCGGCCACACCCCGGCGCTGAGGGCCTCCTACAACATCATGGGGCACGCCTCGCTCGGAGTGGACTTCACCGCCACCGGTTGGGACATCACCACGCCCGATCGCGGCGGGGCGGGCTTCCTCACCGGCTTCGTGGCCTGGCACCCGCTCGAGTTGGTGTGGATGAAGAAGGAGACCCGGCCGATCGGCCTCGACGTGAACACGATGTTCGGCGTCGGCTACGGCATCATGGGCGAGCACCGCGGGATGGACGGCCTGGTGCTCCAATGGGGGTTCAACGCCGACTACTTCTTCGCGCGCTACTTCGCGGCGGGCCTCTTCGTGAAGGGCACCTTCCTCATGTGGGACAAGTTCTACCTCGACTACTACGGGCGCGATCAGCCGGGGAACACCGTGCAGGCGCCGAAGGGCTCGGGCGGCTCCTTCTGGACGATGGGCATCTCGCTCACCTTCCGCGCCGGCGACTGAGAAGGCACTTCGGAGCGGCTCAGCGAGCCTTCTCGGCCCGCGCCTTGACCACCGTCGCCACCATCGCCTTCGTCGCGTCGTCCCAGGGAGCGCTCGCGAAGGCGAGCCGCGCGAAACTCTCGGCCGAGCTCAGGTTGCCGGCGGCAAAGAGCGTGCGCGCCTGCTCGAGATAGAAGGCCGCCTTTCCTCCGCGGCTGTCGGGAATGCGGCTGGCTTGGTGGGGAAGCGGCGTCGGACGTGAGGCGTTCATCGCTCGAGACGCCTGAGCAAGAAGGAAGCCGCCGATGCGAGCGACGCGTCCACTGGGACGCCGACATGTCGGTGAACTTCAGCTGTCGCGAAACGAGACGTCCGTTCTCGCGACAGCTTTCATTCTTGAAAGGCGCCGCGCGACTGCAATCAGTCGGTCGTCTTCAGGCCGTGCTTGCGCATCAGACGATAGAGCGAGACGCGATCGACCTCCGCCTCGACGGCTGCTTGGGACACCTTGCCTCCATGCCGGGCGAGGAGTGCGGTGAGGTAGTCGCGCTCGAAACGATCGTTGGCGCGCTTGCGGGCCTCGACCAACGGGCCGGTGGTGAGATCGATCGACGCTCCGGCCGTCGACGGCGTCTTCCCTCTCGTAGGGGCCTCGGGCGTCTCGAAGACGATGCAGCGCTCGAGGTGATTTCGCAGCTCGCGCACGTTCCCGGCCCAGGTCGCCTGCTGCAGCTGCCCGAGGAAGTCGGAGGTGAAGAGCGAGGGATGGCTCGTGTCCGAGGCGCCGAGCTCCTTGAGGAGCGCCTTGGCGATCTCCGGAAGGTCCTCCGCGTGCTCTCGCAGCGGGGGCAGGGTGACGCGCACCACGGCCAGCCGGAAGTAGAGATCGGAGCGGAACTTGCCCGCGTTCACGTCGGCACGCAGATCTCGATGGGTCGCCGCCACGATGCGCACGTCGACCGGCGTCCACTGGTTTTGCCCCAGCCGGCGCACCTGCCGATCCTCGAGCACCCGGAGGAGCCGTGGCTGCAACTCGAGCGGCAACTCCCCGATCTCGTCGAGGAAGACCGTGCCGCCATTCGCCTCCTCGAACACGCCCAGCCGCTTCGACGCGGCGCCGGTGAACGCGCCCTTCTCGTGTCCGAAGAGCTCGGCCTCGAGGAGCGTCGGCGGCAGCGCCCCACAATCGACCACCAGGAACGGTGCCGCTCTCCGCGCCCCGGCCGAGTGGAGCGCCTGCGCCGCGCGTGATTTCCCGGTGCCGGTCTCGCCTTCGAGGAGCACCGTCGCGTCCGTCTTGGCCGCCTTCTCGAGAATCATGAAGGCCTGCCGCATCGCCGGGTTCGCGCCACGCAGCGTCCCGAAGGTCGACTCCTGGCTCACCGGGAGCGCGCTCACCTTGTCGTCGAGCTCGAAGCGCAGCCGGGTGTTGCCGATGCTGATCACCGAGCCCTGCTTGAGGAACGCCTCCTTCACCCGCACCCCATCGACCGAGGTGCCGTTGGTGCTGCCGAGATCCTTCACCGTCGCGCGCTGGCCCTCGATGATCACCTCGCAGTGGAAGCGAGAGACGGTCGCATCGGCGAGCTGCACCTCGGCGGCGGCGTGAGAGCCGATCTGGCACTTGCCGAGCACGCACTCCGAGACCGATTGATCGGCCTCGTTGATCAGCCGGAACCGGCGCACCGTGGGCGCGAGCCGATAGCCCGAGGCTGGAGCGACCTTGATCGTCTCCTCGGCGCCCGTCGTCGCGAGGCCCTTTCGATCGATGGGAGCGGCCATGTCCAAGTCCTCCCATGTCTGCCGCCATTGACGCAATGGATCGCTTTGAGCGTCGAGGGCCTCGGGGTAGAGCGAGCGCATGCTCCTCAAGGACAAGAAGCTGCTCATCACCGGCGTGCTGACGCCGCAGTCGATTGCCTATGGCGTGGCCGAGCTGGCGCTGAAGGAAGGCGCGCAGGTGATCCTCACCTCGTTTGGGCGCCCGATGTCCCTCACCCAGCGCACCGCGAAGAAGCTCTCCGATCCGCCGCCCGAGGTGCTCGAGCTCGACGTCACCAACCCCGAACACTTTCCCAAGCTCGCCGCCGAGCTGAAGGCGAAGTGGGGCCGCGTCGACGGCGTGCTGCACGCGATCGCCTACGCGCCCGAAGACGCCCTCGGTGGCCGGTTCCTCACCACGCCCTGGGAGTCGGTGCAGCAGGCCTTCCGGGTCTCGACCTTCTCCCTCAAGGAGCTCTCCGCGGCGGTCGCGCCGCTGATGACGAGCGGCGGCGGCGTCGTCACCCTCGACTTCGACAACTCGACCCAGGCTTGGCCGCTCTACGACTGGATGGGTGTGTGCAAGGCCGGGCTGCTCGCCACCGTGCGCTACCTGGCGCGCGATCTCGGCCCCAAGGGCATTCGAGTGAACGCGCTCGCCGCCGGGCCGATCGCCACCATCGCCGCGAAGGGCATTCCCGGCTTCAAGCACCTCGAGAACAAGTGGGGCGCCCAGGCGCCGCTGGGTTGGGACGCGCGCTCCGACGCGGCGAGTGACGCGGTGGCTCGAACGGCCTGCGTGCTCCTCTCCGATTGGATGCCGAAGACGACCGGCGAGCAGATTCGGGTCGACGGTGGCTTCCACGCGCTGGGCGCCGAGCCGATCTCCCTCGAGGCCGTCGCCGCGGAAGCAGCCAAGAGCTGAGTTGCACTTTCCTCGCCGCTGACGGGTCGAGCCTGCATGGTGCCTGCCCTCGTCGTTCTCGCGATCGGAGCCGCCATCGTGCTCTGGCTTCGAAGCCAGCGCCGGGCCTTCGTGGTCGTGGTGACGAACGGGGAGGTGACGGTTCGGTCGGGGTGGATGCCGGGCGCGATGTTGAGCGACTTCCGCGCGGCGCTGAAGAGCGTGCCCTCGGGGAAGGTCGTCGGGCACTTCGAGGAGGGCGGCCTGCGCGTCGTCGCCAGCGGGGCCATCGACGAGTTCGTCGAGCAGCGCCTGAGGAACATCGCGCGGCTGTATCCGATCGGATCGTTCCGCGCGTCACGCGCTCCCGAGGCCGAGGCCGCGAAGACGACCGGGTTCTTCGCCTTCCTCACGCTGCTCTTCAGCCGCCGTGACTGAACGCTGGCCTCGAACGCCGGTTGCGGCTCGAACTCAGCGCACGAATCGAATCAACCGAGCGGTGTGGAGCCTCCGCGCGCTTGGCTTCAGGCCTCGGCGGTCGAGAAGGTCGGCTCGATGCCCGACTTGTCGGCCTTCACGTCGAAGTGAGCGACGCCGCCGTTCTTGAGCGCTCCGAAGAGCAGCGCCTCGGCGAGCTGCTTCTTGATCGCCTGATCGACGAGCCGCCCCATCGGCCGCGCTCCGAACTCGGGCTCGTAGCCGTGCTCGGCCATCCACTCCCGGGCGCCGTTGCTCAGCGCGATCTTCACCTTCTTCTCCGCGAGCAGGTCGCCCAGCGCCCTCACTTCCTTGTCCACCACCTTGAGGATGATCTCCCTCGTGAGGCCGCCGAAGGGCACCACCGCGTCGAGCCGGTTGCGGAACTCGGGTGAGAACGCCCGCTCGAGCGCTTCCTTCGCCCGGCTCGGGTCGACGACCGGCCGATCACCGAAGCCGACCGACTTGAGCTTCATCTCCCGCGCGCCGGCGTTCGTCGTCATGATCACGATGACGTTGCGGAAGTCGGCCTTGCGCCCGTTGTTGTCGGTGAGGGTCGCGTGGTCCATCACCTGGAGGAGGATGTTGAAGAGCTCCGGGTGCGCCTTCTCGATCTCGTCGAGGAGCACGAGCGAGTGCGGGTGCTTGCGAACCGCGTCGGTCAACAAGCCGCCTTGATCGAAGCCGACGTAGCCGGGCGGCGCGCCGATGAGCCGCGAGACGGTGTGGCGCTCGCCGTACTCCGACATGTCGAAGCGCAAGAACTCGATGCCGAGCACCTTGGCGAGCTGCTTGGCGAGCTCCGTCTTGCCGACGCCAGTGGGGCCCGCGAAGAGGAACGAGCCGATCGGCTTCTCGGGAGAGCGCAGGCCGGAGCGTGAGAGCTTGATCGCCGCGCTCAGCTCTCCGATCGCGCGGTCCTGACCGAAGATGACCGCCTTCAAGTCGGCCTCGAGCGACGCGAGCGCCTTCTTCTCGTCCACCGCCACCGTCTTCGGTGGAATGCGGGCCATCTTCGCCACCACCGCCTCGACGTCGGCCAGCGTCACCTTGCCGGTGCGGGGCTTGCGCAGCTTGTCGATGGCACCCGACTCGTCGATCACGTCGATCGCCTTGTCGGGGAGGAACTTCTCGTTGATGTACTTCGCCGACAGCTCGGCCGCGGCGCGCAGGGCCTCGGCTTCGTAGGTGACGCCGTGGTGCTCCTCGTAGCGGCTCTTGAGCCCCTCGAGGATCTTGATGGTGTCGTCGACCGAGGGCTCGCCGATGTCGATCTTCTGGAAGCGCCGCGAGAGGGCCCGGTCGCGCTCGAAGCTGCCCTTGTATTCCTGGTACGTCGTCGAGCCGATGCAGCGCAGCCGCCCCGAGGCGAGCGCCGGCTTGAGCAGGTTCGAGGCGTCCATCGAGCCGCCGCTGGTCGCGCCCGCGCCGACGATGGTGTGGATCTCGTCGATGAAGAGCACCGCGTCTTCCTGCTGCGAGAGCGCCTTCAGCACCGCCTTGAGCCGCTCCTCGAACTGCCCGCGGAACTTGGTGCCGGCGAGCAGGGCGCCCATGTCGAGGGAGAAGACCTTCGCCTTGCCGAGCGCGTCAGGCACCTTCTGCTCGTGGATCGCCAGGGCGAGCCCTTCGGCGATCGCCGTCTTTCCGACGCCCGCGTCGCCGACGTAGAGCGGGTTGTTCTTGCGCCGCCGGCACAGGACCTGAATCGTCCGCTCGAGCTCGAGCTCCCGGCCGATGAGCGGGTCGATGCGGCCGGCCTTCGCCTCGGCGTTGAGATCGGTGCAGTACGCCTCGAGCGGGTTCTTCGCCGGGCCGGGGGAATCGTCGTCGTCACCGGTGCTGGTGCCGGCGCCTTCGCGCTCCTCGCCGCCCGCGCCCGCGCCCTCGCCGTCCTTCTTGATGCCGTGCGAGATGTAGTTGAGCAGGTCGTACCGGGTGACGCCTTCCTCCTTGATGAAGAAGAGCGCCTGGCTGTCGACCTCGCGGAAGAGGGCGACCAGCACGTCGGCCGAGTCCATCACCTTCTGCTCGGCGGAGAGCGCGTGGTAGGCGGCGCGCTGGAGCACCCGCTCGACCGACATCGTCTGCTGCGGCTCGGCCTCGACCCCTTCGGGCAGCTGCTCGACCGTCTCGGTGACGAACTTCTCGAGGCGCTCCTTCACCCGCTCGGGCCGGGCGCCGCAGGCCTTGAGCACCTCGGTCGTGCGGGGATCGCGGAGCAGCCCGAGGAGCAAGTGCTCGAGGGTGAGGTACTCGTGGCGCAGGCGCTTCGCCTCGGCGAGCGCGAAACGAATGGAGGCCTGCAGTTCCTTGGCGATGATCGGAGAAGCCATCAGGGATCCTCTGGTTCCAGACTCAGCTTCAGCGGGTACTCGTGTTCCTTCGCGAGCGCGTGGGTGCGCTCCACCTTCGTCTCGGCGACTTCACGGGTGTAGACGCCGGCCACGCCGAACCCCGTCTTGTGCACGTTGAGCATGATCGACACCGCGTCCGACTCCGACTTGTGGAACACCGAGCGCAGCACGAACACCACGAACTCCATGGTCGTGTAGTTGTCGTTGTGAAAGAGCACCCGGAACAGCGGGGGCTTCTTCAACGACTCCTTCTTCTTCGTCTCGGTCGCGACTCCCGTGTCGCCATCGTCAGCGGCGGGGCGCTGCTTCGTCGCCATGGCGGAAAGAAGGTAACAGACCTGCACCGAAGTGCCTCGAAGACAATCGGTCAGTCCTGGCCGTTTTGGTGACTCCTGCCGCGGCCAGTCGACCGATGCGAACAGCGGCGTTGAAACCTGTTGCAGGCGCGCCCAGGTGAGAGCGCGTCCCACTGGCGGGCGTCACAGCGCGTCGAGCGCAGCGAGCTCTCCGCGAAACACGTTGAGGTCGACGGCGCGGTTCACTCCAGCGACGCGCGCGGCGGCATCGAACTGCCAGAAGGACCAGTCGAGGCGTGGTTCCCTCGCGATCGAGCGGTACCAGAGCGGGCGGGTGAACGCTCCGAGCAGCTCTTCCTTCGCCTCTTGGGTCACGTAGAGCACGACGACGCGGCCGGTTCGCTGCTCGACCTCGCCGACGAAGGCCTCGAGCTCGGCGCGGATCCGGTCGGGCCCGGGGCGATCGCGGCAGTTGCCGCCGAACTCCACGTCGACCGCCGGTGGCAGCGCTGGCTTGGCCACCTGTGCCGTCGCGAGGAAGTGCGCCGCCTGCTCGAGGCCTGGTCGACAGAAGGTGAAGAAGTGGTACGCGCCGACCCGGAGCCCCGCGCGCTCACCCGCCTCTCGATTCGCTCGGTAGTGAGGGTCGCTCCAATCGCCGCCCTCGGTCGCCTTGAGGTACGCGAACGCGATGCCCGCGTCGGCGAGGAGCCCGAAGTCGACGTCACCGTTGTGGTGCGACAGATCGACCCCGTGCACCGGGTACGCCTCGGGGAAGCGCGCGACTGGGTAGAGGAGGCCCTCGCCCGGACGAACCCACCAGAGCATCGCCGCGCAGGCGGCCAGCACGAGCGCTGCGAACCCGAGCCACCGCTTCATCCCGGCGCCGTGAGCGAGAAGCGATGGGTGGTGAGCGCGTGCGGGACCGCCTCCTTCACGTCACGGAGCGGAACGATCGCGCCCACCGTCGTGTAGAGGTTCGCCCCCGTGCGCGTCTTGGTCGACTTGAGCGGGTAGGCCTTCGCGTTCGGCATGAACCAGTCGCGGACTGGCTTGAGCTCGAGGCAGTGCACCTCGCGCACGTCGAGGAAGACGTAGATCAGCAGATCGGCGGTCGAATAGAGGAAGCAGCCCGGCGCGTCCTTCTCGGCGTTGCTGATCAGCTCGAAGAAGTAGTTGCCGCGTCGCTTGCCCTGGCGATCACCCTTCACCTCGACACCGAGCACCAAGCCGCCGCCCTTGTCCCAGAGGAGATCGACCCCCCGGTGCTGAAACCGAGGGTCGACCTGCACGTCGTGCACGAGGCTCGCCGGCGCCTGGAGGTGGAGTCAGTCGGTCGCGAGCGAGACGGCTCGATCGGCCGCGCCCATCACTCCGCGCATCGAGTAGGCGCGCGGCATCGAAGCGGCTCGAGCCTAGCGGCGCAGCTCGACGGCCACCGCGACCAGCTGGACTTCGCGGTACTTGCCGTCCTTGCCCTTGGCCACCTTGGCGCCCTCGGACTCGAAGTGCTTGGCGCGCTCGGGCGCGAGCTCGGCGACCTTCACCGTGCCCTCCACCTTCGCCATGGCGCCAGCCGAGTCGAGCGGCACGAAGAAGCCGTAGTCCTTGAAGGTGACGCGCACGCCCGGGCCCTTCTCGGTGGGCGCGAGCTCCATCCAGCAGCCCTTCTTCTCGCAGGCCTTGCGGATCTTCGCCTCGACCTGCACGTCCTTGCCCTCGAAGTCGGTGGGCGAGGTGAGCAGCTTGTCGAGCGTGACGGCGGGCAGACCCTTGAGCTTTTCTCCGCGGGTCATCACCTCACCGGTCTTCGGCGTGCCTGGGCCGGCCGCCTGAGCGTGACCAGCGCACTCGGCGTGGCCCTTGTCACCTTCGGCGTGATTGCCGTTGCAGGACATCTTGCCGTCGGGACCAGGGGCACAAGCGAGAGCGATCGAGAGGAGGAGCGTGTTCATGGGCGTCGAGGTAGCGCAGGCCGGCCCTCCTGCGCAAGCGCACCGACCGGACGAACGAGCCGGAAATTCAGGCCCCACCCTCGGCTTGGCTCAGCTCAACGCGTCGGGCTTCTTGGCCTCACGCTTCTTGAGGCCGGTCGCTTCGGGGCCTTCGGTCTCGAGGCCGAGCGCCATCTCCAGCAGATCGAGCAGGGCGGCGCGCGAGTCGGTGTCGTCGGGAGCGAGCACCGTCACCTCGATGGGCAGCCGATCCTCCGCGGGCACTGGCTCGGCCTCGAGCGGTTTCCCGGCAGCGTCGAGATCCTCCACCAGGAGATCGCCATCGCGATGAACCGTGTAACGCCGATGCATGTGGCCACCCTACACGCATTCGGCGCAGGGCGTCGGCGTGGTTTGAGCGACAGTGTCGAGGGCCGCGTGTACAGTTGTCGGGTGTCGATCGCGCTCACCCAGCTCATGCGGCGCATGGTGGTGCACCCCGACCAGCCGGTGGTGACCGTCCCCGTCTTGTTGTGGGAAGCGCCGCCCTCGGAGTCCTCGCCTGACGAAGACTGGGCACCCACCGACGCGGGCTTTCGGTCCCGCCCCACCGCGACTGATCCGCTCGTCTTCATGGTCGAGAAGGTGGCAGGCCGCGCGAACCCCTTCGCGATGGGCGTCACCGTGGGCCGGGTCGAGACCAACGACGTGATCGTCGACGACGGCTCGGTGAGCCGGTTTCACGCCTGGCTCCAATTCGACGCCAAGGTGCACAAGTGGTTCCTCTGTGACGCGGAGTCGAAGAACGGCACCTTCATCGGCGCGCAGCGGCTCAAGCCGAAGGAGAAGATCGAGCTCTTCGACGGCGCGCGGGTGAAGTTCGGTGACGCGGAGATGATCTTCCTGACGCCCGACGCGTTGGTGAAGGAGATCAAGCTCCGCGGCGGGCGCTGATCAGGCCGAACGAGTCGGATCAGGCCCGGCGCCGATTGAGTCGGGTTGATCAGGCGTCGAAGCGGTAGCCCAGCCCGCGCACGGTCGAGAAGTGTTTGGGCTGATCAGGCGACTTCTCGAACTTCTGCCGGAGCTGGCTCACGAAGTTGTCCACCGTGCGGGCGGTGCCTTCGTAGCCGTAGCCCCAGGCTGCCGAGAGGAGCTCGTCGCGACTGAAGGTGCGGCCCGGGTTCCCGACGAAGTGAGCGAGGAGCTTGAACTCCTGCGCGGTGAGCTCGATGTCCTTGCCGGCACGCTGCACCGTCTTCGAGCGCAGATCGATCACCGTGTCGTCGAAGCGGAGCGTCTGCGGCTCGTCGCGTTCCTTCCTCCGGAGCACGCTGCGAATGCGCGCGAGCAATTCCTGCAGCCCGAACGGCTTCACCAGGTAGTCGTCGGCGCCGAGGTCGAGGCCCATCACCTTGTCGCGCTCCATGCCTCGGGCCGAGAGCACGATGACCGGCGTCTTGCTGTTCCGCTTTCGCAGCTCCTCCATCACCTCGTAGCCGTTGAGCTGCGGCATCATGATGTCGAGGACGATGAGATCGGGGGCTTCGTCGAGCGCCTTCTGGAGCCCGGCCTTGCCGTCCTGCGCTTGGAGCACCTCGAAGCCCTCGTACCGGAGACTCATCGAGAGGCCCGTGAGAATGGAGAGGTCGTCCTCCACCACCAGGATGCGCTGACCTTTTCGCTCCACGACGACTCTCTTAACTGAGGCGCCGCCCGAGCGGGGAACTTCGGAGGGTTCCCGTGCGGCGTGGGAAATGTCATGGAGTCGCCGCCGATGCCGGAACTCGCCGAGCTCGATCAGCTGCTGAAGGCCTTGGCCCAGGGCGATCGCTCCGCGTTCACGCCGGTCTTTCAGCGGCTCTGGCCGTCGATCCATCGGTTGTGCGTTCGGCTCATGGAGAGCGAGAGCGAAGGGCAGGACGCAGCGCAGTCCTCGATGCTCAAGATCCTCGAGCGGGCGAACGAGTACGACTGGAAGCGGCCGGCGCTGCCGTGGGCCGTCGGCATCGCGACGTGGGAGTGCCGTACGCAGCGAAAGAAGCGCGCCCGGCTGCGCGAGTCGGCCGAAGCGCCAGCGGACGCCGCGCAGGCCGATGCAGTCGAAGAGCGAGAGCAGCAGCAGCTCCTCGACGCGGCGGTTCAGGCGATGGGCACGCTCTCGGCGGTCGATCAGGAAGCGCTCGTCGCGACGTATTGGGAGACCGCGGCCGCGGTGTCGGGCGCCACCCTTCGAAAAAGCCGGGAGCGCGCGCTCACCCGGCTTCGTGATGCGTTCCGGAGGCTCTATGGACTCGACTGAGCTGACCCGGCTCGAGCAGGCCGCGAAGAGCCGCTACGAGCGTGCGCGGTTTGGCTGGAGCCTCGCGGCCTGTGTTCCGCTGGTGGCCGTGGTGGCGGTGGCTGCGCTCGTCTCTCGGCGGCCCTCCTCGGCGCTCAGCTTCGGCGCGCTGCTCTTCGTCGCCGGAGCGCTCTGTCTGTGGCGCGGTCGAGACCTCGGCCGTGGCTTCGTTCCGGGTGTGGTGAGTGGGGTCGTTCCGCTCGTGCTCTCGCTCGTCGCCAACCTCGGGCATGGCTGCGCCGCCGGCCACTGCTCGACCTGGTGCGTCCAGGCCTGCACCGTCGGCGGCGTCACCGCCGGTCTCGCGGTCTCGTTCGTCGCGATCCGCCGTGCGTACCGTTGGCCCTTCTGGGTGAGCGCATCGGCGATGTCGATGCTCACCGGCGCGATGGGCTGTTCCTGCATCGGCTTTTCGGGAGTCGGAGCGCTCGCCGCGGGCTTTGCGGTCGGCACGATTCCACCCCTCGCGCGCCGAATGTTCGCGTCGAACTCGCCGTAACGATTGAGGTGTCACGCTTCGGAGCGCTCGTGCCTACCTGGGCATGGAGCTGCGACAGGACACGCTCGAGAGGTTGGCCCGCAAGGCCTATGAGCGCGCTCGTTTTCGCCGCGCGGTGCTCGGTGCGTTGCCGCTGCTGTTCCTCATCGGCCCGGCGGCGGTGTTCACCACCAGACCGGCCACGACGATCGGCGTGGGTGGGCTCATGCTCCTCGGCGCGGTGGCGCTCCTCTGGTTCGGGCGAGGGCTGCCTCGCGCCGCGCTGGCCGGGGTCGCTGCTGGCGTGTTGCCGCTCGGGCTCGTGCTCTGCAGCGCTCGCGTCGGCCACGTCTGCGCGGGCGCCTGGTGCATGCAGTTCTGCTTCGCGACGAGCGCGCTCGGAGGGCTCGGTGCTGGCGCGCTCATCGGCCGCTGGGCGCTGAGCCAGAGCCTCTCGGCGTCGCTGCTCGGAACCGCGTGCGGGTTCAGCCTGATGACCGCGGCGCTCGGGAGCACCTGCGCCGGCCCGACCGCCTTCGTCGCCCTCGTCGTCGGGTTCGCCCTGGGCCTCGGAGCGCAATGGGTGCGGAGGCAGCTGGCATGAGCGCGCGAGGCCTCATCCTCTCGACGCTGGTCTCCGTCGGAGCGAGCGCAGCCGAGTCCCGAGACCCGGTGCTCGAAGGGCTCGTCGTTCAGGCCCTCGAGGTGAGACCGGAGCTCGCTCAGGCGAAGGCGACGCTCCAAGCGGCCAGCGAGCGAGTGTCGCGCGAGCAGGCGTGGCCCGATCCGATGCTCCAGGTGGGCGTGCAGAACGACGGCTTCACCCGCTGGTCGGTCGGCCGCACGGAGATGAGCTGGGTCTCGTTCATGGCGTCGCAGACGATTCCGCTCGGCACGCCGGGGCCGAAAGGCGAGCTCGCGAAGGTCGAGGTGAGCCAGCGGGAGCTCGCGCTCGATCGGGTGCGCTTGTCCACCATCGCCGAGGTGCGTCGCGCCTACCTCTCGCTCCAGCTCGCCAACGCCCGGCTCGAGCTCCTCACTCGGCAACGCGGGCTGCTCGATCAGGCCGTCGAGGTCGCGCGCGCTCGCTACGAGTCGGGAGAGGGCTCGCAGGCAGACCAGCTCCGCGCCCGGCTCGAGGTCGGTCGCTTGGAGCAACGACGGGAGTTGGTTCGGGCCGACGTCGCGCTCGCGCTTCAGACGCTCAATCGGCTCCGTTCGGCGCCTTTGGACGCGAGCGTGAGTGCCCGTTCGTTCTCGGAGCTGACCTTTCCGCCGGTGCTGCCGGACGCGGACGTGCTCGCGCTGCTTCGTGAGCAGAGCCCCGAGTATCGGTCGGCTCGGCTCGCGACGGACGGTGCCAAGCAGGTGACGACGCTCGCGCGGCGCCAGGTCGTGCCGGAGCTCGTCGTCGGCGCCGGGGTGATGGTTCGCGGCGGGCTCGAGCCGATGTGGACGGTGACGCTCGGGGTTCCGCTCCCGGTCTTTGCCGCGACGAAGCAGCTGCGTGCCGTCAGCGAAGCCGAGGCCCTCGAGCGGGCGACGACGGCCGACGTGACGACGGTGGAGCAGTTGATGGCCCTGCGAACCGCGCAGCGTGCCGAATCGCTCCGCCGGCTTCGAGGCGTGTGGGAGCTGTCTCGCACGACGCTCCTTCGTGACGCGGACGCGACGGCCGAAGCGACGCTCGCGCAGTATCGAGTCGGCAAGGTGCCCTTCGCCGCGGTGTTGGAGGCGGCCACCCTCAGCGTCTCGCTGCTCGACGAGTCCTTCCAGGTGTTGGCCGACGCGTGGCGGCTCTCGATCGCCCAAGACGAACTCGCGCTCGGCGAGCCGCCGTCCACCTTCCGCGCCGCCCAGGCGCCTTCTTCTTCGACGGGGATGTGACCCATGACTCCGAACCTCCGCCTCGTGCTCGTCGTCGTGCTGACCGCCGCCATCGCGGGTCCGCTCGGCGCCTGGTGGTCTCGACGGTCGCCCCAGCCGCCGCACTCCGCTTCCGCCGTGACGAACGAGCGCTTTCACTGCCCGATGCATCCGCAGATCGTCACCGACGAACCCGGGAATTGCCCCATCTGCAAGATGAAGCTCGTGAAGGTCGAGGCCTCGCCTCCGACCCGCGTGAACGAAGTCGAGGGCATGGCCACCGTCGAGCTGGACTCGGCGCGGGAGCAGTTGATCGGCGTGCGCACCTCCCTCGTCGATCGAGGAACCGTCGGTGGCGCGATTCGCACGGTGGGGAAGGTGAGCGTCGACGAGACGAGGGTTCGGCGGATCAACGTGAAGGTCGGCGGCTACGTCGAGCACGTCGCGGCCGACTTCGTGGGCAAGCCGGTACGGGTCGGGCAGCCGCTCTTCTCGCTCTACAGCCCCGAGGTGGTCGCGGCGGAGAACGAGCTGTTGGTTGCGCTCCGGAGCCAGTCGCCCGGCCTCGTCGCTTCTGCGCGCCGTCGCCTCGAACTGTGGGACGTGTCCAAGGCCGAGCTCGATCGCCTCGAACGTGAAGGGGTCGCCGCGCGGGCGATCTCGATCGTCTCCCCGGTGAGTGGGGTGGTGACGAAGAAGGAGGTCGTCGAAGGCTCGCGGCTCGAGGTCGCGGCCATGCCCTACGAGATCGTCGATCTCTCGAACGTGTGGGTGCTCGCCGACGTCTACGAGACCGAGCTGCGTTTCCTCTCGGTCGGAGCGGACGCGCAACTCACCCTCGCCGCTTTTCCTGGACGGGTCGCGACAGGGAAGGTGCTCTTCGTCGATCCAGTCCTCGACGCGAAGACCCGCACGGCACGAGTTCGCCTCGCGTTTCCGAACGCGGCGGGTGAGCTCAAGCCCGAGATGTTCGGTGAGGTGACGATCGATCGGCCGAGCCGCGAGGTCGTGCGCGTCCCGGCAGATGCGCTCGTGCAGACGGGGACGGCGGCGGTGGTGTTCGTCTCTCGTGGAGAAGGCCGGTTCGAGCCTCGGCGCGTGTCGGTCGGTGAAATGGGTGGAGGCTTCGCCGAGGTCCTCGAGGGCGTCAGCGTCGGAGACGCCGTGGTGAGCCGCGCGACCTTCTTCATCGACTCCGAGTCTCGGCTCCAGGCGTCGCTCGCGAGGGCGAAGGCTCCCGAGCCCGGAGGCCAGGGATCGGCTCCATGATTCGCCGGATCATCCGCTTCTCGGCCGAGCAGCGGTACCTCGTGATCGGCCTGGCCATCGTCGCGCTCGGGTTTTCCTGGCACGCGATGAAGACGATCCCGCTCGACGCGCTGCCCGATCTCACCGACACCCAGGTGATCGTCTCCGCCCGGTGGGATCGCAGCCCCGATCTCATCGAGGATCAGGTGACCTACCCGGTGACTGCCGCGCTGCTCGGGGCGCCGAAAGTGAAGGCGATTCGCGGCTTCACCGACTTCGGCGCGGCGTTCATCTACGTCATCTTCGAAGACGGCACCGATTCGTCCTGGGCGCGGAGCCGGGTGCTCGAGTCGCTCTCGAAGATTCAACCCGAGCTGCCCGAGGGCGTTCGAGTCGAGCTCGGCCCCGATGCCTCGAGCGTCGGCTGGGTCTTTCAATACGCGCTGGTCGATCGAACCGGCGCTCACACCTCCGACGAGCTGCGCAGCTATCAGGACTGGTTCCTCCGCTACTCGCTCCAGTCGGTCGAGGGCGTCGCCGAGGTGGCGACGGTCGGCGGTCAGGTGCGCCAGTATCAAGTGAACCTGAACCCGAATGCGCTCGCGGCGTCGGGCCTGAGCGTGAGCGCGGTGATCGACGCGGTCCGCAAGGGCAACGGCGACGTCGGCGGTCGGCTCCTCGAGCTGGGCGGGCGCGAGTACATGGTGCGTGGGCGTGGCTACGTGAAGCGCGTGGAGGATCTCGAACAGCTCTCGCTCGGCAGCGAAGGTGGCACGCCGATCACCCTGAAGGACGTGGCCACGGTGAGCCTCGGCCCAGCCCTTCGGCGCGGCGTGGCGGATCTCGACGGAGAAGGCGACGTCGTCGGCGGCATCGTGGTGATGCGCCAGGGCGAGAACGCGCTCGAGGTGATCGAGCGAGTGAAGCAGCGGCTCCACGAGCTCGAGCTGCCGAAGGGCGTCGAGGTCGTCACCACCTACGATCGGTCGGAGCTGATCTCGCAGGCCATCGAGACGGTGAGCCACAAGCTCATCGAGGAGATCATCATCGTCTCGCTGATCATCCTCCTCTTCCTCTGGCACTTCCCCTCGTCGATCGTCCCGATCGTCACCATTCCCGCCTCGGTCGCGCTCTCCTTCATTCCGCTCAAGCTGATGGGCGTGAACGCCAACCTGATGTCGCTCGCCGGCATCGCGATCTCGATCGGGGTGCTGGTCGACGGCGCGATCGTCGAGGTCGAGAACGCCTACAACCGCATTCATCGCTGGCAGGCCGAGGGACGAAAGGGCGACTTCCACGAGATTCGGCTCCAGGCGCTGATGGAGGTGGGCCCAGGCGTCTTCTTCTCGCTCCTCGTCATCGCGGTCGCCTTCATGCCGGTCTTCACCCTCGTCGATCAGGAAGGCCGGCTCTTCAGGCCGCTCGCGTTCTCGAAGAACCTCGCGATGGCGATCGCCGCGGTGTTGGCGATCACCCTCGACCCGGCGATTCGCATGCTCTTCGCGCGCGCCGATCCGTTCACCTTCAAGCCGCGCTGGCTCGCGTCTCTGGCGACCGCGGCGCTCGTCGGCCGCTATCGCGCCGAGGAGGATCACCCCGTCAGTCGGCTGCTCCATCGGCTCTACGAGGGCCCGTGCCGGTTCGTGCTCCGGCACCCGAAGGCCACCCTCGCCCTCGCCGCCGCCATCGTCGCCACCTCGGTTCCGCTCTTCCTGAACCTCGGGTCGGAGTTCATGCCGCCCTTGCGAGAAGGCACGCTGCTCTTCATGCCCACCGCGGTGCAGCCGGGTCTCTCGGTCACCGAGGCGCAGCGCGTGCTCCAGCTCCAGGACAAGCTCTTGCGTGAAGTGCCCGAGGTCGTGCGGGTCTTCGGCAAGGCCGGCCGCGCCACCACCTCGACCGATCCCGCACCGCTCACGATGATGGAGACGACGATCCTCCTCGCGCCGGAGCACGCCTGGCGGGAGAGGCCACGCTGGTTCTCCTCGTGGGCGCCGGAGTGGCTGAAGGTGCCGCTTCGAGCGATCTGGCGCGATCGGATCACCGAAGCCGAGCTGGAGCAGGAACTGGACGAGAAGCTGAAGCTCCCCGGCCTCTCCAACGCGTGGACCATGCCGATCAAAGGCCGGCTCGACATGCTCTCGACCGGCATTCGCACGCCGGTGGGGATCAAGGTGATGGGCAACGACCTCGCGACCATCGAGCGCATCGGCATCGAGATCGAAGCGGCGGTCAGCCAGCTTCCAGGAACTCGCAGCGCCTCGGCCGAGCGCGTGGCGGGCGGCTCCTTCCTCGACTTCGAGCTCCGCCGCGATCAGCTCGCGCGCTACGGCCTGTCGGTCGACGAGGCGAACGAATTGGTGACCACTGCGATCGGCGGAGACGTCCAGAGCGTCACCATCGAGGGCCGCGAGCGCTACGGCATCTCGGTTCGGTACGCCCGCGACTACCGCGAGGATCTCACTGCGCTCCGGCGAGTGCTCGTGCCGCTCCCGGGTGGCCGAGGCCAGGTTCCCTTCGAGGCCATCGCTGCCGTCCGCCTCGCGACCGGTCCCTCGATGATCCGCGACGAGAACGGCTTGCTCGCCAGCTACGTCTACGTCGACGTCGATCCCTCGAAGGTCGATCTCGGCCACTACGTCGACGAAGCCAAGCGGGTCGTCTCGTCGCACGTCACCGTTCCGCCCGGCACCTCCATCGTCTGGAGCGGCCAATACGAGAACATGCAGCGGGTGAAGGAACGCCTCACGCTCGTGGTGCCGCTCACCCTCGTCCTCATCTTCATCCTCCTCTACCTCAACACCCGCTCGGCCTTTCGCGCTGCGGTGGTGATGCTCGCGGTGCCCTTCTCGGCCGTGGGCGCCCTGCTGCTCCTGACGGCGCTCGGCTACAACATCTCGATCGCCGTCTGGGTCGGGTTGATCGCGCTGATGGGCCTCGACGCCGAGACGGGGGTCTTCATGCTGCTCTTCCTGGATCTCTCGTACGCCGAGTTCGAGCGGCGCGGCCAGCTCGGCTCACGGGAGGATCTGGTGGAGGCGATCGTCCACGGCGCGGTGAAGCGTGTTCGTCCCAAGGCGATGACGGTCTGCGCGGCGATGCTGGGCCTGTTGCCGATCATGTGGTCGACGGGCACCGGCGCGGATCTGATGAAACGAATCGCGGCGCCGATGGTGGGCGGGCTCGTCACCAGCTTCCTGATGGAGCTCTTGGTCTACCCAGCCCTCTACCTGCTGTGGAAGCAGCGAACCCTCCCGGCTCCAGCGGCGCGCGACGCCGACCTGATCGCCGTCTGATCAGCTCGCCATGGGGAGGTGCACCCGAAAAGTGCTCCCCTTGCCGGGCACGCTGTCGACGCTGATTCGGCCGTCGTGCGCCTGAACGATGCGCTGGGCGATCGACAGCCCCAAGCCGGTGCCTTCGGTGTTTCGCGTGAGCAGCGAATCGACCCGGTAGAAGCGATCGAAGACGCGCTTCTGCTCGCGCCGGGGAATGCCGACGCCGTTGTCCTCGATCTCGATCACCACTTCCTCTCCGTGCCGCACCGCCCGCAAGACGATGCGCTTGTTCTCTTGGGTGTACTTGAAGGCGTTCTGGAGGAGGTTGAGCACCGCCGCCGAGAGCGCGTCCTTGTCGAGCAGGAGCGTCGGCAGCTCGGCGTCGATGATCGTCTCGAACTGCATCGGCGCGCCGACCCGTTGCACCTTGAAGGCGTCGACGGCCGCGTCGACCACCTCCCGAACCGGAGTCGGGTGCTTGTGGTACTGCTTCTTCCCCGACTCGATCCGCGAGAAGTCGAGCACCGAGTCGATCATCGAAGACAGCCGCCCGGTCTCCTTCATCAGCATGTCGAAGACGTTCTGCTGCTCCGCTGGTTCCTTCACCCGGCCGGTCGCGAGCATCTCGATGAACATGCGAATCGAGGTGAGCGGGGTGCGGAGCTCGTGGCTCACCAGCGAGACGAAGTCGGTCTTGAGGCGAGAGAGCTTCGCCTCGCGGTAGAGCGTTCGACCGGTGAAGATCACGCCGAGGGCGAGCGCGACATAGAAGACGCCGAGCAAGATGCCGTACACCGTTCGGTTGCGCGCCGAGGCCGTGCCGACTGGATCTTCCCCGACCGCCTGCGCGACCAGCCGGTAATCCTGGATCGGAGAGGGCAGGGCGAACGACGCGAGCTCCGGAGGCCCGAGCGCGGCTTCCCGCACCTCCACCACACCCGACGCGAACCGCGCGAGCACGCCCTCGGCCGGCACCGGCTTGACCGGGAGGAGCGCCAGCTGGGCCGGCTCTCCCGCCGCGATGGTGGGCGCCCCCGCCTCGCGCACCAGCTGCTCGACCGCCGTGACCGAGAGGAACCCGCCGTGCACGACCTCCCTGGTCCGCCTGGCGACGAGCAAGTAGACGCCCTGCGGCGTCGAGGCCGAGAAGACGAGCAGCCGCTCTGGCACCACGGCGAACTGGTTCGAGAAGCTGCGCACCACCGGCTCGAGCTTCGCGTCCGACACCCGCACCTCGCCGCCCTCGACGTCGAACGTCGCCTCGACCAACGCGAGCCCTTCACTCTGGAGCTGGAGCGGCGACTCCGACGTCACCTGCGCCGCGTCGAGGCGGAGCTTCGCGTCACTCCACACGCTCGCCAGTCGCCCCGACCAGGTCGCCTCGAGCCGCTTCTCCACCGCCGCCCGCTCGTTGATGATCGCCACCACACCGAAGCCCGACAGCCCCGCCGACGGCACCACCACCAACACGATCAACAAGGTGAAGGTGCGCCTGAAGCTCAGGAATTCGGCCGTTTGAGGAGTCGCCATGAGCCCTGGGCACCTTTCTGCGCACGGTTGAACGCAAACTGCACAGTGAATCGATCACTTTCCCCTGCGTTGGCAACGACTGCCCCAATGGGCTTGAGAGGAAACAAGTCGACTGAGCTGGGCATGTCGGGTGCAAATGGCTCGCGCGCCGTCAGGTCGTCGTTGTGAGAACCGCTGCAAATCGGCGCGCTTACGCAGTGCGGCAGAGGCCGAGTGACAACGGTGGCAGGGCATGGAAGTCACAGGGACGAACAAGCAAGATTCAGCGGTCCGATGAGAAAAACGGGGAACTCATGAACTGGTTCAAACGAGCAGTCGTGGTCGGGGCAGTGGCGTCAGTGATGGGGTGCACGCCTGCGACGCAGGGAAGCACCTCACGCTCTTCCGGATCGCTGGCACTCTCGAGCGACGACTCGACCCTCTACGCGGTCGACACCGACAACGGCGTGTTGGCGATCATCCCCGTGGCGACGCCCGGCGAGAGGACCTTGGTCCCTGTCGGCAAGAGCCCGGTGCGGGTGCTCGTCGGCGCTGACGACACCGTCTACGTCGCCAACCGCGGCAGCAACACGGTCTCGGTCCTTCGCAAGGGTGAGAAGGCCGTCTCGGCCACTTTGGAGACGGGCCTCGAGCCCACCGGTCTCGCGCTCACCACCGACGGGCGGCAGCTGCTCGTGACCTCGAACACCGCTCGCGACACGGCCGCACACGGCGTGCTGACCGCCTTCGACACCAGCACGCTCCAGCGCGCGTGGGAGCTTCCGGTGGGCGAAGAGCCCCGCGCGGTCGCGGTCGTCGCTGGCAACAAGGCCCTCGTCTCGCTCTACAAGCGCGGCGAAGTGGCGACGGTCGATCTCGCCAGGCAGGCGGTCACCAGTGATCCCTCCAAGGCTGCGGTCTACACCGAGGCCAACGCGACCCGGCTCGGCACTGGCTCCACGGTGGGCAGCACCCGCGTCAGCACCTCCTCCTCGTTCCACCCGCGCGCGGCGGCCGACATCATCACCACGCCGGACGGCACTCGCGCCTTCACCCCGGTGGTGTGGGCTCGCGAGGACGCGATCGCTCGGCGGCCGTCGTCGGCTGGTGGGTACTACTCCTCTGGTGGCCCGTGCAGCATCGGCGCGGTCGCGACGGCCGGCATCGTCACCTACGAGACCACGGGTGGAGATCCCCAGCCCCGCGTCGACGATCTCACTGCCTGCGTCGCGATCGGCACCAACACGAACAGCACCGGAGATTTCCCCATCTCCACCTTCGCCTCGACCACCGGCGGCGTGGAGGCCGCGGTTCAAGGCCCGACGGTCGGCGTGACCGATCCCACTGGTGCTTGGGTCTTCGTCGTCAACCGTGAGTCGCAGAACGTCGCGATCCTCCCTGCAGATCGCCGCGCCGGCTCCGACCTCGACTTCGCCCGCACCGGCACCTCGATCCGGTCGCTCGTGCGGGTGGGGCCGGGCGCCGACGGCATCGCGGTCACCCGTGACGGCACCAAGGCCTTCGTCTACAGCCAGTTCAACCACCAGGTGGAGACGTTGGTGGCCAAGGGCCGGGGCGCCTCGGCGGTGGTGGTGAACACCCAGCAGCCCATCGTGGTGACCGGTGAGGTCTTGATGCCGGAGCTCGCCGAGGGCCGAAAGATGTTCTTCGACGCGCTCAACCCGAAGATGAGCTCGCCGCAGACGACGGTCGCCTGCTCGACCTGTCACCTCGAAGGTCGCGAAGACGGCCACGTGTGGATGTTCCCCGACGGGCCTCGCCAGACGCCTTCGCTCGCGGGCCGCGATCTCCTCGCGACTGCGCCGTTCCACTGGTCGGGTGAGTTCCCCAGCATCGGCGACTTCAACGTGCACACCATTCGGGAGCGCATGGGCGGCGTCGGGCTGCTGGCGAGCGAGGCGTCGAACCTCGACAAGTTCATCGGCAGCATGCCGGTCGCCCCTTCGCCCGTCGCCAAGGCCGACCCAGTCGTCGCGCGCGGCCGGAGCGCGTTCGAGAAGGCCCAGTGCGCCAGCTGTCACGCTGGAGAGCTGCTCACTGACAACAGCAACCACGACGTCGGCACCTTGAACCTCCGCAGCCCCGTCAGCAACGAGCGCGACAACGGCGCGGTGGTGACCCAGGGCTTCAACGTGCCCTCGCTCAAGGGCATCGCGCGCTCGGCGCCGTACCTCCACGATGGCTCCGAGGCGACCCTCGAGGTGCGCGTCTTCGGGAACTCGGGCGACAAGCACGGCACCACGTCGATCTTGTCCGGAGTCGAGAAGCAGGAACTCGTCACCTACCTCAAGTCGCTCTGAGGCGAGCGAGCCTCCGAGCCGTCACGACGCCTCCTCCACCGGGGAGGCGTTTCGTGTTTTGAAGGGACGACATGACTCGTGCGCTCTTCTTCGCGTCCCTCCTCGCCCCGCTCCTGGGCTGGGCGCAGGCGTCACCGGAAGACGAGTGGCAGGCCCCACCCAACGTGCCGCAGCCGGCGCTCCCACCCCCGTCCCCGCCAGCCGTCACGCCGGCGCCTCTCCCACCGACGACCGTCTCGACGGTGCCGGTGCCGGCGCCCACCATCGGCGAGGTGCGCGCCCGCCTCCGCCCTCGCGAAGAGCCCAACTCGGTGTCGATGTTCGGTGCTCCGGCGCTCGGCCAGTGGAAGCGCGGGCAGGCCTTCATCCTGGGCTTCCCCTTCTTCCAGCTGCGCGCCTCGATCGGCTTGCTCGACAACCTCGACGTCGGCGTCGGCTACGACAGCTTCTATCTGCTGATGCACGACCTCCGGCTCTCGGTGAAGTACGGGTTCGGCAAGGGCCCGGGCTTCGCGGTCGCGCTCGCCCTCGAGGGTGGCCCGGCGTTCTTCAACCAGCGCGCGAGCCGCGAACAGCGAGGCCCGCGGTGGATCACCGGTCGTCGCAACTGGAACGTCGCCCCCGGCGTCATCCTCTCCTACCAGGGCGAGTCCTTGCGCGCGGCGCGGCTCTTCATCGACCTCCGCTACATGCTCACCATCGACACCGAGCCCTTCGCGACGACGCCGCTGCAAGGTGTGCCGCCCACCTTCACGGCGGGCCACAACGTACTCGCGAAGGTCGGCGCCGAGCTGCCGCTGTCCGAGCGAACCAGCTTCCTCTTCTCCTTGGGCCTCGACGTCCATCTGCGCGACAGCGACAGCCCGGTGATGCCGTCGGTCGCGGTCGGGTTGGTCACCGGCTTGTGAGGGGTGGAACCGAAGCAAGCCAGTGACTTCGAGGGCCGGGCAGGCGTAAGCAGCGAACCGATGAAGAAAGCCACCGTCTTCGGATCCGGCAGCTTCGGGACTGCCATCGCCTCCGTCCTCACCGCCAACTTCGACGAGGTGGTGCTGTGGGGGCGCGACGCGGCCACCATCGCCACCATCAACGAGAAGCACGAGAACACCGGGTACCTGCCGGGGCTCGCCTTGTCGCCGAAGGTGCGCGGCTCGACCGATCTCCAGCACGCCGCCGAGGGAGCGTCTTTGGTGGCGGTCGCGATTCCGTCGCAGGCCACCCGTGACGTGATGGCGAAGGTGGCGACGTTCCTCCCCAGCCACGTGCCGGTCGTCACCGTGTCGAAGGGCATCGAGAACGAGACGCTGCTCACGATGACCGAGGTGCTCGAGCAGTGTCTGCCCGAGTCCTTCCACCCCAGCATCGCGGTGCTCTCGGGGCCGAGCTTCGCCAAGGAAATGGTGCTCGGGATGCCCACCGTCGTCACCATCGCCTCGCGCTGGGAGAAGACGGCCCAGAAGGCCCAGGCGCTGTTCTCGAGCGAGCGCTTCCGCGCGTACACCTCGACCGACGTCGTGGGCGTGCAGGTGGGCGGGAGCTTGAAGAACGTGATCGCGATCGCCGCCGGCATCGGCGACGGGCTCGGGCTCGGGCACAACACCCGCGCGGCGATCATCACCCGCGGGCTGGCGGAGATCACCCGCGTCTCGGTGCGCATGGGCGCCAACCCGCTGACGCTCTCGGGCCTCGCGGGCATGGGCGATCTCGTGCTCACCTGCACCGGCGAGCTCTCGCGCAACCGGCGGGTGGGCCTCGAGCTCGGCAAGGGCCGCTCGCTCGACGAGATCTTGAAGGAGATGAAGCAGGTCGCCGAGGGGGTGAAGACGGCGAAGAGCGCCAAGGATCTCTCGGTGAAGCTCCAGGTCGAGCTGCCCATCTGCGAGCAGGTGTTTCGCATTGCATACGAAGGCAAGAGCCCGAAGGCCGCGGTGCTCGACCTCATGGTGAGGAGCCCCAAGTCGGAGCTGGTGTGAACATGAACCGAACTCTTCTTTCACTGGGCGCGCTCGCGCTCGTCGTCAGCGCCTGTGACTGCGGCACCAACGTCAAGCGAACCTTCCCGCGCATCGAGGTGCTCGACGCGATGGGCAACGAGCGCTCGTCGATCGACTTCGGCCAGGTGCAGCTCAACACCGTGTCCACCGAGCGGCTCCGCCTTCGCAACGCGGGCACCGCCCCGCTCACCATCTCGGCCGCGACCTTCTCGAACCCCAAGTTCGGCAACGGGGAGACCCTGCCGGTGATCACCGAGCAGAACGGCGAGGTGATGTTCGCCTTCACCTTCAAGCCGACCGAGCCCGACCTGCGCGAGATGGGCACGGTCACCCTGACGACCGACGACCCGAATCGCACGATGGTCACCGTCTCGCTGCTGGGCACGGGCATCGCTGCCGTCGCCACCGTCGCGCCGCGCACCATCGACTTCGGAGAGGTCTACGTGAACGAGTCGAAGATGGTCACCTTCACCCTCTCGAACCAGGGCTCGAACAAGCTCGAGGTCACCGACGCGGTCCTCACGCCGGCGATGCCGGCCGGGCTGACGGGCGATCTCTCGCTGCTCAAGAAGACCCTCGACGCCGCCGGCTCGACGATGACGAGCTTCACCTTCGCGCCGACGGCACGCGGCGATCTCTCGGCGTCGCTCAAGCTCACCTTCGCGAACGGGGTCGATCCGATCACCGTGAACGTTCGCGGCAAGGCGATCGAGGCGGTGCCGCGCGTGTGCTTCAAGTTCGACGACTCGGCGATGGAGACCTGCACCGACCGCACGAACACCATGCTCAACATTCCCTTCGGGTCGTTCTGCGACAACCGGCTCTTCCCCGATGCGGGCGGGTGCGTGGGCGCTGACGGTGGCGCGGTGGACCGCTCGCGCTCGGGGCGCTTCTACGTGCGCAACGAGGGCAACACGAAGGTGAGCTTCACCCTGAACGTCAACCCGCTGGCTGGCGCGAAGTGTGACGCGGGCACCGGCCTCGACTTCAGCTTCTCGAACGTTCCGAACTCCGACGGAGGCCGGGTGATGATCGCGAGCGCCGAGCTGCCCGCCGCCCTGAGCGACCCGATGCCATGGGAGACCGCGCCGGTGACGATCGCCTACCGCCCGACGTCGCGCTGCCGCGACGACGCTGCCGATCAAGCGCAGCTCTTCTGGTTCCGCTCCGAGCCCATCGGCACCAACCGGCCGCCAGGGAGCGCGGTGCTCATCTTCACCGGCCAGTCACTCTTGCCCCATGGCGTGCCGAACGACGTCAACATCACCCTCTCGGGCATGGTGACGAGCGTGGCCCAGAACTACGACGGGCTCTCGAACCTCGGGAACGCGCCGCTCACCATTCGCACCGCGCAGGTGTGGCAGCCGGCGTTCCTCTCCGACGGCGGCACTGGCAACGAGCCCTTCGAGGAGTGCAGCTCGGGCGCTGGCGGGGCGTGCCGGTTCTTCTGGTGGGCCACCGCTCCAACGCTCCCGATTCGCCTGGCGGGAACTCCGAACCCGCTCAACCCGGTGCGGCAGATCCTCGGGCAGATCGGCTTCGGCCAGCAGGACGGTGGGGTCGCGCCGCAGGTGGGCACGCCGTATCGCGCCTTCGCCGTGTTCGAGACCGACGATCCGTACGGAACGCCCTGTCCCTATCCGACGACGGGGAGCTGCGTGATCTCCTCGCTGCGGGCGGTCGCTCAGTAAGGCGCGTGCGGCCCGAGGCGGGGCGCGTCAGATCCCCTTCATCCGCCAGGTGGTGATGCGGCGGGTGTCGGTGCGCGATTCGAGGATCGAGTCCTTCTGCATCTCCTCGAGAATCCGCAGCAACCGGAGCGAGGGAACGCCGAGGTTCTTCGAGAGGCTGTCGGCGGTCATCCCATGCACCTCGCGCCGGAGCTCTCCGATGATCTCGCGCTTGAGGTTCGCCTTCTGGAGGCCGTCCATGTCCTCCGAGCGCCAGGCCTGCAAGATGCCGACGGCGATGAGGAGCAGCACCAACACCGCGAGGCCCGGGTAGATGAGGTGGGTGTTGTTCTCGAGGAGCTCGAAGTAGCGCGGGCTGGTCGAGCCGGGCGGGCGCACGTAGTCCGGTGGCTGGCCGGGGAGATCGAACACGAAGAGGGCGAGGCGGAGCAGCACGGCGAAAAGTGTACCTCCGTCTCGGCGTGAGCCAACATGTCCGCCGCCGTGGAACTGCTCATTCGGAACGCGACCGTCGTCACCATGAACGCCGCGCGTGAGGTGCTGCTGGACGCCGACGTGCTGCTCGACGGAGATCGAATCGCCTCGGTCGGCCCTCACTCCAAGGCCCGGCGGGCGCGGGCGACCCGGGTGATCGACGGGCGAGGGCTGGTGGTGCTGCCCGGCCTCATCCACTCCCACCTCCATGCCTGCCAGACCCTCTGCCGCAACCACGCCGACGGCCTCGAGCTGCTCGATTGGCTTCGGGAGCGGATCTGGCCGTTCGAGGCCTCGCATGACGCCGCCTCGATGCGCGCCTCGGCCGATCTCACCTTCCTCGAGCTGATCAGCTCGGGCGCCACGGCCTGCCTCGACATGGGCTCGGTGCATCACTACGACTCGGTCTTCGAGTCGGCGCGTGACGCGGGGCTTCGGCTCGTGGGCGGCAAGTGCATGATGGACGCGGGCCAGGGCGTTCCCGCCGGCCTTCGCGAATCGACCGAGGCGAGCCTCCAAGCGAGTCGCGCCCTCATCGAGCGGTGGCATGGAGCGGAGAACGGGCGGCTCCGCTACGCCTTCGCGCCGCGCTTCGTCCTCTCGTGCAGCGAGGGGCTGATGCGCAAGGTGGCCGCGCTCGCCAAAGAGCTCGACGTGCGCATTCACACCCACGCGAGCGAGAACTCGACGGAGTGTGATCTGGTTCGTGAAAAGACCGGGCTCGACAACGTGGCCTACTTCGCCTCGCTCGAGCTGCTCGGGCCGCGCACCACGCTCGCCCACTGCGTCTGGCTCACCGCCGAGGAGCAGCGGCTGCTCCGCGAGACCCGCACCTGCGTGTGTCACTGCCCGAGCGCGAACTTCAAGCTCGCCTCCGGGGTCGCGAAGATCCCCGAGCTCGTGAAGCAGGGCGTCACGGTGGGCCTCGGCGCCGACGGGGCGCCGTGCAACAACACCCTCGACATCTTTCACGAGCTCCGCCAGGCCGCCCTCATTCACCTCCCGCGCGTGGGGCCCACCGGCTTCTCGGCGATGCAGGCGCTCGAGCTCGCGACGGTGAACGGCGCCAAGGCGCTCGGGCTTCACGACGTGGGCTCGATCGAGGTGGGCAAGAAGGCGGACCTCACCGTGGTGGATCTCTCGGCTCCCCACCTCACGCCGGTCTCGAACGATCCCGTCGCCACCGTGGTCTACGCCGCCCAGTCACGCGACGTGCGCCACGTGATCGTCGATGGCCACTTGGTCCTGCGTGATCGCCAGCCCCTCACCATGGACGCGGCGCAGGTTCGTCGTGAGGCCCACCGTCACGCGGCCCGGCTGCTCTCCCAGCTCGACTGAGCCGCGCTGCTAGTTCTCTCGCGGCTGTCAGGCTGCGTGTTTCGAATCAAAAGCGATTCCAGCCCCTTGCGAACTGGCGCCGCCTTTGCTGGAAGGCACCCGACGGAGCCCCCGGGAGTCACGAGTGCGATTCAACTGGCAGCGATGGGCACCAGCCCTGGCGATCGGACTGATCGCGTGTGACGCCTCGCCCATTCTCGAGGTGTTGCCGACCACCGAAGTGCAGGCGCCCAAGAAGCCCGACGCTGGTCGAGTGATCGTCCCCGAAGAAGACTCGGGAGTGGCCATCAACTGGATCGCGGGCGAACCCTGTCCCCCCGAGTCCTTCGGCCGCTTCGTCGACGAAGACGGCGGCATCGAAGACGTTCCAGACGGCTCGATCGTGTTCGGCCTCTGCGCGGCCCTTCGAACGGTGAGCGGCCAGGCGGTGCTCAACGGGCGGCCAGCGAGCGGCTTCTACCTCGAGTGGAAGGGCGGAGGCGTGCACGCGGAGTACGACAAGCTGTTGCCGCCGACGGGCGCCTACGCGGTCAACGTGCTGCGCAGCAACTACGACATCTTCTATTACCAGCCGAGGGGCGTGTTCCTCACCCACGAGGGGCAGATCGACACCGGCCGCATCGACCTGCGCGAGAACCAGAACCGGCGCCTCGAGGGCCGCAGCTACACGCTCGCCGGCACTGCGATCTTCGGTGGGCTGCCCTTCACCCCGACGACGACGCCGTTCGACACCGGGCTCGAGACGTACGGCGCCTCACGGCTCAACTTCGCCGCGGCCCAGCGGGTGAGCACCCAGAGTCAGGCCGGGGCCTACGAGCTCAAGCTCCTCGAAGGCCAGTTCGCGGTCTTCCTCAACGCGCCCCCGGCGGCGCTCTACGGCACCGAGCTGCGCCGCTTCATGGTGCACCCGGTCCAGCTCGCCTTCGATCGCGATCAGGCGCTCGACATCGACATTCCCACCGCGACCCTCGAGGGCGAGGTGCTGATCGACGGCCGCCCCATTCCCAATCGGCGGCAGGGCACCGACTTCAAGCTCGAGTACACCGTGCCTGGAGAGCGGGAGGCGACGGTCGTCACTCACCACGAGGGCGGCTACCGGGCGATCACCGGCATGGTGCCCAAGGCCGAGTATGGGATCACCCTCTCGATGGTGGGCACGCCGGACAAGCACTTCCCCTCCGAGATCTTCGCGGTGCCCTTGGCGGGCTCGATCGATCTCCGCACCGACGCGCGGCTGACGGCGAACCTCGGCACCATTCCCATCGAGGGCAGCATCAGCATCGACGGGGTGCCGGTGACGCCGAAGCCCAACTACAACTGGCACCTCTTCCTCTACGGCGGCGCTGGTGCGGCGACCAACACGCTCTTCCTCGAGTACCAGGTGCCGATGGACTCGGCGGTGTTCCAGCTGCAGGCCTTCGCGGGCAACTACTTCACCATCATTCAGCTCTCCGACGAGATGGCGGACGAGCTGGTCGACGGCTGGTTCATCGTCGATCGCTTCAAGCAGGTGCAGGCCCCGACCCGGCTGCCGATCGACATCAAGACCGGCTACTACGCGGGCAAGCTGCTCATCGACGGCGTTCCTCCTCCGCCGGGCGTCGCCATCGGCACCTTCTTCTTCGCCAACCGCGACCCGCTCTACCGCAACAGCTTCTTCCGGCGCCGCGCGGTCACCGCGGAGGACGGCCAGTTCCGGGTTCGGTTGCCGATCGGCAACTACGACATCTACTTCCTCATCGATCGCGACGTGTACCCCGAGCACGCCGCGGGCTGGCGCCTCACCGCGACCCAGTTGCTCATCGATCAGCAGCAGCAGATCAACGACGACATCGACTACCGAACGGTGCTGGTGACGGGCCCGATCCGCGTCGGTGGGCAGGTCGTTCAGAAGCTCGTCGGCGGTGAAGAGGTCGGGGTGCGAATGGAGCGCTACGACGGCCGCATGTACGAGTGGGGCTTCTCTGGCGGCAAGCCGAACTACCGCATGCGGGTGCCTCCGGGTGACTACACCGTCGACTTCGTGATCAACCGCGGAGGCGTCGAGAACACGGCCTGGGGCAGCGCCCCCTTCGGGCCGAAGCTGCACGCGGGCTCACCCGACGCGCCGCCCCTGCCTGGCCAGTAACCACTCGAATTCAGGCTGTGCTCGGAGACGTCGATGGGAGCGGGAACGAGCGCTCCCTGTTGAACGTTCGCCCTGAGTGAGTCGACGACGCAATCGCATGGCAGCGCAAGACGTGTTGTGGGAAGGGCGGTACAGTGTGGTGGTCGACCCGCCGATGACGGCGCTGGTCCTTCAGGGAGAATGATCGATCATGTGGCAACGCTTCAAGCGGGCGATGCGCAGCTTCGTGGGCTTCTTCGTCAGCACCATCGAAGACCCTGAGCTGATCCTCGAACAGAACATCAGGGATCTGAACGATCAGGTTCCGAAGATGAACGAGTCGATCGCCATGGTGCGAGCGAACGTCACCCTGCTCGAGAAGGAGAACGGCAAGTACAAGGCCGAGGTGGGCGATCTCACCGCCAAGGTGAAGGCGGCGATTCAGGGCGGGCGCGACGATCTCGCCGCCCAGTACGCGACCCGGCTCCAGATGGAGAAGGGCGCGCTGGCCCGCAACGAGGCGCAGCTGCAGACCGCCCGTGCCGCCTACGACAAGGCGCTGAACGTGAAGAAGGCGTTCATGCGCGAGAAGGACAAGAAGACGGCCGAGGCGATGGCCGCGATTCGCGATGCTCGGCGCGCCAAGTGGCAGGCGAAGGTGGCCGACGCGATGGAGTCCTTCGAGGTCGCCGGCATCGACGCGACCCACGACGAGATGCTCCGGAAGGTCGAGGAGCAGACCGCCGTCAACGAGGCGCGCATGCAGATGGCGCTCGAGTCGGTCGATCACGAGCGGATCAAGATCGAAGAAGAGGCCGAGCAGCTCCAGGCCGCCGAGCTGGTGAAGCAGTTCAAGATGGAGATGGGCCTCGAGAGCCCCGCGCCGGTCTCGGAGGTCTCCGCCGGCGGCGAGAAGACGATCGGCAAGAAGGTCGAGGTCAAGTAACTGCACGGGCGGCGCTTTCTCGCGACCGTCCTCTTCCTGGCGCTGGGAGCCGGTGCGCTCCTGGCCGCCCGGCTCGGCTACGTCGAGCGGTTGCGCGATCGCCTCTGGGGTCGTGCCCCTCGCCTCACCGCCGGAGATTTCCCCGCAGGCGTCACCGCGCCGGTCGACGACATCGCCTCGATTCCCACTCGGCCAGTGCTCGTCGGGGTGGTGCCGCGTGGGGCGATCGCCGGGCTCGTCTGGGCGGCTGGCGACGAGGGCCGGCCAGGCCTCTTCCGCTCGGCGTACGCGCTCGACGTGAAGGTGGTGCGGTTCGACAGCGAGGATCAGCTCCGCCGCGCGCTGATGAAAGGTGGAGAGAACGGGGGCGTCGACGTCGCCGCGCTCGGCGTGTCGACGCTGGGCATGGCGGCCGTGCCGTTGCGTGACGCCGTACCTCGCACGGTGATGTTGGTGGGGCGGAGCCGCGGGCAGCACGTGTTGGCCAGCCGCACCGGTGCGCTCACTCCAGCGCAGCTCGCCGGCAAGCGCATCGCCACCGAGCCGCGGAGCCCCTCGCACTACTTCACCTTGTGGGTGCTCTCTCGGGCCGGCCTCTCGATGCGAGACGTCACCTGGGTCACCCTCGAGTCGTCCCTTCAGGCGGGGCAGGCGCTCAAGGAAGGGAAGGCCGACGTCGCCGCGGGGTTGGTCGGTGAGCTCCACCCGATGATTCGCGAGCTGGGAGGCGCGCTGATCACCACCACGGCCGACTCGCCGCACCTCCTCGCCACCGTGCTGGTCGCGCGGGGTGACTTCGCGGCGCGTTACCCCGACGCGGTGCGCCGGCTGATTCGGGGCGCGCTCGACGCCGGAGCGCAGGTGAACCGCGCTCCTGAAGAGGCCGCGCGCGCGCTCGGCGCGTTCGCGTCAGAGCTCGGTGATCCAACGGAGGCGATGCAGGTCGAGCCCCCTGCGACGGTGCGGGAGAACCTCGCCTTCTTCGGGCTCGCCGGAGAGGCGCCGGTCACCTACTCGGAGCTCTTCCAGTCGGCGGTGGGCCTCTCGCAGAAGCTCACCGGGCCCGCGACCGTTCCGACAGCGGAAGAGACTGCGGACTTGGGAGCGCTGAAGTACGTTTCCGCCACGCTCCGACCGTGAAGAAACGCTCGCCCAACTACCTGAAGGCCGCGCTGCTGATGCCGGCGAACCTCTTCGCGCTCGCCGCTGGCGCCCTCGCATCGATCTATCTCGGCGACTGGATTCCCTTCGCAGCGGCGGGCGGCGCGTCGGTGGCGTACCTCACCTTCCTCTCGACGATGCCGTCGTTCCGGCGCGCGGTGCGGGCGAACTCCGAGGCGCTCACCTCGTCGGAGGTCGCTTCGCCCGAAGAAGAGCAGGCTCTGCTGGCCGAGCTCGCGCCCTCGCAGCGCGAGCACTACGAGCAGCTCAAGGCCCTCAAGGGCCGCATCCTCGACGAGTACGGCAAGCTGCCCGGCGGTGGCGTGCTCCAGGCCTCGAGCGAGCAGCGCCTCGACACCTTGCTGACCTCGTTCCTCCGGCTCGTCACCACCCTCAACAGCTATCGCAAGTTCTTGAATGCGGCCGACCGGCAGGCCGTCGAGGCGGAGCTGAACGAGCTCACCAAGGACGTGGAGAGCGAGAAGAACGAGCGCCTCAAGGAAGTGAAGTCGCGGCGCATCGACATCCTGAAGAAACGATTGGCCCGCTTCGTCCAGGCGGAGGAGAGCCGGGAAGTGGTGAGTCATCAACTCGCGAGCATCGAGGATCTCTTGCGGCTGACCCATGAGCAGTCAATCGCCATTCGGGATCCCCAGGTCGTCACCCGGCAGCTCGACGCGCTCGCCGCCGAGGTGGCTGCGACCGAAGAGACCGTGCGCGACATGGAGTCCTTCATGGTGGTGAGCGAGGAGTTCTCCTCGACGCCGGGCGTCTCGAAGCAGCCCGAGAAGGTGCGCTCGTGAGGCCGGCACGGTGGTGGGCGCTCGTCTTCCTCGTCTTGGCCGCTGGCTGCTCGAAGTGCGGCAAGAAGGCCGAGGTGGCCTCGACCGGCATCGAGGCGGTGATGCCGAGAGGTGCCGTCGCAGTGGTGGTGGTGCCCTCGCTGAAGGACGCAGGCACCAAGCTGACGCTGCTCGAGCGAGTGAAGGTGGCCGGCTTCATCGCGCCGCTCCAGGGCTTCGCGAACGCCAAGGCCTTCGCCGACGAGGTGGTGCGCCAGGTGGGGATCGACCCCCGCAGCGCGAGCGAGCTGGAGAAGGCCGGGCTCGATCCCTCGCGGGCGATGGGCGCGGCCGTGCTGCTGTCGGGCGACGTCTACCTCGTGCTCCCGGTGAAGGACGCGTCGGCGCTGCACACCCGTCTCGAGGGCATCTCCTTCAACCGCTTCGGTGCCGGCGCGGGAGGCGAGCAGAAGCAGGGCGCGGTGACGGTGAAGACGTTCTCGAAGCAGCAGGGGCTGCCGCCGACGCTGGGCTACGCGATCGCGAGCGGCTGGGCCTTCGTCGGGCGGGACGAGATGATCGCGAAGCTCGGCCAGGCTGCTTCGCTCGGAGAGACCGATCGGCTCACCAAGGACGAGCAGCTCGCGACCGCCCTCGGCACCGCGGGCGCGCACGACGTCTACGCCTGGCTCGGCAACGGAAGCCCGGTGCTGCAGTCGACGCCCTTCCTCAACGCGCTGGTGACGGCCTCGCTCTCGCCGACGGCGCTCGAGGCGCGAGTGAACGGCCAGTGGAAGGAGAAGGCGGAGCTGCTGGCGGCGCTGACTCCGCAGAGCGCGCAGGACTTCACCGCGCTGTTGCCGGCCGACGCGGTGTTGGTGGGGCGCTTCAGCGGTGACGCGAAGGGGCTCACCCCGATCGCCAAGGAACTTCTGGGGCCGTACGTGGCGCGCGCGTTCGACCAGGGGAACTTCGATCTCAAGACCGAGGTGCTCGACAAGCTCCAGCCCGGGTCGGTGTTCTCGCTCTCGCTCGCCGATCGCCCTCCGATGGATCGCGGCGTGCCGGCCTTCGACATTCGGCAGACCAACCCGTTCGCCTATGCGCACCTCTCGGGCTTCGCGCCGGTGACCTCGGCCGATCTCGTCACCCCGACGCTCGAGAAGGTCGCGCTGGTGGGCCCCAAGTTCGGCGCCAAGCTCGAGAAGCAGCAGCGAGAGGGGAAGGAGATCTTCTTCACCACCTGGTCTCAGGGCCAAGGCGTGCACTTCGCAGGGAAGGGGAGCGGCGTGGCGTTCGGCTCGCCCATTCAGCGGCTCGACGCGCTCCTCGCCTCGAGCGCGCCGCCCACACCGGCGGCGGCGGGAAACGAGGCGCTCGTGATCTCGGTCGATCTCACCAAGCTGGCAAACTCGGTGCGCGCGTTGCCCGAGAGCGCCTGGGGCCTCGGCGGGTTCGCGCTCAAGCCCACCACCGTGCGTTGGCTCGACGCGACCGATGATCTCAAGGCCGTCTCGCTCACCGCGACCGCGAAGGACGGCAAGCTGAACGCGGCGGTGAAGCTGTCGCTCGCGCTGCAGCTCGAGGCGCCGGCCGGAGCCAAGGTGCCGTGATCGAGGCGAAGCAGCTCAGCCGCGCCTACGACGATGGAGCGAAGGGCCGCTTGTCGGTGCTCGATCAGGTGACGTTCTCGGTGGCAGCGGGGGAGTTCGTCGCCATCGTCGGACGGAGCGGCTCGGGGAAATCGACGCTCCTCCACGTGCTGGGCGGCCTCGACACCGCCTTTCAGGGCGAGCTCACGGTCGCGGGCACTCGCCTCGACGGGTTGGGTGACGCCTCGCTGAGCCGGTACCGCAACGAGACGGTGGGCTTCGTCTTTCAGTCCTTCCACCTGATGTCCGGCGTCTCGGCGCTCGAGAACGTGCTCTTGCCGGCGCGTTTCTCGTCGCAGGACCCCTCGGGCCTCGAGGCGAAGGCTCACGCCGCGCTCGAGCGCGTGGGGTTGACGGCGGCTCACGGGAGACGGGCGCCAGGTCAGCTCTCGGGCGGCGAGCGGCAACGAGTCGCCATCGCGCGCGCGCTCTTCGGCTCACCGAAGGTGCTCTTGTGCGACGAGCCGACGGGCAACCTCGACGCGACGACGGCGGACGAGGTGGTGGCGCTCTTCAAGACGCTCAACCAGGCAGGCCTGACGGTCGTGGCGGTGACGCACGAAGAGCGGCTGCGGGCGGCGGCGTCGCGGGTGCTGACGCTCTCGGGAGGGAAGCTGTCGTGAGCGGTTCCCTGTGGCCCTTGGTCAAGCTCTCGCTGGCGCGCGATCGCCGCAGCGCGGTCTCGTCCACCTTCGGGCTCGTCATCGGGGTCGCCTCGCTCGTCTTCTTCGTCTCGCTCGGGTTGGGCGTGGGCGTCATCGTTCGCGAGAAGGTCTTTCCCGTCGACACGAGCCTGGTGGAGGTGGTGCCGGCGCAGCTCTCCTTCGGCCTGCTCGGTGGCGGCACGCTCGACGAAGAGACGGTCGCCCGGCTCGAAGCGTTGCCGGGGGTCGAGCGGGCCTTCCGCAAGATGAACGTGCGAGCGCCGGCGGTCACCATCTACCGCGGTGACTTCTTCGGGCGGCCGCTGCACATGGGCCTCGAGATCCTCGCGGTCGGCGTCGAGCCCGAGTTCGTCAAACCCGACGTGGTGCTGGGCGACTTCTCCGATCCCGGCCCTGACAAGCCGATCCCCGCGTTGGCGTCGACGCGCCTGCTCGAGATCTACAACAAGAGCTTCGCGCCGCAGCGATCGCTGCCGCAGCTCTCGGGGCAGTTGCTCGCCGGTTTCATCTTCCCCATCGACTTCAACCGCAGCTTCGTCACCACCACGCCGCAGAACGCGACGGTGACCGCGGCCCAGGCGCAGTTGGTCGGCGTGTCGGATCGTGCGCTGCTCGCGGGCATCACGATTCCGCTCGAGACCGCCAAGCGGCTCAACGCGGCGGCCAACCTCGACGCGAAGACCTTCACCGGCGTCTCGCTCAAGGCGCGCGACCCGTCGCAGGTGCCGGGCATCGTGGCGGCGGTGAAGGCGATGGGCGTCCGGGTCGACGATCAGGAGCGGCGCATGGCGGAGAACGCCGGAGCAGCGGTGGCGATCAGCACCTCGAGCCTCGCGCTCCTGTCGGTGCTGATCTGTTTGTTGGCGGCCTTCAACATCGCCCATGCGTTCTCGGCCTCGGTGCGGGCGCGTGAGAAGGAACTCGGCGTGATGCGGGCCGTCGGCGCCACTCGCAGCCACCTGTTTCGGCTCGTCCTCGCCGAGGCCCTGCTCCTGGGGTTGATCGGCGGCGTCGTGGGCAGTCTCCTGGCGCTCCTCGCCACCCTCGGGCTCGATCTCTCGGCTGCCCGGTTCGTGCCCGAGTTTCCGTTCAAGCCCGAGACGTGGTTCGCGCGGCCGTGGTGGCTCTTCGTGGGCGGCGGTGTGCTCGGCGTGGTGGCGGCGGCGGCGGGCGCGTTCTTGCCCGCGCGTCGTGCCTCACGGACCGATCCGGTGCGAGTGCTCGCTGGTTGAGTGAGCTCGACTCGTGCGGTCCTATCTGGGCGCCGAGTAGACCGCGCCGTACCACCGGTCGAGCCAGTAGACGGCCTTGGCATCGACGGCGACGGCGTCGACCCAGCCGACTGGCGCGGCGAACGAGGTGGCGGCCTTGCCGGGTGTCCACCTGACGATCGAGGCCTTCCCCGGCCAATTCGAGCCGTTGCTTTCCATGAACACCTCAGCGCCGAAGACCGCGCCTCGGTGGCTCCAATCGCCGCTCCACTCGCCGACGCGAACGCGCTCCTCGGTGGAGAACCCGAGGCGAAACGCCCTCTGCGAATGGCCGTCTCCGAAGATCAGGTCGCTCCCGACGACGTACGTCACGCCGGAGACGCTCGTGGTGGAGACCACGGCCGGCCCCTTCTTGGGCACGCGGAGGGCTTCGCGATCGTCGAGCTTCACGAGATACCCAGCTCGGTCGATCGCGATCGCCGCCTCGCGCGGTTCGGTCGTGAGCGTGGCGAGCGTCTCCACCTCGCCTCCCGCGATCGGCACCCGGAAGAGCTTTCGCCCATCGAGGAAGACGACCGACTCTCCGTCGACGGCGATCGCGGGCGGGTTGTGGATGTGTGCGGCGAGGGTGCGCGGAGGGGCACCCGTTCGGCTCGCGACGACGACCCGATCGTTGAGGGTGACGATTACTTCGTTGTCGAGGGCGATGAGCCGCGAGGAGGGGAACGGGCGCGGCAGGCCCTCGGCGAGGAGCCGTGGAACCTTTCCGATCTCGAGGATCGAGCTGCCTTCCCGTCGCGTCCGGAGGACGAAGAGCACCCCGTCTCGAGCGGCGATGGTGTCGATCTGCCCGTCCTTGTCGGTGACGACGACCCGGTGGGCCGGTTCACCTGCCGGAAACTCGAAGGCAGGACAGCTGAACTCGACGCCGTCTTTCTGGGCGGCGCGCTTGAACCATTGGAGGTGCCCTCCGCCGCTGGTCATCTGCGCCCCGACGAGCGCCTGTTCGAACTCGGTGCCACGCTTGTCGGGCGAGAGCGCGCCGACGGTCTGTGCCAGCGCCTCGCGGTAGTCGGTCGTGGCCTTCGCAACCTTGCTCCAGGTCTCGCAGAACGCCTTGGGGGTGGGCGCGCCGGCGAGCGCAGCCAGCGGCAAGACCAGCGCGGCGACGAAGGTACGGTGATGCATGCGGTCCTCCTACCACTCCGGTCTCCGCTCGCAGCCAATGTCAACCGAAGTCGGCGCCGTGGGGAAGGGCGCGGGTGCCTTCATTGTCCCCACCGTGAGAGGCGTCGACTACGCTCCGGCGAGCGTGACGACCGCTCCCAAGCGCCAGCCGATCCCCTTCGGCAAGTACCTCCTGCTCGACCGCATCAACATCGGCGGCATGGCCGAGGTCTGGCGCGCGAAGACGTTCGGCGCGGGCGGCTTCGAGCGGCTCGTCGCCATCAAGCGCATCTTGCCGAACATCGCCGAGGACGAAGAGTTCATCACGATGTTCATCGACGAGGCGAAGATCACGGTTCAGCTGAACCACGCCAACATCGCGCAGATCTACGAGCTGTCGTCGATCTCGAACTCGTACTTCATCGCGATGGAATACGTGTCGGGCAAGGACATGCGCGCGGTGTTCGATCGCTGCCGCAAGCGGGGTGAGCCCGCGCCCATTCCGCTGTCGTGCTACCTCATCGCCCAGTGCTGCGAAGGGCTCGACTACGCCCACCGCGCCAACGACAAGGCCGGGCGGCCGATGGGCATCGTCCACCGTGACGTCTCGCCGCAGAACGCGCTCATCAGCTACGAGGGCGAGGTCAAGGTCATCGACTTCGGCATCGCCAAGGCTGCGGGCAAGGCGACCAAGACCCAGGCCGGCATCTTGAAGGGCAAGTTCGGGTACATGAGCCCGGAGCAGATCCGTGGCCTGCCCCTCGATCGCCGCAGCGACGTCTTCGCCATCGGCGTCTGTCTCTACGAGATGCTCACCGGCGAGCGGCTCTTCGTGGGTGACTCGGACTTCTCGGTGCTCGAGAAGGTGCGGAAGGTCGAGGTGCTGCCGCCTTCACACTTCAACCGGAAGATCCCCGACGCGCTCGAGAAGATCGTGATGAAGGCGCTCGCGAAGGACGTCGACGAACGCTACTCCTACGCAAGCGAGCTGGGCGAGGACCTGCGCAAGTTCCTCTACACCTCGGGCTTCTCCTTCGGCCGAAAGGACCTGGCGGCCTTCATGAAGGCCACCTTCGCGGAGGACGTGGAGAAGGAGAAGCAGCGGCTCCAGGAATACGGCGACGTGAAGGCGCCCGAGGGGTTGATGGTCGCGGCGGAGGTCGGCTTCGGAATGGGGCAGGTGCCAGCGGCGACCTCGATGCCAGCGAACTCGAGCGCGGTCACGGCCGCTCCGACGATGGCGCCCCCGATGGTGGCCCCCGCCGTCTCACACCAGGGGCTGCCCCCGCTCACCCGCCCGCCGCCACCGGTCCTCTCCACGACGCCGCCGATCACTGCGCCGCCGCCGCCGCTCCGGCCAGGCGTGCGGCTGACGGCCCAGCAAGCGGTGCACACCGCAGGCAAGGACGAGCACGAGGCGACGCTCCTCGCCGACGGCATGCGGGACGACTCGACGACCAACCCGGGGCCGCAGGAACTCAACGTTCGCAACCGACCGGCGCCCTTGCCGGAAGAGGTCGGCCCCGATCCGTTCGCGTCGTTCCCTCCGACCGCGGTCCGCCCCATTCCGCCGGTGCTCGCCACGCCGGCTCCGCAGCGACGGGTCCTCGCTCCGACGACGCAGCAACCGCCTTCGCGCATGGCGCCCCCGATGATGATCGAGGGAACCGGCTCTTCGAACCCGTCGCTGCCCGAGCTGCCGGCCACGAGCCAGACCTCTCCGACGTTGGGGACGATTGGGAACCAGACGAGCGCTCAGCTGCAGCCGGTCGGCGGGAGCAACAAGGTCCTCTTCGCCATCTTGGGAGTGGGGGCGGCGCTGATCATCACCGTGGTGGCCCTCGCCTTCGCGTTCCGCCCCCCAGCGCACGGTCTCCTCCTCATCGACGTGCCCAGCGGCGCGTCGAACGTGCGAGTGAGCGTGAACGGCAAGGATCTGCTCGAAGACGGAAAGCCGGTGAAGGACTTCCCGCAGCTGCGGGAGGTCGACGTCGGCAAGACGACGGTGATGATCAAGGCGCAGGGCTTTGAAACCCTCACCGAGACCGTCGACGTCAAAGAGGGAAACGTGCCGACCACCCTCAAAGCCACTCTCAAGAAGAAACAAGACTGACGGCAGCGACCCGACATGGCCAAGACCAAGAAGACCGACAACCCGCTCGCCGAGCTCCCCGGCTGGGCCCAGAAGCTCGCGCAGCGCTACTACACGCGCTCCGTCTCCACCTGCGTGCTCTTCGGAGCCGTTCGCGATCTGCAGCCGGTGACGAAGGAGGGCGGGGGGCGTGGCTTCGAGAACCTGAAGACCTTCCTCGGGGCCGAGCTCTTCGGCGGGCGAGATCACGTCCTCTCCTACGATCGTTCGTCGGGCATTCGTGCGCAGGCACCCGAGAGCCAGCAGGACTTCTCGCGCGCGATGGCCGGCTACGACGCGATGTACGGCACCGACTACGCACGCACGATGCCGAAGGACCCAGCCCGGGCGCTGCAGCTCCTCGAGAACTACTTCCGGCTCCGCCTCGGCGAGGGCAAGTCGATCGCGTTGGTGGTGGACTTCGCGGAGACGATCGCGCCGGCCGCCGACATGGGGTCGCTCTCGGCCGAAGATCGGTTCACCCTGGCCACGCTGATCAAGTGGTCGCAGGACCGGCAGTTCCTCCAGGCCGATCTCTCGATCGTGCTCATCGTCGAGAACCTGGCCGACATCTCGAGCCGGCTCTCGCGCAACCCGTACGTGGCGAACATCGAGATCAGCCTCCCCGGTGAAGACGAGCGCCTCGAGTTCGTGAAGTGGAAGCTCGAAGGCAAGAAGCTCGCCTCGGTGTCGGACGTGCCGGTGAACGCGCTGGCGAAGATGACCGCGGGCCTCTCGCGCATCAACCTCGATCGGCTCCTCAACGAGGCGATGGAAGGAGGCGTGCGGATCACGCCCGAGATCCTCAAGGACAAGAAGAAGGAGATCATTCAGGCCGAATGCCATGGCCTGCTCGAGTTCATCGAGCCGGCGTGGACGCTCGACGTGGTGGCCGGGCACGCGAAGGCCAAGAAGATGCTCCGCGACGCCGCCTCGATGCTGAAGAAGGGCCGCATCGAGGTGATGCCGATGGGCTACCTCGTGTCCGGGCCGGTCGGCACCGGGAAGACCTTCCTCGTCACGTGCTTCGCCGGAGAGATCGGCATTCCCTGCGTGAAGTTCCTCAACTTCCGCAGCCAGTGGCAGGGCGTCACCGAGTCGAACCTCGAGAAGATCTTCAACCTCCTCAAGGCCCTCTGGCCGGTGGCGGTGATGATCGACGAGGCCGATGCGTTCCTTGGCGATCGTGACGCCGGCGGCGATTCGGGCACCTCGAGCCGGGTCTTCGCCTCCATTGCGAGCTTCATGGGGAACACCGAGTTCCGCGGGAAGATCGTCTGGTTTCTCCTGACGTGTCGGCCCGATCTGTTGCCGATCGACTTGAAGCGCCAGGGCCGCGCCGAGGAACACCTCGCGTTGTTCTACCCGCAGACCGACGCCGAGCGCGACGAGCTGTTCACGGCGATGCAGAAGAAGACCAAGGTGCCCGTCGAGGTGCCCAACTTCTCCGCGCTCACCAAGGGCCACCCGTTCTCTGGCGCCGACATCGAGGCGATCCTCATTCGCTCGAAGTTCAAGGCGGCCACCGATGGGCGCGATCAGGTCAGCGCGGCCGACGTCGAGGCGGTGGTGAAGGACTTCGTGCCTCCGAGCTACCCGCTCGAGATCGAGCTGCAGAACCTCGTCGCCGTGCAGGAATGCACCAGCCGCGATCTGTTGCCCGAGGTGTTCCAGAAGCTCGAGCGTGACGAAGTGACGCGGCGGGTGCGCGAGCTCAAGGTGCTGCTCGAAGAGCGATGAGGCCCGTGTGCCTGCTGGTGCTCCTGGCGACGAGGGGCCTCGCTGCGCCGTTCGAGTGCACGATCGACGGCGCTCCCTGGAAGGTCGGCGCGCCGAGACTCTTCACGTCCGACGTGGGAGGAACGCGATCGCTCTACGTCAACATCGGAGGAACGCCCTCAGTGAGCTTCGGCGTGCCCTGGGCGCTCGTTTCGGGTCCGGGCAAGCGGCGCGTGGAGCTGCGGGAGGCGTCGAGTGACGCTGGTTCCCGGGCACCACCGCTCTTCGGAAACGTTCGCCTCCGTCCTCCGGTGACGCCGGTCGTGACGGCCAAGGGCGCCGAGCCCGATCCGGGGACGTTCGAGATCGTTCAAGGCGCCGTCGAGTGGGAAGCGACCTCGACGTCGTCCGCGCACGTCTCTTTCGAGTTGGTCGCCGCTCGCGCCGATGGGAAGCAGCGCGTGACGGTGCGCTGCCAGGGTCGAGCGCTGGCCTGGTCCAGCGGCCCTTGACGGGGCGCGCTACCGAATGACCCAGGCCTTCGGAACGAAGGTCTTCGAGCGATCGGCGCGGTCCTCGAGGGTGAGCGAGGTCGGCTGAGCCTGGAGCTTGCCGGCGAGGGTCGGAATCACCTTCACCTTTCCTTCCCACGTCGCACCAGACGTCAGCGGGGGGAGATGAAGCGTGATCGCTCCGTCTTCGGTCTCGTAGCGACCGATGGTGCCTGCCGAGACGAGCGCGTCGAGCGAGGGCGTGTCGTGCTGTACGCCAGCGGGGAGCCCGATGCGCAGCTTCACGGCCGTCTGGCCGGGGTAGGCCGCGGTGAGGTTCAGCTCTGACGCCTTGCCGACCTGGAGCTCCGACGGCACCGCGCTCTGCAGCTCGAGGCCCGCCTCGGTCGACTCCTTCCACGGCACGTAGGCGACGAGGCCCATCGCATAGCCAAGCCCTGGCACTGGCGGCTCGGCGGTGACGGTCCACTGGTGGTTGCCCGACGAACCAGTCGCATCGGTCTCCAGCACCAGCACGCTCTTGAGCGTCTCGGGCGTCAGCTCACCGGTGGTGAGCACCTTCCCGTCGCGGGCGAGCGAGATCTTCACCCCAGCCGGCACCTTCTCCTTGAAGAGGGTGGTGATGGCGCGCAGCGCGAGCAGGTTCGTCCGCCCGTCGCCCCAGCCCGTGAAGGGATCGTACGAGCCGAGCAGGGTGGTGCCGAGATCGGCGAGCGGCGCCTTCGGGTCGCTCTGCAGCGCGAGGACGGCGAGGGCGGTGGCCTCGAGAGAGGACGGAACCGCGCCATCGGCACGCACCACGCCCGCTGGCACCGTCAGCACCGCGCCTTCGGCGTTCGAGCTGATGCCCTTGAGGACGGTCTCCTTGAGCGTGTCGGCGACGCTGCCAGTCACCGCACCCGACGCGAGGGCCGCCGCCGCCGTGTAGGGATCGTTGATGCGGCCGAGGTTGCGCTCGTACGCGCCCGCCGCCTTCACCGAGACGAGGGTGAAGCGCTGTTGCCCACGCGGCGTCCCCTGCGCGGCCTTCACCGCGCGGAGACAGTCTCCGGTGGTGACGAGGAGCCGCTGGAGGGTCCACCCATCTGCTCCCTGGCAGGTGCCGTCGGGGCGCTGGGCTTGGGCCACCTGCGCGGCGAGCCGTTCGCCGAGTCGCGAGAGCACCGGGTTGTCGGGGTGCGCGAGGGCGGCTTCGGCGAGGAGCGTCGCCGAATCGACGGAGGGCGCGCGGGAGTGACGCATCACCCGTTGGGTGGCGAGCACGCTCAAGTCGCGAATGAGCGGGCCGTTCGGCTCTTCGCCCAGCGCGCGCAGGAGCGCAGGCGCACTCCCGAGGAGCTGGAGGAGATACGCATCTTCGGCCACGCCACCTCGGCCCGGCGCGGCAGCGAGTTCGGCGCGAACGAGGCCGAGCGCCCCGGGGAACACCCGGAGAATGACCTGCTCGCTCGCGGGCAGCGCGTCGGCTGGGCCGGCGAGGGAGAAGGTGCGCGGGGCGGCGAGCGTTCCTCCGTGGGTCACCGCCTCGCGTTGGCCGGCGGGCTTCACGTCGATCGTCCGAATCACGGCGTCGGTGGAGCCGAGCGTGGCCTTGAGCGTCAGGGGACCAGGCCGCGGCGCGGTGAGCGAGACGTTCTGCACGACGTTGCCGCCGGCCGCCACCCGCACCGAGTTCGCGGTGGGCCCGAGCACGCCCGTCGACTGGAGCGCGAGGGGGCTGGTGATCTCTCGATCGGTGGTGTTGACGATCTGGATCGGCAGGGTCACCTGATCGCCCGCGAAGAGCATGGGGGGAACGACGGGCTCGACGTAGGTCGGGAGCGTGCCGAGGAAGCTGGTGACGGCGCCGGCCTGCCCTCCTTGTCGGGAGTGTGCGAGCGCGAGCACCCGCCAGGTGGTGAGCCGATCGGGCACCTTCACCGGCAAGCTCGCCCTGCCCGCAGCGTCGGTGACGACGAGCGGCTCGAAGAGGAACGTCTCGGGAAACCAGGCGCGGGTCGCGGCGGCCTGCTCGGTCCCACCGGGCCCTCCTTCGGCCTTGGGCGCCTCGTCGGCCTCGGCGAGGCTCGACTGCTCCTTCTCTTCACGTGGCCTGGCCTTCTTGAGATCGTCTCCTGCGGCGCCGTAGCCCGACCCGCGCCCGCCGCCCTTCGTGCCGATGCCGCCGAGGCCGATCGCGGCCTTCGCCGGAGGGGCGGCCGGCTCCGCCATGGAAGGGCTCGCCACGATGGGGCTCTGTCGTCGCTCGAGGCGCTCCTCGCCGGCGAGTGCGTCGGCCGAGGATCCGAACGCGCTCCCCGGTGCGAACCTCGACGAGTGTCGGCCTCCGACCGCAGAGAAGAAGAAGAGCACGAGCACGGCGAACCCAGTCGCCAGGAGGACGAAGATCTTCTTCATGGCTTCTCCTTCGCGACCCACATCGACCAGTTCTCCGAATCTTCCGGCAGGCGGGTGCCGTCGATGACGACCTGCCGCGGCTCGGTCAAGGCGAGGAGATCGGCGGGCAGTCGGTGGAGCCGCAGCTTCCGTCCCCAGAGATCGCGCGCGGGTTCCTTTCGTTTCTCGAGGGCGTCGAGCGACTTCGACCACAGCGTCGCCATCGTCCTGGGCGTCATCTTCTCGGTCGTGCCGGCGCTGCTTTCCCACTCGCGCGTCTGCACGTGCAGCTCGGCGAGCGCGACGTAGAACCTGTCGACGAGCACCGCGTTCGGGTCGAGGGTGGTCGACGAGTTCACGTAGGCGGGCGTGTCGATCTCCGGCGGCGGCGGGAGCTGCGAGACCTTGAGGAGCGTCGCCGCCTGCGCGTTCTTGCCGCGGACCCGGCCTTGCGCGAGGGCTTGGGCGTCGATGCCGGGGAAGGCGAACTCACTCTGAACCTGCGGTCGCATCGCGTCGAGCTCGGTCGCTCCCGGCAAGGGCACGAGCTGGGAGAGGCTGTCGTCGACGCCGAACAACCCGACCGCTGCAGCGCCGCCGACACCGCCAATCTTCGTCTCCAGCTCCAGGTGGGCGAGCTGGCCGGGGGCATAGCGCTCCTTCTCGGCCTTGACGCTCACCGAGAGCGCAGCCTTGGGCTTCGAGTAGAGGAACACCTCGGCGCTCTCGAAGGACACCGAGAACCACCCTTCGACGTCCCTCGGCAGCTCGAAGCTGGCCGTCTTCTCTTTCTCGTCGAACTTCGACTCCCAGGTCCGCGCGCCCTGCCGCAGCCACAACTTCTCGGGGAGCGTGCCGGCCCAGTTGGGCCCGCGGAGCAGCTGCACCGTCACCTTCTCTCCCGGGCTCAGCAGCTGGCTCGAGGCGCGCAGGCGGAGGTCGGGGATGGTGCCGGGCCGCACCCGGAGCTTCGTCGAGCCGAGCACCTCGTTGCCGCTCTTGGCGGTCACCAGGAACTCGTAGCCGGTCATGATCGTCTCCTGCGGCCGTTCGGCTTCGTACTTCTCGGGCGCGGTGACGTCGAAGGAGATGACGCCGACGGCGGCCTCCTCGGTCGCACCGTCGTCCTCCTGGTCGCTCGGCCGCGGCGGCACTTCGAGCTTCACCTTCGACAGCCGCGAGGTGATGCAGCTCACCGCCGCCTCGGGCACCTTGCCGCCGTTCTTGTCTGGCGACCAGCTGAGGCTCAGCTCCTTGTCCTTGGGTCGATGGAGGAAGAAGGCGCGCCGTTGGAGCGGGCCCGAGGTGATGGTCGAGGGCAGGCAGTCGCGCACGTCGAGCATCGCCTGCTCGAGAGACTCCTCGAGGTATGGCACCTGGCCGGGCAGCGCATCGGGCGTCGCGCTCACCCGGGGGAGATCTTCGTCGTTGAACTGGTAGGTCACCTCGAAGAGCCGCTCGTCGGCCGAGCTGAAGCGCAGCCCCGAGAGCACCTTCCCCACGCAGGCGCCGAGCCGATGGGTCGGTCCGGCGGCCCCGAGGACCGCGCCCGCTGGGTTCACGCGAAGCCCGAAGGTGGCCCCACCGCCCTCGGGCCCCATGTAGCGCGTGCACTGATCGAGGGAGGTCTCCACGCGATCGAAGGTGAGCCGATCGGCGAGGCTCACCTCGTCCTCAGCGAGTCGATCGCTGAGCCCGGTTCGAACGACGGGGTCGGCCTTGGGCGGAGGTCGGAACGGAAGCGCGGGGATCACCACGTTCACCGCCGGACCAGGATCGAGCTGCAGACTCGCGACCCCGTCCTCGTCGGCCGTGGAGGTCACGCCCTTGTCGGTCGGCTCCCAGAGGCGCTTGACGATCAGCTCGGTGTTGGAGAGCACGCGCCCGTCGGCGGTCGTCGCCCGGAGGTAGAGCCGGTTGTTGAAGCCCTCGACGAGGCCATCGCGGAGCTCGGGAACGGCGCTGACCGAGATGGCGTCTTCCGAGAGCAGCACCTCGACGCTGCCCTCGACGCGATCGCCCGAGGGATCGACGGCGGAGATCGCGGCGGTGAGGTGCGCCTCGCCTTGGAGATCGTCGGGCACGGCCGGGAGCTCCACGTCGAACGATCCCGACGCGTTGGTGAGCGCGCTCTTGGGGAGCCCCGAGCCATCGACCCAGGAGGTCGGCGCGGGCCAGGCGCCAGAGGTCGACCAACGAAACTCGAGCTGGGCCTTCGCGACGGGCGCGCCCGAGCTGTACCGGACCTCGCCGCGCACGACCGGCTTCTCCTTGCGGCGATAGAACGAGCGCGCCGTTGAAGCCTCGACGCGGAAGCGGGGCAGGGTGAAGGGCTTCACGGTGAAGGGGCGCGTCTGGCTCGCCGGGCCGCTCGACCAGCTCACCTGCCACTCACCGCTCTCGGCTTCGGAGTCGAGCGGGAAGCTCCCGGCCACCACGCCGAACTCGCCCGCAGGCGCCTTCTCTTCGAGGAGCACTTCACCGCTGGGGTTGGTGACGCGCCAAAGCCCCGGGCGGCCATCGAGTGGACTGAGGGTGCCTCCGTGAAGCGCGAGGGCGCGGAACTTCACCGTGTTCCCCGGCTCGTAGAGCGGGCGATCGGTGAGCACGTGGATCTTCGCGGGCGCGAACAGCGGCAGCGGCGCGTCGACGACGGTCTCTCCGAGCGAGGAGTTCACCTTGGTGCGCAGCAGGTAGTCCCCGTCGTTCACGGTGGGGATGACGACGGTCGCGTGCCTGCTCGCGCCCTGGGCCGTCCAGCCCTCCTTGGGCGTCAGCGGCTGCTCGCCGGTCGGCGTCACGAGGAAGAGCGACGGCGTGAAGCGCGAGAGCGAGGCGCTCGTCTGGAGATCGGCCGGGCCCGAGGTGTAGGCCGCGAGCACCGAGACGGTGACGGTCCCTTCGGCGCCACGAACGAGCCCGCCCGAGTTCACCGAGACGACTTGACGCAGCTCACCGTCGGGGCACTCGTCGAGCCAGAGCCCGTGCGCAAAGCCGGTGGACAGGCAGGTGCGGCTGGCGGCGATGCCGAGCACCAGCGCGCCCAGGCCGAGCGCAATCAGCGGGCCTTTGCGGACTGTGCCGCGGAGACGAACGTTCATTGGAGATCCCCTCGAGAGGAGAAGAAGTCTAGTTCGAGCCCGACGCCACAGGGGACAGGGAAGTTCCTGCAATCAGCCCCGCCGTTCGTCGTATGAGGACGTATGCGTCCCTTGCTGAACCTGCTCTGGGCAGTGCTGGGTGGCGGAATTCTCACCGCGCTCGAGTACGCGATCGCCGGCGTGGTGCTCTGCCTCACCATCGTGGGCATTCCGTTCGGGCTCCAGTGCTTCAAGATCGCAGGGCTCGCGCTCTTTCCCTTTGGGAAGGACTTCGACGACTCCCGCCCGCGCGGCGTCGTGGCGCTGCCCTTCAACGTGCTGTGGTTGATCGTCGCGGGGATCTGGATCTGCCTCACCCACCTGACCCTCGCCCTCGGGCTCGCGGTGACGATCATCGGCATTCCCTTCGCGCTCCAGCACGTGAAGCTGGCGATGCTCGCGCTGATGCCCTTCGGGGTGCAGGTTCGTCAGGCGCGCTGAGCTCGTCAGCCGCAGGTGCCCGACAGGCAGGTCGAGGGACCTCCATCGGACACGCCGGAGCACGCCACGCCTTGCGAACAACACGGGAGCCCCGGCCGCCCGCAGCATCGCCCTGCCGTCGTGCAGCGCTGAGTCGGGCAGAGCCAGGCGGCTGAGGTGGTGGTGCAGCGCGGAACGCAGCCCAGCCCTGCGGAGGTCCGCTCGCAGACCATGTTGGGGTTGGGGCAGGGCGAGCCCTCGCTGCTGCATCGAGCCAGGCAGAGCTGGTTGAGCGCGACCTGCGCGCAGAGGGACGCCGAGTCGCAGGCCGAGGCGGAGCAGGGCTCCGAACAGAAGCCCGTCGTCGTGTTCGGCAGCTTCAGGCAGGTGGGGCGATGAGAGCCGGCGGGTGCCGCACAGTCCCCGTCCCACGTGCAGGCCTCGCCGATCGTCGCTCGCCCTGGTCGCACGCAGTAACCCGCCTCGGTCGCGCCGCCGCAGGCGTCACCGAGCGCGCAGAGCCGGCAGTCGAACGAAGGCGAGCTGGGCTGGGCGCAGACCCGCTCGCTGGCGCTGACGCAGGCTCCGCCGAGACAGCATTGGCCGACGCTGCAGGCCGCGCACGGTGAGGGCGTCTCGCAGCGCCGGCTGCCGTTGCAGAGATCTCCTCCCTGGCATTGGGCGCAGGCCGCACCGCTGCTGCCGCACGCGCTGGAGGAGAAGCCGGGTTGGCATTGCCCGAACGCGTCGCAACACCCGGCGCACGTCGAACCACTGCACACCGGGCGGCAGACGCCTCGGTCGCAGGTCGACGAGCTGTCGCACGAGCGACAGAGCTGACCGCCGCTGCCGCACTCGAGCAGGCCACCACCCGTCGCGCAGAGGCCGTCGGTCGTGCAGCACCCAGGGCAGCTCCCGGGGCCGCAGCTGCGAGGCGCCACGCACGTTCCTCCCGGGTCGCAGACCGCCCCCGAGCGACATCGACCGCACGCGCCACCGCTCCGCCCACAGGCATCGGCGCTGAAGCCTGGCTGGCAGCTCCCGGCGCTGTCACAGCACCCGCTGCACGTGACCGAGCTGCACCGCGCCGGGGGAGGTGGAACGCCCCCATCGACGCAGCGGACGATGAGACACCACCAGGGCCCGCTGTTGCCCAACCCGGTGCCCGGCGACCCCGCGTCCATCACCGGAGGTTGGCTCGAACCGCAGCCGCCACAGCCCGTCGAGACGAGTGCCAGGATCAGGGCGAGGCGGTGCACGCCGCGAGGGTCGCTCAGCCCTCGGCGCGAGGTCAAGGCGTGGACGAGCCCAGCGCCGCGGGCGCCGATCAGCCTCCTGGCGTCACGGCGCGGAGACCACCAGCACCTGCCCGCGCTTGAGCGAGCCGGAGTCGAGCTTGTTCCAGCTCTTCAGCTCGTCGATCGACGCTCCGTAGCGCTTGGCGATCGACCAGAGCGTGTCGCCGTTCTCCACGGTGTGCTTGGTGCCCGGGGCCGCTTTGGCGACCGCGAGCGGGGCCGAGGCGGCGGTGGCGGAGAGGTCGGCCTTGGGGCCCGGCCAGATGATCAGCGCCGTGCCCACCTTGAGCCGGCTGGTGGTGAGCGCGTCGTTCCAGGCCTTCACTTCGCTGACGTGCACGTCGAAGCGGCGGGCGATCGTCCAGAGCGAGTCTCCGCGGGCGACGCCGTAGGTCACCTTCGTCTTGCCCTCGACCTTCTCGGTCGCCACCGTGCCCGACGCCATCGACTTGCCCGAGCCGGCCTGGGTCCCCGCGGGGATCTCGTCTTCCGGCCGGGCCGCGGTGAGGCCGCTGCGACGGGCGCGCGCCACCTGGCGCTCGAGCGCCGAGTCCGACTTGCCGGCCTTCATCGCGGCTGCGCTCGGAACGGGAACGATCAGATCGCTCCCCACCTTCAGCGAGCGCGCGCTCTGCAGCCCGTTCATGTGCATGATCGCCTCCTGCGCCGAGCGGTACTTGAGGGCGACCTTCGAGAGCGTGTCGCCGCCCTGCACCCGGTGGATCTTGAAGTTCAGCTTCTCGCCGGGCTCGTACTTCGCGAACGTCTCGTCGAACTGCGCCTTGCGGCCCTTCGGCACCCGCAGCACGTAGGGCGCCGCGGCAGAGGCGGGCGGGGTGCACCAGCGCTTGAGTTCCGGGTTGAGTTCCTGGAGCGCGTCGATCGTCGTCCCCGCGCTCGCGGCGAGCACCTCGAGATCGACCGACTCGGTGAGCGAGACCTCCTCGTACTCGAAGGGACTCTCGGGCTCGAACTCGTCTTGCGAGAAGCCGAACGCCTCGGGGTGCCTCGCGACCAGCGCGCAGGCGATGAGCTTGGGCACGTAGTGCTTGGTCTCCTTGGCGAACCCACGCTTGAGCTCGGAGAGCTCCCAGAAGTCACGGCTGCCGGAGCGCTCGATCAGCTGACGAACCCGCCCGCCACCAGTGTTGTAGCCGGCCCAGGCGAGGTACCAGTGCCCGAGCGTCTGGTAGAGCAGGGACAGGTAGTCGGCGGCCGCCGCGGTCGCCTTGATGGGATCTCTCCGCTCGTCCACCCAGAAGTCGTCCTTCAGGTTGAACATCTTCGCGGTGCCCGCGATGAACTGCCACGGCCCCACCGCGCGGGCCCACGACTTCGCCTGGGTGTTGAAGCCGCTCTCGATCATCGCGAGGTACACGGTGTCGCGCGGCAGCCCCTTCGACTCGAGGATCGGCTGCATCAGCGGAATGTAGCGGTGGCTGCGGCTCATCCACCGGCGGAACCACTTGCGCCCGGGGCCTTGGAAGAACCGAATGTACTGAGCGACGAGCGGGTGCATCTCGACGGGAATGTCGTAGCGGTCGCGCACCAGCGAGACGTCGAAGGTCGAGACATCGCCCACCCGCCCGAGCTCGAAGGGCAGCTCGGCGCCGCTCCAGTCGGCCTGATCGAGGGCGAGATCGAGCCGGTCTCGAAGGAGCGACCCTTGCCCGAGGTGCTGCACCGTGGCGCGCAAGGCGTCGTCGCTCGCGTTCGCTGGCGCCTCGATCGACTGCTCTTCGAGCACCTTCATCGCGTCGAGCTCTTCCGAGGCCTCGTCGTCATCGTCGCTCGGCGTGCCCGTCGGAGCAGGCAGTGGCTCGGCTCCCACGGCTGGCGGCGAGACACCCGCGTCGGCGAGCTCGGTGAGCTGGGCGACCAGCCGCATGCCCGGCGGCGGCGGCGGCATCGGCACTTCAGCGAGCGTGAGGAGGACGACGGCAGTGAACATTCGAGCGAGCCGAGCTTAGAGAGGTGGTGACGGAGCGCAAACAGCCGGCCCGGTGAAATCAGTCCCTCGGCCGCGCCCCGACGCCCCTCACCAGATGATGCTCTCGACGAGCTCGTCCACCTTCTCGCCGAGCGCGTCGAGGCCATGGGCCTTCGAGAGGTACCCGTCGGCGCCGACCTGCTGGGCGAGCTCGGCCAGCTCGGTGTCGTTGAGCGAGCTGAAGAGCACGATGGGAATGTCTTGCGTCTGGTACTCGCCCTTCAAGGTGCGGCAGATGTCGGTGCCCCGGGCTTCGGGCATGTGAATGTCGGTGAGGATCAGGTCGGGCTTGAAGTCCTTCAGCAGGCGCTCGAACTCCACCAAGGTGGTGGTCGACTCGACGTCGTAGCCACGCTGCTCGAGCACGGCCTTCTCCATCTGGAGCGTGATCTCGCTGTCGTCGATGAGGAGGATGCGCTTGGCCGCCACGGGATGGGTCCCATAGCACCCTTCCCCCGGTTCGCCCTAGCTCGTCGGTCGCGACGATTCGACTTGGGTGCCAAACCGTGAGAATGGCGAGTGGTGACGTCTCCAGCCTCGTTCGCCGATCTCGGCCTCAGTGAAGCGGTCTGCAACCTCGTCAGTGGCCTCGGGTATTCGACCCCGACGCCGGTGCAGGCCGCGGCGATTCCGGCGCTCCTCCAGGGGAAGGACGTGCTCGGCCTCGCGGCGACGGGCACCGGCAAGACGGCTGCCTTTGCGTTGCCGATGGTCGAGCGGCTCGAGCCAGGCGCCAACCGCCCGGGCCAGGTGCAGGGGCTCGTGCTGGCGCCGACCCGAGAGCTCGCGCTCCAGGTCACCGAGGCGGTGAAGAAATACGGCGCCGAGCGGAAGATCTCGGTGCTCGCGGTGTACGGGGGCACCGACATCGTCGCCCAGATGAAGCGGCTCCAGCGCGGCGTCGACGTGGTCGTGGCGACGCCCGGTCGCGCCCTCGATCACTTGCGCCGCAAGACGCTCGATCTCTCGAAGGTGAAGCTGGTGGTGCTCGACGAAGCCGACGAGATGCTCGACATGGGCTTCGCCGAAGATCTCGAGGCGATCCTGAGTGAGCTCCCGGCGAAGCGGCAGACCGCGCTGTTCTCCGCGACGCTCCCGCCGCGCATCGCGACCCTCGCCGAGAAGCACTTGAACGATCCGGTGCGGGTGCGGCTCGAGCGGGGCAAGGCGGGCGAGGCGTCGTCGAAGCCCAGCATCGAGCAGCGCGGCTACATCGTCTCGTTTCCCCACAAGGCGGTGGCGCTCAAGCGCGTGCTCGAGCTCGAGCAGCCCGAGAGCGCGATCATCTTCTGCCGCACCCGGGAAGACGTCGAAGGCCTCAGCCAGACGCTCGAACGAAACGGGCACTCGGTCGCGGCGCTCCACGGTGGCTTGTCGCAAGAGCAGCGCGACCGGGTGATGAAGCGCTTCAAGAACAAGCAGATCGCCCTGCTGGTCGCGACCGACGTGGCGGCGCGTGGGCTCGACGTCGATCACGTCTCGCACGTGGTGAACGTCGATCTCCCGCACACCGTCGACACCTACGTGCACCGCATCGGTCGCACCGGTCGCGCGGGGCGAGCGGGCGTGGCCTTGTCCTTCGTGCTCCCCAAGGAGCGCTTCCTGGTGCCCAGGCTCGAGCACGCCACCCAGGGTCGCGTCACCTTGCTGGCGGTGCCCTCGATGGACGCCCTCGCCGAGCACCGGATGAAGCAACTCGAGCAGGTGGTGCACGCCGCGATTGGCAAGAAGCGGCAGGTCGAGGCCGCGCGCGGCATCGTCGCCAAGCTGATCGAGCAGAACGGCCTCGAGGACGTCGCCGCGGGAGCGTTGGTCGCGCTCACCGAAGCGCTCCACCCGCCCTCGGAGGACGACGAGGTCGAGATCCCCGCGCACGGCCCAGGCAAGAAGGACAAGCCCTTCGCGAAGGACCGGCCCGCACGCTTCGAGCCGAGAAGCCCCCGGCAGAGCGCCCCTCGAGCCCCGCGCGCGAGTGCGCCGAAGCACGAGCCGAAGCCGAAGCCGGAGTCGGAAGCGCCCAAGCCCAGCGCACCTCGACACCCGAAGGCGACCGAGACGGCGCGGTCCAGCGCGCCTCGAGGGCCGAAGCCAGCCGAGACCGCCCGCTCCAGCGCGCCCCGGCACGCGAAGCCGGCTCACGAGAAGCCCAGCGCGTTTCCTGCTGCGGCCCGTCCTGACTTCCGCCGCGACGCGTTCCCCTCCCGAGAGCGCTCGGGCGAGTCCAAGGGGCCCAGCCGCTTCGAGTCCGGGAAACCGCGTGAGCAGAAGCGCCAGTCGACCGCGGCGATGGCCCGGCTCTTCTTCAGCGTCGGGAAGAAGGCCGGAATCCTCCCGAAGGATCTGGTGGGCGCGATCGCCAACGAAGCGGGCATCGAGTCGAAGCAGATCGGCGCCATCGCGATTGGTGATCGGCACTCGTTCGTCGAGGTCGCCGCCGACGTGGCCGATCAGGTGATCAGCACGATGCGCAAGTCGAAGATCCGCGGGCGGCCGGTGCACGTCGATCACGATCGTTCGTTCGCCCGCTGATCGCCTTGCTCCAGGGCGTGATCAGGCGCGGCGCCGAATGCGACGAAGCATGCTCAGCTGCACGAGGGCAATCGACGCCTCGAGCTGACGGATCAGAAGGCAACGCCCCACGCGAGCCGAAGCTCCGGAAAGAAGCGAGGCCAGGCGCGAATGGTGCCGCCTCCAGAGAGCTGGAAGGTGAGCCCGACGTGCGCCGCGAGCCAGTAGGTGAGCTCGAGCGCGCCGGCGAAGTGGAAGCTACCGAAGCGTTCGGTGGGGAGCGCGATCGACTTGTAGCCGAAGAGCGCCGAGAGCCGCAGGGTGGCGCCACGGTTCGACTCGTCTCGCCAGTCTTCGAAGAGCCAGCGAGGGCCGCCACGTACGTACCAGCTGGTGGCGAAGACGAACGACGAGAGCCCGCCTTCGACGTCGACGAAGGGGATCGCGTGCACCGTGCCCGAGACGCCGAGCACGTCGGGGAGCCCGGTGAAGGTCGACAGCCGCACGCTCCCGAGGAGGCGCGGGTGTTCGGGCACTTCGGTGCCGGCGAGCACGATCCACGCGAGGACGGAGAGCACGAGGGGCGAATAGCAGAGGTTGCTCGCTCGGCGGGAGCCGTCGTCTCTGCCTTCCAGTGGAAGCGCCGCTGGACATCGCGCGCGATCGAAGACCAACTCTGCGCATGATCCGCTCTTGGTGGGGTTGGGGCCGGCCTGACGACGCGCTGCCGCTCGACGCCGTTCGGCCACGGGTCGAGCCCTTCTTCGGCGCGACCGAGGAACTCGAGAGCGCGGCGCCACGGCTGCCGCCTCCGAGAACGCCCGTGCCTCCCGAGCTCGCGTCGTTCGCGACCGCTGAGCCGAACGTTCGTGCGGCCCACGCGATGGGCAAGGCCTACCCCGATCGAGTGCGCGGGTTTCGCGGCGACTTCTCGACTGCGCCCGATCTGGTGGCGACGCCGGCGACCGAAGCCGAGCTCCTCATCGTGCTCGAGAGCGCGGAGCGGCACCACCTGTCGGTGACTCCGTTCGGCGGCGGGTCGAGCGTCGTTGGCGGGTGTGAGCCCCGATCGAGCCCGGGGAAGCGTGGCACCATCAGCCTCTCGTTGGCGAAGCTGGGGTCGGTCACCGAGCTGGACTCGACGTCGCGGCTCGCGCGGATCCAGGCAGGCGCGTTCGGGCCCGCACTCGAGCGAGAGCTCGCGGCGCACGGCTTCTCGCTCCGCTTCTTTCCCCAGTCGTTCGAGTACTCGACGCTCGGAGGTTGGATCGCCACCCGCGCTGGCGGCCACTTCGCCACCGGTCCGACCCACATCGACGACCTCGTCCACTCGGTGCGCATGGTGACGCCGCGGGGCATCGTGCAGACCGGACCGTTTCCGTCGAGCGGCGCCGGTGTCGATCCCAAGCGCCTCGTGCTCGGGAGCGAGGGCACGTTGGGCGTGATCACCGAAGCGTGGATGCGCGTGCGCCCGCGGCCGACCTTCCGCGCCAGCGCCAGCGTGTCGTTCTCGGAGTACTCGGCGGCGGTCGCGGCGACCCGGGACCTCGCGCAGTCGGGCCTCGAGCCCGCGAACTGCCGCCTCCTCGACCCGATGGAGTGCCTGATCAACGGCGTCGCTCTCGACGGCTCGGCCGTCTTGGTCCTCGGCTTCGAGTCGGCGACTCGGTCGATGAAGGCGAGCCTCGAGGAGGCGTTGCGCATCACCAGTCGTCACCAGGGTCGCTGCGCGGCTGGCATCCAGCTCCGCGATCAGCCCGACTCACCCGGCGCCGAGCCCGATCGCGCGGCCGACGCAGCCGAGACCTGGCGGAGGTCGTTCCTCCAGGGGCCCTACTTGCAAGACGCGCTGATCAGGCTCGGGCTCCTCGCGGAGACGTTCGAGACGGCCTGCACCTGGTCTCGTTTCGAAGCGCTCCACGCGAAGGTGACGGGGACGATGACGGAGGCGCTCGAGCGCGAGTGCGGTGGAGGTGTCATCGGCTGCCGGTTCACCCACGTCTACCCGGACGGACCAGCGCCGTATTTCACCTTCATCGGCAAGGCGCGCGTCGGCGAAGAATTGGAGCAATGGGCGAGGCTGAAGCGGGTCGCCAGCGAAGCGGTGACCTCGAGCGGAGGCACCATCACGCACCATCACGCCGTCGGCCGCACCCATCGGCCGTGGTTCGAGAAGGAGGTGCCTCCACCGTTCCTCGAGGTCCTCCGAGCCGCGAAGCAGACGGTCGATCCCTTGGCGGTCCTCAACGCAGGAGTCCTCTTCGATCCGTGACTACCCGCGCCGCGTGTCGTGTGAGAGAGTCGCGCCACCATGAGCGACGAAACGAGCGGTCCGAACGAAGGTCCGGTGCAGGTCGAGGTGATGGACAAGCCTCCGCCGATCGATCCTGCCCTCAAGGCGAAGATCCTCGCTGATCCGAACGTGGCGAAGATCGCCGCTGCGCTCGGCGTGCCGCTCGACGACTACGTCAACCAGATCGGCTTCTACATCAACAACCCCGACGTCCAGCCCGCGGTCCTCCAGGCGAGCGACGAGGACATCAAGAAGCACATCGGCATCGATCCGCCGACCTTCGAGCAGGTGACCGCGACGCTCAAGGCGGTCAACGATGCCTTCATGGCCGGCAACGCGCCCAGCGCCTTCGAGGACAAGAAGAAGGCGGCCGTCGCGCTCCCGAAGGAAGGCGGCGATCAGCAGGTGAAGGTCGGCAATGTTGATCCGAGCCTCGCCGACGCGGTGAAGAAGGGTCGCTTCCCGTCAAAGGGCTGATCTTTCTCAGAAAAAAAGACGCAACTCTCGCTCTTATCCGACGAGAATGGGTTCAACGCTGTTCCTTCCCTCCTTTTCAAAACAGGTGACGCCATGGGTTTCATCAAGAGCATCGGCAAGGCGATTTCGGGTGGTCTCAAGAAGATCGGTGATTTCGCGAAGAAGGCGGTCGGGTTCGCGACGAACCTGATGAACGGCCCGCTGGGCACGATCCTCTCCATGATTCCCGTCACTGCCCCGTTCGCGCGGGCGGCGACTTTGGCCCTCAACGTCGCCAACGGAGCGCTCAACGGTGGCGGACTCAAGGGCATCATCGGCGGGCTCGTGCAGGGCATGGGCGGTCTGGGTGGGGTGCTTGGCAAGGCCGGCAGCCTCCTCTCGAACGTCGGCGCGAGCACGGTCGGCAGCCTCCTCTCGAAGGTGGGCTCGAGCGGCGTGATGGACGTGGTGTCGGGGCTGATGGGCCCGCGCCAGGGCGACCAGAGCCCGGCCGCGCAGGGTGACATCTTCAACCTCACCCAGCTGTCGGCGGCGCGCATGGCTGAGATCTTCCGCAGCCAGCAGGCGGCCTGAGCGAACCCAGTTTCGGGCTGAACCGCAGGCGCGCTCTTCACCGGGCGCGCCTGTTTGTTTGTGGGGTGAATGGGAATCGACGGGGACGGGTTGACGCCACGAGGCCGACTGCCCTAGGCGCCCCGGCTGCTTGACCATTCGCGCCCCTCTCTTGATCGTCGTCTTCGCGCTCGAGGCGATCGCCCAGGCGCCACAGCCTTCGGGGCCCTCCGACGATCCCGCCCCTGCAGAAGGAACCCAAGCCACCAGGGCGGCACCGAGCCCGAGCGGGGCGACCGACGGCGGCGTCGCAGCGAAGGACACGGCGACCTCCACCGAGCGCGCTCGTGGGTCACAAGGCTTCGTCGAGAACCGCGGCGGCAGCGGCGAGATGCGCTTTGGGGGCTTCGACTTCGGCTTCACCAGCTACCTGTCCTCGGGCGTCTTCTTCGCGCCGGAGTCGTACACCCTCACGATGACCTTCTGGCTCGAGCCGTCGTGGCGGTTCGGCGCCGTGTTCTTCAAGGACACCTGGTTCGAAGGCCTCTCCTTGGCGGCGCGGCTGCCGGTGGAGCTCGAGCTGACTGGCAGCGACGGCCGCTTCCGGGGCACCGCCTACACCTCGGCGACCTTCTTCAACTCGCAAGAAGGGCTCGCCCAGCTCGCGCCCCAGGCCGGCCTCGTCGACGGGCCCGCTCATACCCCGGTGATCCTCGGCGATCTCTGGCTGAGCCTCATTCAGGGCAAGACGCTCACGATTCCGGGCGTCGGCATCTCGCTCGCGAACAGCCTCCGCCTCGCTCTCCCGACGTCGCAGGGGAGCCGCAACGCTGGCTATGTCGCGGGCCTCTCGCTCGGCTTCATCTTCGACAAGAGCCTCGGCCCCGTTCACCTCACCTACGTCTTTCGACCGGCGAAGTACTTCTACGCGCGTGCGGTGCCGGAGCGGACGGGCTCGGTCGACACGGCGGTGATCAACGGGCGCACCGAGACGCTCTGGCGGCCGCCCTCGACGGGGGTCGCCAACCCGAGCTTCGGCTTCATCAACGGCCTGTCGGCGTCGGTGGAGCTGCCGCTCGGCTTCTCGATCTCGTCTTCGTACTTCCTCTTCAACATCATGCCGTTCCCGCTCGGTGAGTGCGCGGTGCAGGGCGTGCCGCAGGCGACGTGCGCCGAGCAGCCCGCGTTCGGCGGCTCCCAGTGGCGCAACGATCACTGGTTCCTCGCCTCGGTCGACTGGACGAAGGGGCCGGTGAGCCTCTCGCTCGGCCTGTCCACCTACCGGCCGATCAACCAGCCCGACGGCAAGCTCGCCCAACCCTTCTTCGAGTCTTCGCGGAACAACAGCACCACCGTCTACCTGTCGTTCTCCACCAGCGCCGAACAGCTCGTGGACAGCCTCGCCCCTCGGGAGAAGAAGCCATGAAGCGCCTCCTCGTCGTCGCCGCCGCCGTCGCCGTCTCGTGTGGAACTCCGGTTCAGCCGCGCACCACCGTGCAGCACGACGTGATCGCCAAGAGCGATCTCGAGGGCACCTGGTACTTCCGGCAGACCGTCATCGGCGTGCCCTACGCGACCGGCTTCACCTTCCCCGGCGAGCAGGGCGAGAACGAGATGGAGAAGATCGTCTGGGACATTCAGGAGTCCACCCTCATCGCTCGCCGCGCCTACGAGTTCGTGCGCGGCAGCGAGAAGGGCAACGCCTCGTTCGCGTCGGGCGGTGACCAGCACTACCAGGGCGCGCCGGTGGCGGCGTTCAAGATCACCAGCCACTTCGACATCATCCGCGAGTACAACTCGGCGACCGGCGAGGAGTACGACAAGCTCATCGAGAGCCAGGAGCGCAAGTGGTTCGAGCGCAAGTTCGTTCGCGTCGACTGGTCGACCAACCTCGTCACCAACTTCGACTTCCTCGCTGACTGGTCGAGCCCGGCGATTCAACCCATCAAGCAGGACCCGGTGCCGTACTACGTGAGCGACCCGAACGATCCCGACGCCTTCCGGATCGAGCGCTCCGGCGAAGAGCAGGCGAACTACCTCGAGGTGACCCAGAAGATCGTCGCCAGCCCCGAGACCTACACCTTCGAAGACGGGTTCTCGATGCCGATCTGCTGGCTCGAGTACTCGACGACCGACTGCGCGAGCCAGGAGATCCGGGTGCGCAACTCGTTCCGGCGGGTGACCGACCGCGACTACGAGCCGCGCGTCTACTCCGACAAGGACATGGAGCGGTTCGGCTACTTCTCGACCGAGCGCCGCTCGTACAACCGGCAGTACGGGGCCACCGAGGCGGGCCGCGCGCGAATGATCAACCGGCACAACCAGTGGTGGCGCACGCTCACCGCCGATCGCTGCCAGCTCGACTCGCACTGCGGCCAGGCACGACCGGGCGTTCGCTGCGTGACCGAGGTGGCCAACGCGACGGTCGAGGCCGACGGGAAGGTGACCGGCTTCTGCTCGTTGCCCTACGCGGTGCGCAACCTCGAGAACCCGAACGATCCGAACAGCACCGATCTCGGTCCCAGGCCGATCGTCTACTACCTGAACGTCGGCTTCCCCGAAGACCTCAAGGCCACCGCGCGCGAGCTCGAGCGCCAGTACGACGAGATCTTCAAGGGCATCGTCGAGCGGCTGCAAGGCCGGCCGGTGAGCGGGCGCGCCTTCGTGCTCTGCGCGAACAACCCGGTGAAGGAGGGCGACCCCACGGTCTGCGGTGTGCCGGGCACGACCGCGCGCATCGGCGACCTCCGCTTCAACCTGCTCTACTGGGTCGACCAGCCGGTGTCGGCGGGCCTGCTCGGCTACGGCCCGAACTCGAACGATCCCGAGACGGGCGAGACGATCGCGAGCGCGGCCTTCGTCTACGGCGCGCAGATCGACACCTACTCGGCGATGAGCCGCGACCTCGTGCGGTTGGTGAACGGAGAGCTCCAGCCCGATCAGTTCATTCAGGGCCTCAACGTGCGGCAGTGGGTCGACTCGCAGCCGTTCGGCAGCAAGAGCCGCACCTTCTCGCGCGAGGAGGTCGACGCCATGGCCGACGCGATGGATCTCGGCTGGACGAAGGGCCTGCCGAGATCGCCGCGGATCACGAAGGGCAACGCGAAGCAGCTCAAGCAGATGTTCGCCGAGCGCGCGCAGGCGTTGGCCGGCTCGCAGGTGCTGGGCGGCCAGGCGGGGCTCAGCCTGCAGCGGCTCTCCAAGCTCGCGGGCAGCGAGGTGGAGCGCAAGTTGACGACGCCCGAGGCGCTGGTCGCGACGCGCATCAACCCGCGCACCAGCGTGACGCCCGAGCTCGTTCGTCAAGCCAACCCGCTCGCCCGCTTCACCGCGGCGCACCACCGGCTGATCCAGGCACAGCGCCGGCGCCTGAGCGCGCACTCGGTCGATCTCGACGACGCGTCCCTCAACGACGCGATCCTCGGCTTCGCGGCCGGGCAGAAGGGCGTCGACCCGCAGGTGGTGTGGAAGCGCATTCGCGAGCAGGTGTTCCTCTCCACCGCGCTCCACGAGGTCGGCCACACCTTGGGGCTGCGCCACAACTTCGCCGGCTCGTACGACCCGATGAACTACCCGAAGACGTACTGGGACTTGCGCAGCGCCGGTGGGGCACCCCAGCCGCGCTACCTCGACCCGGAGACGGCTGCCGAGCAGAACGGCGTCACCCTGCCCAACGGCCTCCACGCGGGCATCACCGAGTTCATGCAGTCGTCGATCATGGACTACGGCGCCAACTTCAACTCCGACATTCAGGGGCTGGGGAAGTACGATCGCGCGGCGCTCAAGTTCGGCTACGGCAACCTGGTCGAGGTCTTCGAGACGACCCGCGACGTCTACATGCTGGGCGCGGTGCAAGCAGTGAACGCCTACGGCGACGCGCTGCCCTTCATCATCAGCTGTGACGGCAACGACTACACGTCGCTCCACTACACGAAGCTGCCGCAGGTGGTCGATCTCGACCGGCGCGCCGACGTGTCGTTCGCGGAGGTGACCCGCAAGGAGCTCGCGACGAACTGTCGCTACCCCGACGCCATCGAGGTGGACGGCCGCGATCGGGTGCTGGTGCCCTACAAGTTCTGCTCCGACGAGTTCGAGTCGGCGTCGACGGGCTGCGAGGCGTTCGATCGTGGCGCCGACGTCTTCGAGGTGGCCGAGAACAAGATCGCCGACTATCGCGCCTACTACCCGTTCGATGCCTTCCGCCGGGAACGGCTCTCGTTCGACCCGTACGAGGCGAGCGATCGCTCGTTCCGCTACTTCGACTCGCTGCGCACGATGATGCAGTTCTACGTGCTCAACCGCAGCTCGTACGCCGACTTCATTCCCGACGTGCCGAACGACCAGAACAACTTCTGGCGCTCACCGGACAAGTGGGGGCCGTACACGGTCGCGGTCACCAAGAGCTTCGACTTCCTGGGTGAGGTCATGCTGATGCCCGAGCCCGGGCCCTACGACGTCGAGACTCAGCCCGACGGCCGCGATCTCTGGAAGCAGGACGACTTCTGGGATCGGCCCAAGTTCACCCTTCCCCTCGGACAAGGCCGCTACTTCGAGACGAGCTGGGAATACGACTCGGGCTACTTCTGGTACGAGCGCATTCACCACGTCGGCAGCTTCAACGACAAGGTGACCGCGATCGCGCTGCTGTGCGACCCCGAGACCTTCTTCCTCGGCAAGGACGTGGCCGCCGACTCGCGCCAGTACGCGATCAACTTCTGGCGCATCTTCCCCAAGCAGCTGACCGATCTCTTCGGCGCGGCGATGACCGATCGTTTCGATCGCCTCGCGCCGCTGTGGGACGGGACCAAGGTGGTGGCGCGGCCGATCTCCCAGCCCATCGCGGCACCTCCGATGAGCCAGACGCCGATCGATCCCAAGCTCGGCTTCACCCTGCAGCTGTGGCTCACCACGCTCGGCAACGCGCTCATTCCGGCGACGTACGATCAGACCTTCAGCAACTCGTCGCGGCTCTGGCTCGCGGGCAACGGCCAAGCGGTGACGACGACGCTCCCCACGGTGACCTTCGACGACCCGGCGAGCGGGAAGACCTTCGTCGCCATCAGCTACAAGCAGGGCATGGTGGAGAACGGCATCGCGGCGCGCATGATCGCGCGGGCCAACGAGCTCAAGGCGCTGGCGGCGATGCCCAACAGTGCCGAGGCGCAGGTGGCGCTCCAGCAGTACGTCGAGCTGCTCGAGTCGCAGCGCGCGGTCACCGAGGTCTTCGGCGGAGGGGTGTTCTGACGTGAAGCTCGAGGGGATTCCCTTCATCGTCACCGATTGGTCCACTGTCGAGCGCACCGAGCACCCCGGTGAGCGGGGCACGGCGTGGTGGAAGACGCGGCATTTCGGCGAGGTGCGGGTCAGGTTCGTCGAGTACTCGGCGGGCTACCTCGCCGATCACTGGTGCAAGAAGGGCCACGTCGTACTCGTCGTGTCCGGAGAGCTGGAGACCGAGCTCGAGGACGGCCGGGTGATGACGCTCGCCGCTGGCAGCAGCTATCAAGTGGCCGACGGTGAGCCCGCGCATCGCTCGTCGACGGCCTTCGGCGCGACGCTGTTCATCGTCGATTGAGCTCGAAGACGGAGTCGACCGTCAACGAGTCGATCGGCGCGCGGCGGGCTCCATTTCGGTGACTCCGCTCCAGCGCGTCGACGCGGCCTCGACGCGGAGCTGGCCTCGAAGGGCGACCCTCACGGTCGGACGATCAAGACGTCGTTGCGAGCGTGGGCGAGCACCCACTCCGCGACCGAGCCGACGAGCAACCGGTTGAGCGCCGTTCGCCCATGGGTGCCCAGCACGGTGAGATCGGCGCCCTGCGACAACGACTCCTCGACGACGAGCGAGCGTGCGTCGCCGCTGCGAACGATCGGGTGAAACGCGAACCCGGGCAGCTTCTTGAGCATCGCGGCGAGGGCCTTCTCGCCGTCCTTCTCGAACTTGCGGCGCAGCTCGATGCGCTCGGAAGTGCCCAACGAGACGAAGTCTTCGTAGGGAATCGGGGTCGCGGTGAAGATCGAGACGCGCGTGGTGCTCGGGGAGAGCAGCGACAGGCCGGCCTTCACCACCCCGAGCGCCTTGTGGGTCGGATCGATCGCGATGAAGGGCCGCTCGTACGGGCCCTTGGGGCTCTCGCGCACCAACAGCAGCGGATGATCGGTCTGGCGCAGAACCCTGGTGGCCGTCGAGCCGACGAAGAGATCGATCACCCCGCGCCGCCCGTGCCGACCGATGCAGATCGCGTCGGCCTCGATGGTGTTGGCGCGCTTCATCACCTGGTACGGCGCATCGCCCTCGACGACGTCGCCGACGAACTGCACCTCGAGCTGCCGGCTCATCACCTCGGTGCGCGCCTGGGCGAGCTGCTTCTCGAGGCTCCGCTCGGCGTCGGCGATCGCTTCCTTCCGCAGCCGGCCCGGAATGTCGGGTGGCAGAACGTGGAGCAGGGTGAGCTTCGCCTTGGCCGCCAAGGGGAGCAGCAAGGCTCGCTCGAGCGCGGCCTGTGCGCCTGCCGAAAAGTCCGTCGGAACGAGAATCGAGCTCGAGCCCTTCGTCGCCATCGAAGCCCTCCCACAGTGGCTGCGACGCGAGTGATAGACCCTCGCTTTGGCCGAGTCGACGAGCCGATCGAGTTCAGGGAGGTCGTTTTTTTGAAGGTCGCTGGGGTCTGTAGACACTCAGCCCGGGCTGGATAAGGTCCGCTCCGGCGTGGCCGAGCGCCCGAGCGCAGGAACCGTCGACACCATGCGCAGTGCCATCCTCTTCGTCACTTTCGTGGGCCTCGTCGCCTGCTTCAAGCCGGTGCGCGAGCCCGACTGCCTGTTGGACGGCACCTGCGAGTGCAAGCAGAAGTCCGACTGCTCCGGCGGGCGTGACTGCGTCAACGGCTTCTGCCGGCTCTTCGTCGACGCCGGCCTTCCGGGCGATCTCGGCTGGCCCTGTACCCAGGACAGTGAGTGCGTCTTCGGGCCGTGTCTCCCGAAGGGGCCGGGGAACGGGCAGGTCTGCTCGGCGGTGTGCGGCGCCGATGGCGGCTTCCTCTGCGGGCGCGGGTGGGAGTGCAAGAAGTCGTCGACCGGCGCTGGCTCGCTCTGCGTGCCTCCGTTCAAGGCGCTCTGCAACGTGTGCCGCACCGACTCCGACTGCAACGCCGCGGGCGATCTCTGCCTGTCGCTCGACGGCGGCTCGTTCTGCGGCCAGGACTGCACCACCGTCGCCTGCCGGCCTGGCTACTCGTGCCGCGCGGTCGCGGTGGACGCGGGCGTGCTCCACCAGTGCGTGCCCGACACCGGCAGCTGCACCTGCAACCCAAACTCGGTCGGGCTCACCCGCTCGTGCTCCACCTCGGCCACCCTCGGCACCTGCTTCGGCGTCGAGACCTGCCAGCCGAACGGCACCTTCGATGCGTGCAACGCGAAGGTGGCGTCACCCGAGATCTGCAACGGCGTCGACGACGACTGCAACGGGCTGACGGACTCGGCCGATCCAGGGCTCGACACGTCGCGAGTGCCGGGCTTCCCGGACTGTCGCAAGGGCGTCTCCTGCACGGGGAAGTGGTCGTGCGGCCCCTCGGCTGACGGTGGCTTCGCGTTCCTCTGCAGCGCGCCCGATCCCGTCGAGGAGCGATGCAACGGTGTCGACGACGACTGCAACGGCACGGTCGACGATGGGTTGCGAGACGGCACTGGTCGCTACGCCTCTCCTCGCGCCTGCGGAGGCTGCAACACCGACTGCTACGTGGCGCTCGCCGGCCTCGACGTCGACGGTGGACCGGGCGCGGCGGCCTGCGTCGATCAGGCGGGCCAGCTGACGTGCGTGCCGCGGCGCTGCGCCAAGGGCTTCCATCTCTTCCCCTCCACCACGAACCCCGACCGCTGCGAACCCGTCGCCGACACCCAGTGCGCTCCCTGTTCCTCGAACGCCGACTGCCGCGTGCCGGGAGACGTCTGCGCCCCGGTGGGGAACGATCAGGGCTCGTCGTGTCAGCAGTCGTGCGCACCGACCAGCCCGCGGCTCGGGTGCACCGGCGTCGTGGGCACCCAGGACTGCTGCCCGATCGGAAACGTGTGCCAGAGCCAGAGCGGGGCGTTGGTCTGCGTACCAGCGACGGGCTCGTGCGAGTGTGCCACCTCGCGGCAAGGCTTCTCGCGCAGCTGCTTCGTGTCGTCGGGCGCGACCACCTGCGTGGGCCGGCAGGTGTGCGAGCAGACCGGCATGTACTCGGTCTGCGACACCTCGATGACGACGGCCGAGCTCTGTGACGGCGCCGACAACGACTGCGACGCGATCGTCGACGACGGCTTCGTCGACACGCGTGACTCCGGCACCTACGACTCCGACGAGCACTGCGGAAATTGCTCGACCAACTGCAAGGCGCGCTGGAGCCCCAGCCTTCAGCACGCGATCGGTGGCTGCCGCGTCGACGGAGGGGTCGGCTGCGCCATCGTCCAGTGCACGACCGATCCCATCATCGGCGGCGGCGTCGCCTGTCGCACCGACGGCGAGTGCGGGCCGAGCAGCGTGTGCGACCCACTCACCGCGCTCTGCGTGCGGCCCTGCTCGGCGGGCTGCCGGGGCGGAGAGGTGTGCCTCGACTCGTTCTGCACGCGGGGGTGCAGCTCCGATGGGCAGTGCCGGGCGGGAGGAAACCCGGAGTCGACGTGTCAGACGCTCGACGGCGGCGTGCGTGCCTGCGCGGTGAGCGCCCAGTTCAACGACACCGATCGAGACGAGACCAACGGCTGCGAATGCCCGAAGGTGGGCAGCGGCGTCGACGACCCCGACGTGTCGAGCACCTACCCGGCAGCAGGAGAGCGCTACGTCGATCGGGACTGTGACGGCGTCGACGGAGTCGCGGTCGGGTCGATCTTCGTGTGGGCGCAGAGCCCGGTCAGCCAAGGCACGCGCGCGGCGCCGTACCGCACCATCTCCGAGGCCCTCGCCGCGGTGGCGCCCACCCGTTCGACCATTCTCGTCGCGCAAGGGTCGTACGTGGAGCAGGTCGTCCTTCGCCCGGGTGTCCGGCTCTTCGGAGGGTATTCGCCCGACTTCACCCGTCGCGACGTCATCACCTTCCCCACGCTGATCGAGGCACCGCAGCCCGACTTCACCTCGCCGAGCCATCGTCGCGGCACCATCAACGCCGAGTGGGTGGCGTCTTCTGCGCAGCTCACGGTCGTCGCCGGCTTCACCGTTCGCGGGTACGACGTCACCTCCCGGCCGGCACCCGGCGCCGCTGGCTTCAACAGCTACGCGGTGTACGTGAACGTGCCGGGCGGGCTCGAGCTGCGGAACAACCACCTCGTCGGCGGTCGTGGGGGCGACGCGACGCCAGGTGTCCCTGGGCCAGCCGGCGCCAACGGTGGAAACGGCGTCGACGGGTTGGCCGCGCGCGAGTGCTCCACCGTCGACTGCGCGAACGAGCGGCAGAGCGGGGGCGCGGGAGGCCAGAACACCACCTGTCCCGCGACGACGGCGGGCAACGCAGGTGGCGGCGTCGATCCACAGCGCGATCCACAGGACTACGGGAACGGCGGTGGCCTCAACGGCCAGGGCGGCTCGAACGGGCGCTACGACAACACCTTCGGCATGCAGTTCAACCTCTGCAAGTACGACTGCGTGGTGCCGCCGAGCGGCTTGAACGGAGGCCCCGCGTCGAACGGCGGACAAGGAACGAGCGCGGCGGGCGGCTTGGGCTGCGCCACGGCGTTGGGGGTGTTGATGGCCGGCGACTGGGCGGCGGGCGTCGGCGGTGGTGGGCAAGACGGGAGCAGCGGACGCGGAGGGGGAGGCGGCGGTGGCGGCGGCTGCGTCGAGAACACCAACGGCCCGATGTGCACCCAGGGGCGGCGGGTCGGCGATCTCGGCGCGACGGGAGGTGGCGGTGGCTCTGGTGGCTGCGGCGGAAGTGGCGGGCGCGGCGCGGCGAGTGGAGGTGGCTCGTTCGCCCTCTTCGTGGTGGCCGGCAGCCCGCTCGTCGCCGGCAACCTGATCGACCTCGGCTTCGGCGGAAACGGAGGCAACGGCGGCGCTGGTGGCTACGGCGGCCTCGGTGGACAAGGCGGGCGCGGCGGCGTGCAGAACTCGGCGGCGTGGTGCGCCGGGCAGGGCGGACCAGGAGGCCGCGGCGGCAACGGCGGCGGTGGCAGCGGCGGTGGGGCCGGCTGTGGTGGCTCGGTGTTCGGCGTCGCCGGTCGCTTCAACGCGGCCTCGCTCACCAACAACACGTTCGCGCCCGCGCCGATGAACGCGGCTGGGGCAGGCGGCGTGGGTGGCTCCTCTCCAGCGGGACCGCTCTTCAAGGGTGGTGACGGCGCTCCTGGGCTCGTTCAGCAGACGGGGGCGTTCTGATGCGCGCGCTCTGGTTGATCGTCTTGGTGTCGTTGGCGGGCTGTGGCCGCACGGTGGTGGCGATTCGGACCGCGCCGTGCGTGTTCGACGCCGACTGCGCTCCCGGGCTGCGCTGCGTGAACCAGGTGTGCCAGGTGCTCGACGAGGTCGACGCCGGTGCGCGCCGCGGGACCAAGCGCTTCGGCGAGCCCTGCGATGGCGGCGCCGAGTGTGCCTCCTCGTTCTGTTCCAAGGGGCCGCAAGGGCCGTTCTGTACCGAGTCGTGCAGCGCGGCGCCCGACGCCGGGTGTCCGCTCGCCTTCTCGTGCAAGTCGATGCCCGATCCCGATCGACCGGACTCCGGCGTCGCCCGCTCGCTCTGCGCGATTCCCCAGCCGCTGTTGTGCCAGAGCTGCCGCGTCGATCTCGATTGCGGTGCGACCGGCGCCGACAAGTGTCTCACCCTCGAGGGTGGCTCGTTCTGTGCGCGCGACTGCTCGTCCCAGCCGTGCCCCTCGCGCTACCGCTGCGAGGCCCGCGCCGACGGCACCAACCAGTGCGTGCCCGATGGGAGAACCTGCGACTGCACCCCGCAGACGCTCGGGCTCGAGAAGGGCTGCCGCGGCGCGCGAAATCCGTTCGGCAGCTGCGAGGGCAACCAGACCTGCCAGGCCGACGGCGGCTTCTCTCCCTGCGACGCTCCGACCGCGCTCGAGGAGACGTGCAACGGCGTCGATGACGACTGCAACGGCCGGGTCGACGACTTCATGCCGCCCGAGTGCACCAAGATGCTCGGCGGCCGAGTCTGTCGGGGGCCGCAGGTGTGTCTGGCCTCCGCGGGGCTCGTCTGCACTGCCCAGGCGCCCGAGCCCGAGGCCTGCAACTTCCGCGACGACGACTGTGACGGCACCGTCGACAACGGCTTCGTCGACCCGCAGGGCCGCTACCCACAGCTCGCGCACTGCGGCCGCTGCAACAACGACTGCGCGAAGATCCCCAACGCGACGCGGACGAGCTGCGTGACGTCGGGGGCGAGCTTCAAGTGTCAGGTCGACGCCTGCGCGATGGGCTTCTTCCCCTCGGTCGATCGCACCTTCTGCCAGGAGCTCCCCGACACGCTCTGCCGCGCCTGCCAGACCGATCCCGACTGCATCGGGCCCAACGCGCGCTGCCTGATGGTGGACGGTCAGCGGGTGTGCGGTCGCGACTGCTCGGCGACCTCGGCGTACGGCACCAGCTGCCCGACCGGGTACGTCTGCCAGGCAGGCGCGCTCCAGTGCGTGCCGGCGACCAACACCTGCACCTGCTCGGTGCGCACGGTGAACTCGACGCGCTCGTGCACCAAGAACGATCCCTCCGGAGGGACGATGTGCCGCGGCTTCGAGACCTGCCGCGCGCCAGGCCCCACGTGGACGGCCTGCGACGTCGACTCCTTCAACCCGGAGATCTGCGACGGCCGCGACAACAACTGCGACGGCCGCGTCGACGAGGGCTTTCGCAACGCCGCGACGGGCAAGTACGAGGCGCTGAGCCACTGCGGCTTCTGCAACAACGACTGCTCGAAGATCTGGTCTCCGACGCTGCAGCACACCAACGGTGTCTGCGACTCGGCGCCCTCGATGCCTCGGTGTGCGATGGGGCCGTGCCTCACCGAGACCGTCGCTGGCACCACCTTCGAGTGGGTGAACGTGAACGCCGACACCTCCGACGGCTGCGAGTGCCGGCGCGTGCAGGGCAACCTGACCATCGATCTGCCCGATCGGCTCCCTTCGAGCTCGGCTGGCGCCTCGTGGGTCGACGAGAACTGCGACGGCATCGACGGAGTGCAGGGCGACGCGATCTTCGTCTCGGCGACGGGGCCCGTGATGGGCAACGGCTCCCGCACCGCGCCGTTCCGCTCGATCACCCAGGGCCTCGCCGCGCTGGCGCCTCAGAACAAGCGCTACGTGCTCGTCGCCCAGGGGCTCTACCGCGAGAACGTTCGACTCTCGGAGGGCCAGCAGCTCTTCGGCGGCTACTCCGGCGACTTCTTGAAGCGCGATCCGCTCCTCTTCGTCACCTTCATCCAGGGCGTGCAGCCGAGCGGCCCCGAGCTGGGCGCAGTGAACGTCGACAGCGCGGGCTCTGGCGGCGTCGACACGGTGATCGCGGGCTTCACCATCGTCGGGTGGGACGCGCCTCCTGCGGCGGTGAACGTCACCGGTGAGCCAAGCATCGCAGTGCACCTCTTCAACGTCGGCCCTCGGGTGGTGATCAGCAGCAACGAGATCATCGCGGGGCGTGGCGGGCAGGGCGGAAACGGCAGCACTGGTGATCAGGGCTTTGGTCGCCAGGCGAGCCAGCTGCTCAACGGCCAGCGTGGCGTCGACAGCGAGCACTTCCCCAGCGGGAGCTGCTCGGCGGCCGCGAATCGAACGGGTGGCAGCGGTGGCCAGAACCCGAGCTGTCTTGCGGGGAGCGCGCCTCAGGGCGGCAGCACCATCTGCCCCGTGTACACGATGGGCACGAACCTCGGGCAGCAGCAGGAATACGCCGGCCCCATCGGCACCAGCCGCAACGGACGAGGCGGCTTCGATCGCACCTTCTCGAACCTCTCGGGCCCGAGCTGCAGCCAGGTTCAGGAGAGCGGCTACCCCTCGAACATTCAGCCAAACGACGGCATGGACGGCTTGCAGGGCCCTGACGGCGCGGGCGGCATGGGGGGAACGGGCGCTCCGGCGGTGGCGAGGCACGGCTCGATCGGCCTGGGCGGGCGGCGGTGGGTGGCGGCCCCGGCGGCGGCGAACGCCGGACAGCTCGGGGTGGTCGGGTTGCCTGGAGGCGGTGGTGGCGCAGGATCGGGCGTGGCGAAGTTCACCGGCGGCGGCTGTCAGGCCTGGGAGATCGGCGCGAGCGGCGGCGGTGGTGGCGCGGGCGCGTGTGGAGGCGCGGGGGGCGCGGCGGGCGCACAAGGTGGCGCTTCGATCGCGATCTACGTCGGGAGCGGCGTCGGCACGACCTCACTCCCGACGCTGACGCGAAACCGCATTCAACGAGGGCTCGGCGGCAACGGCGGCAACGGCGGGTTCGGTGGCGCGGGCGGCGTCGGTGGCGCGGGCGGAATCGGTGGTCGGCCCGATCGCTGGAGCAGCTCGACTGGCGGCAAGGGCGGAGAGGGTGGCAACGGCGGACCTGGCGGCGGCGGTGGTGGCGGCGCGGGTGGGCCCTCGTTCGCGATGCTGGGGTTCAACGTCGACGTCGCGAGCCTCGGCAGCACCAACACCCTGCTGGTGAACTCGACGGTCGACACCGGGGGCCGCGGAGGCGCAGGTGGCTCGTCGCCCGGGCCGGTGTCGTCGACGGGGCTCGCTGGCGTGCGCGGGGCCTTCGCCGATCTGTTCACCCTGCGGGCCTGCTCGCCGAGCTGTGCGCCGGGCACGAGCTGCGACGCGCTCGGCGTCTGCGTTCCGAACTGAGGCACAACGACGAACGCCGCGGCACCCTGGGGGCTCCGCGGCGGTTCACGCCACCCGAGACGTCACATCTTCTTCGGCGCCTCGAGCCGCTTCCTCAGCTCGAGCAGGCTCTTCTTCACTTCGGCCGCCGCCTCACTCGAGGTGTGACTCACCTCATGGAGGAAGGTCTCGGCCTTGGGCTCGATCTTCTTCCACTCGGTCTGCAGGTCCATTCCAGCCAGGTGCACCTTCAGCTTCACCTCGTCACGGAGCGCGCGGATGTCTTTCTTGAGGACGTTGAGATCGTCTTTGAGCATCGATGCCATGAGGCACCTCCTTCTCCTCGAGGAAGTGCTTTCGGCGTGCCGTCGCGCAGACGACGGAGATCGTTCGTCGTCGGCCTTCACGCCGATGCAGAGGTTGCGCTTCGTTGACGAGGCTCACTGCGTGGCGACGCCGCTCGTCGGCGCGTCTCTGACTTCGAAGCGCATCTCGTCGGCCGTCGCCTGGATCTCGGGCGCGTACATCGCCTCGGCCCGCGCCGGCAGCGCAGCGAACTTGCCAGGGGTCTCGGCGCGCAGCTCGTAGGAGAGCTTCGTCGTCCCCACCCGCAGCTCGGGCATGAACATCGCCACTCGATCGGTGCGCAGCTCGGCGTGGGCGCAGGCGTAGTTGCAGACCTCCGGGCCCGAGCGCTGCTGCACTGCCTCGAAGCCGGCCGGCTTGAGATCTTCGAGCATCACGAACTCGACGGCCTTGTTGGCGGTGATCTCGAGATCGACCCGCACCCGAACGCCCGACTCCACCGGCATGCCGTACTCGGTCGGCGCGCGGCCCTGCTCGTTCGAAGGCTTGCCCAGCAGGGTGTACGTGCGCGCGACCTTCACCTCGCCGCCGACGCCCTTGATGAAGTCGTTCTGGTTGAAGACGTCCCAGGTCGCTGCCCAATAGCCGGTGCCGCCACCGTCGCGCTTCACCACCACCGTGTTCTTTCCTGCCTTGAAGTCTTGATCGGCGAAGACGAGCGAAGGCAGCTCGAGCCCGCCCGAGACGTACTTGAGCTGCTTGACCGGCTTGCCGTTGATCGTCACCGAGAAGCTGCCTTGCTGGGTGCTGGCCTTCTCCTTCCGAGCGATGTCGGCGAGCGCGTAGATGGCGAAGGCCGTGTCGCGCGTCGTGCGCCACTTGCCGCCGTTGCGGCGCAGCACGAGGAAGTCGGTGAGCGCGCCGACGTACTTCGAGCCTTCGGGCCAGCGGTTCATCGCGGTGAGCGTGGCGGCGGTGGCCTCGATCGCAGCCGAGGTGCTCCAGGCATCGTTGGCCTCTCCGACGGCGGCGTCGGGCCGAGCTTGGGCCGTCTTCACCACGTCATCGAGGTTCTCCACCGCGATTCGGGCTCGACCGTCCTTCGCGGCGAGGAGCGCGAGCGCGACCAAGGCCCGGCCTCGCGGCGCCATCTTGGTGCGTCGCTCGAAGGTCTGATCGAGCACCGGCTTCGGGACCGGCCCGCTCTCGGCGAGCGCATAGACGGCGAAGGCATGGGTGTCGGGCTGATCGAGCGCCTCGCCGAGGTGGCCGAGGAGATAGTTGCGGCCTCGGGTGATCATCGACGCGTCGATGCCGACCCCCGCGTCCTTGGCGAGCCCGAGCGCGTAGACGACGTACGCCGTCATCCACAGGTTGGTGCGATCGCTCTGCCACCAGCCCCACCCGCCGTCGCCATGCTGGAAGCCGACGAGGCGCTCGAGGCCCTTCTGCACCATGTCGTCGAGGTCTTTCGGAATGCGGGTCGCGGGGAGATTTCCGTCCTTCACCGCCTTGCGAGCGATCACCGCCGGCACGAAACGAGAGAGCGTCTGCTCGACGCAGCCGTAGGGGTACTGGGCGAGGTAGGGCAGGCCGTCGAGCATCACCGAGAGCAGCGAGGGCGAGAGGGTGAGGTCGAGGCGGGTGAGCCCGGCCTTGCGCTTCTGTGGCAGCTCGACGTCGAAGGTGAACGAGTCGGAGAGCCGGCCGGCGAAGAACTGTCGCTGCGCCGAGCCGTGCACCAGCGCGGGAATGGTGAGCTCCATCGCGTCGGCCGAACTCCCAGAGCGCACCTGGGCCCGCAGCACCCGATCGCCGAGGTCGACGACCTTGTAGCGAACGTCGAAGCGCGTGACCTGATCGGGCGTGGCGGTGATCGTCTTCTTCGCCGGCCCGAGCGCGGTGAGCCCAGGCGCGGTGATGGTGACCTCCACGGGCGCGGCCTTGGGCAGGTGGCTCTCCACGACGGCGGAGAGCACCACCTCGTCACCTTCGATGAAGAAGCGTGGGCTCTGCAGGCGCACCATCAGCGGCATCGCGGTGCGCATCGAGGCGGCGCCTTGGCCCATCGACACGCTCTTCGTCACCACCGTCGCGATCGCCTTCCACGAGGTGAGGGAGTCGGTCACCTTCACCGGCTGGCTGACGGGCACGCCGGCCTTCCCTTCGAGGGTGGGGTACCAGCCGGCCGAGCTGCCGAAGTCGGTGCGGGTGCGAACTGGCGCCGCGGCAGCCTTGTCATTCCCAAAGCCCGACGGGGCCTCCTCGTTCAGGTCGGCGGGCTCGCTCTTCTTCGCCTTTCGCTCGGCGGCTTCCGTCGCCGGTGGGGCCGGTGCGGCCGCGGTCGTCGCTCCGAGCGCGATCCCCGCACCCCGGTCTCGTGACTGCTCGCGCTGTGCCTCCTTGGTCGGCTGGCTCGGGTCGGCCTTCGGTTGGGGCACCGGGCGCTTGCGAACGCTCTTCCAGTCGACCGAACGGCGCGTCTGCACCGAGAGCTGCCGCTGCTGGCGGGAGAAGAAGGGCAAGAGGTCTTTCCGCTCGGGCTCGATGGCGAAGAGGGCCTCGTCGACGATGGTGAGCGCCGTCTCGGTGGGGCCGACGTTCCCTGCCTTCGAGTTGGCGCGAATGCTCACTGGCACCGTGGCGCCAGGTTCACTCACCAGTCGATCGAACGCGACGGAGACGTCGAGGCCCACGTCGGTGCCCTTCACGCGGAGGCCGAGCTGCTGGCGGAGCGCGTCGCCGTTCTCGTAGCGCTGTGCCGTCAACCAGACGTTCGGCATCGCTTCGGGCGGGAGCTGGAACTCGACGTACTTCGCGCGCCCGTTCATCTCGATGACTCGAGAGCTCACCACCACGTCGTGCTCGAGCGTCAGCCACACGTGCCCGCCTGGGTTGGGCGTCACCACCAGGGCGCGGAGCGCGTTGCCGACGGCCAGCGGCGCGCGGTCCATCAGGAGCTGGAAGCCAGGGCCTGCGGGCGGCATCGGCTTGGTGTCGGAGGTGAGCCAGAGATCGGTCCCGGCGATCGGCGGCGCGCCGTCCTTCGCGTCGACGTCGAACACGCCCACGCGCACCGGACCGAGCGCATCGGCGTCGAGCTGTGCCACGCCCTTGCCGTCGACGATCTTCGTTCGCACCTCGGCGATCTTCGAGGTCGTGCCCAGGTTCGGATCGGAGATGCGCGAGAGCCGCACCAGCACGTCGTGGGTCGTCGGCCTCCCGTTGGCGTCTTCACTGCGGAGCTTGAGGGTCACCCGCTCGCCCGGCCGATAGAGGAAGTGCTCGCTGCGAACGTCGACGAACGACGCCGTTCTCGACACCCGCGCGGAGCCGCTGCCGACGATCTCGCGGCGGGAGGCGTCGGTCACGAAGACCTGCGCGGTGAACTCGAGATCCATTCCTTGATCGGGCTGCGCTGGCACCTCGACCTCGGCCGTTCCGTCGGAGCCGGTCTTGAAGGGCAAGGTGTGGCTCGCGAGCTGGCCGTAGTACCCGCGATACCCTCGTCGAGAGCGGTCAGCGTCGCCCTGCTCGTCGACCTCCTCGGGCCAGGGCGCGAACTGGTGCGCCCACTGGGAGACGGTGACGATCGCGCGCCCTTGTGCGCCAGTGAGTGGGCCGCCCGAGTAGTACTTCGCGGTCACCTTCAGCTTCACCGGCTGCCCCGGCTTGGGAGCGCCGACTGGAGCGACCGTCACGATCGCCTCGGGTGGCTTGTATTCCTCGACGCGGAAGCTGAGCGAGGGCTGCTGGAAGGAGTGGCCGGGCTCGTTCACGTACGCTTGGTACAGACCGAGCGAGGCGGTCTTCTGGAGCACGAGGCTCGACGACGCAGTGCCGAACTCGTTCGTCGTCAGGCTCGGCTTGGCGACCTCCTTGCCGTTCGCGTCGCGAATCACGACGGTGACGGTGCGGTTGGCGAGGGGCTCCGAGGGCCCGGCTTCACGGGTGCGGAGGAAGAGCTTGAAGCCCACCGTCTCGCCCGGCTTGTAGAGCGGTCGGTCGAACAGCAGGTACGCGAGCTCCTGGCGGTTCCAGCGTGAGTGGTAGGCCTCGCCCGCGCGCACGTAGGCGACCTGCTCGCCGTGCTTGACCCAGACGTGGTGGGTGCCGCCGGTGGTGGTGTCGCGCTGAAACGTCGCGAGCCCCGAGGCGTCGGCCTTGGCGAGCGCGCGATCGGCGAACTCCCCACGAACGATCATCACCTCGGCGCCGGGCTGCGCCTTCCCGGTCTCGACGTCGCTCACGAAGATCTGCACCTGGTTGCGATCGGTCTTGCTCCACGCGCCAATCTGCGTGGCGATCGCGAAGTCGGCGACGCTCTGCCCGTCACCGCTCGCCTCGACGAGGTAGACGCCAGGGCCGGGCACCTCGAGATCGAACGTTCGGCTCCCGGGCGCGTGCGGGCTCTTCACCTCGAGCGTCTCGTTCCACTGCTTCACGATGGTGCCCTGACCGGCGAAGGCGCGCGTCGAGGCGGGATCCGCGCCGGCGCCCTTGAAGGGGTCGATCTTGCGCAGCGTCCAGCTCAGCTTGCTCACGTTGCGCCAGTTGACCGACGCCGGCAGCTTCTGGCCTGGGAGCGTCACCTGGTACACCCCGAAGCTCAAGCTGGGGCGGCGAATGTTCTCGGCGGCGTTGCGCGCGTCGGCGTGGCGGTTCGAGGTCGTCGACGAGAACTTCTTGGTGATGCCGTCGTAGATGGTGAGCGCGTCGAGGTAGCGCTCCCGACCCTCGCGATCCTGGCCCAGCGCGAAGAGCGCGTCATCGGCCCACTGGCTGTCCGACCCGCCGACCTCGGTGAGCTCCCGCTCGCCCTTGCTGCGAGACGGCTCCACCCGGAGCCAGGCCTGGCCTCGGTAGAAGCGCGCTTGGGCCTTCTCGTCTCCCGATCGCGAATACTCGAGCACGCAGCCGGCGAAGCGCTCTGCGTTGGTCGGGTCGTAGACCGCGTTCTGCGCGCGAGCGAGACAGCCGCCCACGAGCATTCTGCGGGCCTCGTCGCCGACTCGTCCGTCCGACTTTGCCGCGGTCTGCAGGAGCGCCATCGACTGCTCGAACGATCGATGGCCCTGCTGCGAGAGCGCCCACTGCGCATACGCCCGGGCGAAGTCCTGCTCGCCTTGATCGGCGAGCTTGATCAGCTCGTTCGCGCCCGCGCCTTTGCCGACCCGCCAGCAGGCGTGCGTCTTCTTGACGGTCGCTTCTCTCGCGAGCGGCGAGGCTGGGTTCGCCTTGAGGAAGGCTTCGAACGTGTCGCAGGCCTTCGAGTACGACTGCTCCCAGAGGTACTTGTTGGCGGCCTCGAAGGAGGCCTCCTGAGCGGCAGCGGCCGTGGCGACGAGGACGAGAAGGGGAATCGAACGCATGGCGTCTCCTGAGCGAGGTGGAACGCGTGCACCGCCGCGGACTGTTCCATGAAAGCGGCGGAGAACCGGCACGATTCGGGAGCGCGTTCGATCTCGTGACGCATTGGTCCGAAGAACCGTGCGACGGGCCCGAACTGGCTCAGCCCAGTCGTCGCGTCGGAGCGCGGTGAGTGGGCCCAGCAGGATTCGAACCTGCAACCAAGCGGTTATGAGCCGCCAGCTCTACCGTTGAGCTATGGGCCCGGTAGACGCGCGCGGTTGTCGCACAACCTCCGCGCCCGCGCACCGACGACCGCCCCGGCGATCTCCGACCGGCTTTCCCCGCGCATGCAGTACAAGCGCCTTCGTGCCCCGGCGCTCGAAGGCCAGCCGCGAGACGTACCACCACGGCGATCTCCGCAACGCCCTCGTCGCTGCCGCGGTCGAGCTCGTCGAAGGCTCGTCCCCCGAAGAGCTCACCTTGCGAGAGGTCTCCCGGCGGGTCGGCGTCAACCACCGCGCCGCCTATCGCCACTTCGAAGACAAGATCGCGCTCCTCGCCGCCGTCGCCGAAGACGGCTACCGCGTCCTCCTCGCCGAGATGAAGGAGGCAGTCGCGATGCGCTCGACCAACCGCCTCGATCGGCTCATGCGCCTCGCCCAGGCCTACGTCGTCTTCGCGGTCGACCAACCGGCCCGCTACCGCATCATGTTCGGCCGGCGCCTCAACGAAGACGGCCGCTTCCCCGCCCTCGAAGAGCTCGTCGCCGAGGCCTACGAGCTGCTCGCCAACGAGATCCGCCTCGGGCAGGAACAGAAGCAGCTCCGCCAGGTGCCCGTGCGGGAGCTCGTCTTCGGCTTCTGGTCGATGGTTCACGGGTTCGCGAGCCTCGCCATCGTTCGCCGCCTGAAGGTGAAGCGCAGCCTCCTCGAGCCCTGGGCCCGCGAGGTCTTCAAGCCCTTCTTCGACGGCCTCGCCCGCTGAGCGGTGGCTGGCAGGTGCGCCGGTGACCCACCTGGAGTTGCGCGCGCGCTGCCTCGTCGCTAGTGTCTCCAGTGGAGACATTGCCAATGCCGACGCCCCTCCGAATCTCCGCGACCGATGGCTACGCTCTGGGGGCGCGGCTGTATGGCGAGCAGTCGGCCGGCCCGTTGATCGTCGTCGCGGGCGCGACCGCGGTGAAGCAGGCGTACTACTCGCGCTTCGCGGCCTGGCTGTCACTGCAGGGCGCCACCGTGCTCACCTTCGACTACCGGGGCATCGGTGACTCACGGCCGCACTCGCTTCGACGCTTTCCGGCGCGCATGCGCGACTGGGGCCAGCACGATCTCGAAGGGGTGCTCCAGTTCGCGAACCACGAGCGTGGCTCCCGGCCGCTGCACTTCATCGGGCACTCGGTCGGCGGCCAGCTCCTCGGGCTCGCCACGAGCACTCCGACCCTCGACCGGATTGTCACCGTCGCCTCGCAGAGCGGCTACTGGCGCCACTGGAGCGGAATGGGCCGGGTGCGGATGGCGACGGTGATGTTCGGCGTGATTCCAGCCGTCGCGAGCACCCTCGGCTACGTGCCGGGCAGCCTCGGCATGGGCGAGGATCTCCCGGGAGAGGTGGCCCTCGAGTGGGCGCGCTGGTGCCGACACCCCGACTACCTCCTCGGCTACGTGGCGACTCCCGCGGACTACGCCCGCGTCCGTGCGCAGGTGCTCGCGCTGAGCCTCGCCGACGACGACTTCTACGGCCCGAAGCCGGCGGTCGATCGGCTGCACTCGTTGCTGACTGGCGCCTCCGTCGAGCGACGCCACGTGACGCCCGCGGAGATCGGTGCTCCGGCCATCGGGCACTTCGGCTTCTTCCGCTCGGCCTTCGAAGAGACGCTCTGGCCGATGGCCTCGTCCTTCCTCCTCGCGCCGCGAGTGAACGAGCAGTCGGCCGTCGCCTGACGATCAGCCTGGGCGCCACCGCGCACTGCTGGGAACCCGCCGGCCCGTCACCTCGACGCCTTCGCGGCGCAGCTTCGGGGCTTGCTTCGCGGCGATCTCCTTCGCCACCGTGCCGTCGCTCTTGATCACCCGCCACCAGGGCACGTCGTCGAGCAGGTGGAGCGAGCGCACGACCGCCCGCGCCCGCCCCGGCTTGCCTGCGAGGAGCGCGATCAACGCGTAGCTGCCGGTCATGCCCTTGGGGATCTGCCGCACCGCTTTGGCGACCGCCTCGTCCCACGGGCTGCGTGGCGTCGTCTTCTTCACCTGGTGCGTTCCTTCGTCCTCACCGCGCCCTCGTCGGTCCCGATCTCGCTCACCGGGCTCGCTTCCCCACGCCGCACGGCCTCGAGCGCCTCGGAGATCGCCCCGAGCTCGTCGTTGAGCCGCTTCACGCTCGTCTTCACGCCCTCGAGCTGGACGGAGCTGGTCGTCGACTTCGCCACCGAGACGCGGGTGCGCAGCTCCTGCAAGTGAACGAGCAGCGAGGTGTATTCCCCGTCGACGCGCTCGGTCATCAGCGCGAGGTGTTCGAGCGCCTGACGTTGGCCTCCCATCGAGTGGAGCGCCTCTTCCATGCGCTGCTTCGTCTCGGGATCGGTCGCGGCGTCGTGCCGGGCCTGGAGCGACTGGCGCTGCTGCTCGAGCTGAGCGAGCCGGCCCTTCGCGTCTTCGGCGAGCAGCTGCTGGCGGCGTTGATCGAGCGACTTCAAGGTGACGCGCATCGAGGCGACGGTCTTCTCCGGTTGGCTCACGAAGGCGCGCACCGCCTCGGGCGCGGCGGCGAGATCGGCGAGGAGCTGATCACAGGTGACGTCGACCTCGTGTCGCGCTGGCGGATCGGTCGAGGGGGTTGCGGCTTGGTTCGAGTCTGCGAGCGCCTTCTCGACCCGGGCGACCTTCGCCAGCTGGCTCGCCCCGGCGAGCCCGAAGCCCAGCGCGACGAAGATCATCCAGAACAGGTCGTGGTTGTTCGCGGCGATGACCGCGCAGACTGCGGCGACGGCGAGCTCGATCACGCCGCCGATGACCGACGGCGCTTCCTCGCGCCGCTTTCGGGCTTCCTTGCGCGCCTTGCGTTCTTGTTTTCGTTCCTGAGCGCGCTCCGCCTTGTCGAGTGCCCGCTCGAGCTTCTCCTCGAGCTTGTGGGTGATGCGCTCCATCGTCTTCGCGCGGTCGGTGCGCGTCCGCACCTCCCAGGCCTCGATGTCCTTCAGCAGCTGGTCGCCGAGGTGTTCGAGGCGCTTCTGGAGATCGTCGTTCGCCATGAAGATTCCGTGAAGAAACGATGTCGAGTCGGTGCCGCGCCGACGGTTTCGCTCGGTGTCTTCTTCCACGCAACAGGAGGAAGCACCATGACTCGTCTCATCCCCATCGTCGCCGCCGTCGTCGTGTCCAGCTGTGCCGCCGGTCGCGCTGCCCAGCCAACTCTCTCGCCCCTCGCCTTCGAGGCGGGGCCAGCAGCGCCCGCGGTGCTCGAGCAGAACCACTTCGCGCGCGATCGGGGCACGGTCTCGGAGAGCGAGCTGCGCGACATCCTCGCCTCGCCGGTGTTCCTCGAGGAGAACGCCCGCGTCGGCGTGCTGCCGGTGATGGTTCGCTACGAGCTCGACGAGGCCGTGCCGGTGGAGGCAGCGCCCTCGAGCCTGGTGGAGTCTCTCGAGAGCTCGGGGTTGGTCGAGCTGGCGACCGAGGTCTCGAGCGAGTGGCCCGTCGATCGCGGCGTCGCAGGCCTCCGCGAACTCGCCGCCCGCTATCGCACCGAGTACCTGCTGCTCTACCGGCACCGCTTCGTCGACGCCGATCGGCTGAACCCGGCCGCGCTCAGCTATCTCACCTTGATCGCTTCGCTCTTCGTGCCTGGCACCACCATCGAGTCGTCGGGGGTGCTGGAGGCGACGCTCTTCGACGTGAAGACGGGCACCATCCTCTTCACCGTGAACGAGCGGGTGCACGGCGAGGCGGTCACCTCACCAGTCGCAGCCGAACGCAACCAGGAGCAGCAGCACCGCGCGCTCGTGAAGGAGGGCGTCAAGCGGCTCGCCGACCAGGTGCTCCTCCGAATGCGGCGGTTGGTGGCCTCCCGGCCAGGCGCCCATGAGGCTCCTCGTGCCGAACTCCGCTGAAACGGCCCGTCGAAAACTGGCTCCGGCACAGGGTTGTCGCAGATTCGAGGGTGGTGACGAGGCCCCTCACACTCACGCTCCTGGCGGCGCTCTCGACGGGGTGTGTCACCACTGCGGCGACCAGCGGCTTTTCGCCCAAGCCGCACCGTGAACTCGAGCTCGTCACCACCATTCGGGACGGAGACGTGCGGCACCGGGTCGAGCGAGGTCAGACGCTGTACCGGATCGCCAAGACCTACGGGCTGTCGGTCGACGAGCTGATGCAGGCGAACCGCATCGACGATCCGCGCGAGCTCCAGATCGGCGAGGAGCTCGTCATTCCAGGTGCGAAGGCGCCCCAGCCGAAGGTCGTCGAAGCCGATGCGCCGGAGCCCGTTCCTCCCGATCGACCCGTCACCGTCACCAAGCGTCAACCGAAACCGGCGCATGTCGGCACCTCGAACGGTCCGCTGAGCTGGCCGCTCCGGGGCGTGCTCTACGCGCGCTTCGGCCGGAAGGGCAAAGAGCCCCACGACGGCATCGATCTCTCGGCGCCGGCGGGCACTCCGGTGAAGACGGCAGCTCCCGGCACCACGCTCTATGCCGGCGAGCAGAAGGGCTACGGCCTCATCGTCATCGTCGAGCACGCCGAAGGCCTGGTGACGCTCTACGCGCACAACCGCGACGTGCGGGTGAAGACGGGGCAGAAGGTTCGCGAGGGCCAGGTGGTCGCGACCGTCGGTGATTCGGGAAAGACGAGCGGGCCTCACGTGCACTTCGAGGTGCGGCGCGATGGGCGGCCCGTCGACCCGCTGGAGTACCTCGGCCCGGTGCCAGCGAACGAGCCGGCCAAGAAGGACAGCTCTGGCTCGGTGTCAGCGCGAAGGTGACCACCACTGCGGGCCGTACTCGGCGGAGGGATGCTCGGTGAGCCGCTGAGGCTCCTTGCCGTTCGCGCGCATCACCCACACGTCGGCGTTCCCAGCGCGATCCGACACGAACGCGATGAAGCGACCGTCGGGGCTCGGTCGAGGGAGCTGGTCGGAGGCTTCGCTCTCCATCGTCCACTTCACTGCCCGACTCGCGACCTCCACGAGCACGATCCTCGAGCGGTTTCGGCTGCGAATCGTCACCAGAATCGAGGCGCCGTCGGGCATCCACACCGGGTCGCCCTCGGTGTCTTCGCCGGCGCGCGGCTCCTTCATCAAGCGCTCGAGGCGTCGCCCGTCGAGCCCCTCGACGAAGATCCGATCGGTGCCTTCCCGGTTCGAGACGAAGGCGAAGCGTCTTCCATCGGGGCTCGGCACTGCGCCGAAGTCTTCGAGGTGAAAGGCGGTGAGCGGCGTGGGCGCACCCCCGTCGAGCGAGGAGAGGTAGATTTCGGGGTCACCGGTCGACGAATTGGTGAAGAGCACCCGCCCATCGCGGCTCAACGCCGGTTGAAACGAGCCGCTGGTGCCGAGGTCGGGAAGGGGGCGGGGGAGGGCGCCCGAAGCGGTCCACTCCAGCACTGCGAGGCTCGAGGCGTGGGTGAGCGACGACTCGAAGACGAGCAGGCGCTCATCGGGTGACAGCTGCGCGGCGTGAGCCCGGTCCATCGGCGCAGTGAGCTCGCGAACCCCGCCATCTTCCAGATCGACGCCGACCAACTGCTCCGCAGGCCCTTCGACTCTCGAGACGATCGCGACCCGGGTCGTGCGAGCGATGGCTTGAAGATGATGCGCTCCGGGCTCGAGGGTGAGCGCGCGTTCTTCACGGCCATCGAGGCGATGCAGCTGAGGTCGTCCGGAGCGCTCCGAGGTGAAGGCCACCGCCAGGCCCGCGTCCGCGATCTCAGCCCACAGCCCGGACGAGGCGCGGGACGCTCGAAAGGCGATCGGAGGTGGAGCCGGCTGGGGCGTGCCCGCGTCGACTGGAACCGGCGCCGGCGAACGCGCCCGACAGGCGAGCAGCAGGGTGACGATCCCGAACACTGCAGTCGCTCGCCACCTGAGCCACCTCATCGGTCGACGCTGGTAGCGCATCCCACGTCCTCGAGAGCGAAATTCCATCGACGGAGCGTTGCCGTGCAAGGCGCTGCACACGTCGCCGGTGCTTGCACAGTCGAGGAGCCGCCGTCCCTCGGAGTGCGCTCGGCACCAGCCCTGCACGACGCCCCGGCATGCACACTTCAACACTCCGCGCGTTGCTGGCTCCAGTCGTCCTCTTCTCCTTCACCGTCTCGGCCGCCGAGGTTCGCCGGCCCTCCGACGAGCCGACGAAGGTTCCGTTGGTGGTGGGAGGACTCTTCCTCGGCGTCGCAGGGGTGAGTGGCGCCATCGTTCTCGGACAGGCGCTTCAGCACGCGGGCGGGTGTTCTGCAGCGGCAGCGGTCGGTCGATTCCTCGGCGGAGGGGGCTGCGACGCCTTCGTCGCTGGTCCGCTCGGCTTGGTCTCGCTCTCGGCGCTCGCCCTCTCCGGGGTGATGTTCGTGCTGCAGTACGCGCTCTCGACCCCGCCTCCGAGGCCCGCGCTGCCAGCGCTGCCGACCGACTCCGAGCACCGTCGATCCGCCGCTCCGTCTTCGAGCGTCAGACCGTTCGCGCGCACCGACGTGGGGTTCGGCATCGACTTCTGACGAACACCGGCTCCACGTCTCAGGTCGAGTTCCTACGGCGCGACTCGAGCGGCCAGGCGACGCCTCACTTCACCCGCACCGCATCGGCGACGACGACCTTCCCCGTCGCCGCCCAGCGCGAGAGGACGATCTTGTTCCACCCAGCGGTGAAGTTGAACCGGCCGACGGCGTTCCACTTCCCGCCGTTCTTCGACTGATCGACCGCGCCCTCGCCCACCTTCTGCCCCTGGGCGTTGAAGGCCACGAAGGTCGCCTCCGCCGAACGATCGGTCGCCGCCGTCCACCAGGCCTCGATGCTGCGTGCTCCCGCGGCGTCGAGCTTGAAGAAGAAGGCCGCACCGTCGCTCACCGGAGCGGTCGAGGCGTACCAGTAGCCGCTGCCGTAGTAGCCGGCCACGTTCGTCGAGCTCTTCCAGTTCGCCGAGAGCTGGATGTAACCCTTCGCCTGGTTGTTGTTCGCGTTGTTGCTGTCGATGGTGATGGCCGCCGGCGTCGGGGTGGGGGTCGGCGTCGGCGTCGGAGTGGGCGTCGGCGTCGGCGTGCTGCAAGCCGAGTTCACCTTGGCGAGGTACGAGGTCCACGGCCAGTTGCGGCCCGGGTCGGTGCGGTTCCACGGCTGCAGCTGGCCGTGGCCGACGATGTGGAAGCGGTCGCGCGGAATGCCGTGGTCCTTGCTGATGTCGCAGACCAGCTGCGCCGAGGCGTCGATCTGCGCGGCCGGCCACGACGACTGGCTCGCGAACCCCGCGTGCTCGATGCCGATGGTGAAGTTGTTCGAGCCGACGCCGTTCAGGTTGCAGAACTTCCCCGAGTTGTTGTTGCAGTCGTAGTTGGCGGCGATGTGCCAGGCCTTCGACGACTCGCGCACGAGCTGGCTCACTTCACGGCCGTCGCTCGAGACGACGTAGTGCGCCGACGCCTGCGCCGCGGTGTTCTGGAGCCAGCTGTAGCAGCTCGTGTACGCGCCCTCGCAGGTGTGGATGATCACCATCGAGATGGCGTTCGATCGCGTCGAGAAGTTCGGCGAAGGCCGCCACACCCCTCGCTCGTAGTCCGGCGCACGAGAGAGACCTTGCGAGGCGGTCGCCACTTCGCCCACCGCCGCTTCGATCTCGAGCGCTTGTCCGTTCGCCGCCATCACCTCACCGAGGCTGCCGACCCCTTCGGAGAGCGCGCCGAAGACCTCGCCCTTCACGAAGTGCTGCCGCGCCTGGAAGTCCTCGATGCGCGAGTAGCCGGCCACCACCGGCACCCAGCTCATCAGCTTGGCGCGATCGATGTTCTGCCCCTGCGCCTCCGCGTTCAGCCAGGCAGCCGCCGCCCGCACGTTCGCGGTCGCGTCGGTCTTCACCACGTCGACCGACACGTTCGCCAGCTCCGCGCCCCTGGTGAGCACCGCGCCGCCGAGCCCCATCACTCCGAAGGCGTCAGGCGCGTTGTCGAAGTCGACGTCCGAGGCCACCATCTCGTAGCGGCTCGACGCCCAGGCCATCGCCTTGAGGAGCGCGGGCGGCACGCTGAACTCCGAGCCCGCGGCCTGGAAGATCGGGTCGAGCGTCGGCGAGGCCCGAAGGTTCGCCTCTTCACTCCAGCCGACCTCCCGATCGGGTTGGTCTTGATCGACGACGCTCTGGATCCCCGCCGTCCCCGTTCCGCAGGCCGTCGCCATCAGCGCGCCCAACACGATTGTCCGATTCATGGTCAGTCCCTTTTGTGGCTGAGTGAAACGCGGGGGTTTCACAGTGTTCTCAAGGAGATAGAGCAGGCGCCGAGCCAACCTATCGGCCGAATGGTTTCGCGGGTTCGGCCGATCGCCAGCTCGTGATCGTCCGAACACCGAGCACCACACTGGCCGAGTTTTGGTGAGTCGAGCGGCCGCACGATGTCAGGACGGCTGACAACGTTTCAGGTCGCGCCACCAAGCGTCACCCATGCGCGACAGGGGCAGGCTCGGCGAAGTCGGCTAAACAGCCGGCGTGCGTTGGCGACTCGCCCTCCTCGTGCTGGTGGCCGCGTGCTTCAAGGCGAAGCCGCCCCCCAAGAAGGTCGAGCCGCCGCCGCCTCCCGATCCAGCCCAGGAAGTGCGCGAGCTGGTGAAGAGCGTCTATTCGACCCTCGAGACGGGCGACCCGGATCCGGCCAAGCCGCTCCTCGCTCCCGACGTGATGGTCTTCGGCCTGGCGCCGAGCGACACCTACGCGCAGCGCGATCCGGTGATCAACCTGGCTCGCCAGGAGCTGCTCTCCATCGGCCTCGGCACCGAGACGATGCACGTGCGCTCGAGCCGGGTGGACGTGGGCGTCGGCGCGTCGGGCCAGTCCGCCTGGTTCTGGGATCTGCCGCGCGTCGACTACGAGAAGAAGGGGAAGACGACGAGCTGGCTCGCGCGGGTGAGTGGGCACGCGGTGAAGACGGAGGGCGGCTGGATCATCGACGCGGTGCACCTGAGCCTCGGAGTGCCCGACGAGAAGGTGTACGCGCCCGACGCGGCGAAGAAGTACCTGCCCCCGGGCGACGTGCTGGCCGAGCGCGGGCCCGACAGTGACGAGCTGGTCGGCTTGTCGCGCCGAATCCTCGACGACATCGGCGTGAAGGTGGAGCGCTTGTCAGAGCGCTCCGAGGTCGCCCTCATCGGCACGAGCCCCACCGAGCTGCTCGAGGGCGGCAAGGCCATCAAGGACTTGGTGAAGCCGCAGCTCGCCGAGCTCAAGAAGGCGGCGTTCAACTACAAGGTTGACGGCCCGATTCGGTCGCGGCTCTCGCCCTCGAAGGACACTGGCTGGGTCGCCGCGACCGTCGTGCTGCGAACGGGCACTGGCAAGAAGCAGCAGACGCTGCCACCGTTCCGCGTGCTCTGGGTCTTCGCGGAAGAGAAGGGGCTCTGGAACCTGGTGACCGAGCACCAGTCGCTCGCCCTCAAGCAGGAGCTCCGCGGCCCGACCTCGGAAGAGGCGCTCGCCGAGTACGACAAGCTCGACGCGATCCGCACGGCGCGCAACGCGAAGCCCGCCGCCCGAGACGCAGGTGTCGCCGTTCCGGTGAGCGACGCTGGCGCCGCCCAGCCCGACCCGAAGCGCGCGCCCACCCCGACGCCGCCCGGCTCCACCAAGCCAGCCGGAGGTCGAGTCATCGCCGCGAACGACGGCGGCTTCGGCACCTTCGACTGAAGCGGCGACGTCAGCGCCGGAGCCGCCGGCCCACCCCGACGAGCGCGAGGAGCGAGAGCAACGCGCCGCCCTCCAGGCTGCTGCACCCGCAGCCTTGCGTCGCTGCCGGCTGGGTGACGACGCCCGCGGCTGGCAGCTTCTTGGTGTCTTCGCCCGCCGTGCCCGCGTCCATCTCCATCATCCCCGCGTCCATCGGCGGAACGCCGGCGTCGGGCACCGGGAACATGCAGTTCACCAAGGGCTCGGCTTCGACCTGGAGATCCTGAATCGTCGCCCCACCACCTCGGTTGGCGATCGCCACGTGCACGTCCGAGGTCGCGCCGCACGGGACGCGCACGTCGACGAAGGCATCGAGCACTCCGTTCGCGGCTTGGGCGGTCGCCGACGTCGCAGCGGTGTCGGCGGCGATCTGACTGCCGGTTCGAGTGAAGGTGATCGGCCCACTGCCCTTGGTGAAGACGGTGAGGGCCGGCGCCGCGCCACCACCGAACCCGCCACCCTGCTGCCGGCCGCGCAAGTGAATGCGCTGCGCCCCGTTCGGCACGCTGATCTTGAACTGGAACGGACCGGGAATGATGGTGCCCCGGAGTGCGCTGGGCGCCGCTGGCGTCGCGAAGTACGGGCGCGGCTGGGTCGCGTTCGTGACGTCGAGCACCTTGGAGCAGCCGATCACTCCCTTCGCGGTGAACGTCTGGGTCATCGCCATGCCCGCGGGAGCGCCGAAGGCGGTGGCGACCCGCATCGCCATCACGTTCGCCACCGAGGCGAAGTCGGCGTTGGGCGCGAGCGAGACGAGCATCGCGTAGAACGCCGCGTCGTAGGTCGCGCCGTTGTCGGTCCCCAGGTTGGCGCGGCGCCCCGTCCAGAGCGCGGCCGAGACGTGCTGGCTGTCCTCGTGCACCTCACCCCAGAGCACGTCGGGGCAGGTGAGCGTGTTGTCGAGCGAGCGCAAGTAGCTGTCCTGCCGAACGCCGGTCATCGCGCTCGCCGGAATCGCGCGAGGCCCGAAGTAGGGGCCGACCTCGGCGAGGTTTCCGAACGCGCCGGAGATGTAGTCGGCGAGCCCTTCGTGGAGCGCCCCGCCTTCGTTGTTCGCCGAGCGGTTGTCGAGCGCGATGTCTTCGAAGGTGAGCGCGGCGGTCGCGTAGATCACTCCATGGCCGAACTCGTGCCAGAGCACGGTCGCGTCATAGGCCGCGTCTGCGGCGTTGCCCTGGAAGATGACGAGCGTGTCGACGCCGGTGGTGAGCCCGGGGATCGGCAGCTGCGCGAACTGCTCGACCGGCATGAAGGCCGCGTTGTCGATGCGCCCGAACGCCTTCACCTTGCAGATGCCCGTGTTCGAGCCGAGCGGTGGCGGCAGACACGCCGGGATTCCCTCGATGTCGGCCAGGTTCTGGAAGCTCGGCGTCACCACGTTCGCGAGCACCGCCGGCTTGCGCGCCGGCGTTCGCCGCTCGTCGCGCATCAGGAAGGGCCCGATCGCCGGCTGCTGGTTGGGGAACACCGTTGGGGCACGCACCGACAGCCCGCGCACCCAGTCGTAGATGCGGTTGACGTGGTAGAACGAGTGCACGTGCGCGAAGGTGTCCGAGTTCGCCGGATCGTTCGGCTCGACCACCATCGCGTTCGCCGGCGGATCGACGGGCTGGTAGCGATAGCTGCCCTCGGTGCGCTGGTTCGTCGCCTGGTTCACCCGGTCACACACCGGAATGTCGAGGTTGAGCATGAAGCCCATGAAGCTCGTCGGCCCCGCGACGCGGCGGGGACCTGCGTCGGGCACGCAGCCGATGTTCGTGCAGCAGTTGTAGGAGGTGAGCTGATCGCCGCAGAGGACTCCGGCGTCGTTGTCACGCGTCTCGAAGCCACCGTCTGGCAGGTAGATCTCGCAGCTCGGTCCCACGTACGAGCCTCCGTCCGCGTGGGTGAGCGCGGCGACGACGGTCGGGGTCGCTCCGACGCCGGCGTCACGGCCACCGGGCGACACCGGGTAGACGTTGGCGTCGTTCTCCGCGTGGTGCATGCGGTTCTGGACGAAGAGGACTTCGCCGGTGATGGCGTCGAGGCCGACGAACCAGTTCTTGGTGCGATCGTACGAGCCGACGTGCACCAACCAGCCCGCGTGCAGCTCGTCGCTCACCGCGAAGTAGAAGGCCTTGGCGCCGCCGTACGCCCGCGAGGGGTCTTCCTTCACCAGCGCCGGAAACGGCACCTGCTTCGCCGCCAGTGACAGGGCCGCCGCTTCGCTCATCGTCGCGTCGCTGCGCACCGGCCGCGTGCCGACGAGGCTCGAGGCTGCCTGAACCACCCGCGCCCGCTCGTCCACGGTGACGACGAGCTTCGCCTGATAGACCTCGAGGCCGTTCAGCTCCTGGAGGTAGTGGAGGCTCGCGCCGAACTTGGTCGCGAAGCCCACGTCGAACCGAAGGCTCGAGTTCGGGTGCAGGCCATAGTGCTCACGCTTTCCGAGCGCCCAGGCCTTGGCGGAGATCGAGAGGTCTCCAGGCAGCGGCTCTGACAGCAGCCCGAGCTCGAGCGTGGGCGCGCTCTGCGGTGAGGGTCGGAGATCGTGAGTGACGGTGGGGACGAAGACGTTCGCAGCGGTGACGCTGGCGACGATGATGGTGAGCATCGGCGTTCCTTCGAGAGCTCCCGGCCGGAGCCCTTCACAGGTGCGGGGGCACCCTGAGGCGGGCGCACACTACCTTTCCTTTCGACGACGGAAAGCAATTGCGGAAACGGTTGGGTGGCGCTCTCTCAGGCGCTGAGAAACCACTGCGGCTCGAGCCGCGTTCGCGCTCGAGGGTGGGGGCGGTGACGCGCAGGCTCGCGGCCGGTGTCGCGCTGAAATTTGCGGGGCAACTGGCGAAGGAGCGAGGTACAAGCCGCGACGTCCGAACGTGCCGTTCGAAGACTGGAGAACAAGGAGTCCACCGTGGCCTACGTCGTCGCCGAGCCGTGCATCAAGTGCAAGTACACCGACTGTGTCGAGGTCTGCCCCGTCAACTGCTTCTACGAGGGCGCCAACTTCCTCGCCATTCACCCTGACGAGTGCATCGACTGCGGCGCCTGTGAGCCGGTGTGCCCGACGAAGGCGATCTTCCCGGAGAGCGACCTCCCCGAGAAGTGGAAGGAGTTCAAGGCGCTCAACGCCGATCTCTCCACCAAGTGGCCAGTCATCAACACCAAGAAGGCGCCGCTGCCCGAGGCCGAGCAGTTCAAGGACAAGGACGGCAAGCGCGCGATGCTCGATCTCTCGCCCGGCAAGTGAGCTGAGCGGAGCTCAGGCGACGGAGAGCGCGCCGACGTGGAGTCCTCTGGCGCGCAGCTCCTCACGAATGCGGCTGACGCTCTCGGCGCTCGGCGGGCCGTTCTGACCCACGAGCCGCAAAGCGATTCGGCCGGGGCCCAGCTTCTCGATCTCGACCCGCGCTCCGAGGGAGTTGTTGAGGGTGAGGGCGAGCGCCGGGCGCTGCGACTTGACGAAGGTGTCGATGCGCTCGATGAGGGCCACCGCCTGCGCGGCGCGAACCTCGGGGGCTTGGGCCTGCGAGGGAGGCGCGCCCTGCGCGAGAGAGAACGGCACTTCGTGGGTGGCGGTGAGCGGCTGAACGGGGTTGGCGATCTTCGAGGCGGCCGCGCCTCCCGGGCGGGTCTCGAAGGCGTCGACGAGCTCCTTGACGATCAGCTCGACGACCCGCGCGCTCCCCGTCGTCTCGGTTTGCTCGAGCTGCTCGGTTCGGGTGCTGCTCGCGTGCTCGGCGGTGACGGTGTGGTGGGCCCGCACGGTCTGGAGCCGGTTCGCTTCAGCGTCGACGCGCGCGCGCGCGACCGTTCGTTGATCAGGAACGACCGTCTTGGCCGGGGCAGCAGCCGTCAGCGCCAGTGCGTTCGTTGCGGGCTTTGCGCGTTTGGCGGTCGGCGCCTGCTTCTCGGACCGTCGCGCTTCCTCGAGCAGCGCCTTGAACGGTTGCTGCGCGGCCTTGGCGGGTTGGGAGGGAGGCTGAGATCCTGACACTCGCGCGGGCATGGCTCGGAGTCTCAGCAGTGCCTATGCCACGCCCAACTCGTTGAAATGACGGAGTCATGAGGTCGGCGTGAGGAAACTGCCAGGACCCACGCGTCCGCAATGACTCGCGATGACTCGGATTTTCGACAGCTGCGACCGATCGGTCAGTGCTTGAACCCACCCGGCTGGGTTGGAACGAGGCCGCTGAGCTCGTTGATGGCTGCGGGGCAGGTCGCCACCACGTTCGGATCAGCGAGGAGTGCACCGTACCAGTCGCGATCGTCGAAGAGCTGGGCCTCGCGCACCTCGACCTCGGTGACGTCGCGGTTCATCTCCCAGAACTGGCCGCGCACCATCATCCGCTGGCCTTTGAAGGTCTTCTCGAGATCGGAGTACTGCTTGGGCGCGAGCTTGGCGATGATTCGCACCGGCGGCGGCGGCTTCTTCGAGGCGTCGCCGTAGAAGTCGATCTCGGTCTTGCGCGGGTCGGGCGGCAGCCACTCGAGGATCGCCACCAGCTCACCGAACTCGACTGGGTTGTACTTCTTCCCGGTCGCGCCCTTCTTCTTCTTCGGCGCGTTGGAGCCGGCGTCGAGCAGGGTCGCCCCACCCCAGGCCACGTCGCGCATCAGGTAGGCGTCACGGAAGGCGGCCGACACGTCGGTGCTCACCGCGCTGTTCGTCCCCACCACCTCGACGTAGTAGCGCTGCTTGAGGAGGGGAATGGAGAACTGGTTCGAGTCGATGAAGGTGACGCCCTCGTTCAGCATCTTCAGCTTGCCGAGATCGATGATCTTCACCTGGGTGTTGATCGTCTTGGCCGTCTCGTACCACTCGTCGGGCAGCCGCTTGTCGATCAGCACCCGCCGCACCATCGACAGCAGGTAGGCCATCGCCGGGAAGGTCGGGGTGGTGGCCTGCGTCTCGATCGCGGCCTTCAGGTTCGGGTCCATCGTGAAGGTCTCGTCGCGCTTGTGGATCGTCGGACCGATCTCGGCGAGGGCCACGAAGAGCGCCCCCATCAGCTGGACGCAGCCCGGGTCGGCCGAGCCTTCCTTGAGCATCTTGGCCAGCTTCGACTTGGCGAAGCGGCGGTCCATCGTCTCCTCTCGGAAGATCGGCATCTTCCCGTTCCCGAAGAGCTCTTCCTTCTGGGCGAGGGCAGGGGCGGCGACGGCGACGGTGAGGACGAGAGCGAGCACGCGCATGACGGGGTCCGAAGGTAGCACCAGTCCTCCCAGACGCTGAGTCGTCACTGGTATTCGGCAGCTCCTTTTGGCTGGGTCGCCTGGTTGACGAGGAACAAGATCGCGACCGCGAGCGGCACCAACTCGGCGAGGCCCGCCCACCGGAAGAGCGTGGCGCCTCCGACTTCGGCGTACAGCCGCCCCGAGCCCATGAAGCCGATGAGCCCACCGATGCCGAAGGTGGCGGCGACGAAGAGCGCTTGTCCCGAGGCGCGCAGGCTCGAGGGGGCGCGCTCGGCGATCCAGGTGATGCTCGCGACGTAGAAGGCTCCGAAGCTGAGGCCGTGGAGGCTCGCGAGCGCGACGAGGAGGACCGGTGAGGCGGTGCTGCCCATCGCGAACCACCGCACGCCGCTGACGACATAGGCGGCGACGAGCAAGGTGCGCGGAGCGATGCGGTGCGACCACCGTGGCCAGGTGGCGAGGACGATCACCTCGCTCGTCACCGCGACGCTCGACGACAGACTCAGGATCTTCGGCTCGAAGTGGAGCGCCCCGAAGTAGAGCCCGAGGCTGCCGTGATAGGGCGCGCTGGCGATCCAGTGGGTGCAGCTCGCGAGCAGCAGCCACCGCACCTGGGGGTTGGCGAGCACCGCACGAACGCTCCGCAGATCGGGCGACGGACCAGGTCTCCGGTGCGCCGGCGCGCGGGCGAGCGTCGTGCCGATGAAGGCCGCGTTCACCAGGCTCAACCCGAGCGCCGCGATGACGACGCGCTGATCGGCCCGATCGACGACGAAGCCGAAGACGAGGGTGGAGACGACGAAGCCGAGCGAGCCGAAGGTGCGGATCGAGGCGAAGGACCCGCCGTGCCGCTCCACGTGCCCGAGCGCGAGGCTGTCGATGAGCGTCGTCGTCGCCGCGTTGAAGAACGAGAAGAGGAGCAGGCAGGCGAGCACGGTCTCGAAGCGCGCCGCCCCCAGGAGCAGCCCGAAGCCGGCGAGGCTGCCCATCGAGATGACGAGGAGGATCAGCCCCGGGCGGCCGGTGCGATCGGCGAGCTGACCCCAGAGGGGCGGGGCGAGGAGCGCGCAGAAGGGGCCGACCGAGAGCAGCACCCCGATCTGCTCCGGGGGAATGTGGAGCCAGTCGTAATAGACCGGCAGGAACGGCAGGGTGACGCCCACGCCCATGAAGTGGAGGACGTAGGTCACGATCAGGTTGCGAGCGTTTGCCATCACCCGCGAATTCCCCTATCACGCGCCGCGATGTCGGCCACCGAACAGCCCATCGTCGTCGTGCCCGTGAAGAACGAGGGCGAACTGTTCCAGGCGCTGGCCATTCGTGAAGTCGTCTTCATCGAAGAGCAGAGCGTGCCCGCCACCATGGAGCGCGACGCCGAAGACGCGACCGCCTACCACGTGCTCGCCATGAAGGGCGGCCACGCCATCGGCACCGGTCGCCTCGTCGAGCTCTCCGAGCCGCCGCCCGGCCAGAAGGGCAAGTGGGGCCGCGTCGGTCGAATGGCCGTACTGTCCAGCAATCGACAGAATGGCGTCGGCGCGAAGCTGCTTGGAGCCCTCGAGACCGAGGCCAAGCGGAGGGGGCTGAACGGAATCAAGCTCCACGCCCAACTCTCGGCGATGGAGTTCTACAAGCGCCATGGCTACGAGGCCGACGGCGCGGTCTTCGAAGAAGCGGGCATGCCGCACCTCGAGATGAAGAAGTCGCTGTGAGCGTCGAGGCGCGGGTTCGCCGGAGCTTCGAGAAGCAGAAAGTCATGGCCACCTTCGGCTGCGTCCTCGAGCGCGTCGCGCCGGGCGAGGTGACGATTCGCCTCCCGTTTCGTGAAGAGCTCACCCAGCAGCACGGCTTTCTCCACGCCGGCGTCATCACCACCGTGGTGGACAGCGCCTGTGGCTACGCTGCGCTCTCGCTGATGCCCGAGGGCGCCGGGGTGTTGTCGATCGAGTTCAAGGTGAACCTGCTCGCGCCGGCGCAGGGCGAGGCGATCGTCGCCCGCGCGAAGGTCGTGAAGGCGGGTCGCACCATCTCGGTGGTGAGCGGCGAAGTCTTCGCGGTCAAGGGCGGCGAAGAGACGCTCTGCACCACGATGACCGCGACGATGATGACGGTGAAGGACCGGCCCGGCCTGTCCGACTGAGCCGGGCTACTTCGCGGCCGTCTCGGGAGCCGCAGGCGGCGGCTTGAGCCTGAAGCGCTCGACCAACTCGAGGAGCGCGGGGAACAAGATGGTGGTGCCGAGGAACGAGCAGAGGACGCCGAGCACCGCGAGCCAGGCGATGCTGCGCAGGCCCTCGTGTCGGGCCACGAAGAGGGCGGCGTAGCCGGCGGCGTTGCTGCAGGTGGCGACGAAGGACGCGAAGCCGGTGTGCCGGAGCGCGTGGCCGATGGAGCCCGGCCCTTCCTCCATGTAGCGGTGGTAGAGGTGCACCGAGTTGTCGACCGCGATGGTGAGCAGGTTCGGCAGCACCACCACGTTGAGGAAGTTGAGCTTCACGTCGAACAGCTGCATCGCGCCGAAGATGCAGGTGATGCCGATGTAGAGCGGCACCGTCACCAGCACCGTGCGGTAGAGCGAGCGGAGGCTGATGAGGATCATCACGAACACCACGATGCCGGCCGAGGTCATGATGAACGGCCCGTCTTGGCGGACGATGGTGAAGATGCGGGAGGCGATGCGGTTGGTATCGAGCACCCGAGGGTCGAGGCCGGCCTTCATGCCGCGATCGATCACCTCGTCGAGATCGGCGGCCCACTTGTCGAGCGAGTCGGCGTTGTAGCCAGTGATGGCCGGGAAGATGAGCACGAAGGTGCCCTGGCCCTTGATCGGCTGGAAACGCCGGCGGAGCTCTTGCGGCACCTCGTCGGGGCCCCAGGGCTGCGAGTCGAGCATCTTCGAGATCAGCTCGAAGCGGTCCTTGTCCTTCCCGGTGCGGATCGACTCGGGCACCCGCTTCATCACCTCGGCGAGGCGGGCGATGCCGGCGCGGCGCTGCTCCACGTCGGAAGGGGTGGGGAAGAAGTCGTTGAGCGAGGCGATCTCCTGAATGCTCGAGGCCGCGCCCTTGTCGTGCTTCGCCTCGCGGGCGAGGGTGGCCATTCGCTGGGCGTCGTCGAGCGAGCGCACCGCGACGATCGCCGGCGTCATGATGATGCCGAGCTGCTCGTTGATCGCCTCGTCGAGCTCGGTCGCCGGAGACTTGCCCTTGAGCCGCTTGAGGTCCTTCTCGAACGAGGCCTTGGGCGCGTAGGTCGCCGACACGGCCGCCACTGCGGTCACGACGACGACGAGCGCCACCAGGGCCGAGGTGGGCACCCGCCAGCCATTCTTCGCCGCGGCCGCTTCTTCGGGGCTGATGGGCTTGGCCTTGTAGGGGCGCAGCCGCTCGGAGAGCCGGAGGATCGCGGGCGCCATGACGTACGCCGAGACGACGGTGGCCATCACGCCGAAGCCGGCGATCGAGCCGAACTGCTTGAAGGCGTCGAAGCGGCTCATCACCAGCACGAGGAAGGCGACGGCGTTGGTGGTGGCGCTGGTGAGCGCTCCGGGGAAGGTGGAGATGACGGTGGTGCGCAGCGAGGGGAGCACGTCGGCGGTGCGCCGCTCTTCCCAGTACCGCATTGCGAGGTGGGTGCCGTACTCCAGGCCCAGGCCGACGAGGATCGCGCCGAGGAAGCCGGTCACCGGGTTCAAGTGCCCGATGGTGAAGTAGGCGAAGGCGAAGGTGGCCGAGATGCCGAGGGCGACCGGGAGCGCGACCACCCAGAGCGCAGTGAGGCGGCGGGTGGAGAGCAGGATGATGGTGAGCGCGAGCACCGAGCTGACCAGGCCAGCGCGGCCGAGATCTTCTCGCATCACGTCGTCTTCTTCGACGCGCGCGACACAGGCACCGGTGAAGTCGACCTCGACGGCGGGGAACTGCGTCTTCATCTCGGTGGTGAGGGCGGTGACGCGCGCGAGGATCTGTCGGTTGAAGTCGAGATCGCCGGCCTGCTTGGTGGGCTTGATGAACATGTACAGCTCGGGCGCGCTGCGACCCTCGATGAACTCGCTCTGACGAGCCTGGCTGGCGTACTTCTTCTCGATCTCCTCGAGGGTGGGCGGCGGCGCCTCGTCGAGCAGATCGACGTAGCCCGGGAGCGCCCGCTGCTTCTCGTAGGTGATGCGTGCGTCGACGTCGGAGGCGAGCGCCTCGAGCTTCTCCGAGGGCAGGAGCCAGAGCGCCCGGCTGGAGAAGAACGCCGCGTCGAAGTGGTACTCGACGTAGGAGACGAGTTCCTTCTCTTGCTCGAGCCGCTTGGCGAGCGCGGCGGCGTAGGCGCGCCGCCCGTCCTTCGAGTCTCCGCGAACGCGAATGACGAAGTACCCGCCGCCGCCGGCGAGGTCTTGCACGACCTTGAGGTCTTGAACCTCTCGCGTCGAGTCTGGGAGCAGCTCGATGAAGTCGCCGCGAAAGCCGAGCTGACTGGCGATGAGCGCGAAGGTGCCGCCGATGGCGAGCAGGCCGAGGAAGACGATCGCCGGCCGGGTGAAGCTGAAGGTCACCAGGCGAGTGAGCAGATGTCCGATGCGCGAATCTGGCGACACGCCTTCACCTCGTCACGAAGAGCGACGGCTGCGCGTAGCATGTGGATCCCGCCCGTGCCACAGCGAGCGCGGACGCGCGGCGAGTGAGTCAAACGGACTCGCGGCGACGCCGACGAAGACCGAGCAGCAGCGCCGCGACGACGGGTGTGAAGGAGGTCGTACCGCAGGAGCACCCTGGCGCCGTCCCCCCGCCCCCTGAGCCGCCGCCGGTTCCCCTCGCGCCGCCGCCGGTTCCGCTCGCGCCGCCGCCGGTTCCACTCGCGCCGCCGCCGGTTCCACTCGAGCCGCCTCCCGTTGGCGTGCCGCTCAGGGTGAGGTGCCAGATCGCGTCACCCTGGGGCGTGGTGGCGACGAAGAAGAGGTCGTCACCGTTCCGAATGAAGTTGCGCGGGTTCGACGAGCCAGGCCCGGGGGTGAGATCGGCGACGCGCGCGGTGCCGGCCACCGTTCCATCGCTGATCCACGGCTCGTTTCCGAGCTCGTCTCCTGCGGCGAAGAAGAACGGCCCATCGCCCGGCTGGCGCATCACCCACTGGAGCCCGTCGGTGAAGATGTTGAGCGGTGCATCGACGGGCGCGACGGCCTTGGTGAGCTCGATCGTGCCGGCGGCGGTGCCGTCCGTTCGCCACCAGGTCGGTTGGAGGCCGCCGTCGACCTGCTGCCCCGCGAAGAAGACCTGGGTGGGCGTGGGGACGGAGCGGATGATCGCTCCCGACCAGAGGAGGCCGGCGTCGAACCCATTCGTCACCCAGACGCCACCCACGCCGCCGCCGAGCCCGGTGAGCGCGACCGCGAGGTGTCGAGTGGGGAGCGGGTAGAAGTTGGTGATGGCGGGCGCGGAGATGGGAAGGAGGGCCATCGTCCCCGCGTCGCCAGTCGCGTCGATGCTGACGAGTGCTGCGATGGTCGCGCCGTTGGGGGCTCGGGCCGGGCCCGTCGCGACGAGCCGGGAGTCGACGCGCGTCGCGGCGCTGATCTGCGGAATGGAGGTCGTCGTCCACACCGGCGAGAGGCCCTGGCCCGTACCTTGCGCCCAGAGCGTCTGCGTCGAGGCGCCGATCGAGGCGGTGAGGAGTTCGTCACCCGAGCCGGTGAACGAGAGGAAGCCCGCGTCGGAGAGCAGGGTCGTGGTGGCGCCGATCGTCACCTCCGAGAGGGTGCTCTGCCCACGGAGGATCGCGCGGGCTCCGACCCGAGTGAGCGCGCCCGAGCCGGCGGCCCGCACTCCGCCGTCGGTGCCGTTCCAGGTCGAGATCTCGTTGCCGCCCTGAGCGGTCGAGTAGGCGACGCCACCGTCGAGCTCGACCGAGAAGTTGAAGGGCGGCAGACCAGTCAGGTTGCTGGGAGACGCCGACACGACCTGGGTGGTGAGGTCGGGCGCGATGCGAACGAGGCGGGAATTGCCGATGGAAGAGACCAGCGCCGACGGTCCCGCGGGGGTGTTCCCGAGGAGATCGATCTGGGTGATGTCGGTGGTGGTGGCGTAGCTGCCAAGCGGCACGGTGCCCATGAGGCTCCCGTCAGTGCGGTAGAGCGTGGTGCGGAAGTTCTGGCTCCGCGTGAAGGAGGCCGCCTGGCCGTCGCCCACGAGCGCCGACACCCCGGGCGTGACACCGGGCACGATCAGATCGACGGCCGTCGCGCCGGTCACCGTCGCCAGCCCGCCGGTGTCGTAGTGCACCAGGAGGCCAGCAGGCAGGGAGACGACGGTGTGCACGTTCGGGAGGGTGCCTCCGTCGGCTCGGGTGACGGCGACGTTGGTGGGGGTCGGCGCGAGGAGATCGATGGCCTCGAGCTCGTGGCGCTGCTCCCAGATCCACGCGAAGCGGCCGCGGGTCGCGAGGGACTGCGGCGTCCAGGAGAGGGCCGAGAGCCGCCGGCCAGCGTCGAGCGCGTCGTCGATCGCCCACACGTCACGGGTGCCGCTGAGGCCGTCGAGGGTGACGAAGACGAAGAACTCGTCGGCCGCGGACGGCGAGGCGGGGTTCGCGACCGTCATCACCAGCTCGAGCCCTCCATCGTCGCCCAGCCGGGAGACGTTTCGGTTGCTGGTTCCGGTCGTCGAGAACGACGGGATGAAGAGCTGGTGGCGCGTTCGCCGGAGGCTGGTCACGCACGTCGAGGCACCGCATGGCGACCCGAGCGAGACGCCACCATCGAAGGTGCGACCGTCGGTTCGCCACACCGAGCCGAGCGAGGAGGCCGCGACGTAGAGCGCGCCGTTGGGGCCTTCGACGAACTCGCCACCGGGGCCCAGCTGTCTCGTGGTGCCGTCGCCGTCGATCGAGAGCAAGGCGGAGTTCTGGAGCAGGAGCAGACCGCCGCTCCAGCTGCGCAAGCTGCCGCTCAGCGCGCGAACGGGGCCCGTGCCGAGCGGAGTCCCGTCGCTGCGCCAGAGGAAGCTCGACCCGAGCCCGAGCGCGCCGGAGCCGCCGATCCACAGCGCCCCGCCGTCGAGGCAGGCGAACCCGTCGTTGCCCGTCAACGAGAACCGGGGCCCGGGAACGAGATCGCGGAGGAGCTCGACGCCGCCGTCGCCGACGAGCCGATGCGGTTCCGAGCCGGTGCGAATGTCGCCCGCCACCACGAAGGCCGTCGCGCCGCATTGGCCAAGCCAGCTGGGGCCTCCCTGCACCACGCCGTTGGCGGCGGGGTAGCCCGTCTCCTGTCGAATCACGACGGGGGTGCTCAGCGTCGCGCGCGTCGTCCCAACGCGCTCATCTCGCCCCGTGCAGCCCACCAGTGACACGAACGGCAACAGCCACGCGTTTCGCATCGGGAACCCCTCGTGCTCGAATTGCCGCGACGTGAGCATGCGGCGCGGGCACTGTCGATGAAGGTCCGCTCCGGCGCTGCGTCAGTCGGGGTCTCTCCTCTTCGGTCGCGCGTCGTGCCGGCGCGGCGCCCGTCGTACTGCGCGAATGCCCATTTCCTGCCGACTCACCGAGGGTTGGGGCGCTGCATGGCGAGGGGTGCAGGCGGGCAGTACACTCGAAGCCAGCTCGATGCGTCGCCTTCTCGTCACCTCCCTGCTGTGCGCGTCCGCGTCGTTCGCGGAGGAGGCGGCGTGGGAGACGGTGGTGAGCGGGCCGGTGACGGTGAAGAACCGGGCGATCGCGGGCTCTCCAATCAAGGAGGTCTGGGCCGAGGGCGAAGTGAACGCGCCCATCGTCGACGTGCAGGACGCGCTGATGAACGTGCCGCGCCTCAAGTCCTTCATGCCCTACATGCGCGACGCGCGGATCATCAAGGAGCTCCCCGAGGAGCAGAGCGTGATGGTCTACACGCTCATCGATCTGCCGATCGTCGGAAAGCGCGACTACGTGACTCAGCTCTGGCAGCCGCAGGCGGTGAAGGCGGACTGCACGGGCACCTTCGAGGCGAAGTGGGTCGCGCGACCGACGTACCTGCCCGAGCGCAATGGCGTGGTGCGGCTCAAGGTGAACGACGGCATGTGGCTGGCGACACCGAAGGACGGCGGGAAGACCTGGCTCGTGCATCGGTTCGCGGTCGACCCTGGCGGTTGGATTCCCGCGTTCGCTGCGAACATGGGCAACGAGAAGGGCGTCACCGAGACGTACAAGAACGTCGAGAAGGAAGCGCAGAAGCGAACGAAGGAGCGGTTGGCGGCGTCCTCCACCAGCTCCACAGGTCAGGCTGGCCGGCAGTGATCAGCCCGGCCGAGTCGACGTCGCTCACTGACAACACGATGGATCGCACGAGGTGACGGCGCCGGAGTACGGGCTGTTCGGGCCCTGGCCCCAGTTGCCCTGGCTGATCCACACGCAGTCATCGCCGTCGCGTACGCACCCCTGGCACTCGGCGCTCTTGCCGCTCCCGCCCCCTCGTTGTTGCTGAAGCCCGCCCGCGATCACCACCACGCCGGAGCAGACGCAGCACATCGCCGCCAGCCCTCCGCCGACCAGCAGGCCCCAGAAGAGCGGCGTCTTGGTGAAGGGCTTGGTGGCAGCGGGCGAGGGCGGTGGGCCGGGCGTCATGCCTTCATCGTCGGCTCAGCCGCGCGGTTCGTCCGTAGTCATCTCGTCGACGTCAGAGGCTCAAGCCGATGGGGAGCGTGTCACCGAGGGCGCGCGCTTCATCGGCGGCGCTGAGCTGCACGATCTCGGCGACGAGCTGGCGCCAGGACGCGGGAGCGCCGAGTTGGTCGAGATGAGCGAGCACCTTCGTTCGAACGTCCTCGTCGACGTCTCTGACGCGATCGCCTGTCCGTCGAGCCAGGAGCGCGAGGGCGAAGGCGGCGGTGTCGTGCTTCTTGGGATCGAGCGAGAGGAGCAAGGCGACCCACGCTTCGGCGGTGTCTGCGCTGACGACCCGGTGCGCGGCGGTGTGGACGGGAACGCGCGCACCCAGTCGACCAAGCGCCCAGGCCCACGGACCTCCGGCGGTGTCGGGCGCGCCGAGCCGTGAGGCGATCCACGCCCCGAGCTCCGCCTTCTTTCCGACGGGCAACAGCTCGAGCGACGCGGCGCAGCGCACCATCTCCTCGAGGCCCTGCGGCTGCACGCCCTTGAGCTTCTCTTTCGGCGTGGGGAGGCCGACCGGGACTCGGCGCGCGAGGTGGGGCTCCATCACGGCGTAGAGCTGGCTCTGTGCTTGCTCGGCGAGTCCACCGGCGATGCGCCGCCAGAGCACCCAGAACTCGGCCCAGACGGCCTGTTCCTGGTGGTTGGTCACCAGCTCCTTGAAGAGGCCGAAGGTCTGCTCGCAGCGCCAGCCATCGAGCGGGTAGCCGACACCCGGCCGCAGCGAGTGGCCCAGGAGCTGGAACATCACCTTCTCGTGATCGATCGATCGCCGGCGCTTCGAGGCGCCAGCGAACAGCGCCGTCCACAGCTCGCGGAGCACTGGGAGCCGCCAGCCCTCGCGCGGTCCCAAGATTCGCTCGAGCGTCTTGAACAGCTGCTTCACGTCTTGCGGCTTCACCGGGAGCGGCTTGGTGCCGAACACGCGCTCGACCTCGGTGGTGGCCTCGGCGAACCGCGCCGGCATCGCCTCGGTGACGGTGATGTCTTGCGACCGCGCGGCGCCACGCAGCTCGAACTCCAACCGCCAGCGCTGATCGCCAGCGACGCACGAGAGCGCCAGGGTGCCGACCTCCGAGAGCGTCGAGCGCAGGTGCACCTTCACCGTCGCGCCCTTGGTGCCCGCGAGGATGGTGTGGATCGGCGGGAGCGGCTTGAAGACCTCGTCGTCGAGCGACACCAGCGCGCCGGCGTGATCGAGCCGATCGGCCGTCGTCGAGTAGAGCTGGAACTGCACCGGCTGGCCCAAGGTGAGCTGGAACTCGCGTTCGCTCAGCTCCACCGTCGAGCCTTCCTCGAGGCCGCGTGGCACGAGGCAGACGCCTTGCTTGTGATTCGCGGCGTCGTTTCCGACGAGGGCGTAGAACGCGCGCGGAGCACCGCCGCCGATCTTCTTGCCGAGCGCCCGGCGAGCGAGCCCCGAGTACGCCGCGCCACGAGCCACCGCGAGATCGAGGGAGTCGTGCGCGAGCAAGGGAACCCGCGGCGAGGAGGGAAACAGCGCCGACACCGTGTTCACCAGCGCGTCGGAGAGGGTCGGCGAGTTGAAGACGCCGCCGTTGAGGAGGATCGCGTCAGGCCGCGGAATCGTTCCTGACTTCGACCCGAGCGCTTTGAACCCCGCTTCGGCGTGCGCGCGCAGGAACGCCACGACGTGCCTGGTGATCGCTGGATCCTTCGCGAACGGCAGCCCGAGCTCGACGACGCCGCCTCGGGTCGCTGAGGTGGGAACCGAATCGGCGGTGACCGTGGGAAAGAAGCCTTCGACGACCGCGCGCACGATCTCGGCGCGGGTGAGCTGCGACGACACCGTTCCACCGATGAGCTTGCTGCCCGAGGAGACGATCGAGACCGCGAACGAGTCCGGCCCGCCCTTCGTGAGCACGGCTTCCTTCGCCAGGCGCGCCTGTTGAACGGCCTGGGCCCACTGCGCGGCGTTGAAGGTGCGCCCGTCAGGGAAGAGCTTCGCCTCGAGCTGCTTGGCGAGCGCCGCGTCCATGTTGTCGCCACCGAGCAAGAGGTGATCGCCCACGGCGAGACGTTGGAGCGCGGGTCCCTCCGGCAGCATCGCGACCTGCACCAGCGAGAAGTCGGTGGTGCCGCCGCCGACGTCGACGACCAACACCAGCCGCACGCCCTCGAGGGCCTTGCCGAGCGAGGCGCGGTGCCGCGAGGTGAAGTCGTAGAACGCGGCCTGCGGTTCCTCGAGCAGGGTCAGCCGCTGGAGATCGAAGCCGGCTTCCCTCGCCGCCTGGAGGGTGAGCGCGCGCGCGCCTTCGTCGAACGAGGCGGGGATGGTGAGAACGACGTCGTGTTGAGACATCGGCGACGCCGGGTGCGCGTGATCCCAGGCCTTCGCGATGTGCTCGAGCAGCTTCGCTTGCGCCTGCACCGGCGACATTCTCGGAACGTCGGCGCTCGTGCCCCACGGGAGGATCGCCGCCTGCCGATCGACGCCTTGGTGAATGAGCCAGCTCTTCGCCGAGCTGATCGCCCGCTGTGGAACGCGACCGGCTTGCCACCGCGCGAGCTCTCCGGTGATCGCCGTCCCGTCGTTCCACGGCATCGCGGTCGAACCAGCCGGGAACTCGCCCTCGAACGGTTGGTAGACGACGGAGGGGAAGAGGGGACGTGGGGCGTGCTCACCAGGCCTGACCAGCTGGAGCACCGGGAAGTCGACGATCTTCGCGCTCGCTCCGGCTTTCGGGTCAGTGAAGGCGACGGCGCAGTTCGAGGTGCCGAGATCGATGCCGATGATCGACGACGTCACGTCGCGCCCCGTCGCACGTTGAGCTCGAGCTTCCAGCGGCCCTTGCCACCTCGCTCGAGACACCGCACCTCGAGCGCGCCGAGCTCGGTCACCGCGGCCTGGAGGTTCACCGGCACCAGTCGTCCAGAACGTTCACCCTCGAGGGCGGTCTCGATGGGCGGCAGCTCCTCGAGCTCGGACGAGCGCTCGGCGTCGTCGACCATCGAACCGACGACGTCATCGCGGCGCGTCGAGGACGAGAAGAACCGGAACTGGGTGGGCTCGCCGACGACGAGCCCGAACTCCTGCGGCGGCACGTCGGCCTGGGTGCCCTCTTCCATTCCGAACGGCGCGACGCAGAGCGCCTTCACGGGAGGCGTGTAGCCCGGCACGGCCAGCGCGGCCGCTTCGACCCCGACGTAGTACGCGCGCGCGGTGCCTCCGCGAATGCGAATGCCGTGACCGTTCTTCACCCAGCCGTAGGCCGCGGCCCCTCGCGCAACGGCGAGATCGAGATCGGCACCGGGGAGTTCCTTCGCCGGCTTCGCCCCCGCCGAGGTGAGCCAGCCTTCGAGCACCTCGAGCACGCGCGCCTTGAGCGGAGCCGCCTTGAAGACGCCTCCGTTGAAGAGCACCGCGGTCGGCTGGGCGAAGGACGTCGAGAGCTGGAGCGACGCCGCCTGCCGATGGAGGAACGACGCCAGGTGCCGGGTGACGCCAGCGTCCTGCGCGTACGGGAGCGCGAGGTGCGCGAGGCCCGAACGTCGCGCCGCGGCTGGCGCATCGGTCACCGCGCAGCGAGGGAAGAAGCCGTCGGTGAGCAGGGCGTTCAGCTCGGCGCGGGTGACTTCGCCCTTGAGGGTGCCGCCGATGAGCGAGCTCCCGCGCCCGGGCACGGTGACGGCCAACTTCTCGAGGGCCGGCTGGGCGAAGAGCTGCTCCTTGGCGAGGCGGCACGACTGGGTGAGGGCCGCGAGCTGCCAACCGTCGAGCGTCTTGCCCGCGGCCTTGAAGCGCTCGTTCACGGCGAAGGCGAGCGCGAGATCCATGTTGTCGCCGCCGAGGAGAATGTGATCTCCGACGGCCAGGCGCTCGAGGGTGAGCTCTCCGTTCGACTCTCCCACGCGAATCAGGGAGAAGTCGGACGTTCCTCCGCCGACGTCGACGACGAGCAGCACGTCACCCGCCGACAAGTGCTTTCGCCAGCCGTTCCCCATCGCCTCGAGCCAGGCGTACACGGCGGCTTGCGGCTCCTCGAGCAAGGTGACGCGCGAGAGCCCGGCCTGCTTGGCGGCCTCGAGGGTGAGATCACGGGCCGACGCATCGAAGGACGCGGGGACGGTGACGACCAGCTCCTGATCTTCGAGCGGCGCCTTCTTGCCGAACTCCTTGTTCCACGCGGCGCGGAGGTGCTCGAGCACGCGCGCGCTCGCCTCGACCGGAGAGATCTTGGTGACGTCGGGCGGCGCCTGCCAGGGAAGAATCGGCGCGCGCCGATCGACTTGAGGGTGACAGAGCCAGGACTTCGCGGAGGCGACGAGGCGCGTCGGAACTTTCGCTCCGTGCGTTCGCGCGAGCGCACCGACGACGACGCGCTGATCGTTCTTCCACGGGAGGCCCAGCGCGTCCTTCGGGAACTCCGCGTCGGCCGCGAGGTAGACGAACGAGGGCAGGAGTTGCTGCGCCTCGACGGTTCCAGGCGCAGTCAGCTGCGGCACCGGCAACACGGCCTGGTTGGCGCCACGGCCCTCCTTCGCGTCGAGGGCGACGAAGGAGATCGCCGAGTGAGTGGTGCCGAGATCGATGCCGATCGAGAACGACGCGCTCACGGCAGCTCGACTTCGGCGGGAGCGATCACCTTCACGTCCACCGTCGCTGGCGCCGCCGGCACTTCGACCTTCGTGGCTTCCCAGCCGTGGTGCTTGAGGCTGCCCTTCCACGGGCCCTGGCCAGTGACGTTGCCGGTGAGGCGAAAGCGGTTGGCGTCGAAGCCGGTCGGCACCGTGATGGTGGCGCCTTCTTCGTCCTTCACGACCGGGCTGACCGCGAGGTACTGCGCGATCACCTTCTTGCAGCCCGCATGCACCACGCGCGCGGCCGCGCCGATGTCGCCATCGGAAAACGCCGAGATGTCGTCCTTCACGAAGTCGAGCAGCCGGCCTTCGCGTTGGAGGAGGCCGAGGAGAAAGAGGGCTCCCGCGTGCTGTTGATCGGTCGAAGGCGGAGGGAGCGCCGGGGTGGGCGGCGGGGGCGGCAGCGTGGGCTGCGGGGCCGGTAAATCGCCTCCAAACAGGAACGAGAGCGCGAGCTTGAGACGAGTGAAGAAGCTCATGGGTGCGCGCGTCGGGTAGCCGAAATCTTCCTCACATGCCAATGGTTTACACTTGCGCTAGACCTCTCCCATTGGCCCTCGAAAGGTGCGGCACGCGATGACTCGAACGAGCCTGATGATGGCGCTCCTGGTGGCCCGGCTGGCGACCGCGGCCGAGGTGTACGTGAACGGGGTGTCGGTCGACGGCCTCACCAACCAGACCTTCACCAAGGTGAACGTCACCATCGACGAGAAGGGCAACGTCCACATCGAGGCGCCTGGCTACGCGGTGAAGAAGGTGACGATCGCTCCGGAGCGCCCGACGGCGGCGGTGAAGGAAGAGGGCGTCGTCACCAAGAAGTACTTCGTCGTCACCGAGCAGAACGTGCTGGGCCGCACCGAGTACGACATCGACCTGTACATCAACGGCAAGTTCATTCGCACCCTGCGCAGCGACGACGAGCAGATCGTCAGCGAGATCACCAAGTACTTCTCTCCCGGGAAGAACTCGGTGCTGCTGCAGGCGCGCAAGGTGCTGGCCCACAAGGATCAGCCCAAGTCGACGCGCACCGAGCACTTCTTTCGGGTGATCATCGGCGAGGGTTCGATCAACGCCGATCAAGTCACGATCGAGATGCCGCTCATCAAGTTCGAGCGCACCGCCGCGGACACCAACGACGTGCGGCAAGAGTTCAGCGTCACCACCCGGTGAGAGAAGGGTCTTCCTGACGTGTATTCGATCGACGATCGCCTGAAGGGCCTGCCCGCGGTGAAGGAGCAGGTGGTGCAGCTGTACCAGTCGCTGAACCAGCCCCACCTCGCGGTGCCGGGGAAGAGCGCGGGTCCGGCGACGGCGTACGTGCTCGGGCTGCGCGGGCCGAGTGGCTTCGCGGTCTTCGTCTATCTCTACCTCTCCGACAGCGGGGAGTGCGCGGTCTACGTGCCCTCGAGCGGAACGGTGCCGGCTGACAAGTACCAGGCCGAGGAGGCCGAGGCGCTCGGCTTCGTCGAGTCCATGGGCTTCATCATGGACAACCTGAACTTCCGTGGGCGGCCGCAGGACGAGCAGGAGACGCTGATTCGGAGCGCGCCGGTGTTCCAGCGCGAGCCACCGAGGCCGTCGGCGGTGCCGGGCGTTCCCGCAGGGATGGCGGGACAGACGGCGAGCAAGCCGCCGACCGGTCCGAAGGGCGGCGTGGTGAACATCGGCAAGCTCTTCTCGGCGTTCTGCCTCGCCCTCGTCGTCTCCTCGTGCGCGCACTGGGTCTCTCAGGAAAGTCGCGACAAGGCGCAGTCTCGCTACGAGCTGGCGGTCAGCCTCATCGCGCGCAACGCCCAGCAGGCGTACAGCGAGATCGATCAGGCGCTCGAGCTCAACCCCGAGTTCGCCGAGGCGTGGCACGTCAAGGGCATCCTCCTCCATCACTCGTTCGGGAAGTTCGAGGAGGCGAAGATCGCGTACGAGAAGGCGCTCCAGCTCAAGCAGCCGTTCAGCGAGGCGACCACCAACCTGGGCAACCTCTACATGGACATGAAGCGCTACGACGAGGCGATCGGCCTCTACGAGAAGTCGCTCAACGACGTGCTCTACGGCGCGCCCTTCATCGCCCAGGGCAACATGGGCTGGGCGTACTACCGCAAGGGCGACACCAAGAACGCGATCGAGCACCTCAAGGCCTCGGTGACGATCAACCCGAAGTACTGCCTGGGCTACCTGCAGCTCGGCCAGGTGTTCGGCGAGCTGAACCAGGAAGAGGAGTCGTGCCGAAACTTCGGCCGCTATCGCGAGTCGTGCCCCGAGGCGGCCGACGGGTACCACCGCACCGGGCTCTGTGAGCTGCGAGCCGGGAAGAAGGAAGAGGCGGGCAAGAGCTTCGCCACCTGCATCGAGAAGTCGACCAACCTCGATCTCAAGGACCTCTGCCTCAAGCTCAAGGAAGAGCTGGGGCCGACCGCCAAGGTGAACGGGTCGCCGTGAGCGTCGCTTCGGTTCGTTGAAGGAGACGATTCTGCACCCCACGCCCGCTCACGTGGACTTCGGGAGTTCGCTCGCCGCCGAGCGGGAGCGACGCGGGCTCTCTCGTTCGGACGTGGCGCGCTCGACCAAGCTGCCGCCAGTGCTCGTTGGCGCGCTGGAAGACGGTGAGACGGCCAAGTGGCCCGAGCGCCCCTTCCTGGTGAACGCGCTCCGGGCCTATGCCTCGGCGGTGGGGCTCGACCCGACGGAGACGATCGCGCGGCTCGATCGCATCGCGCCCGAGGCGCCAGACGGGTTCGATCCTCCGGCGCTCGAGCGGGCCCGGCGTGATCGCGCGCTGACGATGGTGCTCGGCCTGGTGGTGGCGATCAGCCTGGGCCTGCTGGGCTCGGTGCTCCACTCGGCCTGGTTCTTCGCCACGAGGGCCGCCCGGTGAGCACGCGCATCGTCGACGAGGCGCTGGTGCTGTCGTCCGTCGACTATGGCGAGGCCGATCGCATCGTCACCCTCTTCACCCGAGCTCGCGGTCGGGTGTCGGCCTTCGCGGCTGGAGCGAGGAAGTCGAAGAGGCGGTTCGCGGGCGCGCTCGAGGCGGGCACGCATCTCAAGGCGCAGCTCGTCGAGCGGCGGGGAGACACCTTTCGGCTCGATGGCGTCGACGTCGTCCAGAGCTTTCACCGGCTGCGTGACGATCTCCCGCGCATCGCCCGCCTGCTGTACTGCCTCGAGCTCGTTCGTGAGCTGACCCGTGATCACGAGCCGCACCTCGCGCTCTTCGATCAGCTGCGCGACTACCTCGCCCGGCTCGACTCGAAGGAGGCTGGCCCGACCTCGTTGCTCCTCTTCGAACTCGATGCGCTGGCGAAGGCCGGCTTCATGCCCAGCTTCTCGCCCTGCGTGCTCTGCGGACAGCTCACGGGCGAGCGGCCGCGCTTCGATCCCGATCACGGCGGGGTGGTGTGCTTCGCCTGCGCGCCTCGGGTGCCGCGTGGCTTCCCGGTGTCGCCCGAGGTGGTCGACGCGCTGGCGCGACTGCAGGCCGGAGAACGCACGCCGATGGCCGGTGAGCTGCGCGCGAAGGCCCGTCAGCTGCTCAACGTCTTCATCGCTCACCACGTGGGCCGCAAGCTCAAGTCGGTCGACTTCATGGAACAGGTCGGTGCTGATTGAGGGGCCACGACGTCATCTGCCTCGGCGAGGCGTTGGTCGATTTTCTGCCGTCGCGCCGCGGCCAGCGGGTGCGAGAGGTGCGCCAGTGGACGCCGTGTCTCGGAGGCGCTCCGGCGAACGTGACGGTGGGCGTGGCGCGGCTCGGCGGCCGAAGCGCGCTCGTCGGGGTGACCGGCTCCGACGAGTTCGGGTTCTTCCTTCGTGATCGCCTCGAGGACGAGGGCGTCGACGTTCGGTTCTTGCGGCACACCACCGAAGGCAAGACGGGGCTCGGCTTCGTCTCGCTCACCGCGCGAGGCGAGCGATCGTTCACCTTCTACCGGACGAGGGCGGCCGAGACGTTCCTCGACGAGCGCGACACCACGCGGGCGCTCGCGACGCTCCGCAAGGCCACCGTGGTGCACGTCGGCACCAATTCCCTCGTGCAGCCTCGCGCGCGGGCGGCGGTGCTGGCAGCCGTTCAGTCCGCCCACGACGCCGGGAGAATCACCTCGTCCGATCCGAACCTCCGGCTCCACCTCTGGAAGGAGCCCCGCATCCTCCGGCGGCTCATCGACCGGCTGCTGCCGCGGCTCGCGGTGGTGAAGCTCTCGGAGGAAGAGATCGAGTTCGTCACCGGCGAGCGCGACGTGGACTCGGCCCTCGCGGCGCTCGCTCGACGGGGCGTGCTGGTGGCGGTGGTGACGTGCGGGGAAAAGGGCGCCGCCGTGCGTTTTCGCGGCGAGGTGCGGCGAGTGCCGGCGCCGAGGGTGCAGGTGGTGGACACCACGGGCGCGGGCGACGGCTTCACCTCGGGGCTGCTCACCGAGTTGGCGCGCGCGACCTCGAATCGCGGTGCGCTCGAGCGGCTGTCGATCGACGACCTCGAGGGCTTTGCGCACTTCGGGTGCAGGGTGGGTTCCAGAGTGGTGACGAAGCTTGGAGCGGTGGCCGGGCTCCCTCGTCGCGTCGAGCTGAGGTGACCCGTGTCGAGAGTCGTTCTGCTGCCGTGTCTCGTCGTGTCCGGCTGCTGCTTTCAGATGCCGACGCCGACCCCGCCTTCGCATCCCACGAGCGCACGCTTCACCGGGCTCGCTTCGCCGACCGGCGACTGGACGGTGCCGACGGGAAACGCTGCGCTCGGGGCGGTGCTGAAGGCGGGCGTCGGCGAAGGGCCAGGCGCTCGCGAGGTGCTGACGGTCGAGACGCTGCAGGCCGCGGGTGGGCAGGGCGGTGACACGCGCCACGTCTCCTTCAACTTTCGGCTCGAGGGCCCTCCGGCGGGGCGCTGGCCCTTTCGTGCGACGCTCCGCACGGCGCGTGACGGCAGGCTCCTCAATGCGATGGACGAGGGGGTGAGCTTCGAGAGCACGACGTTCGGCGTCGCCGAGAGCGGCGGGATCCGCTTCATTCTCTGCCCGTCGCTTCAGGGCGTGAACCTGCTCGGCCAGCCCTTGCGCCTCGACGCGTGGATTCCGACCGATGGCGGCGTTCCCGACGCGGGGGTGCTGGCGCGCACCTCGGCGGAGTTCTCGGTGCAGTGCTTCGATGGCTGCGAAGAGGCGTGCGGTGGCTGACGGCGCCGAGGCGATCATTCGACGGCTGGGGCTCCAGCGGCACCCCGAGGGCGGGTGGTACGCCGAGACCTTTCGTGATCGCGAGGGCGTCGACGGTCGCGCCCACTCGACGGTGATTCACTTCCTGCTCGTGGCCGGAGAGCGTTCCCACTGGCATCGCGTCGACGCCACCGAGACCTGGTTCTTTCACGCCGGTGCGCCACTCGAGCTCGGCATCAGCGAAGACGGAGTGACGAGCCGAACCGTCCGCCTCGGGGTGAAGCTGGACGACGGAGAGCAGCCGCACGCGATCGTTCCCAAGGCGGCATGGCAGGCGGCGCGCTCGATGGGCGAGTGGACGCTGGTGAGCTGCAGCGTCGCGCCCGGCTTCCGGTTCGAAGGCTTCGAGCTGGCCCCGGCTGGTTGGGCTCCGGGGACGCCATGAGGCGACTGTCGCTCGTGCTGGGACTCGTCGTGGCCTCGAGCGGCTGCGTGAAGCACTTCGAGTGCGAGGTGCACAAAGGGCCGGGCGTTCGCGAGCTCGTCACCGAGCACTTCGTCGTCTCGAGCGATCTGCCCGAGGCCGAGCTGCGGGAAGAGGGCCTCCGGCTCGAGCTGCTGTGGGACACCTTCGCTGCGTACTTCCGGTTCGACGTCGCCAAGGCGCGCATTCCGGTGGTGGTGTTCGAGAAGTCCGCGGCCGTGCAGGCGTTCGCCGAGGGCTACGCAGGCTACGTCGTTCGGCAGGGCACTCGAGTGTTGGTGGTGGGTGACCGCGCCGAAAAGGGAGCGCTCAACACCAACGCTCACGAGCTCACCCACCTGGTGAGCGCGTTCATGCTGCCGCGCCAGCCACATTGGATCGCCGAGGCCCTCGCGACCTACTTCGAAGACGCGACGTTCAAGGACGCGCGAACGGTGACGATGGGGCGGTGGAACAAGGGCCGCGCGGAGGAGGCCTTCTACCGAGGCATCGTCTCGCTCGCGGACCTGGACCGGTGGACGGGCCTCCAGTTCGACGACGGCGAGTCGCGGCTCTACGCCTCGGCCTGGGCCTACCTTCACTACCTCTCGAACCATGACGAAGCGCGGCTGCAGCGGCTGTTCGAGGGCCTTCGCGGAACGAAGCCGCTGAGCGAGGTGATGCGCGAGGTGTTTCCGCCGGCCGAAGCCAAGGAGCTCGAGGCGAAGGTGACGGCATACCTCGGCGAGGCGCGGTTTCGAGGCTTCGAGACCTCGCTGCGTCGGGTGCCCCAGCTCTCGGAGGTGAAGACGCTCGCGCCCTGGCAAGTGCACCTGCTCCGGAGCCGGCTGTTCCTTCGTGATGAAGCGGCCAGCAAGAAGGACGTGGCGCTCGCCATCGAGCTCGCCCCGACGCCCAAGCCGCCGGCCATCGCCGTGCTGGAGGCGAAAGCGAGCGAGGTGCCGATGCGCTCGTTGGTCTCCACCTACCCGGGCGCGCCGGAGGTGCTGGGCGAGCTCGACGGCGAGAGCGGCAAGGCGATGCAGGCGGAGTTTGCCAAGGCGGTCGAGCTCCACCCGGACGACGCTCAGCTCTTGTTGGTGGCGGCCAACGTGGCGCTCGAGAACGAGGCCTATGACGAAGCCGAAGCGCTGGCGGTTCGAGGGCTCGAGCAGGCGCCGTGGAGCGTCGAGCTCCTCCTCGTGTCGATGACGAGCGCTGCGGCGAGGCACCACTGCGAGCTCGCGGCGGCGCGGTTCGCGAGGGTCGAGTCGCTCTTGGGAGAGCAGCTCAGCGAGTCGACGAAGCAGCGCCTGGCGACGCTCCGAGGGCTCGTCGAGAAGTGCTCGGCTCAGTGACTCATCGTTCCTGGGCGAAGGCGAGCGCCGGAGGCACCTGGAAGAGGAACGGGTCGATCGGCCGTCCGTTGATCTCGAGCTGGTAGTGCAGGTGCGGCCCGGTGCTGCGCCCGGTGTTGCCTGACTCGGAGACGAGCTCGCCGCGCGCGATGGGTTGGCCCTCGGCGACGAGCACCTTCGAGTTGTGGCAGTACGCAGTGGTGACGCCGTGGCCGTGATCGATGACGACGAAGCGGCCGCTCACCGGATCCTCCGCGACGCGCAGCACGACGCCGTCGCCCGACGCGCGCACCGGTGAGCCCTCGGGCAACGAGAGATCGACGCCAGTGTGCAGCTTGTTCACGCCGAGGGTCGGATGTGTCCGGTTGCCGAAGGGAGACGAGACGCGCACGCGGGCTGCGACGGGCCAGCCAAGCGAGAAGGCGCGACCCATGGAGAGTGACATCAGCGCGCGGTCGAAGCCGAGCGGGTTGGACCGGCGAGCGAGCGGGGCGAAGGCCTCGAGGGCGGGCCCGCGCCGAGCGATGGCGCTGGTCACGGTGTCGATGCCGACGAAGAGGGCGGCCACTGCGGCGTCTTCAGAGCCGAGTTCCTTGGCAGCGCGCTCGAGGACCGAGCCGAGCGCGGCAGGCGACGACGGTGGCGCACCGCCGAGACGACGAATCGTGTCGAGGGTGATCGCTCGCTCCTCGGGGGCCAAGGAGCGCCAGACGACGAAGCTGCCCTTCGCCATCGCCGAGCCTTCGGTCGCCAGCGTGATGTCGCGGCTGTACGGCCAGCGCGCCCAGTCCTGCGCTCGGGGATCGGAGGGGTCTTCGCCGGTCCAGGTAGCCCACTCGAGCGAGCGCGCCGGCACCCACGGCATCGCGGGCGGGTGAGCAAGGACGAGCGCTCGTGCAGCCGCCGCCTTCTCTTCTGCCTGCTGGGTCCTCCAGGTCGCGACGTCGGCGCCACCGCGAGCGATCAGCTCGGCGATCCACTCCTCTTCTCCTCGATCGGGAACGAAGGCGCCCTGGGTCACCGTGAAGCGAACGCCCTCGCAGGTCGCGCCCGAGGTGTGCAGGTTGAGCAGGGTGAGATCGATGACCGCGTTCTTCTCGAGCGCCGAAGGAATGCTCAGGCGCTCGTTCTTCCAGGCGAGCCGCACGATGCGATCGCCCGTCGCGGAGGTGAACGGCACCAGCGGCTGAGGTTTGCCGCCGACGTGAACGCGCGCTTCGCCGAAGACGGTGCCTGGCCCTTCGACCCGCACCTCGAAGTACTCACCCCAGCGGCTCGCGAGCGCGACGCGGCGAATGCCGACGGGGCCACAGGCTTCGTCACCGTCTTGTACGGCGAGGCGTCGCTGAACGGGCTCGAGGAGGGAGTGGTGCGCGCACGACGAGAGGGCGACCGCCAGTGCTCCAAGCCCCACTGCCGTCCACCGTCGTTCCATGACTCACGTTTCCCGGTTCGACTCCGCCTCTCTCTCGGCTTCGTCTCACCACGCGCCGTGCTCATCGACGGGCGGCCCGCCGGAATATTCGCGCGCATCGCGTCAGGCGGTGGCAGCGGCGCGGCCGCTTTGGAGGGAGACGCAAGAAGAGGTGGAGCGATGGCTCACCAGCCCGAGCACGAGGCAGTGCAGGGGGAGACAGGTCTCCCAGAGGTGACGGTGACGGCCAGCGAGATGGTGAGCACCTCGCTCCTGCCGCCAGTGCTGAAGGTGCTGCGCGAGCGATTCCCCTCGATCGTTCTCGAGATCGTCGCCTCGAACGCGCTCACCGTCGTGACAGCTCGGGGTGCTTCGCGAAGAGGTGGCGCAGCACGAGGTCGGCCTGCTTCTCGAGCACCGAGTTTCCGCGCAGCCGCATGTCGAGGTGCCCGAAGTCGACCCGATCGAGCTCTTGATCCTGGTTGAAGCAGGAGAAGACGAACGACTCCTTGCCGGTGCGGGGATCGACGTGGCGTTGCAGGCACTGCGCGCAGATCTCCTTCATCATGCACTGCATCGGAGAGTTGATGCTGCCGATGGCGCAATGGTCGGGCTTGAGGAAGCGCGCGAGCACGCCGTGGCGAGCGTCCCTCACCGCGCGCATCATGCGATCTGAGCCGATGGCGACGATGCGATCGATCGAGGCGAAGTCGAAGAGCGTCGTCTCCAGCTTGCCCTCGGCGTACGCCACCATCGCCTGCACGATGTTGCCGACGAAGGCGCGATCGTCGGGGCGCCGGGTGGGGAGCGGATCGCCCGCGTCGACGGCCCAGATCACCTGATCGGCCGAGGTCTCGACCTCCTCCACTTTGTAGACGTCGTCCTTGCGGCGGTAGCCCGCGAAGTAGAGCACGCGGCACCCAGCCGCCTTGAGCGCGTGACCGATCGAGAAGAGCACCGCGTTGCCGAGGCCTCCACCGGCGAGGAGCACCGTCTCGGGCCGATGGGGAATCTCGGTCGGAGCACCGGTCGGCCCCATCAACACCACCCGCTCGCCGGGCTTCAGCATCGCGCAGAGGCGGGAGGACGCGCCGAGCTCGAGCACGATCATCGAGAGCAGGCCCTTGTCGCGATCGACCCACGCGCCGGTGAGCGCGAGGCCCTCCATCGTCAGGCGCAGCCCATCGACGAGCGGCGCCGTACGCTCGAAGTTCTGGAGCCGGTAGAACTGGCCGGGCTCGAAGTGCCGCGCCGCGAACGGCGCCTTCACCACCACCTCGACGATCGTCGGCGTGAGCCGGTTCACCGCCTCGACGGTCGCGAAGAACGCTTCGTCGAGCTTCCGGAAGAGCTCTGCGCGAGCGGCGTCACGCTTGGGTTGGTCCTCCTCGCGGGCCTGCGCGAGCTCTCGGGCGAAGAGCTTCACCACCGAAGGGAAGCCGTCCTTCGCGCTCGCCATCGCCTTCACCACGTTGCCGGCGTAGGTCGGGTGGTTGTCGCCGTAGAAGGTGATGAAGCGCCCGCCCTTCGCGTACGAGGTGAAGAAGCCGGCGTCCTTGCCGAGGTCCTCCTGCACCGGCACTTCGCGCAGGCTGAAGGTGCCGTTCACGTCGTCGACGACGTGGTTGCGAAAGTACGCGCCGTCGTCGTCGATGGTGAAGGTGCCCGGGTGCTCGCGCTCGTAGGTGACGTTGGGTGAGGTGCCCGCGGCGAAGCAGACGGTGCGCGCCGGCAGCTCGAGGATCGTCCCCGTGCCCTTCAGCTTCCCGTCGATCATCGCCATGCGCTCGAGCTTGAGCGACTGGATCGCGCCGTGCTCGTCGGGCACCGCTTCGACCGGGCTCACCCGCTCGACGAACCGAATGCCCTCTTCCAGCGCCTTGACCACCTCTTCGTGGTTGAGCCGGTAGGCCGGCGCGTCGGTGAGCCCTCGCCGATAGCAGAGCGAGACGCCGCCCCAGCGCCGCACGAGCTTCACGAAGTCGGGCAGCTCACCGGCCGCCTTCGCCCGCTCTCGTTCGCCGCGCACCGCTCGGCCGTGCTCGAGGAACTCCTGGTAGATGCCGAGCTCTTCGGCCGTCAGCCTGGCGAGCACCTCTCGTTCGGAGCTCGCCGCGCAGAGCAGCTCGTGCCGCTCGAGCACCTTCTCCACCTGCACCGGGTAGTACGCGAAGAGCTCGGTCGCGGTGTCGATGCCGGTGAGGCCTCCACCGATCACCACCGCCGGCAGCCGGACCTGCAACGACGCCAGCGAGTCGCGCTTGAAGGCGCCGGTGAGCTGGAGCGCCATCAAGAAGTCGCTCGCCGCCCGCACCCCGCGCAGCAGGTTGTGCTTCATCGGGACGATCGTGGGCTTGCCCGCGCCCGCGGCGATCGCGATGTGATCGATGCCCAGCGCCCAGGCGTCGTCGATGGTGAGCGTTCCGCCGAAGCGCACGCCGCCGTAGGCCTTGAAGCCGGCGCGGCGCGCCAGGGTGAGGTGAATGAGGGTGAGGAACGACTTGTCCCACCGCACCGTGATGCCGTACTCGCTGACGCCGCCAAAGCCCTCGAGGATGCGGGTGTCGAGCGTGGACGCGACGGTGCTCCAGTCTTCGATCGGCTCGAGCGCGCCTGCGCGACCGGTGAGCTCGTCGGGGAACGGCTCGATCTTGAGGCCATCGATGCCCGCGACGGTGAAGCCCTCGTTGAGCAGGTGCTGCGAGAGCGTGTAGCCCGCCGGCCCGAGCCCGACGACGAGCACGCTCTTCCCGTTGGCCTTCGCCGCGTACGGGCGCTTCACGTTGAGCGGGTTCCAGCGCGTGAGCAGCCCGAAGATCTCGAAGCCGTACGGGAGTTCGAGCACGCCGGTGAGCGCCGCCGTCTCGATCTGGGGAATGTTCACCGGCTCCTGCTTCTGGAAGATGCAGGCCTTCATGCAGTCGTTGCAGATGCGATGACCGGTGCCCGCGCACATCGGGTTGTCGAGCATCACCATCGCGAGCGCGCCGAGCACGTCGCCGCGGCTCTGCAGCACGTGCATCTCGCTGATCCGCTCGTCGAGCGGGCACCCCGACAAGGGAATGCCGAGCGGGTTCTTCTTGAAGGTGCCGTGCGTGGGGTCCTTCTCCCTGAAGCCCTTGCTGCAGGAGTCTTTCTCGCGCTCGTGGCAGAGCACGCAGGTCTCGACCTCGTTCATCACCGCTCGCAGCCCGAAGCGTGGGTCGGTGAGGCCGAAGCCGTCGCGGCGCCGCAGGTGCTCGTCGGGCCCTTCGAGGATCTCGGGGCGCGTCGCGTCGGGGCGCTTCAGCTCGACCAAGGCGTCGAAGACGAGCGGCTTGGGCTGGGCGACGGTGCTCCAGCCATGAAAGGTGTGGGTGAACCTGGCGCGCGCAGAGGTCCAGCGATCGACGAGCGAGAGCAGGGCGCGAACCCGAGTCAGCTCGTCGCCCACCAGGGAAGCCCCGAACGCCGCCCGACCCTCGGCGGTCGCGAGCAGCTTCGTCTCGAGCGTCTTCCACGCGGTCGCGAAGGCCTCGTTCGGGGTGTGGCCAGCGAAGCGCCGCTCGGCGTCGATCAAGGTGATGACGGCCTCGGCGAGGGTGCGCTCGTGATCGGGCCCGCCGTGAAGATGACCCGGCTCGGCGGGCGGCAGCGCGGCGCCGAAGCCGAGCGAGAGGAGGAGCGCCATTCGAGCGTCGAGCTGCGGCAGCTCTTCGCGGGTCGGACGATCGGTCGCGCCCTTCTTGAAGACGCGCCGGTTCACCACCTCGCGCTTGAAGTCGAAGAGCGAGCGCTCGGCCTTCTGCGCGGTGGCCCTTCGTTCGAGCGCGCGGTCGACGCGAAAGAGCCGGCCGACGAAGCGGGCCACGAAGCCGGCGACCTCGATGAGCAGCTCCGACTCCTGGGGGCCCGAGAGACCGCCGCGCGGCGTCCCGGCGTTCATCGCTCGTCGATAGGCGTCGTAGGCGATCGCCTTGTCGGGCGCGGCGGCGCGCAGCTCGGCGAGGAACCGCGCGTAGAGCCGCTCGAGCCCATCGGGCCGATGGAGATCATCGAAGCTGAAACCGTCGACGCCGGGGGCGAACATGCGGGGCGCTCTTTGCCACGTCACCCGCTCGGCGCAACCGAAGGAATGACGAGGCGAGAAGGCGCGCTGATGGAGCGCTCCATCGAGGCGACGTCAGAGCGTCTCCCAGAGCGTGACGCGCCGGGCGAAGCCTCGCTCCCGGAACCACCCGAGGGCTTCGGGCGTGCCCGCGCCGCGGAGGAGCGCTCTGGCGACCTCGAGCTGCTGACGAGAGACGACGTTCTCGGTCGGCAGCCGGTCGATGACGCGATCGACGAGCGCGAGGCCTTGCGCGCTCTGGCCCGACCACTTGAGCGCCATCGCGAGCAGCGCGTACGCCTCGCCGGGGTCGAGCTCTTCCGACCAGACGACCGTTCGTTCCTCGAGCACCTCGATCGCTGCCATCAGATCGTTCCGGGCGCGGGTCACCTCGAGCACGTCGCCGCCGCGCTTGTAGCGGAGCAACCTCAGTCGGCCCGCATGGGCGCGAGCCTGGGCGACCAACATGTCCCAGCCGTTGGCTTCGGCGACCTTGCGCCCCTGCGCGATGAGCTGCTCGGCCTCGGGGAGCCTGCCTCTCGCGAGCTCGACGGTGGCCAACACCAACGGCGCTTCGGCCTTGCCGGCGTGGTTGCCCATGAGCGTCGAGAGCCGCGCGTAGGTGGTCTCTCCCGCGAAGGCCGCGTCCAGCTCACCGAGCTCGGTCAGCACCAGCACCAGGTTGTGGAGCGTGATCGCCTCCCGTCTCAGCCAGCCACTCGCCCGGGCGGCTTCGATGCCTTCCTCGAGCGCGCCGCGCGCCTCGGTGAGCCGCCCTTGGCCGTAGTGGACGAGGCCCAGCATGTTGAGCGCGAGGCAGGCGTCGCGGAGCCGGCCGTGCTTGCGCGCGAGGGCGAGCTGTTCGCGGCTGAGCGCTTCCGCACGCGCCAGCTCTCCGATGGCGGCGGTCGCCACCGCTTCCGCGCGGATGAGCGCGAGGAGGTCGTCCTCGCTCCCGAGCAGCTCGGCCGGCACGTTTCGTCGCGCGACCGCGCACACCCGCATCGCCTCCGAGCCCTGGCCGAGGATCTCGGAGAGGAACCAGCTCCACCCGCGCGCCCAGCGGATCCACAGCTTCGCGGCGGCCGGCCCCTTGAGGAACGAGAGCCTGCGCTCGACGGCGGCGAACGCGCGCTGCGTCTCCTCCTTCTTCACCAGGTGAGAGAGCGCCTCGGCTCGCACGAGCTCGAGCGCGACCTGCGCCGTCTCCGCGTCGAGTCGTTCCCATCGATCGAGTGGCGACGGGCTCAGCGCTTGGAGCAGGTGGCCCACGGGCGACGCGGGGAGCTTCGAGGGCCCGTGGTCGGGGAGGAGCCCCGGCGCCGCGCGAGCCGGAGCGCCAGCGCTCGAGACGACCTGCGGTTGCCCGAGGTAGAGCCTCACCTCGGCGAGGCGCCGCTGGAGCACGAGCCGACGCACCCCCGTCGCGTCCTTCAGGGCCGCCTCGAGCCGGCTCGCCGCCGAGGCCCGCTCTCCAAGGCTCGCCGCCCAGGCTTCGTTCCAGAAGGTCGACTCCTCGGTGGCGGCGACCAGCGGGACGAGGGCCGGGGCGAGCTGGCCGAAGTCCTCGGGGGAAGCGGCGCCGAGGACGCTCTGGGCCCGCGTCGCCGCCCTCACCCGCAGCGCTGCGTCGGCGGTCGCAGCTCTCAGCGCCTGCCCAGAACGTGGGTCGGCGAAGCGGAGGAAGTCGTGGTGGGCAAGCGGCTCCCGCAGCACGAGCCCGGCCTCGACGAGCGCGGCGAGGCCGTGGGTCGAGTCGCTCTCGAGCACGAGCTCCTCGAGCGCCGCGCCGCCGAGCGCCGCGAGCCGGGTCCCCACCGTGAGCGCCGCTGGTCCGAGGGACTCGACGGTCAAGCGCCGCAAGCCCTCGAGCGTGGCCGGCAACCCTTCGAGCGCTGCCCCGCGCTTCACGTGCCGATGGAGCGCGAACGCGATGCCCGGGTTTCCACCTGCCTTGGTCGCCAGGGCCTTCGCGAGCGCTTCGTTCGTGCCGTCCCTCACGAGGAGCGCGGTGCACGCCTCGATCGACGGGACCCCGACGTCGATGAGCTGCCAGCCCGACTCCGAACTCCAGCTGCTCGAGAGCCGCGCAGAGAGGGCAGGCCCGTGCCGCTGCGTCGCCGCATCGAAGCTCACCACTACCACCAGCGGCACCGGCTCTTCGCGTTGGGCGACCGAGTCGATGAAGGCGAGATCGTCGTCGCTCGCGAGGTGGGCGTCGTCGAAGGCGACCACCAGCGGACCTCGTTCGGCGCGATCGACGAACCATCGCCCGAGCTCCAGCGCCGCGCCCTCCAACCGAGCCGCCGCATCGAGCCGGTTGGTGTGGAACTCGGGCCTCGTGATGCCGATCGCCGAGGCGAGCAGCTCGATCGCCGTCTGGGCGCGCGCCGCTTCGAGCTCGATCAGCGAAGGGGCCTGGGCGATCGCAGCGAGGGTGTCGTCCTCGTCTCGCGTCGGCCCCAGGAGCGCGCGGAGCGACGCCTCGAGTGCGTTTCGCCCTCCGAGCGGAACCACCACGGTGGCGCGAGAGGTGAGCAGCGTCGTTCGCCCCACGCCCTCGACGCCTCGGAGCAGCACGCGCTGGATCCGTCGCTCGCGCGAGGCGGTCTCGAGCACGGGCATGAGGAGCCGCGCGGCCACGTGGCGACCCTACTCGACGCCACCCCATTTCCGAACTTCCAGGTCCGGCTTCCTTTGTCGCTGTAACGGCGCGCCGCTTCGGGCTCGCCAGCGCCACGGGTTGACGGTCAGATGTCGGCCAATGAAGCGACTCGATCAAGCGCGCACCGCACTCGACACGACGCCGGAGACCGCGCTCAGGCACCTGCTGGCCGCCTGGGCCGAACGCCCGTTGCCGGAGCTCGCCGAGCTGGTGGGTCGGTTCGAGGCTGCGTTTCCGCCGCCGGCCTTCACCGGGTCGACGGCCGACTTCCTCCAGGCCACGAAGAAGCCTTCACCGGCCGAGCTCGGAGGCCTCGCGAGGGCGATCGTCGCTCCGAAGTCCACCGAGTCGATCGAGCGCCTCGCGGCGTTGGCGGCCCATCGAACCGATGCCCGGGTGGCGGGCGCGCTGCTGGCCCTCGTTCGTGACGTCCCCTGGACCTCGAACGGCGCACGACCGGTCTTCGTCAAGGCCTTCGAGCTGCTGGTGACGATCGCCGACCCACGGTTGCTCGGCCTCGCGCCCTCGCTGGCGGCAGGCTGGAAGTTCCGGGAGAACCAACGGGAGTGGATGCAGCGGCAGCTCGACGCGGCCGTCGAGGCAGTGGGGGCGGTGCGGAAGAAGAAGCCCGTCGCGCCGCTCACCGCAGCCGAGCACGAGACGGTGAAGGCGATCGCCGCACGCCTGCTGCCCGCCTCGAAGCCCAAGCCGAGCGAGGGCTCGAAGACGGCGCTGCTCGCTGCGGTCTACGCCAACCCCGACGACGACGGCCCGCGCCTGGTGCTCGCCGACTGGCTCCTCGAGCGTGGCGATCCCTGGGGAGAGTTCATCACTCTCCAATTCAAGGCCGACAAGTCGAAGGCCGAAGTCGCCCGAGAGGCGGCGCTCCAGGCGAAGCACGGCACGAGCTGGCTCGGCGCGCTCGCGACGGTCGTCTTGAAGGACGTCGAGTTTCGCCGCGGCTTCCCCTCGAAGGTGGTGGCGAAGTTCAAGGGCCAGCGAGAGGTGGAGCAGTTCGGCGACGCGCCCGAGTGGGCGACGATCGAGGAGCTCTCCTGGAGCCTCCCCGGCGCCTGGACGCCCGAGGAGACGCGCTGGCATCAGCACGTTCCCAAGCACGCCCGCCCCAAGGTGTGCACGGTCGAGCGGTTCGGCCTCACCCAGCTGCTCGACGCGCAGCAGCCCTGGCCCATCGAGTCGCTCACGCTGACGACGGGTGACGTCGAGGAGCAGAAGCGGCTGGTTCAGTCGTCGCTGTTTCCAAAGGTGCGGGTGTTGCGCGTCTCCGACTCGTTCGCGCCGCGGCTGCTCGCGTCGGGGTGGTTGGCGACGGTGCCCTCGCTCTGCGTGTTCGCTCCCTCCGGGTACGGCGGCAAGGCCGACGACTTCGCCCCGTTCCTCGACGCGCTGCAGGCGCGCGATGCGCTCGACTTCGATTCCAGATGGAACGGCTCCCTCCACTTCTCGAAAGGCACCGACGGGCGCCTCTCGAAGGTTCGCCTCACGGGCGTCGTGCCCTCGCAGGCGAGCTTTCTCTTCGCTCGGCTCGCTCCCGGACTTCGAGGGCGGCTCACTGCGTTCGAGGCTGACGACACGCTCCCGGAGGCCATACGAACCCAGTGCTCGGAGTTGGTCGGTGCCGCGGCCGAACCGGCGCTCCGCGAGCGCGCGAGGGTCAGGTACCTCGCGGCCCACCCCCGGCGGGACGGCTGGTCGGTCGTTCGCGCCGACGCGCTCCTTCAGGTCGATCGCGAGGGCGCGGTGAAGTCGGAGACGCCGATCAACGAGTCGTCGGTCGCCGCGTTCAGTCGCGATGGGGCCCTCGTCGGGTGCGCGTTCGATCGCCGGCTCGAGTGGCGTGACGGCACCACCGGGGCGCTCCTCACCAAGGAGCAGCTCGGGTCTCGGTTGCTCGCGATCAGCTTCTCGCGAGACGGCTCGCAGCTGATGCTGCACTGCGAGAAGCAGCTCGAGGTGCGCCGCTGGCCGTCTCGAGCGCCACGCTGGAGCCTGAAGAATGGCGGCTACCCGAAGAAGCCGATCTGCGCCGACGTGAGCGAGGACGGGAAGTCGGTGGTGGCGACGATGTACAACGAGGAGCTGCGCGTCTCGAGAGAGGGAGAGAAGCGCGCGAGCACCGTCGCCCTCGAGAGCTACTCGCCGTCGATGGCCTTCGTGAGCCCGACGACCTTCGTCGTCTCTGGCCGCAAGGGCACCCTCGACCTCTACGCGCTCGACTCGTTCCCCGAGCGCCGCCAGCAGTGGGCGTTCCCGGAGTCTCGGCGAATCGTCCCCAGCCCCGATGGCGCGCGGGTGGTCGCGGGGCCCGACGAGGCCTACGTCAACGGCGATTCGCAGCGGGTGCTCGAGCTCGCCTCGGGCACACTCACGGTCCTCGAGGGCTCGCTCAAGGTGTTGGCCTGGGCGGAGGACGGCGGGCGGCTGCTCTGCTCCGACGGCTTCGAGCTCGTCGTGCGTGACGTCTGAGTTGAAAACGTCGCGCCGTTGGTCGAAGTGACGGCGATGGCGACCTCTCGTCCGTGGACGGTTCATCGGCCTGGCCCACTCACCCAACGCGGCCCCGACGTCTGGACGGTCGACGACGAGGTGCCCGGCCTGCCCGGCGCCACGAGGCGAATGGCGATCGTTCGCGCCTCGAGGGGCGAGCTGCTCTTCTTCAACGCGGTGCCGCTCCCTGAAGAGGCGCTGCGGCAGCTGGCGAGCCTGGGGACTCCGAAAGCGCTGATCGTTCCCAACCTCTTCCACGGCCTCGATGCCGCCGCGTTCGCCGAGCGGTTGGCGCTGACGGTGTACGTCCCCGACGTCTCGGTCGCCGAGCTCGGGGCGCGCTTCGCCTGTCAGCCGGCGTCGACCCTCACCTTCCCCGAGGTCTCGCTCCACGTCGTCGAGGGCTTCAAGACCAAGGAGCTCGTGCTCGAGGCGAACGGAACGCTGGTGACGGCCGATCTCGTGACGAACTCGCGGCACGGCAGGGGCTTCAACGGTCTGCTGATGCGGCTGATCGGGTTCACCGGCCCCGAGCCGAAGTTGCCCAAGCCGGTGCGCGTGCGAGTGCAGACCGATCGGCTGGCGGTGCAGCGGCTGCTCCGTGCGCTCGCCGATCGTCCGGGCCTGGTGCGCCTCATTCCCACCCATGGCGAGCTCGTCGAAGGTGACGTCGCGCGCGTGCTCCGCGCGGTCGCCGACGGCATCTGATTCTGGTCGATTCGGAGACCGATTCTGGTAGGTCGCCTGCGATGACCGCGGCGCTCGATCTCTCGGTGGTGGTGCCCTTCTTCAACGAGGAAGAGAACGCTCGCGCCCTCTACGACGAGCTCAAGGGCGTGCTCGACGCGTTCGGGCGATCGTACGAGATGGTCTTCGTCGACGACGGCTCGACCGACAAGACCTACTCGGTGCTCGAAGACGTGGCGAAGAAGGACGACAAGGTGGTGGTGGTTCGGTTTCGCCGCAACTTCGGGCAGACCGCGGCGCTCGCCGCCGGCATCGAGCGGGCCAAGGGCGGAGTGGTCGTTCCAATGGACGGCGATCTCCAGAACGACCCGGCCGAGATCCCGAAGATGATCGCGAAGATGGCCGAGGGCTACGAGTGCGTCTCGGGCTGGCGAAAGAACCGCCAGGACTCGGGCCTGCGCGTGTTGCCCTCGAAGGTGGCGAACCGGCTCATCTCCTGGCTGTCCGGGGTGCACATTCACGACTACGGCTGCACCCTCAAGGCCTACCGCCGCGACGTGATCGAGGGCGTGAAGCTCTACGGAGAGATGCACCGCTTCATTCCCATCTACGCCCACTGGCAGGGCGCGCGCGTCACCGAGATGGTGGTGAACCACCGAGCCCGTCGCGCTGGCGTCTCGAAGTACGGCTTCGGGCGCATTCCGCGGGTGGTGCTCGATCTCATCGTGGTGAAGTTCCTCTTCCAGTACCTCACCAAGCCCATCTACGTGTTCGGCGGCTTCGGCATGGCGTCGCTCCTGCTGTCGTTCCTCGCGCTCGCTGCGGCGGTGGGCCTCAAGCTCGCTGGCCTGAAGGACTTCGTCACCACGCCGCTGCCCTTGTTCTCGGGCATCTCGGCGCTGATCGGCATTCAATCGGTGCTGACCGGGTTGTTGGCCGAGGTGCTGATTCGCACGTATTACGAGAGCCAGAACAAGCGCCCGTACCTCGTCGGCAGCGTGATCGAGAAGGGCGAGACCAAGGGGCCGTGACTCGTCCCCTCAGGAGCGAGTGACATGTGCGGCATCGTCGGCTTCGTGACGTCAGGCGCTCCCGCGGACGAAGCGGTGCTGCGCGCGATGGCCGACGCGATTCGTCACCGCGGGCCCGATGACGACGGGTTTCATCTCGACGGGCCGGTGGCGCTCGGCTTCCGGAGGCTCTCGATCATCGACGTCTCGGGCGGCCACCAGCCGATGACGGCGGCGCACGCGACGATCGTCTTCAACGGAGAGATCTACAACTTCAAGGAGCTGCGCACCGAGCTCGAGCAGCGCGGGCACCGGTTCACCAATCGCTCCGACACCGAGGTGATCCTCCACGGCTATCTCGAGTGGGGCACCGGGGTGTTCGCGCGCATTCACGGCATGTTCGGGATCGCGCTCTGGGACGCGAAGGCCCGCCGCCTCGTCGTCGCCCGCGATCGGTTCGGCAAGAAGCCGGTCTACCTGGCCGAGGGGCCCTGGGGCCTGCTCTTCGGCAGCGAGCTCAAGGGCTTGCTCGCGCACCCCTCGTGTCCGCGGGCGGTCGACGGCGCCGCGCTCCGCCGCTACCTCGCGTTCGACTGCGTGCCGACGCCCGACTCGATCCTCGAGGGCGTGCGCAAGCTGCCGGAGTCGCACTTCGCGATCTACGAGAACGGCCGGCTCACCGTCGAGCGCTACTACCGTCTGCCCGACGCGCCGCCGCACTCCTTGCTCGAGCAGCTGCCCGGCTCGATCGACCAGGCGTGCTCGCGCCTGCGTGACGAGCTCGAGGGCGCGGTTCGCCGCCGGCTCGAGTCCGACGTGCCGCTCGGCGTCTTCTTGAGTGGCGGTATCGACTCGAGCGCGGTGACGGCGCTGGCCGCGAGGGAAGTGCCGCGAGGGAAGCTCAAGACGTTCAGCATCGCCTTCGCCGAGGCCTCCTTCGACGAGAGCCAGTACGCGCGGCTGGTCGCCAAGCAGCTCGGCACCGATCACTTCGAGGAGACGCTCTCGGCCCAGGCGTGCGTCGAGCTGGTGCCGCAGATCGCCGATCAGCTCGACGAGCCGTTCGCCGACCCGTCCTACGTGCCGACCTACCTGCTCTCTCGCTTCACCCGGAAGCACGTGACGGTGGCGCTCGGAGGCGACGGCGCAGACGAGCTCTTCGCGGGCTACGACAGCTTCCTCGCGCACCCGCTCGGCGTCGCGCTGGGGCCGGTGCCGCGCACGCTCTGGGCCAAGGCGAGCGCGCTCACCCAGCTCTTGCCCAAGTCGGGCAACTACATGAGCCTCGACTTCCGGGCGCGCCAGTTCCTCGGAGGGCTCGGCCGGCCCGCGCATCACCGGCACCAGGCGTGGATCGCCTCGTTCACCCCCGAAGCGGTGCAGGAGGTGCTGACGCCGCAGTGGCGAGCGAGCGGTGACGGCGTCTCCGACATCTACGCGCCGCTCGACGCCTTCGCCTCCGATCGCCGCGAGTCGGGCATCGAGCAGGTCGAGCGCTTCTACGTCCAGTTCTACATGAAGGACGACATCCTGGTGAAAGTCGACCGCGCGTCGATGGCCGCGTCGCTCGAGGTGCGGGCGCCGTTCCTCGACACCCGGGTCGTCGAGCTCGCCATGTCGTTGCCGTTCTCGCTCAAGATGCGCGGGCTCACCCGGAAGTGGCTGCTCAAGAAGACGCTCGAGCCGCTCCTCCCGCCAGAGATCCTCCATCGAAAGAAGCACGGCTTCGCCTTGCCGGTGTCGGCGTGGCTCAAGGGCCCGCTGCGGCCGCTGCTCGACGATCTCCTCTCGGAGCAGCAGGTGGCTGACGCGGGCTTCTTCGAGCCGAAGGTGGTTCGCCGGCTGATCGACGAGCACGTGGGCGGCACGGTCGATCACCGCAAGCCGTTGTGGACGCTGTTGATGTTCGAGCTCTGGCGCCGGCGCTGGCTCGGGAAGGAACGGAAGCGATGAACGTCCTCTTGACGGGTGGCGCGGGTTTCATCGGCTCTCACGTGGCCGAGGCGTTGGTGAAGCGCGGCGACAAGGTGACGGTGCTCGACTCGTTCGACACCTTCTACGATCCCGCGATCAAGCGGCGCACCGCCGAGCGGCTCGCGAAACAAGGCGTCGTCTTCGTCGAGGGCGATCTGCGAAACGTCGCCGAGGTGGAGAAGGCCTTCACGACGGCGGGGCAGGGCGCGGCGGTGATTCACCTCGCGGCGCGCGCGGGCGTTCGGCCGTCGATTCAACAGCCGCTCCTCTATTCCGAGGTGAACGTCGACGGCACCACGAACATGCTGGAGGAGGCGCGGAAGCGGAAGTCGAGCCGGTTCGTCTTCGCCTCGTCGTCGTCGGTGTACGGCGCGCGCTCGAACCCACCGTTCTCCGAGGAGGATCGCATCGATCGGCCCGTGTCTCCCTATGCGGCCACGAAGATCGCCGGCGAGATGCTCTGCGCCACCTTCGCGCACCTGTACGGCCTCGAGACCTGCGCGCTGCGCTTCTTCACCGTGTACGGGCCCAGGCAGCGGCCCGATCTCGCGATCGCGAAGTTCGCGAGGCTGATCGGTCGAGGCGAGAAGGTGCCGTTCTTCGGAGATGGCTCGGCGGCGCGCGACTACACCTTCGTCGAAGACACGGTGCGCGGAGTGATCGCGGCGCTCGACCGCCGCTGGCCGCACTTCGAGGTGCTGAACCTGGGTGGCTCGCGGCCGGTGAAGCTGTCTGATCTCGTCACTGGCATCGAGAAGGCGCTGGGCACGAAGGCGATGCTCGATCGTCAGCCCGATCAGCCGGGCGACGTTCCGCTCACCTGCGCCTCGCCGGACAAGTCGGAGCGGCTCTTGGGCTGGAAGGCGACGACCTCGCTCGACGAGGGCCTCGCCCGCTTCGCCGAGTGGTTCAAGACGAGCGACGCCGACGGGTGGAAGTGATCGGCAATCGCAGCGGATCACCTGACCACAGACTTCCATTTGCGTGCCCGCGTCGAGTGGGGTTCGGGGAGCGTCGAAGAACGTGGGCCGTTCGCGGATGAGCGCGACGATCTCTCGAACGCCTCGTCCGTCAGGCGGTCGACCGGCATGCCGCTCTCGTACTCGGTGAACCACTGCACCTCGCATGGCGCGCCCAACGCTCGTTGATGGATCCGAATTCGGCAGAGGCAGGTCGCGTCCCAGGCGCAATGGCACCGATCTCGCTCCGGCCGTCGGGCGCATTCCGGCTGATTGATGCGAACACTCAGCTCGCGAGAGGGGATCGGTCCCGAATCGGGCCGCTCGATGCTGACGGCTCTCGCTGACCGTCGCTCACAGGCGCCCAAGGCGACGACCAGCATGCCGACGAGAAGACCTCGCCTCAGCTCGTGACTTTGGCGGTGCCGGTCCAGCTGTACTTGCGGTGCCAGCGCACCTCGACGTCGGAGAAGGGCTTGCCGTCGAACCATGCCCGCACCTCGTCACCGGTGAGGTAGTGCGCGACCGGCGTCACCAGCTGATCGAAGACGATGCTGTGCAGTTCGTCGAACGGGAACCCGTGCATCGACGCGAAGTACTCACCGTAGGGCAGGCTGCCGACGAACGGGTTCCGGCGCTTGTCGTAGGCCACCTTGATGAGCCCGAAGAGCCCCGCGGTCGGGATCGCCGAGAGGAACTTGAGCGCGTTCGAGTCGAGGCGCGCGGTGAGTTGCTTGCGAACGGGATCGACGAAGCGGGTGATCCACTCGTTGTTCTCTTGCCCGTACACCCAGAAGGCGACCCGCCCGCCAGGCCGCACCTTCGAGACGAGCGCGTCGAAGCCGAGCTCGGGCTGGGGCAGGTGATGGAGCACGCCCACCGAGAAGGCGAGATCGAACACCCGCTTCACCGGCGGTTGAAGCAGGTTGCCGATCACCACGTGCCCGTTCGGCAGGTGCCGGGTGTTCCGGAAGGCGACGAAGGCCGACGAGCCGAGGTCGACCGAGACGCACGCCTTGGCGCCGAAGCGCGCAGCGAGCTCGGTGTGCCGCCCCTTGCCGCAGCCACCTTCGAAGACGAGCTTGTCCTTGAAGTCGTCGCGGCCGACCGGCGCGATCCAGTCGAGGAACTGGTTCTCGTAGTACGTCCGGAGATCGCTCCAGCGGTGCCACTCCTCGGCGAAGCGATCGGCGGTCTCCTTCTCGAGCGAGGTGGTCGAACCGGGGATGAGCACCGGCACACCGTCGACGATGTCGTACCGCTTGCCGCTCTTGGTGACGAGGGTGCCTCGCATCACGTGCCCGTCCGACGCCCGCTCCGCGCCGGGCGCGAGTTCGAGCCCCTCCCCAGTCTCCGGGCAGCACAACCATTCGAGCACTTCGACGCGCATGCCGCGCCTCGTACCAGGACCAAGCCCGCCGTCCAGGCCCTTCTGGCGCGGGGGACTCGGTGCGCGGGTGTGCTAGGCGCAGCCCGATGATCTCGGTGCTCCGAGTGCTCTGGCTCGTGGTCGCGACCGCGCTCCCGGTGTGGACGGGCTATGCCTTCGCTGCTCGGAACTACCGCGATCGCGGGGTGTTCGATCGCTGGCTGGTCGCCCTGATGAGCGCGATCGCCCTCGTCGTCGTCACCTTCCTCGTCGCCGATCTCGTGCGACCCATCAGCGCCGTCAGCCTCTTCCTCATCCAGGCGACGCTCTCGGCGTTGGTCGCCGTCTGGCTCAAACGCCACGGCACCTCTCTCGCCGACGTCTGGGCCCTCCTGCGCGCCGATCTCTCGGCTCCGAAGCGCTGGTTCGCCGAGACGCGCGCGACGAAGGAGCCCCTCGCAGTGCTCGTCGTGCCGGCGTCGCTGATCGCGCTCTGGTGCGTGGTGATGGTGCTCGCGTTCCGTTCCTGGGGCTGGGACGTGCTGATGTTCCACACCACCATCACCGACACCATCGTCCAAGACGGCTCGCTCGCCTTCATGGACACCGGGTTTCACCAGGCGCGCGGCTACCCGCGGAACGTGCACCTGCTCGCGGCGTGGAACGTCTTCTTCCTGGGTGACACCTCGCTCGACGACGCACCGCAGCTGCCGTTCGGCGTGTTGGGAGCGCTCGTCTGTGCGGCCTGGGCGAGACGCCTGGGAACGAGTCGCGTCGTGGCGACCGGCTTGGGCGCGGCGTGGGTGTGCTTCTCGCCCGTCTTCATCCAGCTGCCGTCGGCGCACGTCGACGTCGCCTGTGGCGCGTTGCTCGGAGCGGGAGCCTACTTCAGCGCGTTCGACGTCGAGCGGCGCGATCGCTGGGCCTCCGCGCTCGCCTTCGGTCTCTACCTCGGCACCAAGCACACCGGGCTGTTTCACCTCGCGCTCTATGCGCCGGTGCTCGCGATCCGCGGCCTCGTCGAGCTCAGGCGCTCGTCGTCGCGAGCGCGGCTGTTCCTCGATCAGCTCGCGTCCGTCGGCCTGATCCTCCTCGTCGGCGGCCACAAGTACCTGCAGAACGCGCTCGTCAAAGGGAACCCGGCGTGGCCCTTCATCGTCACCATTCCTGGGGTGGGCCCGCTCCCCGGCGAGAACGACGCCTCGACCCAGTACGGCGGCCCTCCGGGTGGGCGCGCGGCCTTCTTCGGCATTCCTGGCGAGTGGGAGCGCTTCGTCTTCCAGCTCACCGAATGGAACAAGGCGGTGTACTGGCCCGACTTGCGCGACGGGTATTTCGGCATCGCCTTCACCTGCCTCGCGTTGCCGGCGCTGGTGATCGGCCTGGTCGCGCTCTGGCGGCGTCCGACGCGGTGGAGCATCGCCGCCCTCTGGTTCCTCGCCCTCGCCGCAGTGGCGGTGCCGTCGGCGTTCTGGCCGCGCTATTCCATGGGGGCGTCGATCGCGGGGGTCGCGGCGATCGGGCTGGTGTGGGCGCTCCTTCCGCTGCGGGCGGGTCGGCTCGTGCTCTCGCTCGCGACCGTCGCGCTCTTCTCGCTCAGCGTCTTCTTCTGCGTGCGGGAGCTCACCACCAACGTCAACTACCGCTGGCCCGCGCTGCTCCGGCCCGCGCTCGGCTGGACGACGGAGGAGCGCGCCACCGCCCAGATCGCGCCCTGGAACTGGCCACAGGAACAGCTGCGGCTGATGAATGAACGGTTCGCGGCGGGTGACGTCGTCACCTGGGACGACACGGTCAGCTTCCCCGGCGAGCTCTTCTCGTGGGATCTCCGCACCACCGTCGTCTACGTCCGCTCGAAGCCCGATCTCGACACGCTCGTCGAGCGCGTGAAGGCCAAGCACCCGCGGTTCAGCGTGGTGGCGGCTGGCGGCCCGGACGGACGCCTCGAGGCGGCTGGCGCGAAGCGGGTGATCCCGCTCTCGCTCGGCGAGCTCTGGCTGATGGAGTGGCCCCGCTGAGGAGCCGGTCGCTCAGCGCGCGATCACCAGCAGCGAGACCCCGAAGGGGAACCGAACCCGGCTGACGAGGTGCCCTTCGGCCGAGAAGGTGCGGGTCAAGATCGTGTTCGCCAGGCCGCTGTTGAGCGAGCCCTCGTTGTCGCTCTCTTCTCCGGGCAGGAGCTTGCGGAGCAGCCGAACCGCTGCGATCGGCGGAAACAGCGCGATGTTGTAGTGGGTGTGGAAGGCCACCTGAAACCCGGCGGCGCTGAGCTCGCCGGTGAGCGACCGGAGCGTGTAGCGGCGAAAGTGATGGTTCGCCTCGTCGTGCTTGCTCCACAAGAACGGAAAGGCGGGCACGGTCACGATCAGCTGGCCCCCAGGCGCGAGCGCGCCGCGCACCGATCGCAGCGCCTCGACGGGTCGCTCGATGTGCTCGAGCACGTCGAAGAGGCCGATGAGCTCGAACTGCTCTCCCGTGGGGAGCCCTTCGGGGATGCCGCCCTCGAGCACGCGGGCGCGCGGGCACCGTCGCCGTGCTGCTTCGACGGCGATGGGCCCCGGCTCCACTCCGGTGACGACGCCGAACTGCTCGAGCATCGGCAGATTGCCTCCGCTCCCACAGCCGGCGTCGAGAATGCGCCGTGGCGCGGCGCTGGGCACGAGGTGACGTCGCAGCGTTCGCTCGATGATCGCGCGCCGCCCGACGAACCACCACCAGTCGGACTCGTCGAGGTGGGCCAGCTCCTGGTAGACGGCGCGCTCCATCGCCCGCCTCGCTACACCGGGTCTGCGGCGAGCACCACTGCGACCGAAACAACCCTTGGGTGTCGCCCGCGGACGGGTACATTCGAGCCGTGATCGCGCTCGGCCTCTACCTCTGCATGTCGCTGGTCCTGGTGGTGTCGCACGGCCACTACGCCGCTGGACCGGTGACGATGATGCTGGCGGTCGGCCTGGTGCTGCTCGCCTCGGGCCGGGAGCGCCTGGAGCATCGCCGCCTCGACCCCTCGCTGCTCCTCGCCGGTTCGTTGGTGGGCCTCGCGATTCTCACCGCCGGGAACCAGATGATCTACGCGCGCGACCCGGAGTCGCTGAAGTGGGTGAGGGCGATGCTGATCGTCACCACCTTCGCGATCGTCGGCGCGGTGATCGCCAGTCGTGCGGCTGGCCGGGTGGCGGCCCTCGCGGCGCCCATCTTCGCGGGCCTCGCCCTGTTGGCGATGTTCGTCGGCAAGGCCTTCGTGCTCCACGCGTCTCCCCAGCCCTTCATCGACGTGTGGACCTCGAGCGTCGCGGCGGTCGATCACATCCTCGCGGGTCGCAACCCCTATACCCAGCAGTACGTCGACATCTACGGAGGGGCCTACAACTACAAGCCGGGCATGCCGTACGGGCCCTCTTTTCTCCTCTGGTCGACCCTCTGGGCGAAGCTCTTCGGTGGGCAGCACGACGTACGGGTCGGCCTCGTCATCTCGGAGTACCTCGTCGCGCTGGGCCTCGGGTGGCTCTGCTTCCGCCGCTCGAAGAACCTCGTCGCCGCGCTCGCCCTCGCGCTCCTGTGGACGACCAACCCCATCGGCCTCTTCGTGCTCGAGCAGTCGTGGATCGACCCGCTCCTGATGGCGGCGCTCGTCGCGGCGCTGATCGCCCACCAGGAGCGCTGGCTCGCCACCGCAGGCGTCGCCCTCGGCTTCGCCTTCGCCGTGAAGACCTACGCGATGGTGGCGGTGGGGCTGATCGCGCTCTGGGTGATTCGCGGCGAGGGCTTCACGGGCGAAGGGCTCAAGGCGACCCGTCGCTTCGTCATCGGGGCGGTCGCCGGGTGCGCCGCGTTCGTCGGGCCCTTTCTCGTGCTCGATGCGGGCGCCTTCTGGAACTCGATGTTCGGGCTCTGGGCCGATCAAGCGCCCCGCGCCGACGCGCTCACCCTGGTGGCGCTGCGCGGAGAGATCGAGGGCGTGTTGGGGCAAGGCCACGAGGCGCTCCGGCCGCTGTACGGCCCCTTCACCGTCCTCACCTTGGGCCTGGCGGCGACCTCGGGCTGGTGGGTGTGGAAGCGCGCAGGAACGTCGTTCGGCCGGCTCGGGTGGGGCCTGGCGACCGTGCACGTCTGGTTCTTCCTCTTCGCGCGCCAGGCGTTCTGCAACTACTACTACTACGCGCTGGTGTTCCTCTTCCTGGTGCTCGCGGGGTCGACCCCTCGGCCCGCGGGCTCCGAGGCGAGAACGTGACGCTGGCCCAGGTCGGCAAACGGTTGCTCGAGCACGACGGGCGTCGCCTCGCCGTCGGAGTGCTGGCGCTCATCGCCTTGGTACCCCTGGCGGTGACACCCATCGTGCCCCTGACCGATCTCGGCTCGACGGTCGGCGCGAGCGGGCTGCTCTTCGATGCGCTCGACTCGAGCTCGCCCTTGTCCAAGATGTACCAGGTCAACGCCACCACCATTCCCTACTGGACCGCGTACGTGTTCCTGGCCTTGGTGGGCGCGGTGGTCGGCCCGCTCTGGGCGTCGAAGGCGTTGGTCGCGCTCTGCGTGCTGGCGTTGCCCCTGTCGATGCTGCGCCTCGCGAAGGCGATCGATCGAGACTGGTCGATGGCGCTCGTCTCGTTCGGGCTCGCCTGGGATCTGAACCTCTACTGGGGCTGGGTCACCTTTCATCTCGGAATGTCGATCGCCATCTGGTGCGTGGCGAAGCTGATCGAGATCGACTCGTGGAAGGGCGTGCTCAAGGTGCTCCCGCTGGTGGCGTTGGTCGGGCTGACGCACGCGCACGCGGTGGTGTTCTTGGTCGCGGCCGCCGCGCTCACCGCGATCGCCAAGGCACGCCCCTTCCGGGCCATCGCCTTCCACGCCACCGCCTGCTTGGGCTTGCTGGTGCTGACGCCTTGGTTGTGGGGGGCGGTGCTGCGGCCAGCCGTCGGCTCGAGCGGAGGGATGAACCTGGTGATGCCGCCGCTGAGCGAGCGGGTCACCAAGCTCTTCGAGTTCTCGTTGGGCTACTTCGTCGATCAGCCCGGCCTCACCGCGGTGAGCGTGCTCTTCCTCTCGGTGCTGGCGATCTCCGTGGTGGGAGGGGGCTTCATGCGGCGCGGGGCTCCGGCTCGGCCGGTCGTGGCGCTCGCGGTCTTCCTCGCCGCGTTCGCGCTCTACGTCGGGCTGCCGTTCGAGGTCCAAGGGCCCATCCCTCACTGGTGGACCTACCCGCGGTTCGCGACCTACGTGCTCGCCTGCTTGCCGCTCGTCGCCAACGTGAGCCCAACCTGGCGCGGCCGATGGGCGATCGTGCTGGTGGTGGTGGCGATCAGCGGCTGGATCAGCAGCCTTCGCGTGGGGCAGTTTTCCCGGTACGGCGCGCACGTGAGGCCCTACCTCGAGCTCGTCGAGAAGATCCCCGCGGGCACGCGCTTCCTTCCCATCGACATCGAGTTCACCTTCCCCGGCTTCCGCGAGCCAACCCTCGGGCAGCTCCACGGCTTCGCGGCGGCGCTCCGGCACGCGTACGATCCGCACCTCTTCGCCCACCCGGCCATGCCGCTGCTCTACCGAGAGGGCGTTCAGCCGCCGACCCCGAACTGGGGCAGCCCGGCGGCGAGCTTCACCTCGGCCATGGCGCTCCACTACGACTACGTGCTCGTCTACCCCTCGAGCCGCGACACCCTCGGCAGCGTCGAGCCGAAGGTGCTCGAGCTCGTCGCCGACAGTGGGCCGTGGCGGCTGTACAAGGTGACTCGACCGCCTGAACGTCAGTGAGGCGCGCGCTTGGCGAGCGTGGCCTCACCCCGCCGCTCGACGAGCACGTACTGCCCCGAGGCGATGGCGTTGCGACCTCGATCGTTGCCGAGATCGCCTGGCAGATCGGTGAAGACGAGGTACTCGCACTCGTAGGTGCCGTCGCGCAGTGACCAGGTCGACAGGTGCCAGGTGACGTGCGGCTGGGACTTGTCGGAGGCGCAGAGCGAGGCGTCGCGCGGGATCGACTTCACCAGCGCCTGGAGATCGTCGTTGCGCTTGTAGTCGGCCTCCGTCGGGCGCAGCAGCGGCACCATCTGGAAGCCACCGTGAATCACCGGCGACGGCTGCCAGGCGCCCCACTGCTGGTTCCCGAGGAAGATGCCGACCGCCAGGGCGATCGCCGCGGCGGCGCGCCGAACCGAGCCGGCCTCGTCGTCGCCGTACTTCGCGAGCACGATCACCGAGGCGACGAAGGCGTAGCCCGTCCAGTTGCAGATGTACTGGAACGAGATCGAGATCGTCGGCGCGTAGGCCGTCGAGAACCAGGTGAGCAGCGCGCCGGGCGCGAGCAAGATGTAGAGCGAGGGGCGTCGCAGCGGGAGGAAGGCGAGCGGCGCGAACATCTGCAGCAGGTAGCGCTCCTTCTCCCAGGTGACGAGCGACTTCGCGAGGAACGCGGGGTTCGACGCCATCGTCTTCACCACCGCCCCGTAGCCCTTCTCGCCCGTCGGGTAGAGCTCCTTCCACACGTCGGCGAACGTCCACCCGGGGATGCTGGGCATGATCGCGAAGCGCACCAGGAGGAAGTAGGCGAAGAAGACGACGATCATCGCCACCCCGGTGCGCGGCCGGTAGCCCGAGAGCGCGAGGAAGATGCCCAGCGTCACCAGGCCGATCGACACGTCTTCGCGACAGAACGTCGCCATGAAGGCGAAGATCCAGAACGGCACCCACTTCTTCGCGTCGAGGAACGCCATCGCGTACATCGCGAACGACATGCCGAACGGCTGCATGTGAATGTCGTAGAGCTGCGCGCCGTGGAGCGCCGGGAAGCCGAGCCACGCCACCGCGACGAAGAAGGCGAGCCAGAGCGGGAGGTGCCGACGCGCGATGGTGAAGAGGGGAATCGCCGCGCTCGCCACCAAGACGGCCTGGAGCACGAGCAGGGTCTCGGCGCGCGGGTAGAGGAAGTAGATCGGCAGCATGAAGAACACGCCGAAGTCGGCGTGCCCGGCGAGCCCACCCCAGTCGGTGTCCCACCCCAGCGTCGGCTGGCGCAGCGGGTGCCCCGCCATCGTGGTGTTGAAGATCTGATCGTACTGGCCGAGGTCGAAGCCGAAGGTGGTGAAGCGCTGGTGCGACCAGACCGAGAAGAGGGCGATGTAGAAGGCCTGGGCGGCGCTCAGGAGCACCACCGCGGTCAACACCGCGCGCGGGTTCGCGAAGAAGCGCGCGATCAGGTTCGGCGGGCCGGGTGGCTGGTAGGCCGGGGGGCGGGGGAGCGAGCGCCACGCCTCGATGCTGTAGCGACTGAGCCGCTCGACGAGGACGACGGTGACGCCGAGCAGCACCGCCGCTTCCGGCTCGGTCGCGAAGTCACGCCGACAGAGCGGGCCGACGAGGGGCAGCACCGCCAAGGGGGAGAGGAACTTGGTCAGCCACTCGAGGCCCGCGGCGAGATCGGCGCGCTCCTTCCACCACACCACTGCGATCGCGAGGGCCACGCCTGCGACGGCCAACAACACGGTGACGATGATCTGCAGCCGCTGGTTCGGCTCGATCACGTTCTCGCGGAGAAACGAGGCCGTCACCGGCAAGAGCTCGGTCACCAGGCCATGGGTGGCGGAGGCGACGACGAGGAGCAGCAAGCTGGCAGCGCGCGCGACCTTCACGAGGTCGCCCGAATACACGACTGCTCGGCCCGTTGCACCAACTCAGGGCCGGCGCGCGATGGCGAACAGCTGGGCGCCGCGACCGTTCGAGTTGAAGCGGAACGCGAGCCGGAGCGCCGCGCAGACCGCGTTCTGCTTGAGCCCGTAGGCCCGCTCACCGAACTCGTCCATCGACTTCTCTGGCTCGAGGTTCGCGTACCACTTGGACAGATCGTGGAAGGGGAAGCCGGTGTTCCACACCCGCTCGGCGACGAAGCCGTTGTTCTCGAGGAGCGTCTTCATCTGCTCCGCGCTGAAGTGGCGCCGGTGCCCGACGAGCTGCTCGGTCTCTCTCACCGGGCCCGACTGGGTCGACAGCATGAGCCGCCCACCCGACTTGAGGAGCCGCCGGGCGTTCTCGAGCAGGCGCTCCGGCTGATCGAGGTGCTCGATCACCTCGCTGGCGGTGGCGAGGTCGAAGCGCGCTTCCCACTCGAAGGGCGTCTCGAAGGGCTCCTGGAGGTTGCGCGCGAGGAACTTGGCCCAGGGCATCAACCGGGCGTTCTCCTCGACCAGCGGCCGGGCGAGATCGAGGCCGGCGAGCTCTGCCGAGGGCAGCACCGCGTGGAGCGCCCCGAGCAAGATCCCGTTGCCGCAGCCCATGTCGACGAGCGAACCCGGCGCGAGCTGCTTCACCTCGGCGACGAAGGTCTCGACCCGGTGCACCGGGGCCGCCATCTTGCTCCAGTAGTCTCGCTGCCCTGGAGACATCCGCTCGTAGTACTCGCGGTTGACCGAGGTGGAGTCATTGCCCGACATGCTGCCCTTCAACCGCAGGTCGTGGCCCGATGCAATCCGGGCGAGGAAGAGCTTGGTGAATTCCTCCTCAGTGGACTAGTTCGGCCGCATGGCGACGGCGGCTCCCGAGCTCGAGGCGACGCGAACGAGGCTGGTGACCGCCCGGGCGGCGCTCGAGACGACGGCCCACACCGAGCAGCTCCTCCGTGAGGCGTTCGCCGGGCTGCAGCGCGCGGTGGGCGAGCTGCGCGCGGCCTGGGTCTCTCCGCCCGCCGACTCGGCAGCCCAGCACGCCCTCGAGTACCTCCTGACGGTGAGCGCGACCGACGTCGAAGCCGAGAACCTCGAGGCCGGGTGTCGAACCCTCTCGGCCGAGGCGGATCGGCTCCTCGAGGCGGGTGAGGCGCTGGCGGCGCGCGAGCGGCTGCTCCGCTTCCGGGAGCCGATGGAGAAGGTGGCCCTCGCGCTGCTGGCGATCACCCTCGCCGTGGTGGGGTACACCCTCGCCAACCGCATCGCCCAGCCCATCGATCTCGCCGAGGGCAAGCCGTGGAAGGCGAGCTCGTCGTGGGCCGACTGCACTCCGCGCGCGGGCCGTTGCGGGCCGCTCGTCTCCCGCATTCTCTTTCACACCCGAGACGACGAGAACCCGTGGTTCCGGCTCGACCTCCTGCAGCCGACCACCTTCTCGGGGATGACGATCGTGAACCGCGCCGAGGAGTTCGCCGATCGCGCGGTGCCCCTCGTCGTCGAGGTGGGAGACGACGATCAGACCTGGCGGGAGATCGCCCGGCGCGACGAGGTCTTCTCGACCTGGCGCGTCTCGTTCCAGCCGGTGACGGCGCGCTTCATTCGGCTCCGCGTCGCGCGGAAGTCGTGGCTCCATCTCGAGGCGATCAAGGTTCACCCGTGAGCGAGGGGTGGGGCCGATGAAGGCGCGGCTGCCTGCGATCGCGTCGGCGGTGATCGCGGTGGGCGCGCTCGCGCTGTTCGTGAAGACCGTCGCCGCGTCCGACGATCCCCGGCAGTGGCTGGCCTGGCGGTACCTCCTGGTGATGCTCCAGGCGGCGGTCTTCCTCGGCTCCGCGCTCGCTGCCGGCACCTTCCTCGGCAGGTGGCTGCTCCGAGCGGTGCCGCTCCGGCAGCGGCTGGTGATGGCGCTCGGGCTGGGCGTGTTGGCGTGGGCGCTCGGCATCGTGGCGTTCGGCCTCGTGGGGCTGCTCGGCCGGGTGGCCTTCTTCGCGTTGCCGATCGGCTTCCTCGGCGCCGGAGGCCCGCCGCTGCTGCGCCTGCTCTGGCGTGCCGGGCGGCTCCTGCGGAGGTTGCCCGCGTCGCGGATCGGGGGCTGGGCTCGACTCCGCCAGGTGCTGGGCGTCGTCGCGGTGCTGATCGTCTGGGTGCCGGTGCTCACTCCGCGGAACGTCGCCTACGACGCGATGTGGTACCACCTGCCGCTCGCCGAACAGTACGCGGCGGGTGGGGCGATCTTCCGGCTCGACGAGGGCTGGTTCAACGGCACGATGCCGCACCTCGCGAGCTACCTGTACACCTGGGCCTTCCTCACTCCCTTTGGAAGACTCTTCGACAGCATCGAGCTCGCCGCGCACCTCGAGCTCGTGCTGTTCCTCGCGACCGTCGCCTCGGTGCCGGTGCTGATCGACGTGCTGCTCCCGCGCCCTCGGCTCCACGCCGCCTGGGCCGGCTTCTTCCTCTTCCCGGGCATCTTCCTCTACGACTCTTCCCTCGGCGGAGGCGCCGATCACGTGCTCGCCTTCTGGGCGATTCCGTTGGCGCTCGCGTTTCGCTGGTGCTGGCGGCGGCCGAGCCTCGTCAGCGGCGCGGTCTTCGGAGCCTTCGTCGCTGGCGCGGCGCTCACCAAGTACCAGGGCATCTTCCTCTTGATTGGCCCGGCCCTCGCGGTCCTGGGGCGCCTCGCGTTCGTCCGCCGCGCCTCGTGGAAGCCCTTTCTTCGTGCCTCGCTCGTCGCGCTGGCGGCTGCCCTGGTCTTGTCGATGCCGCACTGGGCGCTCAACGTCGTCTGGCACCACAACCCCATCTACCCGCACCTCTCGAACGTCTTCCCCTCGACGCCGCTCGCGCCAGGGGTGGACACCCACTTCACCGATCCGGGCTGGGCTCCGACGGGGACGGCAGGCGAGAAGGCCCTCCAGACCCTCGCTGCGGTGGCGGCCTTCGGCTTCGAGGCGCACGACTGGGAGACGTTTCACGGCAAGCGGCCGGTGTTCGGTTCCTTGCTCCTCGTCGCGCTCGGCTTGCTGCCCTTCGCGTCGCGGCGGCGCGGCCCGGCGGCGCTGATCGGCGGCACGCTCCTCGCCGTGCCGATCTGGTTCCTCACCCAGCATCAGGATCGCTACCTCCAGGCGCTCGTCCCCTGGGCGGCGGTGGCGGTCGTCGTCGTCTTCGCCTCGGTCTGGCGGCGGTTCCTGCTGACCCGGTTCGCGCTCGCCGGGTTGATGGCGTTTCAGCTCCTCCACACCGGCGATCTCTGGTCGTTGCCGGCGCACTCGGTGATGCACGTCGCGCCGATCGTCGCCGTCACCGAGCTCGTCTCGTCTCCCCGCGCCGAGTTTCCGGACGAGCAGCTCGAGCAGCATCTGCCGCTCTCTCGGGCGCGCGGCGTGCTGCCACCGGAGGCGAAGGTGTTGCTCCACGATCTCCACCTCCACCTGGGGCTCGGGCGGCGGGCGGCGCGCGATCACGTCTTTCGCCAGGGCGCCTTCAGCTGGGCTGCGCACGGGTCGACGGCAGAGGCGGCGAGGGTGATGAAGGAGGTCGGGCTCAGCCACGTGCTGTGGAGCACCTTCCCGACCGGCTGGTCGGCGCTCGGTGACGACGCGGTCTTCTATCGAATCGCGCAGCTGCTCTGGAACGGCTCGCAGCAGCTCGGCGGTGGCTTCGTGGTGGCGCCGATCGACTTCGCCAAGCTCTCGAGCACCAAGTCGACGCTGACGGTGATCGGCTGCGCGATCGAGGAACTCCGACCCACCGAGCTGAACGCCCGCTGGGAGTCGCTCTACCACCAGACCTGCAGCGCGCTCCCCACGCCCGAGCAGCTCGACGCCGCGCTTCCGAACGCCGAGGTCGTGGTGATCGATGCTCGCAAACAGCCCGCCAGCCCGCGCCTGCAGGCCGAGTTCTCGCGCATCTTCGAGCGGCAGGGCTTCGAGGTGTGGGGCCGGCGCTGAGCGAGTTGGGCCGGAGCTCGAGCGAGTGCCGGCTCGAATCGGCGGCGCGGTGAAGGGGCTCAGCGCACCCGGGTCAGCACCAGGTGCTGGCGGAGCTCGAGCACCTCGAGGCCTTGGCGCGGCGCTGCGTCCCAGTCGTCACGCACGAAGACGACGAAGGTCTCGCTCGGCGGAACGCCCGGTTGTGGCTCCCACGGCGTTCGCTCGAGCAGCACGGAGAGTCGGGCGTAGGCGTTGCCGAAGATCCACTGCGAGCCGGGGAGGAGGACGAAGGGCTTGCCCGCGCGCTCCTGGTGGATGCGCCGCACGATCGCCAGCTGATCGGGGAAGGTGCCCTCGAGGTGGGCGTAATAGTGCGCGCCGATGGTGGCGCCTCCGACGAGGAAGAGCGCCGCGAAGGTGGCCATCGCCGGGCCGCGTACGCGCCGGGGGAGGGCGGTGAAGGCGGCGAGCATCGGCACCAGCGCGATCGGGAGGAGAATGGTGGTGTAGTGCACGTAGCCGTACTTCCCCGAGGCCGCGTAGAGCGCCGCGATGTCGACGACGGCGATGAGCACCAGGAGCGCGGGCAGCCGCAGCGTCCGTCGGCGCGCCGTCTTCACCACCAGCACCACCAGGCCGCTCAGCTGCACGAGCCAGCTCACCAGGTGCGAGGCCCACAGCAGCAGCTTGGGCCCGGCCTGCTCGTAGACCTTGCTCATCGCCGTCACCCCGTCGCCCCGCCAGAACTCGTACTGGTTGAACATGTGCCAGTAGCCGCGCGCGAAGAGGTAGGAGAGATCGGTCGTGCCCAGCCCGAAGAAGGACACGTAGAGGTTCAGCACCGCGATCGCGCTGCGGGCGGGCACTCCGGCGGCGTGCGCGAGGATGGCGCGCGTGTTGGAGAAGTCGGTGCGCAGCTCGTGCACGAGATACGGCACGTAGACGAGCGCGCCGACGAAGGCGCCCAGCACGAGCCACTTGAACGACGGGCGCACCCGAAACACCGCGAGCACCACCACCGCGAGGAGCACGAGGTGGGCGGTCGAGAGGTGGAGCTGCGGCATCGCGACGGCGAGCGCGGCGAGGGCGATCGTCTCCTTCTTCCGGCTCGGCCGCACCACCAGCCGCGAGACGAGCCAGATCGTCCCCGCGCAGAGCGTGAAGAAGAGGTTCCCCGCCCAGACGCGATCCGAATAGGCGACGAGGTAGGGCGCGGCGATCGCCACCACCAGGAAGAGCGCGGCCGGCTTCCACCCCATCCACCGCCTGATGACCGCCGCGAAGGCCAGCACGCCGAGCTCGGCGAAGGCCGCGTAGAAGAGGCTCTGCGCATACGGGTGCGCCGAGACGAACGCTGGCAGCGCGCACACCCAATAGAAGAGCGGCCCGGGGAGCCCGGCGGGAGAGCCGCTGATGGGTGGGCCGACGAGTGGGAAGGCGTCACCGCGCGCGAGCTGCACGCCGGTGGCCCAGAAGAGCGACTCGTCATCGGCGAAGTAGCCGTGCCAGCCGGCGAGGGCGCGCACTCCGAAGCCCACCACCAGGCAGGCGACCGTGAAGCCGAAGCGCCACCGCCTCAACCGTCGGCGTCGCGGAGGAGAAGGAGCCGCGCCCACCACTCACGCCTTCTGCGCGATGGCGAACAGCTGCGCCCCGGCGGAGCGCGAGTTGAACGAGAACGCGAGGCGCAGCGCCGAGCAGATGAGATCTTCCTTCAGCCCGTAGGCGCCCTCGCCGAACTGCGCCATCGAACCGTCGGGGTTGAGGTTGGCGTACCACTTCGACAGATCGTGAAAGGGGAACCCGGTGTTCCACACCTTCACCGGCTTGAAGTGATGGCGGCCGAGCAGCTCTTCCATCTCGCGGCGGCTGTAGTGGCGGCGGTGCCCCACGCGCTGCTCGGTCTCGCGAATCGGCCCCGACTGGGTCGAGAGCACCAGGTGCCCGCCTGGCCGGAGCAGGCGCGCCGCGTTCTCGAGGAAGGTGCCTGGGGCGTCGAGGTGCTCGATCACCTCGGTCGCGAGGGCGACGTCGAACTGCCCGAGCCAGTCGAAATCGGCCGGGAAAGGCTGCTCGAGGTTGCCGTCACGGAAGGTCGCCCAGGGCAGACGCTCGACGTTCTGCGCGACCTGCGGCCGGGAGAGATCGAGGCCGCTCCAGCGCACGTTGGGCAGCACGTCGCGCAGCTCGGTGAGGAGCACCCCGTTCCCGCAGCCGAGGTCGACGACCGAGCCAGGCGCGAGCTCGCCAATCACCTTGCGCATCACCTCCACGCGGTGGCGAGGGGCCGCCATCTTGCGCCAGTAGTCGTCGCGCCCCGCCGTGGTGCGCTCGTAGTACTCGCGGTTGATGGCGGCGGCGTCGTGGGTCTCCATGCGCGGCCCTTCAACCCGATCCCGGTCCGTTCTGCAATTGCCACGGCCGGGCGGCAGGCTCAGCGCTCGGCCGCGGTCATCACGAGGAGCCCGTCGATGAGCTGCTGTCGGCCGCCGGCGAAGCCTGGGTCGTTCGCGTGGTTCGGCGCCACGACGTAGAGCGTCTGCTCGTCCATCGGGCCTTGGAAGACTGCGCCGCACTGCGACCGAATCGGCCTCGGCACCCGGCCGACGTTGCCGCTGTTGATCGTCATTCGCTCCTGGGCGGCGACGCGGGTGAGGTACGAGACGGCGTTCGGGTCGTAGTCGCAGACCCACTGCACCTGCACCGGCACGATCTGGAGGTGCTGGTAGCGCTGGCCGAGCCCCTTCCAGCCCGCGCTCACCGGAGGCACCGGCGCGTGAAAGAAGGCGGGGTTGTTGGCCTTGAGCTCCACCGCCTGGACGACGGCAGCGAGCCCGAAGGCGATCGGCGCGAGCCACCACCGGGAGGGAACGAGCTTCGCGGCCAGCACGATCGCCCCCATCGCCACCAGGTAATGGAGCGGCCAGATGAAGCGCCCGCAGGTGCGAAACGCGCGAGTGATCGGCTCGAACGGCGCGAAGGCCCACTCGAGGTTCAGCACTTCGGCGCCGCGGAGGGTGACGTGGGAGGACCAGGCGTAGCCGGCGGTGAGGAGCACGACGACGACGAGCGGCAGCAGCGGCACGATCGCGCGGAGCCCCCTCGCGCGGACCCACCTCACCAAGGAGGCGAGGGCGAACGGGAGCAGCGCCAGCACGCCGACGCCAAGGTAGGCGAAGCCCTCGCCCTGGCGTGGTCCGCTCGGGAGCGGCGGCACCCACTGCGAGTAGCCCTGGCTGTTGAAGAGCGCGAGGAGATCGGACGAGAACTGCCCGAAGCCCTCCGCCGAGCGATCGACCTCTCCCGCGGGGATCGCGCCCACCTGCCAGAGCATGAAGAGCACCCCGGCGCCGAGCAGGCCGAGATCGAGCGCGAGCGCCTTCCAGGGCCGCCGGCCCACCAGCCGGGTGACGATCAACACCGCGATCGCGAGAGGAATCGCCTGGCCTGCGAGGTACGCCTCCACCCCCACCGCGGCGACCGCGATCCCGACCGTCCACCGCGCCGTCGAGGCGCTCGACTCCGGCCGGCGCCAGGCGCGCAGGGCGAGGCCCAGTTGCACGATGGTGAGCGCGTGCATCATCAGGGCGATGTGCCCCATGCGCGCCATCTGCACTGGATCGACGAGGCCGAGCAGCGAGCCGAACAGCCTGGTGACGCCGCGGAGGCCCGCTTGGGTGAGGGCGAAGCGATAGGCGAGCCCTTGCGCGATGAAGCTCGCGAGGTACCAGAGGCCGTAGAGCTGGAACTCTCCCTCGACGAAGGGCGCGACGAGCTTGCCCGCGAGGCACAGCCAGAAGTTCGCGCCCGCGTAGAAGGTCGACAGCCCGTACGGGTAGAGCAACCCGGGGATCGCGCCGAGCTGGAGCGTCCACGGGCCGCGCGTGTGGAGGAGCCAGGCCTGGTAGTAGACCTCCCAGTCGCCGTTGTGCATCCACGCGGTCTCGCGAGGGTCGAGCACGTGCCAGGCGCTCCGAGAGACGCACCAGGCGAGGCCGGCGCCGATCAGCACCACCACCTCGCCCCACTCGAAAAGGCGCTCGCGTCGTTCGGGGTTCACCGCGCCCAGACATACGCCAGCCACCGGCCGGCTCGAGGGCGATTCGTGTGCTCGAACTCGTGGACCGCTGCGACGCGCCGCAGTAACGCCACCGCGGCATGGAGCAGCGGCTCGGAGCGATCAGTCGGTGGATCTTCGGCGCGGCGCTCCTCGCCTTCGGAGCCTGGTCCTTCGTGCTCGCCGTCGGGCTCCCCCTCGATACCTGGGACGGCTACGACTACCTCGTCAACGCCCGGCTGATCGCGGGCCACGATCTCGCTCGGCTCTCGCAGCTCTACCGGCCCGATCGCCCGCCGGGCATCTCGTTGCTGGTCGCGCCACTGCTCCGCTTCTACGAGCCGGGTCAGCGTGGCGGCGCTGGGTGGGTCCACCTGGTGCCGTGGAGCCTCGGCCTCGTGGCGCTGGTGACGTTCTGGCGCTCGGTGCGCACGATGGAGGGGCCCACCATCGCCTTCTTCGCGACCGTGCTCTTCGCGATGCACCCGCTCATGGTGCACTCGCTGCCCTTCGTGATGGCCGACGTGCCGTCGATGACCTTCGCGCTGCTCTCCCTCGGCTTTGCCGAGCGCGCGGTCACCACTCGAACCGGCTCCGACTTCGTGGCGCTCGCGTGCTGTGTCGCGCTGGCGCTGCTCTCGAAGTACCCGGTGGCTGCGCTGGGGCTGGCGGTGCCGCTCGCGAACGCAGGGTGGACGTTCGTCGGAAAGGGCCGGCCAGCGTCGCGTTCGGGGAAGCTGATCTCGCTCGTGCAGCCGAGGCTCGCGGTGCCGCTCGTGGTGGGGCTGCTCCTCTTCCTCGTCGTCGAGGCGGTGCTCTTCGATCGGTTCGGCGCAGGGACCGGGTCGTGGCACGAGAAGTTGATCGCCGGGCTCCGAGGTGCGTGGGGGGCGGCGGGGGGTGGAGCGACGGGTGGGGAGACCGACCCACGCTGGGAGCTCCCCTCGGCGCTGCTGACGTTGTCGGGCGTGCCGGTGGCGCTGCTGGTGGGCCTGGGCGCGGTGCGCACCCTCGTCACCCGGGAGCTTCGCGCGCTCCTGCACCTGGTGTGGGTGGTGCTCTTTCTGGGTCTCTTCGTGGCGCTGATCGCTCACAAAGAGACGCGGTACGCCTTCCCAGTGGTGCCTTCGTGCTTCTGGTTGGCGGCGTATGGCCTCGGCTGGATCCGCGATCTTCGGGTCGGGTGGATCGGAGCTGCGGTCGCGGGTGTGCTCGCGTTTCTGGGCGCGCTCGGTCCGTCGGTGGCGGAGTTCGAGCGGATGAGCGACCCGCTCTACCGACGACCGAGTCTCCTCGGGTGGGCTCGGAGGGCGCTCGAGCTGGCAGGCGCCGATCGGCCCATCTTCCAGCTTCCGGTGTTGCCGCAGTTCGCGCTCTACCCGAAGCAGCCGGTGGTGCTCGCGACCGACGAGTTCTGGCACTACCACCACTTCAACGAGGGTGGGCTGGTGTGGTTCTTCGATCGGCGGCTCCAGGCGCTCCAGGTGCAGGCGGGCGCCGTGCTCGCGGTTCGGCACGAGAGCCCCTGGTATTACGTGACGGTGCCTGCCGCCTCGCTCGCGGTCGCGGGCGACGACGCGGTGTGGCTCGAGGGCTTTCCCACGGGCGCGGTCGTGCTCTCGACGGCGCAGGGCTGGTACGAGACGCGAACCGCGGCGCAGCAGCCGGAGCCGCCCGCGCCGTTCGTCCTCACCGACGTGGTGCACGTTCGCCTCGAGGCTCGCCAGCAGGGCGAGCGCGCGACCTTCGAGGGCAGCGGGGCGCCGTCAGCGTCGGCCGTGCACACCGAGCAAGGGTGGAGCCTGACGCTCCCCGAGGGCTTTCGCTGGTTCGGGAGATCGTCGACGGGTGCGCTCGTGCCGCTGGTCGGCCCCGTGAGCGAGCTGCCGATCGCCGTCGAGGGGCTCGCGAAGCGGGTCGAGCAGTTCCCGGTTCGCTGAACGGGCCAGTGTGTTCAGCGAGCGGCGTCTGCACCATCGGCGGGCGCGGTGGGCGCCTTCGCGGAGCAGCGCCACCTCCTGCGCGAGCTGCCGGAGCCATCGACGATCCTCCGCCAGCTCGGTGCTCAGCGTGAAGACCATCGCGTCATCAACGCGAGCGCGATGTCGATGCTCGAGCGATGCATGAAGAAGGCTGAGCCTCGCGGTGAGTGGCGATCAGGCCCGGGCTCGCGCGGCGCGACGAGGTGTCCCGAGGTGGACGCCGAAGTTCGAGAAAGTGACTTCACCTCTGAGCTCGAAGCCGGCTGCGTCAGCCTGGGCCTTGCGGCCGGAAGGAGTTGCTGACGACGAACCGATTGCGTATTGCAGCCGAATGGCACGAGGCCTGCGCGAACTGGTGAAGGCACGGCTCGACGACGCGAAGCAGATTCGAGCCTCTGCTGGGTCGATCACCCCGTGGGTTGCGTCTGCCCTCGCAAAGGGCGCGGGGCGCATGGCGGAGAGGCTGCACTCTCGGTTTGCCGACACAGCCGTGACGAACGCGCTTTCCGCTTCGACCCGACTCAATTTCGGGTGCGGCTACGACAAACGGCCGGGTCACGTGAACGTCGACAGCGACTTGCGCTGCCAACCAGACGTGCTCGTCACTGCCCAGTCGATGCAGGCATTTCCGCCGACGTTCTACGAACAGGTCGTCGCGAAAGACGTTCTCGAGCACCTGCCCCGAGCGCAGTCGTGGCGGCTGCTGCTCCACTTCAACGACTGGCTTCGTCCCGGCGGGGTTCTCGAGCTTCAGACGTCATCGATTCTCGGCGTCGCCAGTCTCCTCGAGACGAAGAGCAACTTCGATCATCAGTTCGGCATGGTGACGTGTCTCTTCGGAAGCCAAGCGCACCCCGGTGACTTTCACCTGACTGGCTTCACCGAGATCACCCTCAAGGTGATGCTCCTCGCGAGTGGGTTCGAGTTTGGTGACTTTGGCCTCGTCGACGGCTGGATGTTCAGGGTGGACGCTCGAAAGACGGCGCCCTGGTTCCGCTGGAGTGGTCGCGAGTCAGAGCAGGGCTTTCTCACCGAGGTCTTCGGCGACGCCCTTGGGCGAGGTCCTCAGCCGCACGAGGTCGAGGTCTTCAACCAGATCTGTCGAAGCCAAGGCCGCCGCGCAGCCGCAATCGAGATCTTCTCGTCATACGAACACCTGCGAAGGGTCGCGCAGGAACACGGATTTCTCTGAACGGAGACTGGAACACCTATGAAGAAGGCGCTGATCACCGGCATCACCGGACAGGATGGGAGCTACCTCGCCGAGCTGCTCCTCTCGAAGGGCTATCACGTTCACGGCATGGTGCGCCGCTCGTCGGATGAGAAGTTCGAGCGAATCACCCACCTCAAGAACCAGGTGCAGCTCCACCAGGGCGATCTTCTCGATCAGTTCTCTCTGGCCGACTTGATCAAGAAGGTCGAGCCCGACGAGATCTACAACCTCGCCGCGCAGAGCTTCGTACCCACGAGCTGGTCTCAGCCAGTCCTCACTGGCGAGTTCACCGCACTCGGCGTGACGAAGATGCTCGAAGCGGTACGCCACACGAACCCGAAGATCCGCTTCTACCAAGCCTCGTCGAGCGAGATGTTCGGCCGGGTTCTCGAAGTTCCCCAGAAGGAAACGACGCCCTTCTACCCACGCTCCCCGTACGGCGTCGCGAAGGCCTACGGCCACTTCATCACCGTCAACTATCGCGAGTCGTTCAAGCTCTTCGCGGTCAGCGGCATTCTCTTCAACCACGAATCCCCCCGCCGTGGCCTCGAGTTCATCACTCGCAAGGTGACCTACAACGCAGCCCTCATCAAATTGGGCCTGAAGAAGAAGCTCGGCGTCGGCAACCTCGACGCCAAGCGCGACTGGGGGTTCGCCGGTGACTACGTCGAGGCGATGTGGCGCATGCTCCAGCAAGACACTCCCGACGACTACGTCGTGGCGACGAACGAGACGCACACCGTTCGGGAGCTGATCGAGATTGCGTTCGCGCGCGCCGGGCTCGATTGGCAGAAATTCGTCGAGATCGACCCCGCCTTCGTTCGCCCCGCGGAGGTCGATCTGCTCATCGGAGACTATTCGAAGGCGAAGACGAAGCTGGGCTGGGAACCGAAGGTGCGGTTCAAGCAGCTCGTCGAGATGATGGTCGACGCGGACGTCAAGCGCCTCGAGCAGCGAGTGGCCGCCGGCGAGCGCGACATCACCTGAGGTCGTTCGATGCGTCTCTTGATCACGGGTGCCGGTGGGTTCGTCGCTGGACACGTCCGCTCGGCGTTCGCTCGCGACGGACATGAGGTGGTTGGCGTCGGAATCCACCCGGAACCGGGTGTCGATCGGGTCGTCGATGTCACCGACCCGAGCGCCCTCCAGACGGCCGTGACGGAGCTGCGACCCAACGCGGTCGTGCACCTTGCCGGCTTCTCCTCGGTGGCAGAGTCGGGACGCAACCCCGCCCTCGCGCTCCGGGTGAACACCGGCGGAACGTTGAACGTCTGCCAGGCCGTGCTCGCGTTGAAGTCTCCGTGCCGACTCCTGGTGGTGAGTTCGGGCGAGGTCTACGGCGCGTCGAGTGGAGAGACGAACGCCTCCGAAGACACGCCCTGCGACCCAATCAGCATCTACGGAGCGACGAAGCTGGCAGCCGAAGTCGTGGCGCGCCAGCACCAGCATCTTGGCCTCGACGTCCTCATCGCTCGTCCGTTCAACCACATCGGGCGAGGGCAACACGCCACCTTCGTTCTGCCGTCCTTTGCCCAACAACTCGCCCGGGTGCCGCGAGGTGGCGCGGTCACGCTGGAGGTAGGCAACCTCAGCGCAGTCCGCGACTTCAGCCACGTCGCTGACGTGGTCGCGGCCTACCAGCTCATCCTCGAGAAGGGCGAACGCGGGGCCACCTACAACATCGGCTCGAGCCAGGGACGGTCGATCGAGGAGCTGCTTCAGGCGCTCGTGAAGCTCAGCGGGCGCGAGGTGACCGTGCGGGTCGATCCCACCCGCCTCCGCCCCGTCGACATTCCTCGGCTGGTCGGCGATTCCGCCAAGCTGCGCGCGCTCGGCTGGGCACCTCGACGAAACGTCGAAGAGGCGCTCCGAGAGGTGTTGGAGGAGCGGGAACGGGTCTGACCACCTCCGACGAGCGCGAGTGGTGCGAGAAAGCCCTCACCACGTGGGCGTCTGCTTGGCTGGGCGCTCGAGGTGGGGGCGCTCGAGAACCTCTCACTCGTCGCGGTCCTTCTGGGGGCCTGGGGCCGTCGCGGACAGAAGCGCGAGTTCTTGTGCGAGCCGGCGGAGGCGCCGGCGATCCTCAGCGAGCTCGGTGCTCAGCTTGAAGACGATCGCGATGAGGCCCGCGAACGCGATCAGGAAGAGCGCCGACGGCGGGTAGTGAACGTCGAGAGCTGCCGCCAACACGTCGATCGCTTCGCGCCAAATCGCGAGGGCGGCAATCACGGCGCAGACGATCAACCAGCCGAAGACGAGCCGCTCACTCGTACGGCGGCGTCGGGCGGTGTGCATCATCATCAACGCGAGCGCGAAGTCGGCGATGAGAATGATGACACTCGACCGGTGCATTGAAGAAGCGCCTCAGGTTCTCGTTGGTGCTCGAAGAGTTTCGAGCACGAGCGCGAAGCTCACCTTCGCCATGTAGTACATCGATCGGAGGAACGTGAGCGAGCTCGCGCCCGTCTCGCGTCGGCGCATCAAGACCGGCACTTCGGTGACTCGGAGACCGGCGCGTGCAGCCATCACGATGCTCTCTGGTTCTGGGTAGTCGTTGGGCACGTGCTCGCTGAAGTAGGCGATCGCCGCCGGCCCGAAAGCCCGAAAGCCCGATGTGACGTCGGTGATTCTGCTCCCGCTCAGCAGCCTCGTGACGAAGGCGAGGTAGCGCGCTCCAATCAACCTGAGACCCGTCGCGCGATAGCCTTTCGCGTCTTGCGACCTGGCACCAACCACCAGGTCGGCATGCGAGAGCTGGGCGACGAGCTCCGAGACGAAGGCTGGATCGTGTTGACCGTCGCCATCGAGGCGCACGGCGATGCGGTGCCCACCCCGCTTTGCGTACTTCAGCCCCGTCGCTTCTGACGCGGCTACGCCGAGGTTGAACGGGTGACGAAGGACCCAGGCTCCGGCCGCCGAAGCCCGCGCCGCTGTCGCGTCGACCGACCCGTCGTCGACGACCACGATGGTTGCGTCGGGGAGCTTCGCTCGCGTCTCGCACACGAGCGCGCCGATGCTTGCTTCCTCGTTGAAGGCGAGAATGAAGACGACGACTTGGTCGCTGCTCGGCTTCATCATGCGCACATCACCCATCGACCCGGGCATGGTCAAGCGGAGGTGTGCCGCGTGGTCGTGGCGATCAAGATGAGGAGCTGACCTTGCGACGCCAGGTGCCCTCTACTACGCGAGGGCGATGTCCTCGACGAGCCACCGTTGGTTCATCGCGGTTGGCCTGCTCGGAGCATTCACGCTCGTCGCCTGCATCTGGCGAGATGCTGGAACCTTCGCACACGTCATGGCGGATGAGCGAACGTACAGCTACTACTCGAGGGTCATCCCGATTGAGCACGCGGCACTTCCATCGTTCCTCTACTTCTTCGTCTTCTCCGCGACTCGCAGCTGCGGGGAGGACGGTCTGGCCTGTGCTCGGCTCTTCAACGCGCTCTTCTTCGCCCTCAGCTTGCCCTTGGTGTTCTTGGTCGCGCGCCGGTACGCAGCAGAATGGGCGTCGTTCCTCATCACGGCGCTGGTGGCCCTTGGCCCAGCTGCTTCCTACACGGCCTACTTCATGCCCGAGGCGATGTACTTCTTCGGGGTTTGGCTCTTCCTCGTCGCGCTGACTTCGCGCTCACCAGGGTGGCCGAACGTGGTGGGCGCAGGGGTGACGCTCGGCTTGTTGAGCCTGGTGAAGCTCCACGCCCTCTTCCTGCTTCCAGGCGCGCTCCTTCTTCTCGTGCTTCGAGAAGCGCGTGAGGGGCGCTGGCAACGCGGCCTCGGATCAGCCTCGATCGCGTTGGCGATCGCCGTCACCCTTCGGTTCGGTCTCGGCTTCGCATTGGCCGGCGCCGCTGGGCTGTCGATCGTGGGACCCCAGTATTCAGCCCACGAAGTGGTCGCTCGTACACTCGCTGAGTTGCTCTCGCTGTCGCTTCGAGTGGGCTGGGCGCATGTGCAGGCAATCGCCCTGCTCTTCGCGCTCCCTCTCTTCGTCATCCTCGCGGGTGCGTCGCGCGCGCCCTCATCCGATGAGCGATCGCTCGGGCTTGGCTGGGTCACCGTGATTCTCATCGTGCCACTGGTGCTCATCACGGCGCTCTTCACGGCCCATGTGTCGGGCGGAGGCGAACTCGAGTCTCTCGGCCGAATCCACATGCGGTACTACAACTTTCTCACGCCGCTTCTGAGCATTCTCGCCGCGGCCAGCCTCAAGGCCGGCGGTCAGTTCAACTCACGGCGTGGGGTCGCAGCACTGATTGCGTTCGCGCTCGCGAGCATCGGCTTTGTCGGCCGCTCGACGTTCCAGGTGTCGGTCTGCGATTGCCCCGAGCTGCAAGGACTGAATTCCAGCGGGTTCATCATTGGCTCGGTCGGTGGCCTCCTCGCGGTGGCGCTCGCCGCGTTCAAACCGAGGGAGGGCGCCCTGCTCTGGGTGTGCGTCGCGCTCCCTCTCCTCACCCTCTCCGCGAGTCAGGCAACGACGAAGGACCTCCTGGCGAGGAAGACCCCCACGACCTTCGACGTCGGCGCGAAAGTGGCGAGGGCTTTCCTCGCCCCTGAGGAACTCGAGCGTCTGGAGGTGGTCGTTCCTGCCGATGTCGACGGCTTTCGAGTGTTGTTCACTCTCAACAACCGGACCGGGCGGTTCCACGTCCAAGCCGACGATCAGCCGGTGACCCAGCTTTCGCCTGACAGAGAGTGGGTCTTGATCTTCGGTCGCCCGCCAGTCGAGGGCCGTCATCGGGTGGTCTTGGAGGCGAACGAGTTCTCGTTGGTTCGCTTCGAGTGATCGCACACGCCAACGACCTTCGAGCACCCCGCTGGCCCAAACCCTCAGGACTGAGCGGCGACCTTCGAGCGTGACCACATCAGCTCTTCTGCAACCTCGAACAGGTGACGTCCCGTGTCTGCCCAATTGAAGGGCACGTAGTGCTCCTTCACTGCCGCCTCACGCTGGGCGAGCACCTCGGGGTGATCGAGGTAGAAGGCGATTCGCTCGGCCCACATGCGTGAATCCCATGGGTCGATGTACTCGACGAGTGGCCCGCCGACCTCCGGAAGTGAGGAGGTGTTCGACGCGAGGCAGAACTTCCCATGAGCCAGACTCTCGGCGAGTGGCAGGCCCCACCCTTCATACAGCGAGGGGTACAGCGTGAAGAGCGAGTGGCGGTAGAGCAGCGAGAGGTGCTCGTCGCTGACGTGGCTGAGGATCTGGAAACGGTTCTTGGTGCGCCAGTCGATCTGAACGTCGTTGAGGAAGTCGCGAACCCCCCAGCCCACCATCCCGACGAAGACGACCTTCGGCAGGTCCTTCCGACCCTGATCGGCGAGGTGCGCCATCGCCCGGTAGATGACCTCGTGGTTCTTGCGTCGCTCGATCGTCGAAACGAAGAGGAGAAAGCGGCCCTGGACGAGTTCCTCGATCTTCGAGGTGGTCTTCGTCTTGGGAAGGTTGCTTCCCAAGTGAATGATGGACGTGGCTGGTTCCGGTGCGCCCGTATCTTGAAGGAGCTTGAGCAGATCGCGCTGGCTCGACTTCGAGATGCACATGACGTGGTCCGCGCACCACGCAACGTCGACGAAGTAGCGCGCGAAGATGCCTGCGACTTCACCAACGCACAGGTGAGGGAAGAGCACGGGAATGAGGTCGTAGCAGAAGAGAATCACCTTCATGCCGTGAGCCATCTTGAGCTGGTACAGGTAGGGGAGGTCCTTCTGATCCCAGTCGAGTCCACCGGAGATCAAGACGTCTCCAGGCCCGAACTTCGCCGCGTCCGAGACCGAGTGCCCGATCTGCGGCACCGGTTCGGTCATCATTCGCATCGTGCTCTGTGCGTCGTTCATCGAGTTGCGCCAACCCCGAACGCGGTGCAGCACGGTGCGGGCCGCTGGAATGGTCTGCTTGGCGAGCTTGACGATCGGCTTCCGCGCCTTCTCAGGCACTTTTCGCAGCTTCTCCTTGAGCTGCTCGAGAAACTGCTTCGACGACGTCTGCGGTTGCGGCGCCGAGGGCGGTGTGAACCCGTGGAGATTGAAGATGCCCATCACGTAGTCGGCGTGAATCTCCCGGTAGGCGCGCGCCTCCCTGTCGAAGTGGCAGAACCTCACGTGTGGCAGCTTGAGGCCAGCGAGGTACTTGAAGCACTCGGCTTCGACTCGCACCACCCCGACCGGCGGTCGTCGCCAGTGAACAGTCGTCGTGACGTCGAACCAGATGTTTGGCATCGCGCTATCGCTTCGTGAGGAACTCGTTCACTGCTGGGGCTACCGGGGAGAGGCAGCTCGTCCACAGCAGCCCGTCGCGGACCGCCCGGTTGACTTCAGTGGCCCCACCGTCCGGTGACGGGGTGAGGGCGCGACGGAGCGCCACCTTGAACTGCTCCTGAGTGTCGGCGACGACGATCTCTGGGAGCTTCGCCTGAGCGTCATACCCGCGCAGGCTCGTCGACGTCGCGATCACCTGCTTGCCCGAGTAAATCGCCTCGGCCGTCTTGATGTTCGACCCACCGCCCTCGAAGATCGGGAGCAGGAACACCGAAGCGAGGGTCTTGAGCGCGGAGAGGTCCTCGTCTTCGACTTCTCCCAAGAGTTCGAGGCGGCTCAGGTTCAAGGTGTTGAAGCGCGAGCGATGGTAGTGATCGAAGATCGGCGGGCTCACGCTCCCGGCCACGACGATCTTGCAGTCGGGCGGAATGAAGCCGAGGGCATCTCCGAACGCTCGGAAGAAGCCGTCGAAGTTCGGAGGGTGGGCGCTTCCGACGAAGAGCGCGAAGCGGCGGTAGGGCAGCTTCGCACGCCATCGGTTGAGTGCGCTCCGCGGCGCCTTCCAGCCGTCGATGCCGTTCGGTGCGCGCACGACCTTCTTCGCTCCGAGCTTCTGCAGCACCGCGTCGTCGTGAGGCGCCACTGCGAGCGTGAGGTGGGCGAGCTGGGCGGCTTTGGCCTCGATGGCGAAGATGCGGTCGACGACCTCGGTTGCTCCGGTCGTGATTCGGAGCTGGCGGAAGATGGCCTCACGCAGCGGCGCCTCGATGTTCTGGCTCCCGTAGACGACGATCGCCCGCTCGCCCCGGCGTTCCTTGAGGAGCCGCTCGGCGACCGGCAACAGCCAGGGCTGCTCGAGGTGAATGACGTCGAGCTTCGAGGGCAGCGCCGCGCTCAGCCGCTCGTATGCGTCAGGCGACTCGGCGGCGTAGATGCCGCTGCGGAGATCGGCGCACAGCGGCACGTTCTCTCCGCCGATGAACCAGCGGGGGTCGTCGACCGGAAACTCGAGGTCGTGTTTGCCCAACACCTCGGGCTTCCAGGCGCCCTTCTCGACGACGGCGATGGGGAAGACCGAGAAGCCCGCGGCCTCGTAGCTGCGCACCAACGCGCGCGCTCGAAGCTGCCCGCCGTGGCGGGGGGCGACGATGGGGTAGGTCGTGAAGAGCGCGAGGGTTTTCTTGGACACGTCAGGTCCGCTTCTGGAGGCGCTGGACGAACGATCTCACGGCTTCGCCCGAGCGGAAGTAGGGGTCGTTCTTGAGAACGCGAATCTGGTGCTCGAGGGCGGCGACCTTCGCTCGTTCTGCGTGCGCGACGAGATCGGCCGCATTCCAGGCGGAGCGCGCTGCGACCAGCTCGCCGCGAACCGTCTCGATCTCTTCTTCGAGCTCGCGGTTTCGCTCTCCGACCGAGGTGGCGGTTCGGAGCGCGGCGAGCTGGTGTTCGAGCTTGGCGGCCTCGGCGGCGAGCCTGGCGTTCTCCGCCTCGAGGACGACGACCCGGCTCGTGGTGAAGTCGTCGAAGACGTTCGGCTGGACCGAGAGGAGCGGGCGCAGGGCGAGCTCGCGCTCCTTGGCGACGTAGTACCGGCTCAGGCCGTCGAAGTGGGTGCAGACGTAGTTCTCGGCGACGACGAGCCCTTCCCATTCCTGGTGCGCGAGCTCGGCAGAGTTCGGCAGGGTCGCCTCGATGACGAGGACCCAGGGCCGCCACTTCTTGAAGTCCATGCCTCGGAGCACGCTCGCCTCGAAGCCCTCGACGTCGATCTTGAGGAAGTGGACGTCACCGTGGACGTGCTTCTCGCAGATCGCGCTGAGCGGCTCGACCGGCACCTGGGTCTCTTCGACCTTGAGCCCCGCGCGTCGGTGCCGCTCGACGATGCTGGGCGAGAGGGTGGCCAACCCGCGCACTCCGAACTGGTAGAGCGTTCTGGTCTCGAAGCGCTCTCCGGCGGCGACGCGCAGGTTCACGTCACCCGGCCGCTCGCTCTCGAGCTGCTGGTGATCGGCGGGCACGGGCTCGATGTTGATGCCGCGCCACCCACGTTCGTAGAACGCGTAGGTGACCGAGCCGATGGTGGGGTGATTCGCGCCGACGTCGATGTACGTGCCGCGCTCGATGTTCTTGAGCGCGCGCCAGAGGAGCACGTCTTCGAGATTCTGCGCGAAGGAGACGAACATTGGACGGGGCGCCTCTACCCGATGGGGCCCAACGAGACAACGCCGAATCGGTCGGCGACGAGGCGTTGGCGTGTCTCGACGGTCGGCGCTATTCGGAGCGCCGGGAGAGCGACGTGAGAATCCTCATCACCGGCGGGCGAGGTTTCGTCGGCTCGTGCCTCGCAGGGGTGCTCCGGGGACAGGGCCACGACGTGCGAACGACCGATCGTGTCGCAGATCGCACCGACCCGCTCCATGTCGAGGTGGCGCTCGGTGATGGCGCCGCAGACGATGGTCGAGGGCGGTCAGGCGACGTAGGCGCCGGTGCCCCAGGCCGCGGCGGTTCCCGCGAGCGCGAGCGCGAGGGCGATCAACAACGCCTCTCTCAGGCCGGCGTACTCGTCGAGCCAGGCCGAGATGGGCACCAACACCGGGAACGCGGCGATCGCGTACCGCCCCATGCCTTGAAAGTCCTTCGAGGACACCGCGGGCAGGGCGAGCACGAGCAGGCAGTACAGGCCGTAGCCGACGCCAAGCCGGCGGAAGACGAAGGGCACCGTCGCGAGCGCACCGACCGTCACGAACGCGTGCGCACCGAGCCGCAGCTTCACCGTCCAGTGCCCGACGGCCATCTGGTGAAACCACTCCGACTTGAGCCACGCGTCCCAGCCGGGTGACTGTTCCCACCCTGGCGCGCCCTGCACGTGCGCGAACGCGAGCGGATCACCGAAGCGCTGCTGCAAGAAGAGCATGTAGGCGAGCAGCCCGAGCCCCGAGAGCGCAGGGACGAGATCGATCAGGCGAAGCGGAAGGCCGGCGCGGCGTCGACGCTCGAGGCTCCGAACCGCGAGGCCGACGACCACCGCTGGCGCCACCGGTCGGCAGGCCGTCGCCAACGCTCCGAAGATCATCGCGACGAGCGGCCGATCCGACTCGAGCGCAAGGAACGCGCTCACCACCAACAAGACGAACAGCGCATCGGAATAGACGACCCCATACAGATAGACCGCGTACGGATAGGTCACGAGCAGCAGCCACGCGGTCACCGCCTGCGCCGGAGCCGCCTTCGAGAGCCACCGGTGCACGAGTGACAGGCCCGCGACGCCTGCACAGAACGAGATCGCCGAGGCCGCGATCCACCGGTTGAGGTGCAGCCAGGTGAGCGCCCGAACCAGAAGTGGGTACAGCGGGAAATACGCGACGGGTGATTGCTGCCCAGGCGAGACCCAATACCCATTTGCAGCGATCTCCCCGTACCAACCGGCGTCCCACTGGGCGAGCGCGTCGAACGGGAGCCCGGGCAGATCGCTCACCGCCATCGGGTGCGGCTTGAGCAGAAACCCGAGGCTCGCCGCCACCACCGACCCCAGCCCAAGGAAGAGCAGCCAGCCGCACCGCCGCGCCGAGGAGTGAATGACGAAGGCCCGAATCATCGACCCACGTGCCTCACCGTCACCAGCGCGCCGTCGACGTCTTCCCGCTCGCTCAAGTCGACCAGCCCCTCGATGAACCAGTCCGGCTCGCCCTCGAGATCGAGCAACGACTGCCTCACCGTCCACCGTCTCGGCCCATCGGGCGTCAGCACCGTCCACTTCGGCTGTCTTGCGCGCGGCGTCGTGTCGATGGTCTGCCGCTCGGCCCAATACGGCGCCATCGCGGTCTCGAACTTCTCCACCGTCCACTCCGCCTGCAGCTCGACGAGCTCGTCGTAGTCCTTCTTCGCGAGCAGCTTCACCACCTGATGCAGCTCCGCCCGCACCCGCGCCGTGAGCGCCTTCACGTCCTTCGCGAGATCCTTCTTCGGACGCGGCGCCTCCTCACCCGGCCTCGCCACCACGCCGAGCGCGCGGTTCTCCTTGAGCGATTCCCACTCTTCGAGGAGCGAGGAGTCGGTGTGTTTGATCGTCGTGAGCAGATACGCCGCGATGTCCTCGAGCTGTTCGGTGCGCACGCCTTCCGGCACGTTCTGAATCAACGTCTTGTACGCATCTGACAAATAGCGCAGCAGCACGCCTTCGGATCGCTGCAGTCCATATTCCTTCACATATTCATTGAACGTCATGCAGCGCTCGAACACGTCACGCGCCACCGACTTCGGCCGAACGTTGTCATGCTGCACCCACGGGTGCTTCTTCGCGAACTCGTCGAAGGTGCCGTAGATCAGCTCCTCGTTCGGCTTCGGGTACGTCACCTTCTCGAGCTCCTCCATCCGCTGCTCGTATTCGACGCCCTGCGCCTTCAGCTCTCGCACCTTCGCGTCCTTCGCCGCGTCGACCTGCGCCCAGAGCACCACATCTGGGTTCTCGAGGATCGACTCCACCAACGAGAGCACGTCGAGCGGCCACGACTCCTTCGCCTGCTCGAGCATCGCCAGCGTCTCGACGAGGTACAGCGACAGCGTGTGGTTCAGCGAGAAGTTGTGCTGGAGGCCCTGCGCGACACGAAGGAGAGCAGGGGCGGTCGCGGATCGCTTCTCGTGGATCACCAAGCCGGCACCGAGCAATGACTGCACCAGCGCGCGCGCATGTTTCAGCAATCTCGCCCGCGTGCCCTCGGAGGTATGTGACAGCTGCACGAGCTCGACGAGGCGCCGATAGCCAGAGCTCGAGGCGCCTTCGTAGGCCTGTAACAAATTGACGATCAGCCCGTGGTTGATGGTGAAGCGCGACTCCAGCTTCTCCGGGAGCGAGGTGCGCAAGCGCTCGAACGTCGTCGCGTCCCAGTGCGCGTAGCCCTTGGTGGGCGGCTTCTGCAGGGTGACGTTCCGCTTCCCCTCCGCCTTCTTCTGCTGGAGCTTGATGTTCTCGATCGCGTGCGCCGGCGCCTGCGCCACCACGTACCCGACGTCATCGAAGCCCTTTCGTCCCGCGCGCCCGGAGATCTGCTGGAAGTCGCGCACCGACAGCACCGCCGTCTTCTCTCCGTCGAACTTGCAGAGCTGGGTGAAGAGCACGGTGCGAATCGGCACGTTCACCCCGACGCCGAGCGTGTCGGTCCCCGAGATCACCTTGAGCAGGCCCTGCTGAGCGAGCCGCTCCACCAACCGCCGGTACCTCGGCAACAGCCCCGCGTGGTGAATTCCGATGCCGTGCAGCAGCAGCCGCTTCAGGTCCTTCCCGAACGGCGTGTCGAAGCGGGCGCCGACGAGCGCGGTCTTCAGCTTCTCCTTCTCTTCCTTCGAGCAGACGTCGATCGACATCAGGTTCTGCGCCTGCTCCGCCGCCGAGCGCTGGGTGAAGTTCACCAGGTAGATCGGCGCCCGGTTCGCGCGCAGCAGTTCCTGGATCATCTCGTGGAGCGCCTTCTCCGAGTACGCGAACTCGAGCGGCACCGGGCGCTGCGCCGAGCGCACCTCGGCGACCTCGCGTTTGGTGATGTCGGTGAGTGACTGCGAGATCGCCGACATGTCACCCAACGTCGCGCTCATCAGGAGGAACTGCGTCTCGGGCATCGAGATCAGCGGCACCTGCCACGCGACGCCGCGGTCCTTGTCTCCGTAGTAGTGGAACTCGTCCATCACCACCGCTTCGGCGACGATGCGTTGCTGACGAAGCGCGAGGTTCGAGAGGATCTCCGCGGTGCAGCAGAGAATCGGCGCGTCACGGTTGATCGCCGCGTCGCCGGTCATCATTCCCACGTTCTCGGCGCCGAACGCGTCACAGAGCGCGAAGAACTTCTCGTTGACCAGCGCCTTGATCGGGCAGGTGTAGATGCTCGTCTTCCCCTCGGCCATCGCGAGGACGTGGAAGGCGAGGGCGACCAACGACTTGCCCGAGCCCGTCGGCGTCGCGAGCACGACGTGCTTCTGCCCGAGCAGCTCGAGGATCGCCTCTTCCTGATGCGAATAGAGCGACAGGCCCGTGGTGCTCACCCAACTCACGAAGCGATCGAGCACGGCGTCGGCGGTCAACTTCGGCTCGCCACGCTTCGGGAGCAGCTCGGCCAAGGTCGCCATCGGCGCCGCTCCTACCACGGCGATCGGAGCGAGGAGTCAGGAACCGCCTCGTCCCGCGCACTCGTCCGGTCAGGAAAGACGACACCCTTGATAAGGTGAGCAGCCCTCGCCCCGCCCAGGAGCCCAGATGCGCCGCTTCCTCGTGGTTGCCGTTGCTGCACTGAGCTGTGGTGGCCCTCCAGGAGGAAGTGACGATGGCGGAGCGGGAGGCGCGCCTGGTGGAGGTACCTCCAGCACGGCAGGCGGCTCGACGTCAGGTGGCTCGACAGCTGGCGGTTCGACGTCCGGTGGCACGGCAGGCGGCTCGAGCGGAGGCTCGGTCGCTGGCGGTTCGACAGCAGGCGGCTCGACGTCGGGTGGCTCGTCGGCAGGCGGCTCGAGCGGAGGCTCGGTCGCTGGCGGTTCGACAGCAGGCGGTTCGACGGCAGGCGGCTCGACAGCAGGCGGCTCGACAGCAGGCGGCTCGACGTCGGGTGGCTCGACAGCAGGTGGCTTGACGGCAGGCGGTTCGACGGCAGGTGGCTCGAGCGGAGGCTCGGTCGCTGGCGGGTCGACGGCAGGTGGCTCGAGCGGAGGCTCGGTCGCTGGCGGGTCGACGGCAGGTGGCTCGACGGCAGGTGGCTCGACGGCAGGTGGCTCGGTCGGTGGCGGTTCGACAGCAGGTGGCTCGACAGCAGGTGGCTCGACAGCAGGTGGCACGACAGCAGGTGGCTCGACAGCAGGTGGCTCGGTCGGTGGCGGTTCGACAGCAGGCGGTTCGACGGCCGGCGGGAGCACGGCGGGAGGCAGCGCAGGTGGCTCGTCCTGCGCGGCGCTCCCCGCGAACGCAACGGAGGTCTTCGTCGATCAGACGGCGACCATCCTTCCGGGCGTCGGCACCCGCGCCTGCCCCTTCCGGACGATCCAGGAAGGTCTCGCAGTGCCGCTCGGTTTCGTGACTCGCACCGTTCGAGTTCGTGGCGGCACCTCGACCTCGATCGACTACGTCGAAGCTGGGCCGGTGCTCGTCCCCTCGCGGGTGATCCTGACCACCAACTACTCCTCGACGGAACCTGGAGGAGCCAACCGGGCGCGAATCGTCTCGTCCGGCTCCTGCGCATCGATTACCGGCGGGGTCTCGGAGTCCTCTTGCGCCGTGGGACTCTCGCACGGTGCGACACTCGAGCGTTTCACGGTCACCACGACGACCGCCTTCGGCACGAGCGCCATCGTCACCGCGTCCGGAACGGACACCAACCTCGGGGCCCCGGTGCTCGTCGATGTCGTCGCTTCTGGCGCCTCCAGCCACGGCCTTCGAACGTTCGGCTCGGTCTCGATCGGCCCCCGCGTCTCCGCGACGCGCAACGGGGGATCAGGCCTGAAGGCCACCTGTCTCGGAAGTGGCTTTCACACCGTGTCGGTCTCCGAGCCCTCGCCGCTCCCGACCGCTCCGACGAGCTTCTTCGACGAGAACACCCTCAACGGCATCGAGGTCGCTGGCGCGAGCTGTTCGGTTGGGCTCCGCGGCGTCCAGGCGAGCACCAATCGCGGCCACGGGCTCTCGCTGGCGCTCGCTCCAGTGAGCCTGAGCGGAACGTACCCGACCCACGTTCTCGGCAACGTGCGAGCGACGGGCAACTTCAACGCCGGGCTCTCACTGACGGGAGGGCGCGTCAACCTCGTCGCGCGGGCGGGCGTCATCAACCACTTCGACGGCAACGGAGTGCAGCCCTCGGGCGGCGACATCGGGTACGGGATTCGAATGATCTCGTCCGTGGCGGATTTCGCGCAGCTCACCACCGACCAGTTGGGAACGATGGCGCAGCCCCTCATCGCCCACACCGCCAACGGCAATTCGCATGGCGGCGTCCTGCTCGCGATGGCGACCGGCGTCCTCGGTACGACCCACGAGCTCCGCTCCCTCGAGGTCTCGGGCAACGGCGCTGGCGGCTCGGCGTTGGTCGATGGTGTCACCGTGCGGGTGGGTGCAGCGCAGCCGAGCCTCCGCGTGCGCTGGAGCTCCTTCACCGGCAACGGCGGCGCCAACTTGCGCTTCGCGCAGGGAACGACCAACACCCTCGACATCGGCACGCCCAGCGCTCCGGGGCAGAACATCTTCTTCGCGCCCACCTCCGCGCAGCGAGCCTCCCTCTGCGTCGAGAACCGAACGACCACCAGCCGCACTCAGACCGTCGACGTGAACCGTTGGAGTCCAGCGACCACCTGCCTCCCCTTCGCCCCCAATCAGATCGTCACCGCGAGTTGCTCGTCGAGCGCCACTCCGTTCGACTTCGTCGTGGTCCAATCGGCCGACGCCGGAGTCACCTTCACAGCCAGCTCCGGCTGCTACTGAGGGTGGCCGGCGAGAAGTAAAGCCATCGAACAACGACGCCTGGAAGTTCCGTGAGTTCAGGTCGTTGCGGCGTTTTGGTGCTTGGACGAAAAATCCTGCACACGCCGAAGCGGTGCCGGGTCCTCTCCCCCGTCATGAACCGCATTGCACTCGCCTTCCTCGTCTCTTCTCTCACTGCCTGCGGCGGCGGCGCCCTGATGGAGCCCTCGACCGCGACCGACACCCAGATCCAAGGCCTCGTTCGTGAGCGCGGGACTGGCGAGTTCGTCGAGTTCGCGACCGAGTCCTTCGAGGCGGTCTATTCGGCCGAGACCCTTCGGGCTCCGGAGTGGACGGTCAGCGGCGGCACCCTGATGGGCAACGGCAACTCGGCGAAGTGGCAGCTGCCGCGCGCTGGCGAGCACACCATCTCGATCAAGGTCTTCACCGTCGACGGCCGCGAGCTCACCGGCAGCTGGACCGTGAAGATCGTGCACAGAGACACGGCTTCGTGAGTCAACCAGCCGGAGCCGGGCCAGAAGCCGCCTTCGGGCGGCTTTTTCATTTCACGAGGGTCGCATGAAGAAGGTCGCGCTGGTGTTGACGCTGCTCGGATCGTTCGCATGCGGCGAGGGAGCGGGAACGTGTGGTCCGTCCACCTGCAGCGGCTGCTGCCAGGGAGCGACCTGCGTTCCCCTGACGAACGAACGCGCCTGCGGCCGCAATGGCGGCACCTGTTCGACCTGCTTCGTCGGAGACGTCTGCCAGGCTGGGGTGTGCACGAACCCCAACGTCGGCGGAACGGGAGGTGGCGTCAGCGGCACGGGCGGGGGCTCGGCGGCAGGCGGAGCGGCCGGTGGATCGACCTGCGTGCCCGCCACCTGCGTGGGCGCGGGAAAGAACTGTGGCTCCATCTCCGACGGCTGCGGCGGGACGCTCCAGTGCGGCACCTGTGAAGTGCCTGGAGAGAGCTGCGGTGGAGCGGGCACTCCCAACGTCTGCGCTCCGGGCTCGTGCACGCCCACGACCTGCGCGGCGCAGGGCAAGAACTGCGGTCAGATCCCCGATGGGTGCTCGAGCGTGCTCACCTGTGGGCTCTGCATGGGCACCGACACCTGCGGCGGTGGGGGAACGCCGAATGTGTGTGGACGCGGCTGCGTGCCGACGACCTGCGCAGCGCAAGGGAAGAACTGTGGCCAGCTCTCCGACGGCTGCGGCCACACCCTCACCTGCGGCAGCTGCACGAGTCCCCAGAGCTGCGGCGGCGCGGGAACGCCCAACGTCTGCGCGGCGGCGTGCACGAGCGGCTGTCCGAACGGCTTCACCTGCGACGCGATGGGCGCCTGCGCCGGAGGCTCGCTGACCAACCTCATCCTCGACGTGCCGGTGCCTCCGCAGCACACCATCACTGGTCGAGTCACCCGCAACGGGGTGAGCCCGACGGTGACGAGCTGCAGCGCCGGCTACTCGCGCGCCACCCTCCAGTTCACCCACGTGAGCGACTCGCGCTTCAACGCCTCGACGAGCGTGCCGTACTGCACGGTGACGAGCGACCCGTTCGACTTCACCGTCAACCTCTACCCGGGCACCTACAAGGTGACGGTCTCGAAGCCGACCACGCGCACCGAGTCGAACCTGCCGAGCTGGTCGACGGAGGTGACCGCCAGCTTCATGGTGAGCGCACCGCAGACGAACGTGGTGTTCGACGTGCCGGTGCCTCCGCAGCACGCCGTCTCGGGTCGCATCACTCGCAACGGGGTGAACCCGACGGTGACGAGCTGCAGCGCTGGCTACTCGCGCGCCACGGTGCAGTTCACCCACGCGAGCGACAGCCGCTTCAACGCCTCGGCGACCGTTCCGTACTGCACGGCGACGAGTGAGCCGTTCGACGACACCGTCAACCTCAACCCGCGCACCGACAAGGTGACCGTCAGCAAGCCCTCGACGCGCACCGAGTCGAACCTGCCCAGCTGGTCGACGGAGGTCACCACCACCTTCCTCGTCAACGGCGCGCTGTCGAACGTCGTCTTCGACGTGCCGGTGCCGCCGCAGCACCACATCAGCGGGCGGGTCGCGCGGACTGGCACCTTGCCCGACGTCACCAGCTGCAGCGCCGGCTACTCGCGCGCCACCGTGCAGTTCGTGCACACGACGGACGCGCGCTTCAACGCCTCGACGAACGTTCCGTACTGCACGGCCACGACCGATCCGTTCGACTTCTCGCTCAATCTCTACCCGGGCACCTACAAGGTGACCGTCTCCAAGCCGACGACACGCACCGAGTCGAACCTGCCGACCTGGTCGACGGAGGTCTCCACCGCCTTCCTCGTCAATGGCGCGCTGTCGAACGTGATCTTCGACGTGCCGGTGCCGCCGCAGCACGCCGTCTCGGGGAGAGTGACGCGCAACGGGGCGCTGCCCACCGTCACGAGCTGCTCGGCGGGCTACTCGCGGGCGACGATCGACTTCTTCCACGCGACCGACGCCCGCTTCAACGCCACCGCGCACGTGCCGTACTGCACGGCGACGAGCGACCCGTTCGACTTCACCGTGAACCTCTACCCGGGGACCTACGAGGTGAGCGTCACCAAACCCTCCACCCGCACCGAGTCCAACCTGCCGAACTGGGTGACCATCGCCTCGAGCAGCTTCGTGGTGAACGGCGCGCTCTCGAACGTCGTCTTCGACGTCCCGGTGCCTCCGCAGCACACCATCTCGGGGCGCGTCACCCGAAACGGCGTCACCCCGACGGTGACCAGCTGCAGCGCTGGGTATTCCAGGGCGACGGTGCAGTTCAGGCACGTGAGCGACTCGCGCTTCACGACCTCGACCAGCGTGCCGTACTGCACGGCGACGAGCGACCCATTCGATTTCAGCGTGAGCCTCTACCCGGGCACCTACCGGGTGACGATCAGCAAGCCCACGACGCGCACCGAGTCGAACTTGCCGAGCTGGTCCACCGAGCTGCCGGCGATGTTCACCGTCAACGCGCCGCAGACGAACGTGGTGTTCGACGTGCCGGTGCCTCCGCAGACGGTGGTGACCGGACGGGTACGCGGAACATGATGAACCCCACCGTCACGAGCTGCAGCGCCGGCTATTCGCGTGCGACGGTGCAGTTCACCCACCTCACCGATAGTCGGTTCTCGGCCTCGACCAGCGTGCCGTACTGCACGACCACGGCTGATCCGTTCGACTTCACCGTGAGCCTCTACCCTGGCGTGTACAAGGTGACGGTCAGCAAGCCGTCGACGCGCACCGAGTCGAACCTCCCGAGCTGGTCGACCGACGTCGTGCAGGCGTTGCGAGTGCCCTGAGCGAGCTGAGTCCCAGGTTGGACTCCGCCTTCCCCGCTCGGAGGATTCGCGCAGTCCGCGTGGATGCGTGCTGCGTGGCCGCCGACGACTTTGGCGCAGTGCGAGGCTGCGACTCACAGGACCCGAGGAGGACTCGGCGTGTCGTGAGATCACTCGCGAAGCCGTTCTCGCAACTCCATCAGCAGCTGGCCGAGCATGTTGCGGCCCTTGCCATCGCAGCCGCAGCCCCAGAAGGAATCGGTGTCGGTCTCCTCGATGAGCTCTTCGTCGCCCGTCGACTGAAGGAGGGCTCTGAGCTCGTCGTGCTGGCGGAACTTGGCGTCGATCGCGCGCCGCATCACGTCGACCTTCACGGACTCCCAATCCGGTCGAAGGCGGAACCTGCGAGACCGGCCAAGCTTCGCGGCGAGCCCCGGCGTTCGAGCCTTTCGGATCTCGTCAAACTGGGGTGTGCCAACGAACTTGTTCGCCTGGAAGTAGTGCTCGCTCGTCGGCCACCGTTCACCGCCGAGCTTGAACGCGTACGCGGCGAAGTTGGAGAAGGCTCCGTACTCGCCGGTCACCGAATAGAAACGAATGGCCATGGTTTGAGTCGGGACGACCCTGAAGAGAAACGCCTGACGGAGTCTCAGTGCTGCGCGTCTTCAAGCAGTGAAGTGGAACGAGCGCGCAGGCGGGCTGGTCCCGTTGATGAAGGCGCAGGTGCCAACAGAGCTGAGGTCGCCAGCAGCCGCGACGTTGCCGCTTTGGAGATGACATGCGTCGCGAGGGCGAAGGGCGTCGGGCAGTTCGGGTCGATGGCCACGCCTCGTGCTGCCAGCTTCGTCTCACGGATCAGCTCACCGCGGCGGCGAGCTCGGCAGGGTGGGTGATCATCGCGTCGTGGCCGGCGTCGAGCGAACGCACCTCCCAGCCTTGCGCCTTCGCCTGATCGGCGTAGCGCTTGAAGCCGGGGTACTTCGCGCACCAGACGTAGCGCCTCGAGATCGAAGCGAGCGCCGAGGCGTCGAACTCGGCGGGCTCCTCGAGCGTCGCCATCGGGTGCGGGGTGAGCTTCCCGTCGACCCACGCCACGTCCTTCGGGGTCGAGATGCCCATCGCCTTGGCGTCCAACATCGGGGGAACGAAGAGGCCGTTCGACACCGCCTTCGCCTTCGCGCGCCACGAGTCGGAGTACTTCTGGTTCATCTGCGCGAGCATCGACTTGCCTGGCTCGGCGAGGAAGGCGTCGAGGAGCACCAGGCGCTCGAGCCGGTCCTTCACCTTTGCCGCGGCCGGCATCACCACCACCCCCGCGTAGGAGTGGCCCACCAACACCACGGTTCCCGACGCGCGCTCCACACGCTTCACGACCTCGGAGACGTGATCGGCCAGGTGCAGCGACGGTGTCAGCTCGGCCTTGCGCTCGGCGAGCCCCGGCAGCGTCACCGCGTCGACGCGATGGCCGGCCTTCTCCAACAACGGCGCGACGCGCTCGAAGGCCCAGGCCCCATGCCACGCACCTGGAACGAGCACGAACGTTCGCACGATCTCCGCCAAGCCTTGCTGCGCCGTCAGCGCCACCGCGAGCTGCAGCACATCGCGTCGGGTCATCGTCGCCGCATACCGTTCACGCGATTTACGAGAGCTGTGAATCGGGCGCCGAGCGTCGGTTAATCCGTCAATGTCGCGATTTACCTTGCGGCGTGTCATTGACTTTACTGATTGACAAACAAACGCCCGATTTGCTTCTGACGCGCCTTGTCATTCCTCGGAATGATGTTTAGTTTCATGGCGTTCGGGCTTGATGAAGCCGCGGTCCGAGGCCGTTCACTGATTCACAGGAGGTTGCATGATTGTTGTGAATGGAGTCACCCTCACGCACTCGCGGACCTCACCTCTCCTTACGGCGGAGGCGCTGGGGTTCGTCGCCGCGCTGGAGCGCCGGTTCGGCGAGCGGCGCCGGGAACTGCTCGAGCGACGACGGGCGAAGAAGGGCTTCGACTTCCTCCCGGAGACGGCGTCGGTTCGCGCGGGTGATTGGCGAGTGGCTCCGGTGCCCGCCTGCCTCGCGGATCGGCGCGTCGAGATCACCGGGCCCGTCGAGCCGAAGATGATCATCAACGCGCTGAACTCGGGCGCGAACGTCTTCATGGCCGACTTCGAGGACTCGCTCGCGCCGACCTGGGAGAACGTGATCACCGGCCAGGAAGCGCTCTTCGCCGCCGTCCGCAGGTCGCTCACCTTCACCTCGCCAGAGGGCAAGGCGTACAAGCTCGCCGACACCATCGCGCAGCTCTTCGTTCGCCCGCGCGGCTGGCACCTCGTCGAGTCGCACGTGCTGGTGGACGGTCGGGCGATGGCGGGTGCCTTCTTCGACTTCGGCCTCTTCTTCTTCCACAACGCCAAGGAGCAGCTCGCCCGCGGCGTCGGCCCGTTCTTCTACCTCCCGAAGATGGAGAGCCACCTCGAGGCGCGGCTGTGGAACGACGTCTTCTGCTTCGCGCAGGACACGCTCGGCCTCAAGCGCGGCTCCATCAAGGCGACCTGCCTCATCGAGACGCTCCCGGCGGCGTTCGAGATGGACGAGATCCTCTACGAGCTGCGCGAGCATTCGGCGGGCCTCAACTGCGGCCGCTGGGACTACATGTTCAGCTTCATCAAGAAGCAGCCCGAGCTGCTCCTGCCCGACCGCGCCCAGCTCACGATGGACAAGGGCTTCCTGCGCGCCTACTCGCAGAAGCTGATCCAGATCTGTCACCGGCGCGGCGCGCACGCGATGGGCGGCATGGCGGCGCAGATCCCCATCAAGGACGACGCAGCGGCGAACGACGCGGCGCTCGCGAAGGTGCGGGCAGACAAGCTCCGCGAGGTGACCGATGGGCATGACGGCACCTGGGTCGCGCACCCGGGCCTCGTTCCCATCGCGAAGGCCATCTTCGACGAGCACATGAAGTCGCCGAACCAGCTCTCGCGCCTGCGCGACGACGTGGTGGTGACGCGCGAAGATCTCCTCCGCGTTCCCGAGGGCACTCGCACCGAGGCCGGCCTGCGCCACAACGTGCGTGTCGGCGTGCGCTACCTCGAGGCCTGGCTGCGAGGGCAGGGCTGCGTGCCGCTCTACAACCTGATGGAGGACGCCGCGACCGCCGAGATCTCCCGCGCCCAGGTGTGGCAGCAGGTTCGCGCCCGGTTGCTCACGCCCGAGAAGCTCGACCAGGTGATGCGCGAAGAGCTCGAACCGTTCTCCGGCGGGCAGATCTCCGAGGCCCGCACGCTCTTCCGCGCCCTCTGCACCGCCGAGACCTTCGAGGAGTTCCTCACCGTCCCCGCCTACCAACGCCTCACCGCCAACGAGCCCTGAGCTTCACCTTCACCCCCACGCTGGAGTTTCGTCATGACCGCCCCTGCCAAGCCTGGCCTCACCACTGAACAATCCGACTCACGCGGCGCCGGGCCTGAGCTCCACGCGCGCCGCTTCGACGGCATCACCCGGCCGTACTCGAAGGAGGACGTGGAGAAGCTGCGCGGCTCGATCAAGATCGAGTACACGCTCGCCCGCCTCGGCGCCCAGCGGCTCTGGGAGCTGCTCAACACCCGTGAGTACGTGCCGGCGCTCGGCGCGCTCACCGGTGGCCAGGCGGTGCAGATGGTTCGTGCCGGCCTCGAGGCGCTCTACATCTCGGGCTGGCAGGTCGCCGCCGACGCGAACAGCGCAGGCCAGATGTACCCCGATCAGTCGCTCTACCCGGTGGACTCGGTGCCCAACCTCGTGCGCCGGATCAACGCCTCGCTGCGCCGCGCCGATCAGATCGATCACGCCGAGGGCAAGCGGGAGCGCAGCTGGTTCGCGCCGATGATCGCCGACGCCGAGGCCGGCTTCGGAGGCCCGCTCAACTCCTTCGAGCTGATGAAGGCGATGATCGAGGCGGGCGCCGCTGGCGTTCACTTCGAGGATCAGCTCGCGAGCGAGAAGAAGTGTGGCCACATGGGCGGGAAGGTGCTGGTGCCGACGAGCCAGTTCATCCGTTCCTTGGTGGCGGCGCGCCTGGCGGCCGACGTGCTCGACGTGCCCTCGATCATCGTGGCCCGCACCGATGCGCAGTCGGCCAAGCTGATTACCTCCGACGTCGACGAACGTGACGTGCCCTTCATCGCCTCGAAGGAGCGCACCGCCGAGGGCTTCTACCGGCTCAAGGGCAACGGCGACGACTTCGCGATCGCCCGCGGCCTCGCCTACGCGCCGTACGCCGATCTCATCTGGTGCGAGACCTCGACGCCCGATCTCGCCCAGGCCAAGCGCTTCGCCGAGGCGATCCACGCCAAGTTCCCCAACAAGATGCTCGCCTACAACTGCTCGCCGTCGTTCAACTGGAAGAAGAACCTCGACGACCTCACCATCGCCAAGTTCCAGCGCGAGATCGGCGCCATGGGCTACAAGTTCCAGTTCGTCACCCTCGCCGGGTTCCACGCGCTCAACTTCTCGATGTTCGAGCTGGCCTCGCAGTACCGCGAGTCGGGCATGGCGGCCTACAGCACGATGCAGCAGGCCGAGTTCGCGGCGGAGAAGCATGGCTACACCGCGACCCGTCACCAGCGAGAGGTCGGCACCGGCTACTTCGATCAGGTCGCCGAGGTGATCTCCGGCGGGCTCTCGTCGACCAAGGCGCTCGATGACTCGACCGAGAAGCACCAGTTCTGAGCCAGCCCATTCTTCTTCGCGGCGCGTGATTCCCTCCCCCTCCACGCGCTGCGCGAGGGCGTCGTGATCGATCGATCGCGGCGCCCTCGTTCTTTCGCCCGGTGTCGCGTCGAGCTGGGAAAACCGTGAGAATGTCGACCCATGTTCGTGCTCCCGATCGGGTCGACCTCGGTGGTCTCACGTCGGCCGTGGACCACCCTGGCGTTGATGGGGATCTGCGTCGCCGTCTTCGCGGCGACCGCCTTCGAGAGGCCTCCGTCGCTCGAGGGTGAGCTCGAGCGCCTCGACGAAGAACTCGACGAAAACCCCTGGCTGATGGACGACGCGCTCACCCCCGACCTCCCCACCGCCGAGGTGGCGGCGCGCCGAGAGCACTTCGCGCAGCGGGTCTCGAGCGTCGTCGATCGCGCCGGGGGCCTCGAGCGGAAGCTGGCGTTGGTGCCAGCGCGGGGAGTTGGGCAGCTCGGGTGGCTGACCAACCTCTTCGTTCACTTCGGCCTCCTCCACCTGCTGGGCAATCTGCTGTTCCTGTGGATCGTGGGGCCGCTCCTCGAGGAGGCGTGGGGGAGCGCGCGCTTCGGCCTGTTCTACCTCCTCGCCGGGCTGGTGGCGTCGGCGACCCAGTTCCTGCTCTCGCGGCACAGCTTCGCGGCGATCGGCGGCGCGTCGGGCGCGATCGCCGGCTGCATGGGCGCCTTCGCCGTTCGCTTCGCGCTCTCGCGCATTCGGTTCATCTACTTCTTCTGGTTGATTCGCCCGTTCTGGGGCTCCTTCCATCTCCCCGCCTGGACTGCTGGCTTCTTCTGGTTCGGGCGTGAGCTCTTCGATCTGAAGGACGGAGGGGCCACTGGGGTGGCGACTGGCGCGCACGTCGGAGGCTTCGCGATCGGCGCGGCGATCGCGCTGGGCATGAAGGCGCTCGGCTGGGAGCGCGCGTTTCAGACCGTCAGTGAGTCCGCCGAAGAGCAGGAAGCCCAGGCGGCGCAGTTCGCCCGTGCGTCGTCGGCCATGCGCGCAGGCGACTTCGAGGGTGCGCATGCGGAGCTGAAGGCGCTCCTCGCGGTGAACCCGTCGTTCGATGGGGCGACGTCCCTCCTCGCGGAGGCCGAGGTGCGGAGCAGACGGGGCGCGGCGCGGCTCGAGAAGTTGCTGCGACCACAGTTGAAGAAGCAGGGCTCGACGGTCGAGGCGACGCTCCTGCGGCTGTGGGACGATCTGGAGGTCGTCGGCCTGAGCGACGGCTTCCTCTGGGAGTTGGTCGAGCGGCTCGGGCCGACTCCCAACGTCAAGTACGACCGGTTGCGCACGGCGGCCCTCGAACGCCTCGCCAAGGGAACTGGGCGGCACGCGATCGAAGCGAGGAAACGGCTCGCCGCCGCGCCAGCGTCGTTCGAGCGGGGCCTCGACCTCGGCCTGGAGCAACGATCGCACTCGACGACCGACACCGGTGGTGCAGAGCGCCTCAGCGACGACGCCCCGCAGGCGGGAGTCGCCCTGGTCGCCGAGGCGGGACGCCCGAGCGAGCCCACGTCGCCGGCGCGGCCCATCGACGGAGTCGAGGCCCACCCCTCGGTCGAGGCTCCGGCGGTCGTGCTCCCAGCGACGTTCCACTCCATCACGGCCGAGGAGCTGACCGTGCTCGTCGAGGGCAAGCTTCGGGTGGTGCCCTTCCGCGCGCTGGCGGGAATCGAGGCCGCCGTCGTTCCCCTCGAGGGGCGCAACGAGCTGCTGGTCGATCTCGTGCTCGCCACGCCCCCGCGAGTACCGCCCGCGTGCCTGAGGCTGTCCGGCGCTGATTCGCAGGTGCCGGCGCTCTTCCCCGATCGGTCGCCGCCCCAGGCGTGGGACGCGTTCATCACCGGGCTTCGACGCCGGCTCTCACCCGGCGATGTCCGGCCGTCATGGGCGTCGCTGCCCTCGCCGGGGCACCTCACCGCCTCCTGGAGTCGCCACGCTTGACCCCTCGGCGCAATCGGGTGAACTCCGCGCCCGAACGCGACGGAAGGGGACGACCGGTGGCCAGCAAGAGGAAGGGGACGACCGAGGCACCGAAGGAACCGAGCTCCGATCTCGCGCCGGTCGTCGGGAAGAACCTCCGCCGGCTGCGTACCGAGCGTGGGCTGTCGCTCGAGCGGCTCGCCCAGGCGTCCGGCGTCTCGCGCGCGATGCTGGGGCAGGTCGAGCTCGGCCAGTCGGCCCCGACGATCAACGTGCTCTGGAAGATCGCCAAGAGCCTCGACGTGCCGTTCTCGGCGCTCATCAGCACCACGGTCGAAGCGCCGGTGCGGGTGCTGCGCGAGAAGGACGCCAAGCGCCTGCTCTCGAGCGACGGCAGCTTCTCGTCCCGCGCCCTCTTCCCGTACGACGAGCCGCGGCGCGTCGAGTTCTACGAGCTGGTGCTCAGCCCCAAGGGCGTCGAGTCGGCCGAGCCCCATGCGGCCGGCACCATCGAGAACCTGGTCGTCGCGAAAGGCCAGCTCACCCTCGAGACCGGCGGCGAGCGGTACGAGCTGTCGGCGGGTGACGCGCTCCTCTTCGAGGCCGACAAGCCTCACGCCTATCGAAACCCTGGCGCTTCGGAGACCCGGCTCTACCTCGTGATGACCTACGCCGAGAAGGTGGGCTGATGACTCCCGCGCCGAGCTCGTCGAACAAGAACGTCATCCTCGTGGTGGTGCTGGTGCTCGCTGGGAGCTGCGTGCTGTGTGCTGGCGGCGCCATCGTGCTCGGGGGCATCGGCTTCTTGACCGCGAAGGACGTCGCCACGCCGCCCGTTCCCACCGGCGTCACCACTGCCGCCGAGTTCGCGCCGCCCGCGCCCTTTCAGCTCGTCTCCGAAGGCCGGTGGCAGGCGAGCCTCGCCGATGGGAGCGCCCACCACGGCGTCGAGGTCACCCGCTTCCCCTCGCGCGCCGCCACGAGTGGGCTCTCGGCGCTCTCCGAAGCCTGGAGCGAGCTGATCGTGCCTCAGTGGCCAGGCGCGCCGAGCCGGGTGCTCCCGCTCCGGCGCTTCGCGAACAACGGCGCCCGCGTCTACTTCGCCAGCGCCCGCCTGCCGCAGCAGGGCTTCAAGCGAAAGTCGCTGGTGTCGCTCTACCTGCTCCAGGTCGACGATCGCTTCGAGGTCTTCTCCGTCGTCCAGTCGTCGGTCGACGAGTCGGTTGGCAACGAGATGACCGAAGCCGGCGCGCCCGACGTCTCGCACCCGCTCGTCGAGGCGCTCTTCAAGGGGCTCGCCGGGAGCCCGACGGACGTGCCGCTGGTGGACGACGCCGAGCTGGTGGGCAGCTGGAAGTCGAGCAGCGGAGGCCAGCAACAGTACGTGTACGTGCTCACCGGCGCGAGCGGCTACGACGCGGTCGCCTCGTCCGTCTGGTGGACCTTCGAGGCCGGGCACGAGTTCACCTACAAGTTCTCGGGCGCCGTCACCGACACCGGGAACACCCGCTTCAGCGGCCAGGAGGATCGCGGCACCTGGAGCCTCGAGCACGACCTGCTCGTCACCAACGGCGACACCCTCAAGCGGAAGTTCTTCGTCGTGGGCGCGGGCGAAGGGCCGGGCGGGAAGCGCGTCGTGGTGTTGATGCCCGAAGGCAAGTGGACGCTGTCTCCCGGCGCGATCGCACGAGAAGGCGTCGTCCTCGAAGAAGAGTGAGCCTCAGCGAGGGCTGAGGGGGATCGTCACCGTCACCGATTCGTCGAGATGGCAGGGAAACTTCATGCCCTGCACGGCCGGAACCAGGCAACGCCCGACCTCGGTGTTGGCGATCGGGCCCTTCACCAGCGCCTCTCGCACCTTGCCCGAGCGCTCGATGGTGATCTGCACGTCGACGCGGGCGACGCCGGTGAGCTCGTCTTTGTGCTCCTGGAAGCAACGAAGCAGCGGCCCAGCGTTCTTTCTCACCGTCGCCGAGATCGCCTGGGTCCCCAGCACCACGCAGGTGTTCCTGATGATCGGCCGCTTGTCGACGACGCCCGCGTCCTTCTCTGCGGCGGCTCCAGCGTCCACCGGTGGCTCCGCGACGCCAGCGTCGACGGGCGACGGCGCCTCAGCCGCTCCGGCGTCGATCGCGACCGGCGGCGGAATGAAGGGCCGATCGAGCTCCTTCCTCGGATCGGCACCGCCGCACCTCGTCGCGAAGAGGGTGAGCCCGATTCCGATCAAGAGTGCGCCAACGGCCGCGAACATCACCCGCCGCGAGCTCGTGCGTCGCTCCACGACCGAGCGAGGCACTCCGATGGCCGCGGTGCCGTCTTCGACCACCACGTCGAGCGACTGGGACACGTGGGTCGGCGGAGGCGGCGCCACCACCGATGGCCCCGAGGGGTTCGAGGGTGACTTCTTCTCCGAGGGCAGCGACACCCCGCGCGCCTTGAGATCGTCGAGCGAGTCGATGCGCGTCTTCTGCGCCACCCGCTCGGGGCCGAAGAAGGCCGCCATGTACTGCCCGACGGCTGCGCCGCTGGTGACCGACGTCGAGGCGCGCAGGTAGTTCTCGATCGCAGCCGCGAAGTCGCCCGCCGACTGGAACCGATCGGCCGCGTTGCGCGCGAGCGCCTTCACCACGATCTGCTCGAGCTCGACCGGCAGATCGGGCCGTGCCAGCCGCGGCGGCCGGTACTCGTTCTTGAGCACCGCGTTGAGGATCGCGAGATCGGTGTCGCGGGCGAACGGCCGAGCATTGCAGAGCGCCTCGTACATGCAGACACCCAGCGAGTAGACGTCGGCGCGGCGATCGATCGGCGCAGATTGGGCCTGCTCCGGCGCCATGTACTGGTACTTGCCCTTGACCACGCCCGCGGTCGTGTTGGTGACGCGCGACTCCGCCTTGGCGATGCCGAAGTCGAGCACCTTCACCTGGCCGGAGTAGGTGACGAAGATGTTCGACGGCGACACGTCGCGGTGCACCACGTTGAGCGGCTGGCCCTTCGAGTCGGTGAAGTCGTGCGCGTAGTGCAGGCCCTGCGCCGCGTCGGCGAGCACCTTGAGCGCGATGTTGAGCGGCACGTAGGCGCGTTGCCGTGCGGCCGAACGAATGATGGTCGAGAAGTCCTCGCCGGGCAGGTACTCCATCGCGATGAAGTAGCAGCCCTCCTCGAAGCCCAGGTCGAGCACCTGCACCACGTTCGGGTGCGCCAGCCGCGAGGCCAGCCGCGCTTCGTCGAGGAACATCGCCACGAAGTCGCTCACCCCCGAGAGGTGCGCGAGCATTCGTTTCACCACCACGTTCTTCTCGAAGCCCTCCACGCCGACCTGTTTGGCGAGGAAGATCTCCGCCATGCCGCCTTCGGCCAGCTTGCTGACGAGGTAGTACTTGCCGTAGCGCTGAATCGGCACCGGGCCCGGCGGTGGGCGCGTCTGGGTGACGCTCATCGGGCGCCACCTCGGCCGAGCCAGCGCACGATGAAGGTGTCGACGCCCTGGTGCAGCACCCGAAAGGCGACGCGCGCTCCGGCGAGGGGGCTCACCTGCCCGTTGAAGCGCGCCTTGGGATCGAGGGCGAGGTTCTGCCCGTTGGCCGTCACCTTGGCGCCGAGCGGCGCGACGCCAGCGACGCTCACCTTCGCGCTCGGCGCGTCACCATTCCTCGGCGACTTGATGATGAGTGAGCGCACCGCGTTGTCGTACTGCACCTCGAGGGCCGCCATCTTCCCCATCGTGCCGATCGGGGTGCCCGCCGCGTCGAGATAGGTCACGTCCCACTGGTAGCTGCCCTCCGGAATCGGCGGGAGCTGGGCCGAGGTCGAGGTGGTGCGCTTCTCCTGAATCGGGGTGCCGAGCGCGCCGGCCTGGTACACCTTGAGGAGGTATTCCGCCGCCGGCTTCTCTGGAGCCTTCCAGGTGAAGGTGAGCGACGGCGGCTTGTCTTGGAAGAAGATGCGGGTGGTGGGGCGGCTCGAGGCGACCTCGTTCGTCAGCTCGCCCAGCTCGCCGTCGAGCTTCTCCTGGCCGCACTGGACCGAGCCCTTGGCGACCTCGGTCTCGCCGTCGAAGACCTTCCAGAAGAGGGCGCCGCGCGCTGGGGCGAGGGTGTTGAAGAAGGTCTGGTGGACGAGGCCGTCGATGGTGGGTCGCTCGAGTGCTGCGTCGAGGCCCACCTTGATGCGGTACGGCTTGGCGTCGTCTCCCTGCCACACGAGCGCGACGCGCTCCTGCCCGGGGTGGAGCAGCCGCAAGCCGGGGTGGCTGGGGAGCGTGAGCGCCTCTCGGCCGACGTCCTTCGCGTCGACGCCACTCTTGGTGATGGTCGCGACCTGGCCGCCCTTCACCGTCACCGGTCCTCCCTCGGTCTGCACGATGACGTCGCCCACCACCGAGTTGAGCTCGAGGCCGTTCTTGCCGCGGTTCACCGTCACCACGCCACCTTCGGGCGCGGTGAGGGCGAGGCCGTCGCCCGGCTTGAGGACCCGCTTCTTGCCGTACGGCATCGAGAGCTGCAGCTGGCCCTTCTTGAGCTCGAGCGCGAGCTCCTCGACGCCCTGGTTGCGCGCGCTCTCGCCGATGCCGACCTCGGCGCCCATGGTGAGCGTCACCTTGGTGTCGCTCTTCTCCGGGGTGAGCGAGGCGGTGCCTTGGGTCGCGCGGAGCGTGTCGCCGGCAGCGAGCGCCGGTGGCTTGCGCGGGTTCACCGGAGTGAAGGCCTTCGCGTCCTTCTTCTTCAGCTCGATGCGGCCGGAGGACTGGGTCAGGTTGAGGACGATCGGCTGGAGGGTGACGGTGCGAGAAGCGCCTGCCTTCGAGAGCGTTCCACCGGCGCCGGCCTCGAGCGGAATCACCGCGCCTTCACGCCCCACCAGGGTGACCTCGCCGGCCAGCACGTCGATCGACGCCTCACCCGACTGCACGTTGAGGGAAACGCCGGCGGAGCCGACGCGCACCAACCCATAGGGCGTGTCGATCGACAGCTTGAGCTCGTCACCGCCGCCTTGGGCGCCCACGCGCGACACCACGATGCCCTGGCCGACGTTGAGCACCAGCTCGTCACCCTTGCTGCCGATCTCGATGCGGCCGTTCTCTCCGAGCTCGACGTCGCGGCCGTCGGAGAAGCGCAAGGTGGCGTTGCTCTGCTCGCTCGTCTCCACCACGTCCTTGTCGAAGAGCGGACCAGTCGTCGCCGGTGCGCTCTTCCCGTCACGGGTGAGGGTGACGCTGCCGGTGATCGAGCGCAGGCTCGCTGGGCTCTTCTTCGCGACCGGGCTCGGCGCTGCGGTCTTCTCGCCGGCATCTTTGGGTGCGTCGGAGCCGCCGCTCGAGCAGCCGAAGAGCGTGAGCGCTGCGAGCGCGAGCTGGAGGAAGGGTCGGGTCACTTCGGCTGGAGATCGACGTTGAAGATGGCCTGGTCGCCGTCCTTCACGGTCACCTGTTTGGTCTGGGTCACGAAGCCCTTCGCCGAGATCGTCACCGTGTAGGTGCCTCCGGCGAGGCGGAAGGCGAAGGCGCCGCTCGCGTCGGCCTTGGCCTTGAGGTTCGCCTCGGGGATCTCGAGGTTCGCGGTCACCGGCGCGCCGCCCTTCGCGCTCCGCACCAGCCCGCTCACCGTCGCAGGGTCGCGCTTCTTCGCGCTCACCAGCTCGGTCGAGACCGTCGCCTGCACTCCAGGGAGGATCGTCGCGGCCTCGGTCTTCGCGGTGAAGCCCGCCGAGGTGATCTCGATCGTCACCGCGCCCGGGGTGAGCTCGACGAACGAGGTCGTGCCCTTTGCGTCGGTGGTGGCTGCCTTTCCATTCACGGTGACCGAGGCGCCAGCGAGCGCGGCCTTGCTTTCCTTGTCGATCACCGTCACCAGGAGCGACCCCACCTTGGGCAGCTGCTTCTTGAGGGTGATGGTGAGGCTCGCCTCCGAGCCGGCAGAGACGCTCGTCGAGCCCTCGGCCGGATCATGGCCGTCGAGCGTCGCGTGCACCGTCACCGCTCCCGGCGCGACGTCGACCAGCCGCCCGATGCCGGAGGCGTCGAGGGTCAGCGTTCGTTCGCCTGCAGACGTCTGCACCTTGAGGACTGCGCCCGCTGCCGCAGCTCCCCCATCCTTCAGGCCGGTGATGGCGAGGCTGCCGCCGCCGAGGGCCTTGTCCTCTTCCTTCCACTGCACGTCGATCGAGGCGCCTGCCCGCACGTGCGCCTGGCTTCCCTGAACCCCCGAGTTGGACAGCCGATCGTTCGAGTAGGCGCCGTCGAGCATCACGCCCCAGAGGGCGAGGCCGGTTCGGAGGACGGTGAAGCGCACACCCCCGCCCGCCCAGAGCCCCGAGGAGCTCGCGGCGGTGCCCGCTCCGTCGTTCGCGGCGAGGCCCAGGTGGTACTCGAAGCGGCCTTCGATGGTGAGGGGCCCGAGATCGACGAGCCCACGCGCGGCGAGGAGCAGCCCGTGCCGATTGCCGGCACGAAAGACGGGGTTGGCCGGGTCGCCGAAGTCGGGAATCTGGGTGAGCGAGTAGCCGACGACCGGCTCGAGGCGGGCCGGCCCCAGGCGGAACCGGGCGGTGGGCGCCGCGCTCGCTCGCAGGACTCCGCCGCTCACCACCTTCTGGTTGGTCGTCTTGTCGTAGAGCCCGAAGCCCTCGCGGCTGGCCGAGGCGGTGAAGCCGAGGATCCCGTCGAAGAGTGGCCAGACCCAGCCCTGCAGCCCGGGATCGTTCAACGTCCACCCGTCGTACGAGAGCCCTGGCTGGGGGAGATCTTGGCCGCCGAACCGGTAAGCGATGCCGTAGCGCGCGCGGACCTCGAAGAGCTCTTCAGCGCGCTTGGGTGACGCGCCGGTCGCGGACGCGGAGACGGAGCCCTCCTGCGCATGAACGGAACCGGCGAGCACCACGCCAAGAATTCCCACTGCGCTGATCAGTCGCACGGAGGCGAGTATACGAGGCCGCCTCTACAGGACAATTCCAGTTCGCGTTCGTGTGGGGAAAGAGGCGCGGATCAGCGTGGCGCGAGCCAGGTGGGCGGAGTCACGATCTTTTCGCCTCCGCGCACTGCTTCGAGGGGTGACGTTCGTGCTCCGTGCTTCCTGTTCTTTGGGTCGGGCCGGGCGACGATCTTCGCCACGAGATCGTAGTCGTGCGCCTCGGTCACCTCGACCGTCACCAGCTCGCCTGGGTAGGCCATGCCGTCGTTGATGAAGACCTGCCCGTCGATCTCGGGCGCCTGGCCTTCGTGCCGCCCGACGAGGAGGTGCTCGGACTCGGGGCTGACGCCTTCCACCAACACCTCGAGTCGCTGGCCGATGAGCTTCTTGTTCTGCTCCCGGCTGATGCGTTTCTGGAGCGCCATCACCTCTCGCCACCGCCGTTCGATGGTGCGCTTGGGCACCTTGTGGTCCATCTCGAAGGCGGCGGTGCCCTCTTCGTCGGAGTACTGGAAGACGCCGAGCCGCTCGAAGCGCAGCTCCTTCACGAAGGCCTTCAAGATCTCGAAGTCGTCCTCGGTCTCGCCGGGCAGGCCGACGATGAGCGAGGTGCGGAAGGTGAGGTGGGGCACCCGGGCGCGGAGCTTGCCGACGAGCTGCTTGAGGAACTCCGAGTCGCGGCCGCGCTTCATCGAGCGCAGGAGCTTGTCGGAGGCGTGCTGCAGCGGCATGTCGAGGTACTTGGCCAGCTTCGGCTCGGTCGCCATCAGCTCGATCAGCTCGTCGGTGAAGACGCGCGGGTAGGCGTAGTGCAGGCGGATCCACCGAACGTCGACCTTCACCAATTCCCGGAGCAGATCGTGCAGCTTGGGCTTGTCGGGCAGATCGTGGCCGTAGGCGGTCAGATCTTGCGCGACGAGGTTGAGCTCCTGAACGCCGGACTCGGCGAGCTGCTTCGCTTCCTTGACGATGTCGGCGATCGTTCGCGAGCGCTGCAGCCCGCGCAGCTTGGGGATGATGCAGAACGCGCACTTGTTGTCGCAGCCCTCGGAGATCTTCAGGTAGGCGGTGTACCCGGGCATCGAGTTCACCTTGGGCACCTTGGCGGTGTGCACGTAGTCGGGGTCGGGGATCAGCTCACGCGGGCTGGCCTCGGCCGCCAGCAGATCGCCGATCTGCACGTAGGCGCCCGTGCCGAGGAAGTGATCGACCTCCGGAAGATCCTTCGAGAGGCCCTCGCCGTGCCGCTGCACCAGGCAGCCCGTCACCACCAAGGTCTCGCACTTGCCCGACGTCTTGTGCTCGGCCAGCTCGAGGATGTGATCGACCGACTCCTGCTCGGCGGCCTTCAAGAAGGCGCAGGTGTTGACGACGATGACCTCGGCGTCCTTCGCGTCGTCGACGAGCTGATAGCCGCGCTGGTTGAGCGTGCCGAGCATCACCTCGGAGTCGCCCCGGTTCTTCGGCCACCCCAGCGTCATCATGAACAGCGACTTCTTGGGCAGCTTGGCCTTCTTCACGGCGACTCCGATCGACTTGGTCACGCCCTCGACTCGAGGGAGCTTCAGGGTTTGCGGCTCCCCAGCTCGCTGCGCTCGAAGTGATCGTGCGTCCACACGAAGCGGGCGGTCTGGCCGTTGGTGTAGCCGATGAGGAGCTGGCCCGACTCGGCCTCGAGCTCGAAGCGCATCGCCCGCCCGAGCGTACAGGTCGCCGCTGGCCACTCGAGCACCCGGCTCGCGACCATGCCCTTCACCACGTACATCGCCATGCGCAGCTCGTTCGCCGGGTTGCAGCTGTCCTTCGAGTACGGGTTGTTGCCGGTGACGAGGGTGAAGACGGGGCGGTTGTCGGCGAGCACGAGCTTGCGAGGAATGGGCAGCGCGACGGTCGCGGGATCGATCGCGTTGTCGAAGGCGATCAGCTCGGCGAGCGACTCGGGCGTGAGCTCGGAATCGCTCACCACCCAGGTCGGGTAGTGGAGCTTCGAGTAGCCGACCCAGCCGGTCGGGCGCGCTTCGATGCCTTCGACGTCGGCGGCGGGCGCGAGCTTGGCGTTCTTGCGCAGATCGTCGGGGAGCCGCGTCGGCCCGCCCACCATCTCTCCGGTCGGGCAGGTGATCGTCTTCACCGGCTCGGCGCCGTCTGCGTCGACGTCCTGGTACTCGAGGCAGATCGAGATCGCGAGCTGCTTGAAGGCCTGGAAGCGGGGCAGGGCGCGCGCAGGAAACGCGAGCTCCAAGCTGAGGCCCTTCTCGGCCTTCACGCCGGCCTCGATGAGCTTCGCCGCGAAGGGAGGAGGACCGGCCTCGAGGCTCTGCGACAACACGCCCGCCTTGCCGAACTTGTAGACGAAGCCGCGTGAGGTGGTGCCCGACTCGGGGAAGAAGAGGGTGACCTCGAGCACGTCGCCGTCGGTGACCGTGTCGTCCTTGGCCTGCACGGCGAGGAAGAGCGTGTCCTTGTGGAAGCCGGCCTTCGCCGACAGCGCGGTGCCCGACTTGTCGGCCTTCGGGAGCTTGAGGTCGGCGGCCTGGCCGAAGTCCTTGAGGACGCCGTCGAGCGTGGGCTCCTTCGACAACGACGGGAGCGGCTTGATCGGCTTTTCGGCGGGAGGAGCCGAGAGGGAGAGCGCGAGGACGAGGCAAGGAAGCATTGGCGAGCGGACTGGCCCTACCAACAAAGATTCACGACCGCCAGCCGCCCTCGTCGAACGGGGTTGTGCGTGTGGGAAGCGCGCGGGGGCAGTAACCTCGCGTGACGATGCGGCCTTGGGCGGTGGTGATGACGGTGCTGGCCGCGTGTGCTCCGGCGTCCGAGTTGGCCTTTCCGGGCGCTGGCCCGATCACCTACGACGTGAGCGACCCGCGGTGCATCCCGACCCGCGTCGACTATCGGCCGACGATCTCCCTCGTGGTGGACGGAGGGGTGCCCGACGGCGGGCTGATGGCGTGGCAGTCGGCGGAGGTGCGCGTCGAGGGCCTTCCTCCGTGTCGGCCGCTCGACATGATCTTCGGCCAGGCGGTCGGCGGCCTCGCCTACGCGGTGTTCCAGGCCGACGTGAACGGGGTGGTGAGCACCGCGACCCAAGCGCCGCTCCGTGGCTCGTGGAGCGGCGTCGACATCGACGGGCCGATCTACTCCTCGGAGGGCGGGCTCTTCGTGCAGGACGTGAGCGTGCTCGCCGACTGGGGCGCGCCGGACTACCTCGAGCTGACCTGGCCTCGGCGAACGCTCCCGCTCGGAGTCGACGTGCTGCCAGTGCGTGGCGCGCGTGGCGTCTTCGGCGATCTCTACCTGCCCAACGTCGCGCCGCCGTACCCCATCATCATCGCCATCGGAGGAAGCGAAGGCGGGAGCGTCGTCACCGCCGAGGTCGCGCGCACCTTCGTCGAGCAGGGCTACCTCGTCTTCGCGTTGTCGTACTGGGGCCTCGAGCCACTCCCTGGGAACATCGATCGCATTCCCCTCGAGTACTTCTTGAACGCGATCGAGGTGGCGAAGGAGTACCCGGGCGCCAGGCGAGATCGCATCGGCGTCATCGGCCTGTCTCGCGGCTCGGAGGCGGCGCTGTTGGTCGGCGCAGCGAGCGCCGAGGTGAAGGCCGTCGTCTCGGTCGTCGGCAGCGGAGTGTCGTGGCCGGCGTGGCAGGTGTGGACCGAGCCCTCGTGGACGTTGGCCGACGCCGGCGTTCCCTTCGTCCCTTGGGGAAACGCGATGCCCGCAGTGACGACGCTCGCGGACGGAGGGGTCGTCGTCAGCTCCAGGGAGATCTGGAACGAGGCGCTCAGGCTCGCGTCACCGGTGGCCGTGGAGGCGGCGGAGATTCGCGTGGAGAACATTCGCGCGCCGGTGTTGTTCTTCGGCGGCTCGGACGATCAGGTGTGGCCGTCGTGCGAGTTGTCGGCACGCGCCTGGGCTCGGCTCGTCGATGCCGGCCACCAGCAGCAGTACCCGCTCGACGAGCGCGTGTGTTTTCCCGGCGCAGGGCACGTCCTCAATCCGGGCTTCGTGGGTTTGCCGATGGGCAACAGCCTGTTCGCCGTGCAAGACGATGGTGGCTTCGAGGCGAGAGGCGGCTCTCCGCGCGCGAACGGCGTCGCGAGTCGAGAGGCGTGGCGAAAGACCTCGGCCTTCTTCGAGGCGACGCTCCGGCGTTAGAGAAGGAACCCGAACGGGCGTTTTGTGTCCAGAATATCGATATAAAGTGCCCGAAATGACCCCTTATCTGCTCGATTTGTCCGGCCTCATTCACGGCCTCGGCGAGCGAACTCGTGCGCTCCGCTTGCACCAGAATCAGACGCAACGCGACCTCGCGCGGAACGCGGGCGTCGGGTTGAAGGCGTTGCGTCGCTTCGAGGCGTGCGGTGAAGGGTCGGTGGAGACGATGGTGCGAGTCGCCGTCGCGCTGGGAGCAGGTGACCCGTTCGCGCACCTCTTCGAACCTCCGCCGGTGCGCTCGCTCGCCGAACTCGAAGCGCCTGCGCCGATGCGAAAGCGGGCGAGGCCGCCTCGGTGACCTTCGTTCCCGTCGATCGACTCACCGTGTTCTACGAGCCCGAGCGGACGCAGCGGCGCGTCGTCGGGCAGTTGGTTCGGCATCGACAGCAGGTCCTGTTCGAATACGAGGCGAGCTTCTCGCGGAGCGGCCTCGAGCTCGCACCCTTCACCCTGCCGTTGCGCAGCGGCGTCTTCCGCGCCGCGCCAGAGAAGTTCGACGGCTTGTTCGGGCTCTTCGACGACAGCCTCCCTGACGGGTGGGGCCGGCTGCTGCTCGATCGTCGCGCCCGGCAGGCAGGCATTCCGCGAGAGGCACTCGGCCCGCTCGATCGACTCTCGATGGTGGGCTCTCGAGGACTCGGCGCGCTCGTCTATCAGCCGGACCAGCCGCCGCCCCCGCCAACGGTGACCACGCTGGAAGCCCTCGAGGCCGAGACCGTGCGCGTCTTCGATGACGCCGAGGAGGTCGATGTCGAGCGGCTCTTCGCGATTGGTGGTTCTCCTCAAGGGGCGAGACCCAAGGCGCTCGTCTCGTTCGATCGGCGCGGGGCGCTTCGGATCGGCGAAGACGGTGAGCAGTGGTTGGTGAAGCTGCCGGCTCGGAGCGACGACCCCAGCGCGGGCCGCCTCGAATACGCCTACGCGCTGATGGCCACAGCCGCCGGACTCGAGGTTCCTGCCACGAGGCTCTTGGGCCGCTCCAAGCGCTTCTTCGCGACTCGACGTTTCGATCGTCAGGGCGCTCGACGCGTTCATCAGCTGAGCCTCGCTGCGATGATCGACGCACCGCACACCGCGCCATCGGTGACCTACGAAGATCTGCTCCTGCTCACCCGCCGGCTCGTCCGCACGGAGCCGGCGGTCGAAGAGCTGTTCCGTCGAGCATGCTTCAACGTGTTCGCGCACAACCGTGACGATCACTCCCGCAACTTCGCCTTCACCATGTCCGAGACGGGCGCCTGGCGAGTGAGCCCTGCCTTCGATCTCACCTTCTCCACTGGGCCTGGCGGGGAGCACTGGATGCTCGTCGCTGGCGAAGGCGCCAGGCCTGGTCGCGACCAGCTCCTCGCGTTGGGGCGGAAGGCGAGCGTTCGCAGGGCGGAGCAGGTCATCGAGGAGGTGCGGGCCGCGGTCGCGCGCTTCGCTCGCTTCGCCGATCGGGCCGGAGTCCCCAAACGGCTGCGGGCGCAGGTCTCGAAACGTCTCGACGAGATCGCCGGCCGCCGCTCGAAGGTCAGACCCTGACGACGACGGCGTGGACGAAGGGCTTGGTGCCGAAGAGCTGCTTGAAGATGCGCCGCACGCCTCGCACCAGGGCTTCCCGAACGCGCTCGTCGTCGCCTCGAATCGCCTCGGACAGCTCCCTTACCTCGAGCTGAGCGCCCTCCGCCGCGAGCGACAACGCGGCGCGCTCTTCACCCGAGAGCCCCTGGCCGGTCGTGGACGGCCCATGGAGCACCGTGCCCGCGCCTTGCTTGAGCACCACCACACAGATGACGACCCCGCTCTCGGCGAGCCAGCGCCGCTCCTGCAAGGCCGACTCGGGCACCGCCGCGAACGCCTCGCGCTTCATCGGGAGCTGTCCCACCGGAGCCCGCCCCAAGGTGTGGAGGCCGTGCGCGTCGACGCCGAGCACGTCTCCGTTCCGCGCCACCACCGTTCGGTCCTCGCCCAGCCCCGCGGCGAGCGCGACCTGCCGGTGCCGATGGAGGTGACGGAGCTCTCCATGAATGGGAACGAAGCTCTTCGGCCGAGCGGTCTCGATCAGCCGCCGCTGCTCCTGCCGCGACGCGTGCCCGGAGACGTGTACGCCCGGCTCGTTGCCCGGGTAGACGACCCGCACGCCGCGCGCGTAGAGCTTGTTGAGCAACAGCGCGATGTTCGGCTCGTTGCCAGGAATCGCCCGGGCGGAGATCACCACGAGATCGTCGGGCTCGAGCCGCAGCGGCCCCGGCTCGTCGGACACCAGCCACGTCAGCCCCGATCGCACCTCGGCCTGCGCGCCCGTGGAGATCAGCAGCAGCTTGTCGCGCGCGATCGTCGCGGCGTCATCGAGGCTGATCAGCAGCCCCTCGGGCACCACGAGTCGACCGAGCGTTCGCGCGAGCTCGCAGTTGCGCTGGAGGCTCCGGCCCGAGAGCGCCACCTTTCGACCCAGCTTCTGGGCGAGCCAGAGCAGGTGCTGCACCCGATGGAGGTGCGACCCGAACTGCGCCACCACGACGCGCTGCGGCGCACCGACGAAGAGCCGCTCGAAGGTCTCCTTCACCAACGACTCGCTCGGCGTCCAGCCCTCGACTTCGGAGTTCGTCGAGTCCGAGAGCAGCAGATCGATGCCGCGATCGCCGAGCACGCCCAGCCGCGCGAGATCGGTCAGCTTCCCGTCGATGGGTGAGAGATCGAGCTTGAAGTCACCGGAGTGAACGATCGTTCCCGACGAGGTCGTCACCACCAGCCCCACCGCGTCGGGCACCGAGTGGGTCACCAGGAGCGGCTCGACGAGGAACTGCTGGCCGATGGCGAAGACGTTTCCGGGGCCGAACTCCCGGAGCTCGGTCTCGAGCCCAGCTTCTTCGAGCCGGTGCCGCGCGAGCGCGAGGGTGAAGGGCGTGCCGTAGACGGGAACGGGGTACTCCCGGATCAAGGTCGGCAGCGCGCCGAGGTGATCTTCGTGTGCGTGGGTGAGGACGACCGCGGTCAGCGCCTCGGGATCGTCGCGGAGCACCCGAAAATCCGGCACCACGATGTCGATCCCGAACTGGTCGGGCCGGGGAAAGAGGACACCGCAGTCGATCAGCACCCGCTCGCGGCCGTGCTCCAGCACCATGCTGTTCAGCCCGACCTCTCCCAGCCCTCCGAGCGGAATCAGCTTCAACACGATCCCCCCGACGCTATTCCCACTCCGCACCCTGAAAAGTTTTCAGAGCCGATCGCCTCTTGACACTTCGGCTAGGCGACTTAGGGAAGCGCATCTTTTTTCAAGAGGTGCCTGCATGCCTTCCTCGATGATTCGAATCGAAGGACTGACCAAGCACTACGGATCGACCCAGGCCGTGAAGGGACTGTCGTTCGAGGTCCCCAAGGGGCAGGTGGTTGGCTTTCTCGGTCCGAACGGTGCTGGCAAGTCCACCACGATGCGTGTGCTGGCGGGTTCGCTCAACCCGACCGGCGGCCGCGCGTTCGTGGGTGACATCGACGTGGTGGAGAACCCGGTCGCGGCGCGAAAGCTCATCGGGTACCTGCCCGAGAACAACCCGCTCTACGACGAGATGATGGTGGTCGATTACCTCCGCTTCATCGCCGACGTGCGCGACGTGCCGAAGGACCTGCGCGCCCAGCGCATCAAGAGCGCGGTCGAGCGGTGCGGGCTGACCGGCGTGATCTCCAAAGACATCAACCAGCTCTCGCGCGGCTTCCGGCAGCGTGTCGGCTTGGCGGCGGCGATCCTCCACGAGCCCGACCTGCTCATCCTCGACGAGCCGACCGCCGGCCTCGACCCGAACCAGATCGTCGAGATCCGCAACCTCATCAAGGAGCTCGGGAAGGAGAAGACCGTCATCCTCTCGACGCACATCCTCTCCGAGGTGCAGTCGACCTGTACCCGGGTGCTGATCATCAACGAGGGCCGGCTCGTCGCCGACGACACGCCGGAGCGCCTCACTGCCGGTCAGGAGAGCGGCGGCACCGTCTCGGTCGTCCTCGGCCATCGCCACGGCGGCACCCTCGATGCCGCGCAGGTCAAGGCGAGCCTCGCCTCGGTCGCGGGCGTCACCTCCGTCGACGCGAACGAAGGTGAAGGCCAGGGCACCCTCGGCTTCGTCGTGCACCACGGCAACGAAGACATTCGCCGCACGCTCTTCGAGACCGCGGTGAAGAACGACTGGGTGTTGCTCGAGGTGCGCCGCACCCACGTCAGCCTCGAAGAGACCTTCCGCAAGCTCACCGACAACCGGAGGGCCGCATGAACGCCGCCATCGCCGTCACTCGCCGAGAGTTCAGGACCTTCTTCATCTCCCCCATCGCCTACATCGTGCTGGGCGGGTTCCTGCTCCTCTCGGGCTGGTTCTACGTCTCGACGCTGTTCCTCGCCGGTCAGGCGTCACTCCGAGGCTTCTTCGGGGTCGCGCCGTGGCTCTTCGTTCTGCTCGTGCCCGCCGTCACCATGCGCGCCGTCGCCGAAGAGCGGAAGAGTGGCACGCTCGAGCTGCTCCTCACCCTGCCGATGGACGATTGGCAGATCACCCTGGGCAAGTTCTTCGCCGCCTGGGGCATGGTGGGCGTCGCGCTCGCCTGCACGTTGCCGTACGCGTTCACCGTCGCTGGGCTCACCGGCCCCGGTCCGTCGTTCGACTGGTCGCAGGCCTTCGCGGGCTACCTGGGCCTCATGTTGATGGCCTCGAGCTTCATCGCGCTCGGGCTCTGGGGCAGCGCGCTCTCGAAGAACCAGATCGTCGGTTTCATCTTCGGCGCGGTGCTCTGCCTCGCCTTCATGCTCATCGACAAGTTCGCGCCGCTCTTGCCGGACTCGCTCGCGCAGTTCGTCGAGTTCCTCTCGGTCGACTACCACTTCGAGAACATCGCCCGCGGCGTGCTCGATAGCCGCGACGTCATCTATTACCTCTCGCTCACCACGATCGGCCTGTTGATGACGGGCCGGACGATTCAGGCGACCCGTCAGTGAGGGCTCCATGAACAAGAAAGCGACCCAGACTTCGATCTTCATCGTCGCCGTGGCCGGCAGCCTCGTGCTGCTCAACCTGCTCGGGCTGCGGCTGTTCGCGCGCGCCGATCTCACCCGCGACGGCGCCTACACGCTCTCGAAGGCCACCAAGGACACCATGGCCGCGCTCGAGGAGCCGGTGGTGGTGACGGCCTACTTCACCGAGCAGCTGCCGGCGCCGTACTCGAGCAACTCCCGCTACGTGCGCGATCTGCTCGAGGAGTTCCGCGCCGCCTCCAAGGGCAAGCTCGCCTTCGAGTTCGTCGACCCGCAGTCGCAGGAGACCGACGCCGACAAGGAAGCGAAGAAGGAAGTGAAGCAAGACATCTTCGGCCGCCGCTTCCGCGAGAAGACGTCGATCGAGAAGGAGCTGGAAGGGCAGGGGATTCAGCCCGTCGAGATTCGCGTCATCGAGGAGGATCAGCAGCAGACGAAGCGCGCGTACATGGCGCTCGTGGTGAAGCACCAGGAGAAGAAGGAGGTCATTCCCCTCGTGCAGAACGTCTCGTCGCTCGAGTACGACCTGACCACGCTCATTCGCAAGCTGACGCGGGCGAAGACGCCGGTGATTGGCGTGTTGCAAGGCCACGGCGAGCCGAAGATCGAAGAGAAGTACCGCTACCTCCAGACGATGCTCTCGCAGATGTACGAGCTGCGGCCGGTCGAGCTCTCGGGCAAGGAGCGCTTCGACGCCGGCCTCGACGCCCTCTGGGTGCTCGGGCCCAAGACCGCGCTCGCGCCGAACGAGCTCAAGGCGATCGATCAGTTCCTCATGGAGGGCAAGTCGGTCGCCTTCTTCCTCGACACCGTGCACGTCGACTTGCGCACCTTCAGCCCCGAGGAGGCCCAGCACGGCCTCGGCGCGATGCTCACCACCTACGGCGTCACCCTGAGCGACAAGCTCGTCGCCGACGTGAAGTCGGGCAGCGTGAACGTGAGCGAGCGCCGTGGCTTCATGGTGATCAACCAGCCGGTGCCGTACCCGTTCCTCCCCGTGGTGCAGCGCATGGAAGGCGAGAGCGTGATCACCCAGGGCCTCGCCGAGGTGCTCTTCCCGTTCGCGACCTCCCTCGAGGTGAAGCAGGTCGAGGGCACCACCGCCGCGGTGCTCGCGCGCTCGACCCAGAAGAGCTGGCTCGAGAACAAGCCGCCGAACTTGAGCCCGCAGCGAGATTGGCGCTCGGAGACGATCACCCCGACCGGTCCGTACCCGCTGATGGCGCAGGTCTCGGGCACGTTGAAGAGCCACTTCGCGGCCGAGGCGACCCAGTCGGGGGCTCCAGGCGCGGCGCCGGTGATCGCCCAGAGCAAGAGCGAGGCGCGCGTCATCGTCGTCGGCACCTCGCACCTGTTCCAGGACGACTTCATGCAGAACCGGGGCAACCAGGTGCTCGCGCTCAACATCGCCGATTGGATGCTGCTCGACCCCGCCCTGCTCGCGATGCGGAACCGCGGGCTCGCGCTGCCGATGCTGAAGAGCGATCTCTCCGACACGACCCGCAACCTCGCCAAGTTCGGCAACCTGCTCGGGCTGCCGCTGCTCCTCGCGCTCGCTGGCTTCGTTCGTTGGCGCATGCGTGAGTCCAGCCGTGCGTCCGTCTCCGTCTGATTCGAGGAACTCGACATGAAGAAGGCCACTCTCGGTGCTGTCGCGGCGTTCGGCGTGCTCTTGCTCGCGCTGGTCGCCACTCGTGAGAAGAACGTCTCGGTCGGAATTCAGAAGCTCGAGCTGCCAGCGATGACCTCGGCGTCGATCGAGTCCGTCACCGTCACTGGCGCGAACGCGGCGAAGCTGGAGCGCTCCCCCAACGGTTGGACCGTCGCCGACCCGGCCAAGCCCGACACCAAGTTCCCAGCGGAGGACTCGCAGGTGCAGGCGCTCCTCACCGCGATTCAGGACTTCAAGGCGCCCGACTTCGTCACCGACAAGGCCGACAAGCAGGCCGAGCTCGAGGTGACCGCCGAGAAGGGAACCACCGTCGCGGTGAGCGGCGGCGGGAAGTCGATGACGGTCGTGTTGGGCAAGGCCTCGAAGAGCGGCGGCACCTACGTGCGCAAGAGCGACGGTTCCTCGGTGTTCGCCACCCAGTCGGGCATGAGCTGGCAGGTGAAGCGGAACGTCACCGCGTGGCGGAAGAAGACGATCGCGACGGCGGCGACCTCCGAGATCACCCAGCTCGACGTGACTCCGGCCGAGGGCCCGGGCTTCTCGCTCAAGCAGGCCGAGGGCGGCGCGTGGACGTTGGCGTCGGCGGCGCCTCCTGGCTTCCGCTTCGATGCCTCGGCAGCGATGCGGCTCGCGAGCCAGCTCTCGACCCTCACCGCCCAGGACTTCCTCTCGGCGCCCGGCGATTACGCCAAGGCGCACCGATTCGCGTTGACGAAGAAGGACGGGAAGAGCGTCAGCGTCACCTTGGCCGCGAGCAAGCGCGAGGACGGCACGTATGCCCTGAAGGTCGACGGCGACGCGCAGGAGTACCTCGTGCCCAGCTTCGTCGCCGAACAGCTCGGTGCGGGGCTCGCCGGGCTGCGCGATCTCTCGCTGATGAACTTCGACGTCGACAAGGTGACGAAGCTCACCATCAGCTCCGGCACCACCAAGACGGTCGTCAGCAAAGAAGCCGCCGGCTGGAAGTTGATCGAGCCGAAGACGCCTCCGGCCGGAGTCTCCTTCGAGCCGAGCCAGGTGACGGCGCAGCTGAACCGGTTGAAGGGCAGCCGCGCGATGAAGGTCGCCGCCGACAAGGCCACGCTCGGAGCGCCCTCCACCACCATCGAGATCCTCGTCGAGAAGAAGCCCGTGAAGCTCGTCTTCGGAGCGGACTCGGGAACGGCGGGCGAGGTGTTCGTCAAAGGCAACGCCGACGACCTCGTCTACGTGGCGTCGTCCGGTGAGAAGGGCTCCTGGGGGACGGGGCCGCAGCTCTTCAACAAGCCCGCGCCGCCGCCCGACTTTGGAAACATGCAGGGCCTCGAGCAGCTCCCGCCGGAAATTCGGCAGAAGCTGATGGAGCAACTCCGGCAGCAGCAGCGCAACTGAGCGTCGTTGATCGGGCCGCCGGTGCTCGCCGGTCTCTTTGCTGCCGTTCTGGTATTCCACGCAAAAGAACCTGGGCACGAGGTGTCCTGAACTCATGAATCGGCTCGCGCTCGTTCTCCTGCTCGGGGGTTGTGGCTCCAACGTGATGCGAACCTCCGCGCGCGTCGAGGCCACTCCGCAGTCGGTGGACTTCGGAGACGTCACGGTGGGGACGACGATCTCCCGCGTCCTCACCTTGTCGAACCAAGGCTCATCGCGGCTGAACGTCTCGTCGGTGCAGCTCAGCGGGATGGATGCCGATTCGTTCGGCTTCAACGGCTCGTTGCCGTCGCAGGTGGCCGTGTCCGAGACCGCGGTCGTTCGCCTCAACTTCCAGCCGCGTCGGGCCGGCTCGCACGCAGCGCGGGTGGTGATTCTCTCGGACGCGTCGAACTCGCCCGAACTCTCCATTCCGTTGGTCGCTTCCGCGAGGCTCGGGACCGGTGGAGGCTCGGCTGGAGGCGGCGTCGGTGGAGGGGCAGGCGGCGGAACGTCAGGCGGCGCGTCGGCGGGTGGAACGTCGGGCGGCGCGTCGGCGGGCGGAACGTCGGGCGGTGCAACGGCAGGAGGAACGTCGGGCGGCGCATCGGCAGGTGGAACGTCCGGCGGTTCAACGGCAGGAGGAACGTCGGGCGGCGCATCGGCAGGTGGAACGTCCGGCGGCGCATCGGCAGGTGGAACGTCCGGCGGCGCATCGGCAGGTGGAACGTCGGGCGGCGCATCGGCAGGTGGAACGTCGGGCGGCGCATCGGCAGGTGGAACGTCAGGCGGCGCATCGGGCGGAGCCGCAGGTGGCTCGTGCAACGTGATTCCCTCCGGCTGGCCGGCGTCCTTCGCTCCCTGGAGTCGCAACCCGGTGATGCTCCCGGCGACGCAAGCCTCCGGACATGGTTCGAACAACGTCTACGCGCCCGATCTCCAACGAGTGATGGGCCAGTACGTGATGTTCTACGGCGCCCAAGGAGGCGACGGGCACGATCGCATCTTCATGGCCTGGTCGCGTGATCGCGCGGAGTGGCGAAAGTGGCCGTCCGATACCGCGCCCCAACCCGTGCTCGATCGCGGCACCTCGAACCACGTCAACGATCCCAGCGTGGTGATCGTCTCGTCGGGCTCCTGGGCGATGTACTACACCGACGCCGACGTCGCGGAGAACGACCGCATCTGGCTCGCCCGCAACACGCCCGGCAACTCCAACTCGCTCACCTCGTTCACCAAAGATCGAATGGTGCTCTCGGTCGGCGCGCCCGGCGCATGGGACGCTGACAAGGTCGGTCGGCCCTCGGTGATCCTCGAGAACGGTGTCTACAAGATGTGGTTCGACGGCCAGCGAAACGGCGTGCGCCACGTCGGCTACGCGACCTCGAACGACGGCGTCACCTTCACCAAGCACCCCGCCAACCCGATCGTGCTCAACGCCGGGGCGGTGGACGTGAAGAAGGTTGGCGGCGTCTACGTGATGCTCACCGAAGGCCGCGACGGCACGTACTGGCACACGAGCCCCGACGGGGTCTGCTGGGCCTCTCAGGGGCGCCTCTTCGCGATCAGCGGGCAGCCGCACGACGCCTTCGGGCAGGTGACGCCGTTCCTCGAGGTGGACAACGGCGTCGTTCAGGCGATCTGGTACGGCGCGGCCAGCGTGACGACGTGGGATCGAAACCGCATCGCGGTCGCCTTCCCCAACACCGCCACTCCGCCGAGTGGAGGGGGCTGCACGGCCTGCGTGGGCACTGGCCAGTCATGTCCCAGCGCTTGCTTCTCGACCGGCTCGAGCACCGGCACCTGCGCCTTCCCCGGGAGCACCTCGGCTGGAATGTGCTGCGGCTGCGCCTCCGAGGGCTGTGACGCATGCCGCGGCGGACCGTCGGGAACGACCGACTGCAACGCCCGCTGCATCGGACTCGGCAAGGCTGGTGGGTGGTGCGCGTACCCCGGCAGCACCAATCCCGGCATGTGCTGCGGCTGTCTCGAGTAGTCGCTCGGCTCAGAACGCGAGCGCGAGGGACGCCTGACCGAGCCCGAGGCCGAGGCTCACCGGCAGCTCTTCGCCCGGGCCGATCGCCAGCACGATCACCCCGACGATGCCAGCCGCTGCCGCGACGCCGAACAGCGCGTAGGCGGCGACCCCGAAGCTCGTGACGCTCTGATCGAGCTGGGCGGCACGCTGCTGGGTGATCGAGGTGATGACGCCCTCCTGATCGCGCGGCGCGTTGGCGAGCTGAGAGCGCGCGTCGGTCGAGAGGCCCGCCGTCACCCCACCTGCGATGGCCGCGGCGACGGCGACGCTCACCAGGACGATCCCGGTCGCGGGCGCCCATGGCCGCGCCACCGTCGTCACCTTCAGCGGCGGCGGAGGCGGCGGCGTCAGCTCGCTCTTCACCGGCTTGGGCGTCTCGATGATCGATCGGCCTGACACCACCCGGAGGACCCCCGTCGCGCTGCTCAGCTCGAGGGCCCACTCGACGTCGCCCTCCGGCACCTTGAAGGTCGCCACGCCGTCGACCAGCTCCGACTTCGCCTCGATCACCTCGCCGCGGAAGGTCGCCTTGAGCTTCGCCGTCGTGGGGACGAGCAGTGGCCGCTTGGGCAACTTGAAGACGAGGGTCGACGGCGTCGGGCGCTCGACGACGGGCTCGAGCACCTGGCTGGCCACCTTGTTCTTCGCCGCGAAGAACAGCGTTCGGGTGCGCGGCGGGAGATCGCGGGACAGCTCGTAGCCAGGCTCGATGGTGAGCAGCAGCGCGAAGAATTGCTCCGCGGCCGGCCCCTTGTCGAGCGCCGCGTTCAAGGTCGCGCCGAGCTCGTACAGCCCGACGAGCGTGGCGTGACTGGTCGCGCCCTGATCGAGCCCGGCCTCCACTGCCTTGAGCGCCTTCACGTACTGAACCGCCTCGACGAAGGCCTTGGCCTGCTGGAGCCGTTCTTCGGCGCTCGGCGCGGAACCGGCGGCCAGCAGCGCTGCGATCACGAACCCCACTCGACGCTCCCCGGTGATATCCATCGGAACCCTAGCAGCAGTTGCGCCCCGCGATGCCTCCCTCGAATACGGTCGGCCGGTACCAGTTGCTCGTTCCGCTCGCGACCGGCGGCATGGCCGAGATCTGGCTCGCCAAGCAGCTCGGGGTGAAGGGCTTCGAGAAGCTCGTCGTGATCAAGCGCATCTCCGGCGCCCTCGAGGACGAGCCCGAGTACGTCGAGATGTTCCTCCGCGAGGCTCGGCTCGCCGCGCAGCTCAACCACCCCCACATCGTGCAGGTCTACGAGCTCGGGCAAGACGGAGACTCCTTCTTCATCGCGATGGAGTTCATCGAGGGCGAGACGCTGTCGGCCGTCTTCAAGGACATGCGGGCCCTGACGATGCCGATCCCCGACGCGATCGCCGCGCGGTTGGTCGCCTGGGCCGCCGACGGGCTCCATCACGCGCACACTCGCGCCGACGAGAACGGAGAGCCGCTCCACATCGTCCACCGCGACATCAGCCCCCAGAACCTGCTCGTCACCACCGACGGGTCGATCAAGCTGGTCGACTTCGGCATCGCCAAGGTGGGCTCCGCCGTGACGACCGGCAGCAAGGTGAAGGGCAAGCTCGCCTACATGGCGCCCGAGCAAGCGCGGCTCGAGGCCGTCGATGCGCGTGCCGACGTCTTCGGGCTCGGCGTGGTGCTCTTCGAGTTGGTGACGCGCACCCGGCTGTTTCCTCGCATGGGCGAGCGCGAGCTCTTCCGGTTGATGGCGACGGGTGAGGCGTTTCCGCGCGCGAGTCACCGCCGGGAAGATCTCGCGCCCGAGCTCGACGCCATCATCGCCAGGGCGATGGCGCCCGAGCCGATCGATCGCTACCAGTCGGCTCGCGACCTGCAGACCGCGCTCGAGGAGTGGATCACCGCGATCAACGCTCGCGCCTCGAGCAGTGACGTCGCCGCCTACGTCACCACGGTGCTCGCCGATCGGCTCAAGGCGAAGCGGCAGCTCATCGAGGCCGCCAAGCGAGGAGAGCTCACCCCCTCGCGCGGGCCGCTCAACGACGAAGGCTCCGACAGCAACTCGTTGCCGGCTCCCAACCGAGCGAAGACGATTCTGGGGAGAAGCGGCCAGGCGGCGCTTCCCGAGTCGGTCGACGTCAACCTCGACCCGACCCGAGCGCACGCGGTGCCTCCGAAGCGCAGCCGAGGCGCGGTCGCTGGCCTCGGGCTCCTCGTCGCCGTCGTCCTCGGGGTGGTGGCGTTTCGAGCCGTTCGTTCGCCCCAGTCGCCGGTGCAGCCCGTCGCCTCCGCCGACGCCGGGCGGAGCGAGCCTGCCGGAGGGACGCTGCGAATCTCGGTGACTCCAGCCGAAGCCACCGTGCTGGTCGACGGTCAGCCGTGGGACGGAGGCGCGCTCGTGCTTCCTCCGGGCGATCACCTGGTCGCGGCGAAGGCCGACGGTTACCAGGCGGCGTCCGTCTCCACCCAGGTGCACCCGCTGGAGACGAGCAACGTCGCGCTCGCGCTCGCGAAGGCCGAGGTGCCGCAGGTGCCTCCGTCGAACCCCACCGAGAAGCGGCCAGCGCGCGGCACCCTCGTGCTCGACACCGTGCCCTGGACGACCGTCTTCTTCGGCGGCAAACGCCTCGGCGAGACGCCACGTCTGGCTGATTCGTTGCCCGTTGGCCGGCACGTGCTCCGCCTCGTCAACGAAGAGCAGGGCATCGATCAGACGATCGAGGTGGTGATCAACGCGAACACCCAGACGGTTCGGCGCTTGCGCCTCAAGTGAGGCGACCTCAGGGGTAGTAGCAGAAGTCGGTCGGGCTCGTCGGAGTGCACCGCGACCCCGTCGTGTTTCCGCCGCAGCGATCGTGATCGTCGCCGCAGTCGCACTCCCCCGAGGTGTTGCAGGTCTGCAAGGTGACATTCCCAGGCCGAGGGCACTGTGCGCCGCCCCCCGGGCAGGTGCAGACGCCGGAGGTCCTCCCGGTGCTGGAGCGAGGCTGACAGGTCCCCGAGGCGCACGACACGCCGCACACCCCACAGTTGGCCGCGTCGTTCGTGAGGTTCTTGCAGGCCGTCGCGTTGGGCGCCGTCGAGCAGCACGCCGTGCCAGCGCCGTTGCAGGCCCTGCGGCGGCAGTCGGTGTCCAAGCAGTCGATCTGCCCGTCACAGTCGTTGTCGAGGCCATCGCCGCAGGTGGCTTCGGTGACTTCGGTGGGCGTGCAGGCACACGTCCCGGCGTCGCACCCCACGCAGGCCGGGTTGGCGCCGCAGCGGCAGCTCCCCGCCGTGCAGGAGTCGGCCTGTCCCGCGGGGCAGCTCGTGCACACCGCGCCGCCGGTGCCGCACGCGCCGAGGGTGTTGCCAGTGACGCAGCTGTTCCCGTTGCAGCAGCCAGCGCAGGTCGCTGGGTCGCAGACACACGCGCCGCCGAGGCAGCGGTAGCCCGGGCCACACGCGGGAGAGGTGCCACAGCGGCATGCCCCACCGGTGCAGCCGTCGGCCCTGTTCGCCGGGCAGGCGGCGCATGCGGCTCCGCCGGTCTGACACGCCGCCAGCGTCGGAGGCGAGGTACAGGTGTTGCCGGTACAGCAGCCAGAGGGGCAGCTGGCCGCGTTGCAGACGCAGGTGCCCCCCTCGCAGCGTTGGCCGGCGCCGCACGCGCTCCCGGCGCCACAGCGACAGACGCCTCCGGTGCAGGTGTTGGCGCGGGTGGCATCGCAGAGGATGCAGAGGTTGCCCCCGGAGCCGCACTGCGTCGCCGTCGGGGTGCCGACGCAGGTGCCACCCGCACAGCAGCCCGTGGGGCAGGTCGCTGCCGAGCAGCCAGCGCAGGTGTTGCCGACGCAGCTCTGGGCGCCGCACGACGCGCAGGCCGCTCCACCCGTGCCGCACACCGCGTTGGAGTTGCCGGGCTGGCAGAGCCCCGTCGCGTCGCAACAGCCGCTCGGGCAGCTCGTCGCGTCGCAGAGGCACACGCCCGCGGAGCATCGTTGGCCGGCCTGGCACGGGCCGGTGGCGCCGCACTGACAGGCGCCGTTGGTGCAGCGATCGCTTCGGGCGTCGCAGGTCGCGCAGGTCGCGCCGGGCGCTCCGCAGGTCGTCGTCGTCTGGGACGCGAGGGGGACGCAGGAGGCGCCGTTGCAGCACCCTCCAGGGCATGAGGCGGCCGTGCAGGCGCAGGTGCCGCCGGTGCACGTCTGCCCGTTCGCGCACGGCGCGCCGGCGCCGCACCGACAGACTCCGTTCGTGCACGTGTTGGTCGAGCCGGAGCAGGAGCCGCACGCCGCGCCAGCAGTTCCGCACTGGGCGGCGGTCTGAGCCGCGAAGGGAACGCACAGGCCTGCGCTGCAGCAGCCGGAGGGGCAGCTGGTCGCGTCACACACGCACGCGCCCGCGACGCAGCGTCGGCCGGCTCCACAGGGCGCCGAGGTTCCACACCGGCAGGCGCCCGAGGTGCAGCGATCGGAGGTCGCTCCGCAGGCCGCGCAGGCAGCGCCGCCGACTCCACACTGGCCCGTCGTGGGGCTGACACAGACGTTGTTCGCGCAGCAGCCGGTGGGACAGCTCATGGCGTCGCAGACACAGGCGCTCCCGACGCATCGTTGTCCCGCCGCGCAGGCTGCTCCCGCGCCGCATCGGCAGACGCCTCCAACGCAGGCATCGGCGGTCGCCGTCGAACAGGACGAGCACACCGCGCCCCCCGTTCCGCAGGTGCCGGTCGCTTGGCTCGTCTGGCAGGCTCCGTTCTGGCAGCACCCGGTCGGACAGTTGGTCGGGTTGCACCCGCTGCACATCTTCTGCGTCGTGCACGACTGGCCACCGGGGCACGCCTGACAGGCGCTCCCCCCCGAGCCACAGGCCATCGCATCGGTGCCGGTCGCGCACTGACCCGAGGCGGTGCAGCACCCATTGGGGCAGCTCGACGCGTTGCAGACGCAGGTGCCACCCTGACACGCCTGGCCCGCCGCGCACGCTGGCCCATTGCCGCACTTGCACGCGCCGTCGCAGCCGTCGGCGGTCGCGGGATCGCAGACGGCACAGCTCTGCCCGTTCATTCCGCAGCGATCGACCGACGGAGAGGTGCAGGTGCGCCCATCGCAGCAGCCGGTGGGGCAGCTCGTCGAATCGCACTGGCAGACGCCGCTCACGCACCGCTGGCCGCTCGGGCAGAGCCCATTGGCCCCGCAGGAGCACGCACCGGCCATGCAGCGATCGCTGGCGTTGCCGCGACAGTCTCCGCACTGCGCACCGCCCATGCCGCAGGCGGAGTCGGACGGCTCCTTGCAGTCTCCGTCGTCACAGCAGCCGGTCGGGCAGGTGCTGGTGTCGCACTGAGAGCAGATGCCTCCGAAGCAGCTCTCGCCGGTGCCGCACGCCCGGCACGCGGTACCGCCCCGTCCACACTGCATCAGCTCGGAGCCGGTCTCGCAGAAGCCCGCGTTGCAGCAGCCGCCGCACGACATCGCTCCGCACGTGTTGGAGGCGCCGCCGCCGACCGCGCCTCCCGCCGATCCGCCGCCCGCCATGCCGCCGCCTTCACCAGCGCCGCCACCCACCGATCCGGTCGGCTGACAGACGAGGGCGATGCAGGAGAAGCCCCTCACACAGTCGGCGTCGGTCGCGCACTTGTACCGGTTCTGCTCCCAGCCGGTCGGGTTCAGCAGGCAGGCCTCCAAGCAGAGGAGGGCCAAGAGCGGGGTGACTCGCATCGGGGCCCGGCATCTTGACCGGTCTCGATTCCGCACTCAATCGAGGAGGCGAGGCGTCGCTCAGGCCTTTCGATAGTGATCGACGACCTGATAGCGACGAGCGTAGGCGGCGAAGGCGGCCGCGGCCGCGAAGGCGAAGAGGGCGAAGAAGATCATCTGGAAGGCCATGACGCCGTAGCCGCGATCGGCGATCGCCGTCGTCACCTCGGGGCTCTTCACCGACGCGTTGACGAGGAGGACCCAGAGGTTGCCGACGGTGGTGGCGAGGCTCCAGAAGCTCATCAGCACGCCCTTCAGCTTCGCGGGCGCCTGGCTGTAGGCGAACTCGAGGCCGGTGGCGGAGACGAGGACCTCTCCGAAGGTGAGCAGCGCGTACGGCACCGCCTGCCAGAGCACCGGCAGCTGGTCTCCCGCGTCGAGCGAGCGCTGGAGAAACGCGACGGCGACCCACGCGAGCCCCGAGAAGACGATGCCCACGCCCATGCGTCGCAGCGGCGTGACGTCGAGCCCGGCCTTCCGGAGCAGGGGGAAGAGCACGACGTTGTTCAGCGGGATGAAGATCATCACCAGCAGCGGGTTGAAGGCCTGCATCTGGGCGGCGCTCTTGAACCAGCTCCAGCCGGGGAGCGTCATCGTGTTTCCCTGGAGCACCCAGGTCGAGGCCTTCTGATCGAAGAGCGAGAAGAAGGGCGTCACCAAGGCGAAGATCACCAGCACCCGGAGCACCGAGCGCACGCCGTCGACGTCGTCGTCGGGGTGTTTGCCGCGCGCGCCCTCGAGCTGGAGCCACACGCCGACGCCGGCGAAGGCGATGAAGACGACCACCGCGAGACAGAGCGAGGCGACGAAGCCGAGCACCGGGGTGATGGCCAACGAGCCCACCGCTCCGAGCCCACCGAGCACCACCAGCACGATCGACACGGTGGAGGAGCGCCCCTTTCGATTCGAGAGCGCGGTCCAGCAGACGTTGAGGAACGAGTTCGGGTCGGCGGCGGTCGGCGGCACGTGGACGTAGCGATTGCGGCCGGCCCAGAAGATGAGCGTCGCCACCACCATGAGCAGCGCGGGAATGCCGAAGGCGAGGCGCGGGAGTGGGGTGGGAATGACGAAGGTGGAGCCGAAGAACTCGAACTCCATCGGCGTCGCGGAGAGCAGGGGAGGAATGAGCAGCGACGCGAAGAACGAGCCGAAGTTGATGATCCAATAGAAGGCGTCGAAGACGAGCTTGGCGAGGTGCTTGTTCGACTGATCGAACTGATCGCCGACGAAGGCCGAGACGCACGGCTTGATCCCGCCCGAGCCGAGCGCGATGAGGAAGAGGCCTGCGTAGAAGCGGGGCTTGTCGTCGACCGAGAAGGTCAGCAGCACCTGACCCGCGCAGTAGACGAGCGAGAGCCAGAAGATGGTGCGGTACTTCCCGAGGAAGCGGTCGGACAGCCAGCCGCCGAGCAGGGGGAAGAAGTACACGCCCATGACGAAGACGTGGAAGATCTCCTTGGCGGCGGGTTGACGCTCGGGCTCGGCGAGGCCCAGCAGGAGGTAGCCCACGAGGAAGTTCGTGAGCACGTTGCGCATGCCGTAGAACGAGAACCGCTCGGCCGCTTCGTTGCCGATGATGAAGGGGATCTGCCTGGGGAGCTTGTTGCTCGGCGCGGCCGTCGACATGGGTCGCGCACCTTATGCGCTCGCGAGGGCTTCGCACACGAGGACGAGGGGCGTCGGAGTCAGCCCGGACCGACGCTCGCCGTCGGCAGGCCGATGCTCCCGACGCTGACTTTCCTGGAAGACGAGGCCGCGGTGGCGGTGTTCGCCGACGCGCTGGCGTCGATGGGAGACCCGCGAGGAACGCTGACCCATCTCCAGCTCGCTCGGGAAGCGCGTCCCCTCGACCGTCAGCTCGAGAAGGCCGAGGCGCAGCATCTGGCGCTCCATGCCAAGGCGCTCCTGGGAACGCTCTCGACGGCGACGGCGATGCTCGAGCTCGGGTGGCGGCGCGGCTTCGTCCTCTCGGTGACCTTCTCGAGTCAGCTCACCGACGCAGGCTGGAGCCCGACGCGGGTGGCGACGGGGCCCCGGAAGAACCGGTTGCCTCGGCTGGTGCGGGAACTCGGGGTGTTGCCGGTGATGTCGCGCCTCGAGCGGCTCGAGGTGACGTTGCCGTGGTCGACGTTCTGCGTTCGGCATTTGTTCGAGGCGTTCGAGGAGACGCTCGCACTCGAGCTGCCTTCGCTCGTCGAGGTGCGGATCTTCGCGTGGCGGCCGAACCGGAACTGGGAAGGGGTGGATCAGCCCGAGCTCGGCCGTGTCTGGGCGGGTGGGCGGCAGTACCGGCTCGATCCGGCGCTGATGGCGGCGGCGAAGCGGCTGGTGGCGGGCCGAATGGAGCGGCTGGGTTGAACAGGCTCGGCGCCGATTGAGGCGGGTTGAACAGGCTCGGGGCCGATTGAGGCGGTTGATCAGCGCTCGGGCGGCTCACCTGCGAGGGCGCGTCTCATCTCGTCCGAGGGATCGCGTTCGCGGGCGACCCGCTCGACGTCCTCGGCGTCGGCCATTCGTCCCGCGGCGCGAAGTGCCTTCACCAAGATGCCAGCCTCCTTTCGACAGTTCTCGGTGAGCCAGCCTCGCATTTCGGCTCGGTGCTCCTCTGGAATCGGCGCGTCGCGCAGTTCGTCGAGATGGCGAAAACCGCTCGTCAGCCGCCCGATCGGATCGCTCAGGATCCGTCCGAGATCCGCCCAGCGCTCGCGCTTCACCAGCAGGTCCTGCACCCGGAAGTCACTCCTGGCCCAACCCGGTGGCGCTGCCGTGATCCGATCGATCCACTCGACGGATCGCTGCTCGTCATCGAGCGCGTCGTTGAGCGCGAGCCAATCAGTGCCGGCCTCACCATCCGTCGAGAGCCTGGGCTCGAGTTCGTCGCGCAACGCAGCGAACCGTCGCTTCGCCGCGGGCAGCGCCCGAACCAGCTCCGAGATCAGGGCGAGCAAGAAGGACACGCGCACGCCGCCGAACGAGGGGCTCACTTCGGCCGATCGAAGCCACAGCTCCTCCACGTGCGGAAACGCCTCTTCGAAGCGCCCGGCCTGAAGCAGGTGTCGAGCGAGCGCCATCCACGTGCTCGGATCGTTCGGATCTCGCGCCTCGAGCAGGAGGTCGACCTCCTTCCGTCCGTTGCTCGCGGCCTCGAGCCACTCGAGGAGCGCCGGAGCCGGTCTCGCCCCAGTCACCCGGTCGAGCACCGCCTCACCACGAAGGAGAACCAGCGTCGGCATCGCGCTCACTTCGAACCGCTTCGCGATCGCCTGCTCCTCGTCCACGTCGACCTGCACGGCGATCGCGTGCTGCTGAACCCACTCGATCACCTTCGGATCGCGCCACGTCGTTCGATCCATGTTCTTGCAGGGCGCACACCAGGCGGCGGTGAAGTCGACGAGCAGCAACCGGCCCTGTTCCTCGGCGCTCGCCGCCGCGCTCTCGAAGGTTGCACTCGTGAAGACGGTTGGATCGGTCATACGCCGACCGATCATGCCTCCTGGACCCGCGGGTTCGCCAGGGTCAGCTCGCGACGCGAACGCCGACCCGCTGCCGGCGCGCCTTCTCGAGCACGTGCTTCAAGTACTTCCCGGTGTACGAGCCCTTCACCTCGGAGACGTCTTCCGGAGTTCCCTCGGCGAGGATCTTCCCTCCGCCGTCACCACCCTCGGGCCCGAGATCGATCACCCAATCGGCCGACTTGATCACGTCGAGGTTGTGCTCGATCACGACCACCGTATTTCCCGCGTCCACCAACCGGTTCAGCACGATGAGCAGCTTGCGAATGTCTTCGAAGTGAAGCCCGGTCGTCGGCTCGTCGAGGATGTAGAGCGTGCGCCCGGTCGCGATCTTCGCCAGCTCGCGCGACAGCTTGATCCGCTGCGCCTCTCCTCCCGAGAGCGTGGGCGACGGCTGCCCGAGCCGCAGGTACGAGAGCCCGACGTCATCGAGCGTCTGGAGGTGCCGCATGATGTCGCGGTGCACCGAGAAGTGATCCATCGCCTCGCGCACCGACATCTCGAGGATCTCGGAGACGTTCTTCCCCTTGTAGCGCACCCGAAGGCTCGCCTCGTTGAAGCGCTTGCCGCCACACACCTCGCATGGCACGTACACGTCGGCGAGGAAGTGCATCTCGACCTTCTTCACACCGTCGCCTTCACACGCCTCGCAGCGCCCGCCCTTCACGTTGAAGCTGAACCGGCCCGGCGTGTAGCCGAAGGTTCGCGCCTCGGCGGTCTGCGCCAGCACCTCGCGAATCGGGTCGAACACCTTCGTGTACGTCGCTGGGTTCGATCGCGGCGTTCGCCCGATGGGCCGCTGATCGATGTCGATGCACTTGTCGAGGTGCTCGATGCCGGTGATCGAGGTGTGCTTGCCGGGCATCACCCGCGACTCGGTGAGGTGCCTGGCGAGCGCCGGGTAGAGGATCTCGTTGATCAACGTCGACTTCCCCGCGCCCGAGACGCCGGTGATGGCGATGAAGGTGCCGAGCGGCAGGTCGACGTCGACGTTCTTGAGGTTGTTCTCCTTGGCCCCGCGGATCGAGAGCTTGGTCTTGGTGCCCTTGCGCCGCTCGGGCGGAATGCTGATCTCGAGCCGCCCCGAGAGGTAACCGCCCGTCACGCTCTTCTCGTCGCGCATCACCTGCTTGGGCGTGCCCTCGGCGACGACGTGACCGCCCAGCTCGCCCGCGCCGGGGCCGAAGTCGATGATCCAGTCGGCCTCCTCCATCGTCTCCTCGTCGTGCTCGACCACCAGCACGCTGTTCCCCAGATCCCTCAGCTTCTTCAGGGTCGCGATCAGGCGTCCGTTGTCGCGCTGGTGGAGCCCGATCGACGGCTCGTCGAGGATGTAGATGACGCCGGTGAGCTCGCTGCCCATCTGGGAGGCGAGGCGAATGCGCTGGCTCTCTCCGCCCGAGAGCGACGAGGCGCTGCGATCGAGCGTCAGGTAGCCCAAGCCCACGTCGATGAGGAACCCGAGCCGTGAACGGATCTCCTTGAGCAGCTCCGCGCCGATCGTCTGCTCGTTCTTGGTGAGCGGCAGCTCGAGGAGGAACGTCTGCGCTTCGTTGATGGTGAGGTGGCTCAGCTCGACGATCGTCTGGCCGTGCACCTTCACCGCGCGGGACTCGGGCTTGAGCCGTTCCCCGTTGCAGGTCGGGCACGGTTTGTCCGAGAGAAAGCGCATGTAGTACTGCTTCATTCCTTCCGAGCTCGTCGACTGGAAGCCGCGCATCAGCTTGGTGACGAGGCCCTCCCACTCCATCTTCCAGCGGGCGTCGCCCCACTTCATCGACACTTCTTTGCCGCCGGAGCCGTACATCACGACGTCGCGCTGGCCCTTGGGCAGCTTCTCCCACGGGGTGTCGAGATCGATGCCGAAGGCCCGGGAGAGCGTGTCGACGAGATCCGCCGTCCACCCCTCGCCGCGGGTGACGCCGGAGGCCCAGACCTCGACCGCGCCTTCACGGATCGAGCGCGTCTTGTCCTGAACGATCAGATCCGGGTCCATCTCCGGCCGAGTCCCGAGGCCCGAACAGTCGGTGCACATGCCGAGCGGGTTGTTGAAGGAGAACGAGGCGGGCGTCAGCTCGGGGAACGAGAGGCCGCAGTGATGACACGCGTTCAGCTCGCTCATCGTGCGATCGGCCTGCTTGTCGGCGGTCTCGTCGGTGACGATCAGCACGCCCTTGCCTTCCCGGAGCGCGTTCTCGACCGAGTCGGTGAGCCGCGGCCGCAGATCGGCCTTGAGCACGAGGCGATCGATGATCAGCTCGACGTCGTGCTTCGACTTCTTGTCGAGGTTCACGTTGTCCTCGAGCGAGCGCACCTTGCCGTCGACGCGGGCCCGCGCGTAGCCACGCCGCTGCGCGTCCACGAGCAGGTCTTTGTGCTCGCCCTTGCGGTTGACCACGATCGGCGCGAGCAGCTGCACCTTCGAGCCCATCGGCAGCTTCATGATCTCGTCGACGATCTGCTGCGCCGACTGCTTGCCCACCTTGCGGCCGCAGGTGTGGCAGTGCTGCACGCCCATGTTGGCGAAGAGCACGCGGAGGTAGTCGTGCACTTCGGTGACGGTGCCGACGGTCGAGCGCGGGTTGTTCGAGGCCGCCTTCTGCTCGATCGAGATCGTCGGTGAGAGGCCGCGAATCGTGTCGTACTTGGGCTTCTCCATCTGCCCGAGGAACTGGCGCGCGTAGGCGGAGAGCGATTCGACGTAGCGCCGTTGCCCTTCGGCGTAGAGCGTATCGAAGGCGAGCGACGACTTGCCCGAGCCCGAGACGCCGCTGAAGACCACCAACTTCTTCTTCGGGATCTCGAGAGTGATGCCCTTGAGGTTGTGCTCGCGCGCGCCGCGCACGGTGATGACGTCGGGTTCAGCCATGGGGCGGTTTCCTAGCGAGGGACGAAGACGGCTGCTCGCCGTTGTCGCGGAACGGATGTTCAGGGTCAAGGACGATCGCGGGCGAGCAGGCGCCGCGGAACACCACGAGACCCCAGAGAAAGCCGACCCTCCGTGAATGTAGGCGCGGGTCGTTCGATGTGCCGAAGCCTGCGCACCGAGTAAATTCTCTGAGCGAAACCTCGGCGTTTCACCGCGAGTCGCTGAGGCGACAATCGCACATGGCTCTCCTTCGCGTCGGCAGCAGCGGGCAGAACGTTCTCACCCTCCAACAGAAGCTCCAGGACGCCGGGTTCAGCCCCGGACCCCTCGACGGCGATTTTGGGCCGCTCACCGAGCGGGCGCTTCGAACCTACCAACAGCGAAACGGACTCGAGGTCGACGGCGTCGTCGGACCTGCGACGGCTGGTGCCTTGGGCATGTCGGGCTTCGACGCGCCGCCTCCTCGCGTCGACGGAACGGGCACCGGCACCACCGTGCAGCCGCCCAACGGCAGCGGCACTCGCACCACCCAGGAGTTCCTCTGGCACGCGCTCGGTCAGCAGGGAAAGCCCTACGTCTTCGGCGCCGAGGCGAACCCGAGCAACGACAACCCGCGCGCCTTCGACTGCTCCGAGTTGATCGAGTGGGCCGCCCGCCGCGCCGGAGTGAACTTCCCCGACGGGAGCGCCGCCCAGATCGGCGCCACCACCCCCATGTCCGTCGAAGAGGCGCTCCGCACGCCAGGCGCGCTGCTCTTCCGCGCTGGCAACCCGAACCACATCGCGATCAGCCTCGGTGATGGCCGCACGATGGAGGCGCGGGGTCGTCGGTACGGCGTCGGCATCTTCGAGAACGCGGCCGATCGCACTTGGACACGCGCTGGAACGATCCCCGGGCTGAGCTGAGCCCCGTCTCGTCAGCCGCTCGGTCGCACCTCGAGGGTCTGCGCCTTCTCCGCGCGCTTGCGAGACAGCTCGACCCCAATCGCCTCCAGGCCGTGCCGGTTCGCGACCGCGAGCACCGTCCCCAAGCCACAGAACGGGTCGACGACGACCTTCGCCTGGGCTCGTTCCTTCACGAAGGTGACGGCGGCCTCGCAGGCCTCGACGCCCATCGCGCGCGCCCAGGGCATCTCTCCCAGCCGTGGCAGCACGTCGGCGGTGCTCTCTCCTGGCTCGACGCGGAGGTCGCGGCTGAAGGCGAGCAGGTGCGCGTAGGCGGGGCGGCCGAACGTCGTCATGCCCACCGGCGCGCGACACACCACCTTGTGGAAGAGCTGCGAGCTGCCAGCCCGCTCGGCGCCGCGCTGCACCAGGTACGCCTTGTCGACCCAGCGCCCGTCACGCTTGATGTCCGTCTGGAAGAAGACCGCCACCCCGCGCGGGTGGAGGCGCTCGCACACGAGCCGGGTCGTCTCGCTGAACCACTCGCGCCAGGCCTCGAAGCCGAGGGTGAGCTCCGACACGTCGGGGAGCGAGGTGATCACCGCGACCCCTTCGTCGAAGCGTTGGCGCTCGAGCCAGGCCACGCCGTCGGTGCAGTGAATGGTGCGCTTCACCCGGCGTTCCCTCGCGCACCTCGGAGCGCCTGTCCAGGGCTGCTACGGTGAAGCGATGCTCGAGCTCCACCTGAAGGGCGTGCTCACCAAGAAGCAGGTGGAAGAGACCGCTCGCACGCTCCACGAGATGATGAAGGAGGAGGACCTGCTCGCCGACATGGAGCCCCGGCAAGAAGGTGAGCGCTGGTTCTTGAGCCTCTCGGAGGAGGACGGCGACACCGAGGACTTCGTCTACTTCGACTCGGAGGAGCAGGCCGAACGGGTGGCCGACCGGCTGATGGAGCTGATCGAGGCCGACGCCGAGGACTGAGCGGCTGATCTGGTCCCTCGAGGTGAGGTAGCTTTCACGGCATGCGCGCAGTCCTGCTCGGTCTCCTCGTCGCCCCTTCGGCCTTCGCCGAGCCGGTGATCACTCCCACGCTCAGCGAGCAGGACGTCAAGAAGCTGAACGCCGGTGAGATCCTCATCCGCGAGTTCACCCCGACGGGCGGCAAGGGCGTCGGCTCGTTGTCGATCGGGGTGGTCGAGGCGACGAGCGACGAGGTCAACGCGATCATCAGCAACTGCACGCTCTTCTGGCAGTTCATGCCGCGGGTGAAGAAGTCGTGGGTGAAGGAAGACCCCTCCGCGGGCACCATCTGCCACGTCGAGCTCACCATGCCGTTTCCGCTGCCCGATCTCTGGAGCGACTCGACCCACGACATTCGCGAGGAGCCCAAGGGCTCGCACTACCGCGGCTGGAAGATGGTGCGCGGCAGCTCCCACCGCAACGACGGCTCGTGGACGATCGTGCCCTGGGGTGACGGGAGCAAGTGCGTCGTCGTCTACAGCGTCGACTCCGACCCGAAGATGGCGGTGCCCGACGCCCTCATTCGCATCGGCCAGGTGACCTCGTTGCCCGAGGTGATCACCCGCATTCGCCAGCGGGTGGTGACGCTCCGCGCCGCCGCCACCACCGCTGCGGCCCCGAGCAAGTGAGCCTCCATCGCGGCCGGGCCAAGCCGTCGCTCAGGGCATCACGAAGTTGAAGCTCACCCACTGGTGCATCAGCTCGGCGCTCACCGTCGCTGCGCCGGCGCCACGGAAGGTCCCTCGCTCGCCGGCCGTGTCGCTCACCCAGATCTGCGCGGCGTCGCTCGAGCTCCACGCGCACTGCTCGGTCACGTCCTGGCTGAAGCCGTCGCTGTAGTCGGCCTCGACGCGCAGCTGCGGCAGCGGCGCGCCCGCTTCGGTGAAGCGCTGCACCATGCGCAGGCGCGTGATGCTGGCGTCGCTCACGGTGAGGCTGAGGCGGCGCACCATGCCGCTGACCTCGATCTCCACCGACGCCGGGCCGGCGCCGACCCCGGTGATCGAGACGCCGCTCGCCGACTGGGTGACGATCACGAGCGGAGAGGGCCGCAAGGACGCGACCTGCGACAGATCCAGGTTCGCGCCGTCGCTGAAGCGTCCGGTGATGACGAAGCTGGCGGTCTGGCCTTCGAGCAGGCGCGCGTTCTGGGGGAGGGTGATCGCCAGCTGCTCGAGCACCGGGGCGTGAACGAAGACGGTGATCTCGATGCTGCGGCCTCCGAAGCTCGCGGTCAGCTGCGCGTTCCCTTGCGCGTGGGCGAAGACCAGGCCGTTGCGAATCTCGGCGACCGTCGAGTCCGAGGTGAGCCACGCCGCCGCCTCCGAGACGTCGAGCGTCGAGCCATCGTCGAAGCCCGCGAACAGCTGCAGCTGCACCGAGCGGCCTCCCGGCAGGTCGATCGACGGGAAGGAGGAGACCAACGAGACGAGCTCGCGCGCGGTGATGGTGATCGAGCGGGTGCCCGAGTGCCCACCGAGCTGGGCGACGAGGCGCGCGACTCCAGCGGAGCGAGCGAGCACGATGCCGTCGTTCACCTCGGCGATGGAGGGGTCGAGCGAGCTCACCTGGGCCTCCATCGAGACGTCGCGGCTGGTGCCGTCGCTGAAGGTCGCGCTCACCTGAACGGGCGCTCGCTGTCCTGGCTTGAGCGGGCCACCGAAGGCCGCGAGCCGCACCTCGGTGATGGCCGCAGGCCCGACGCGCACGACGCGCTCGGCCGACCACCGCTCGAAGCGGGCGCTCACCATCACCTGGCCCTCCGACTCGAAGCGGAACTCGCCCTTCGTCGTGGTGGCGGTGACGATGCCGCCCGAGGTGGTCCACGTCGCGTCGGCGCAGACGTCGCGGCGGCTGCCGTCACCGAAGACGGCCTCGACATGGAGCCGGCTCGTCTGGCCCTTGGAGAGCTCGGCCACGTCGCTCCCAGCGAACTCGAGCGCGCGAATCACCGACGCGGTCACCTGGAGGGTGAAGGACCGGGACACGTCGTCGAGGCTGGCGACGATGGCGACACTCCCCGGCGCGATCAGCTTCACCGCTCCCGACGCATCGACGGTCGCGCGCGACTCGTCGGACGAGCTCCACCGCACGAGGTCGGTCATTCGCTCCTGGCTGCCGTTCGAGTACTGCCCCGCTGCCTCGAGCTGCACGGTCGAGCCCGCCGAGAACGTCGCGCCGGGCGCCGTCACCTCGAGGGAGATCACCTTCATCGGCGTCACGTCGCGCGGACCCGCGCAGGCCAGCACGCCCAACACCCACACGCCCACCAACGACTTCAACGAATTCATGTTCGGCTCCGGGAGGAGAGAACTCCTCAGCGGAGCAACGTGCATGCCCTCTCGTTCAGGTGTCCTGACGCGGAGTTTGCGACGCCGGGGCTGGGTCGGTCGCGCTCGCCTGAGTCGAGGTGCTGGTCGCGGCGGCCGCGTCCTTCTGGGCAGCCAGGCGTTTGGCCTCGCGATCGTGCTTCGCGCCCGCGATGAGGAGCACTCCGATGCCAGCGAGGATCGCGAGATCGGCGACGTTGAAGACCCCGGTTCGCAAGGACCCCAGCCCCATGTTCATGAAGTCGACGACGACTCCACCGAAGCGCGCGCGATCGATCCAGTTCGAGAAGCCGCCGGAGACGATGAGCGCGTACCCAGCGAGGTTCGCGGTGCTGACCGGGTTGCGGATCGCCTGGACGGTGATCGCCAGCAGCAAGGCACCGACGCCGACGGTGAGGATCCAGAAGCGGGCGGTCGGGGGGAGGCTCCCGCCCAGCGAGAGGAAGGCGCCTTCGTTGGTCGCGAACTGAAAGCGGAAGGCGTCGCCCAGGTACGTGCGGGTCGGCTGGCCCTTGAAGGCGTCGGTGGCCAGCACCTTCGTCCACTGGTCGAGGGCGATGGAGATGAGGGTCACGACCCCGAAGATGACGAGACGACGGGCGATGGGCACGAGGGGCGGTTTGTCATTGCTCGGGGGGCTGCGCAACGGGTCAATGGCGAGGGTCGCGGCGGACATGGCGCCTGAACGACTGAGCGGCGCGCGTGTTCCCGGGCTTGTTCAGAAGGTGCCGCTGGCGACGAGGCCGTTCGGGCTCGGGCTGAGCCGCACCGAGACGGCTGAGCCTTCCGGCTGATGGAAGAGGAGCGGAAGGGCGATCGAGAAGGCGCTCCCGACCGCGGCGCCCACGAGGATGTCGCTCATCCAGTGTTTGTCGGCGGCCATGCGCAACGTCGCGGTGGTGAGGGCGAGTGGAACGCCGACGGCCCAGGTGAGCCAGGCGAACTTGTACCCGCGCAGCACGCCGATCATCCCCGCCGAGACCGCGAGGCCCACGGTGAAGGTCGTGTGGCCGGAGAAGAACGAGAGGTTGTGATCGGAGGGGTCCTTCGCCTCTGCGAGCAGCTCGGCCGGCGCGTCGACCGTGTATGGCCTCCCGCGTCCGACCGCGAACTTCACCGTCTGGTTCACCGCCAAGGCCGAGAACGTCGCCTCGAGCATCAACACCACGTCGATCGCCCAGGTCTTCAGGAACTCGGGCGACGTCATCGCCCCGAGCGCGTCGAGGCCGAAGAGGGTGAGCGGCACTCCGACGAAGCCGATGAGGTCCGAGGCGGTCGCTGCCGGCTTGATGCCCGACGCGCTCGGGGTGAGCGACGGGTTGAAGGCCTTGCGCACCGCGGTGTCGAACGCGTTCGTCGCGCACCACTGACAAGCCTTCGGCGCGAGCGTGCTCTTGAGCGCGAACTCGCTCACCAACCAGCCAGCGCCGAGGGTCGCCGTGACGGGGAGATCGATGCGTGGATCCCACTTGAGCGGGCGCGGTGCGGGGCTGGCGGCGAGTACGACGGTCAACGTCCAGGCGATCATGCGTCCTCGAGAGGGTCAGTCGACGGGCGCCCGGAGGGTCACCCGAGTTCGTCCATCAGGCCGCTCGGTGAGCATCAGCCACTGGCGCAGCGCGGGCCGGCCGGGCCCTTCGAACCACACGTCGTAGGTCGTGCCCGCCTTGAACTTGATCGTCACCGGGGTGTGGCCGAGCGTCTTCTTGTCGACGCGCACCGCGAGCCCGGCTGGAACGCTCTCGATCAGAATCGCCGACATCGGCGCGGCAGGCTGTTTCGGGGCGAGGCGTGCGGTGAGGGTCCAACCATTCTGGCGGCTGGTCGAGCGCGCGTTCTGCTCGGGCGTCGGTTGCTCGACGGCGACCTCGCCCGCATCGGCGAGCGGGTTCCCCGCATCTGCAGCGATCGCGAGTGGCTCACTCGGGGGATTCGTCGCGACGGTCTCGGCTCCGGCGTCGAGGGCCTCGCCTGCATCGAGCAGGTTCGGAACGGCCGCGATCGCGGTCTCGATCGCCGCATCGCGCTCGAGGGGAGGACTCGCCACGCTGGGCGGAAGCGACGACGAGGCCGGCCGAGGCTCTGGCCAGAACACGATCACCACCGCCGCGAGCAGGCTCAAGACGACGAGCGTCGCCACCAGGCCCAGCGGCGATCGTCTGGTGGGCGCGCCGAACGTCGGCAGCGCGCGCTCGGTGGCGGTCTGATCTTCCACCACCGCGTTCTGGGCCGAGAGGGAGATCCACTCCGGCTCCTTCATCGCCGGCGCCGGCGGCATCGTCTGCCGGCTGATGGGCGTCTCTCCATCTCGCGAGCTCAGCTGACGAAGCCAGATCTCCAGCTCGGAACGGCCGGGCGGGTTGGGGAAGCTGCGCTGCGCCTGTTCGATCGCCGAGAGCAGCTCGCGGGCCGAGCCGAAGCGCTGCTCCCGATCGCGCGCCATCGCCTTCTGCACGACTCGGCACACCTCCGTCGGCAGCTCGGGGCGCACGGTCGCGGGCGACGGCGCGTCGGTGGTGATGATCTGCGAGAGGAACTCCTGATCCGAAGGGCCCCTGAAGGGCAGCTCACCGGTGAGCAACCAGTAGAGGACGGTGCCGACCGAGAAGAGATCGCTGCGGGCGTCGAGTTCCTTCCCGAGCGCCTGCTCCGGCGACATGTACATCGGCTTCCCGCGGATCATTCCGCTCTTGGTCGTGTCGGCGCGCGACGAGGCGCGGGCGATGCCGAAGTCGGCGACCTTCACCTCCGCGTGCATCGAGACGAGCACGTTGTTCGGGCAGATGTCGCGGTGAACGATGTTGAGCGGAACGCCGTTGCGTTTTCGGAGGTGCGCGTACTCGAGGCCCCGGCAGATCTCGGCGGCGATGAAGCAGCTCAGCTCGGGAGGAATCGGGAGCCCAGCCGCGTAGCCACGGCGCGCGACTTGCCCGAGTGTCCACCCGTCGACGAGCTCGAGCACCAGGAACGACGCGCCCATCGACTCGCCGACGTCGAGCACCTGCACCAGGTTCGGGTGGGTGAGGCTCATCGCGAGGTGGGCCTCGTCGATCAGCATCTGGCGGAACGGCTCGTTCACCCACAAGCGCGGGTGAATTCGCTTGAGCACCACGTCGCGCCGAAAGCCCGCGCCGCCCAGCTGCTCACCCAAGAAGACCTCGGCCGACCCGCCGTCGGCGATCTTTCGGATCGCTCGGTATCGATGCGCGTCGGCCATGGGGCGGCGATGATAGCGCGTCGCGGCGCTCGCGCGTCGACGGTTCAGCTCATCGAGTGAGCCGGCTCGCGAGCCCGTGGCGCACGCGCTGGCCGCGGCCGCCCCCACGCGTCGTTCCTTCAAGCTGATGTCAGGGTGGATCGGTATGGTGGCTGGGTGAGCGAACTCCCGACCCTCGTGATTCGGCCCGACTCGGCGAGGGTGGAGGTCGCCTTGCTCGCCGAGAGCCAGGCGCGCGGGTTCGTCGACGCGGGGACTCAGCGCACCTTCGCTCAGCTCATCGATGCGCTCGATGCGCCGGGGTGGGCGAAGTTGGCGCCTGCCGATCCCTGGCTCGTCCGAATGGTGCTCGGCGCCGAGGCAGCGAAGGCGAGGCCGATCTTCGGTGAGCTCGTCTCGACGCCGGACTTCGCGCTCCAGGCCGATCAGCTGCGAGGTGAGCTCTTCGCGCAAGACGTCTCGCCGGCACGGCTCGTCGACGTGGCGAGCGGGGTGGGGGGACGCACTGGCGAGAAGCTGCGCGCGCTGGGAGAGGTGTTCGAGGCGGTGGACGCGCGCGTGCACGCGATGCGGTCGGTCGATCGCCGGCACCTCCCGCAGCTGGCGACGCGGCGGCTCAAGGAGGCGGGCCTGACCGAGGCGCTGCTGCGCTTCGGCGCGATCGAGGTGAGGGATCTGCACGATCTTGCCCCGGCGCGGCTCGCCTTCCTCGATGCCTTGGCGCGGGCGTGCGTGACGAGCGGGCGCCGGTTCCGCCTGGTGTTGCCCTGGGCCGGGAGCGCCTCCACGGACGCGGTCGTCGGCGCGGTGGCCCGCTTCTTCGAGAAGCGGTGGGAGTCGTTGCCTGGTGCCGAGCTCGTTCCCGAGACGGCGGCGAGCGAGCGGAGCGCGGTCGTGCGCGAGCTCTTCACCGACGACCCTCGGCCTTCACCGGTGGACGGGCTGAGCGTCGTCTCCTGCGCGACGCCTCGTGACGAAGCGCTGGCGATCGCGGTCGGCATCAAGCGGCGGCTCGAGCAGGGCGTGGCTCCGGAGCGCATCGCGGTGGTCTTTCGCGATCTCGCGGACGACTCCGAGATCGTCGCCGAGGCCTTGGACGAGCTGGGCATTCCTTCGCGCGCGCGGCTCGGTGTTCCGCTCGCCCAGAGCCCCTTGGGCCGGCTCGCCTTGTCCATCCTCCAGCTCGCCGACGAGCAGTATCTCGTCGAGTCGGTCGCGGCGCTGCTCGAGAGTCGGTACGCGCCCGCGCTGTCCGCGGGGCTCGCGCCGTGTCGGTCGATCTTCGCCGAGGCGGGCGTGCGCGACGACGTGATTGGCCAACGCGACGGCCAGGGCGCGTGGATGGTGCGGTTGGGCGCGCTGCTCGATCGGCGCACCCGCGAGGCCGAGGCGAGGCCCTTCCTCTCTGGAGAGGTCGCCCGCCTTCAGTCCGTCATCGAGGGCGTGCAGCGGGTGTTGGCGCTTGGGCGCTCGATTCCTCCCCGTGCTCCAGCGCGGGTGATGCTCGAGGCGTGGTGGAAGGCCCTCGGCGCGCTGGGCCTCGAGGCGGCGGTGCAGGCGCCTTCCTCGGTGTCGCCCGGCTCCCTCGGAGCGCTGGAGATCGATCGCGCGATCGCGAGAGATCAGGCCTCCTTCGAGGCGCTCAGCGCGCTCGTGCGCTCGTTGCAAGTGGGCTTCGAGCGGTCGGGCTTCGGCGCCCAGGTGCTCGATCGGCGCAGCTTCCATCGCTGGCTCACCCTCGCGGCTGGGCAGGTGAACCTCGAGGCGCGTGGCGGGCGCGCTGGCGCGGTGTGGCTGCTCGACGTGCGGGAGTTGGTGGGCACTCACTTCGAGGCCGTCTTCGTGGGCGGGCTGGTCGACGGGCGCTTTCCAGGGAGAGCCGCTCCCGCTCGGCTCATCTCCGACGAAGAGCGCGTCGAGGTGAACGCCGCCGCAGGGACGCAGCTCTTCCGGCTCTCGGTGCTCGACGACGGCGTCGCGATGCCGCTGCGGCTCGCGGAGGATCGCTTCCTCTTTCATGCGGCGTTGGTGTCGGCGCCCTCCGTGACCCTCACCGTGCCTCGCTCCGACGCGCGCGGTCGGGAGTTGCTCCGCTCACCCTTCTTGGACGCGCTCGAGCGGCTCGTGCGCCCGTTGCCCTTCACTCTCCGGCCGCACCGGCCGATCCCGCTCCTCGACGAGGTCGAGAGCGCGCGGCAGTTCGAGGTACGCGCGGCGCTCGAGGTGTTCAGCCCCGTCGAGACCCGTCAATCGGCGAAGGACGTGCGGGCGAAGAGCCTGGCGGTGGTGATCGAGAACGTCGAGTGGGCGCGCACGGCGCGGCTCATCGGAGCCATCGAGAGCGAACGGCTCCGGTTCTTCACCGCCGAAGACGCGGTGCCGCGTCGCCACTCCGGAGCGATCGACGGCGCGGTGCTCGAGCGGCTCCTCCCGAACGTCACGTGGGACGAAACGCACCCCGTCTCCGCGAGCCAGCTCGAGAGCTGGTCGAAGTGCCACTTCCTGGGGTTCACTCGCCGGTTCCTGCGCCTCGAGAAGGACGAGACGGCAGGAGAGGAACTCGATCACCGCGCGCTCGGCGAGCTCATGCACTCGGCGTTGAAGCGGCTGATCCCCGAGTTGCAGCAGCGTGGCCACTGGCCTCCGGCGAAGACGCAGCAAGGGTTGGTCGGTCAGCTGCTCGACCGAGCGCTCGTCGGCGCCGTCGACGAGGTGTCTCGCACCTTGCCGCTCGGGCACCACCTGCTCTTCGAGGTGAGCGTCGAGCGGGCGCGGCGGGAGCTGCTCCGCTTGCTCTTCGAGCCCGCGATCTCGCCGTTCATCGGGTCGCAGCCCAAGGCCTTCGAGGCCAGCTTCGGCCGAATCGACTCCGCGCCCGCGCTTCGGCACGTCGCCGTTCCGCCGGCGCTTCCCAGCGAGCGCCCCGTCTTCCTCACTGGTGCGATCGATCGGCTCGACGTCGCTCCCGGGCAGGCGTTGGTCGTCGACTACAAGCTCTCCCGGCCGGGCACGCCCAAGGCGCGGCTCGACGCGATGCTGCTCCAGGACTTTCAGCTGCCCCTCTATCTCTACGTGACCAAGACGCTGCATCCCGAGCGGAAGGTGGACGCGGCGTGGGTGGGCCTGCGGCGGAGCGAGGCCTTGGTGCTCTCCCGGGTGCTCAAGGACGAGAAGGGGTCGCTCGACGACATCCTCGCGGTGGACGAGCCCACGCGCCGGCGCATGGCGGACGAGGAACGGCCGAACCTCGCCAACTCGGTGCACGCGCTGCAGGCCTCGTTGAGGCAGGGCGACTTCGGCGCGCGGCCGCTCGACTGCAAGTTCTGTCAGATGAAGAGCGTGTGCCGCATCTCGGCGCGACGGCTCCACGAAGGCCCGGAGCTCGACTGATGGCCGCGAAGCGAAAGAGCGCGGGTGCGCAGCTGGGGTTCGAGTTCGCCGAGCCGCCTCCGATGCCAGTCGAGCCGCCCTCGCCCGAGGCGGCGACGATGTTCCGCGCGCTGTACGACGATCTGGTTCGTGACGATCGGTCGCCACTTCGGCCCGACGAGACGCCTCCGTCGGCGCCGTCCTCGAAGAAGCTCGAGTCGGAGCGCGGCTCCTCGGCGCGCCGAACGCCAAGTCGCCTGGACACCGCCACGGGTTGGACGCACGTCGCACCGTCGGAGGCGTCCTCTCCCGAGCAGTCGTCGTCGCGAGGGGCTCCGTCGGGAGTCCCGCCTGCCGAAGCCGAGGCTCCAGGGAGCGCATCGGGCCCCGCCTCGCCCGCAGCGGCGACGCCGGCGAGTGGCGAAGGCGTGTCGATGGCCGGCACCGAGCTGGCTGAGTCTCGGTCGAGCCGCTCCGTCGGCGCCCCGCCGTCGCAGCTGTCGGCGAGTGAGTCGCCGAGCGCTCCGCTGGCCGAGCCTCCGACGATTCAACGCCCGACCCTGCGCCTGGTGCGGAGCCCCGAACCGGCGCCCACCCTTCGGGCTGAGCCGTCGGAGCTGGAGCGGTCGCTCCGCCTCGAGCGCAACCTCGCCCTCTTCGCCGGAGCGGGCGCCGGCAAGACGTACAGCCTGATCACCCTCTGTCTCCACCTGCTCGGCGGGGCGCGACGCGATCGCAAGCCCCTCTCGCCTTCGAACCTCTGCCTGTTGACGTTCACCGACAAGGCCGCCTCCGAGATGCGCCAGCGGCTCCGGGAACGCCTCGATCGGCTGGCGACCGGCACCCACCAGGAGCCCGAGCTCGCCGCCTCCTTCGCGGAGCTGGGTCGGCCGTTCCCACCGGCTTCGTTCTGGCGCAGCGTTCGCGACGATCTCGGCGCCGCGAGCATCGGCACCTTCCACTCGGTGATGACCCAGGTGCTGCGCCGCGCGCCGTCGGGCGCGGGGGTCAACCCCTCCTTCGAGCTCCTCGAAGAACGCGACGCCCGCGACCTCTTCGCCGAGTGCGTCGAGCGCGTCGTCATGCAGCGCCTCGAAGCGAACGACCCCCACGTTCGCGCGCTCGTTCGCGACTTTGGCTACGGCGCCGAGAGCTCGTGGGGGCTGGTGATGGCGCTGGTGCGTGCGGCCGGCGCGATTCGAGAAGACGGCAGCCAGGTCGACCTCGTCTCCGTCCAGGATCGCGAAGAAGCGAAGGCGGCGTTCCTCGCGGGCGTTCGAGGGCTGCGCCTCGCCGCGACCCAGGTGCAACGAACGCTCGACGTCCGCAACCCGAACCGGCCACGGGTCGACGAGCTCTGCCGCCACCTCGCGCAGGTGACGCTCGAGAGCTGGCCCGAGCACCGCGACGCCCTCGACGAGGCCTCGAAGGGTTGGCGACAGGAGGACCTGCGGCGGCTGCGCGAGACGCTCCAGGGCAAGGCCAAGGACGGGGTGGGCTCGCTGGGAGCGCTCTGGTGTGCCTGGCTCATGGCCCCGTACGACGCGACGGTGCGCGAGCTCGTGCGCGAGGCGATCGAGGCCTACGAGCGGGCGCTCGACGATCGCGGCGCGCTCGACTTCACCGGGCTGCTGGTGCGGGCACGGGAGCTGCTGCGCACCTCGGTCGAGGCACGTCGAGACGCCCAGCGTCGGTTCCAAGTCGTCCTCGTCGACGAGTTTCAAGACACCAACCGCGTTCAGCTCGAGCTGGTGCTCCTGCTGGCCGAGCGTCGCGATGGCGCCCCGAGACCGCTCAGCCGCGAGCTGGGCCTTGGCGCTTCCAACGAGACCCTCGAGTTTCCGCTCGAGCCGGCGAGCCTCGCGGTGGTGGGCGATCGCAAGCAGGCCATCTACGACTTTCGCGGCGCCGACGTGGCGGTCTTCGAGCGAATGGCCCGCTGCATCGAGGCGAACGAGGGCGTGCGCCAGTTCCTCCAACAGTCGCGCCGCTCGACCGCCGACGTCGTCGAGCTCTGCAACAACCTGAGCGCCCACTTCCTGGTGCGAGACGAACCCGAGCGGAGCGCGCTGCCCTTCGAGGTCGAGTTCGACTTCGAGACCGACGCGCTGAGCGCCGTTCGCACCGACACGCCTCCTGGCCCTGCGCTCGTTCGCCTCGCGACTCCGCCCGAGCTCGTGAGCGACGCGCCACCGGTCGAGACGCTGCGCGCCAAGGAAGCCGACGCGCTCGCGCGTTACCTCGCGAGGCTCCTCGCCGATCCCACCGAGCAGGTCGTGCCCAAGGCCTCGAAGGACCGAGCCCCGCGGATGGTGCGGGGAGGCGACGTCGCGGTGCTCTTCCAGCGCTTCACCCAGCTCGAGACCTATCGCCAGGCGCTCGTCCGTCATGGAGTCCGACACCGGATCGTCCGCGGCCGCGGGTTCTTCGCAGCCCAGGAAGTGATCGATCTCGCGTCGCTCCTCCAGGTGATCGCCGATCCGTCGAACGTGATCGCGTGTGCCGCGGTCCTCCGCAGCCCGCTCGTCGCCCTGTCGGACGCGGCGCTCGCCTCGCTCGCCCTCGACGGGTCGCAGGTGCGTGGGCTCGATGCCTCGGCGCTCCTCGTTCGACGCGAGCTCGGGCATGCCGTGCTGGACGAGGGAGAGCGGACCCGGCTCGACCGGTTCCTCACCACCTTCGAGGTGCTCCATCGCGAGCGCGATCGACTGGGGCTCCGCCAGCTGCTCCGGGTCGCGCTCGAGGCCCTCGAGCTCGAGGTGCGCTTCGCGGCCGGGCCGTTCGGAGAGCAGGCGCTGGCGAACGTGACGAAGCTGCTCGAGCTGGCCGCCGATCGCGAACGTCGAGGCGTGCCGCTCGCTGCCTTCGCCCGAGAGCTGCTCGAGCTCGCCGACACCGAGCCGAAGGAGGCGCAAGGCGACGTGCTGGACGACGGCGACGCCGAGGCGGTGACGCTCCTCACCGCGCACCAGGCGAAGGGCCTCGAGTGGCCAGTCGTCGTGCTCCCCGAGCTGTTCGCCGCGGCGCCGGCCATGGGCGAGCGCATTCGGTTCGATCGCGACGCAGGCCTCGCGGTGGCGCCCTTGGCGAACGAGCCGGTGGCGAGCGCACGCTTCCTCCAGTGCAGGGCGCTCAAGTCGAAGCGCGACGAGGCCCAACGTCGCCGCTTGCTCTACGTGGCGCTCACCCGCGCGCGCGATCGAGTGGTGCTGGGCTTCATGCCGAGCAAGCACAAGGGCACCTGGGCCGCCTGGCTCGCCGCCAACGACATCTGGTGGAATGGGTTTCACCAGCGCGGCGCGGCGATCGAGGTGAACGCGACCGAGCTCCCCGAAGGTCGCCCCTCGGCCCGCGTGCCCGAACGAGACGCGGTCGCCGAGGTCGAGCTCATCGCGCGCAAGGTGGCGAGGCCCCCTCGGCTCTCCGTTCGCGACGCGCTGCTGCCCGTCACCCAGCTGCAAGACTTCGTGACCTGCCCACGGCGGTACCAGCTCGCCCACCAGATCGGGCTCGCCGAGCGGCCGCTCTCCTTCGAGTGGCAGGACGACGCGCCGGGTGACGACGGCGCGCTCGGCGATCCGCGCCGGCTCGGCACTGCCGCCCACAAGCTCCTCGAGCTGACTCCGCTGGAGTGGGTCGGGCGGGACGAGCTCCGCGATCGGCTCGTCGAGCTGCAGCGCACCAGCGGCGTCACCACCGACTCGGACGAACAGGTGATCGACTGGGCGATGCGCTTCTGGAGCTCCTCGTACGGACGAGCGCTGCCCTCGGCGCGCCGGGTGCTCCGCGAGCTGCCCTTCGTGCTCCAGCTGAAAGACGGCGACTTCTCGCTCCACCTCCGCGGGCAGATCGACCTCCTGGTGGTCGGCGAGCAGGTCGAGGTGATCGACTACAAGACGTCGCTGCCCTCGGAGGCCGGGCTCGAGCCGTACCTCTTCCAGCTCGGGTGCTACGTGCTCGCCGCACGGCGCCTGCTTCAGTCTCCGGCCGTCGAGGTGAGAGCGGGCATCTCCTTCTTGCGTGACGACGACGCGAGCCCTCGCTTCGCGTCGCTCGATCTCGCGCCCCTCGAGGCGGCCCTCGTCGCCCAGGCCAGGCAGCTCGTCTCGGCCCAGTCGACGCGCCGGTGGGACGGGCGGCCGCTGGAGCGCTGCGTCGCGCTCGGCTGCGGCCATCGCGACCGATGTCACCCTCGCGTCTGAGTCGCCGCTGACTCGCGACCGCGATCAACCCACGCATCCGAATGGGCTCGGGTGAAAACGAGAATGGAGTAGAACCCCGCCCATGCCGAACGTCGTCGTGGTGGGAGCGCAGTGGGGTGACGAGGGGAAGGGGAAGGTCGTCGACCTGCTCACCGAGCACGCCCAAGTGGTGGTGCGCTTCCAAGGCGGGAACAACGCCGGCCACACGCTGGTGGTCGGCGGCCAGAAGACGGTGCTCCACCTCATCCCCTCCGGCATCCTCCATGCGGGCAAGACCTGCGTCATCGGCAACGGCTGTGTGATCGACCCCACCGTGCTGATGAAGGAAGTCGACGGGCTCACCCAGCGCGGCCTGTTGCAGGACCCCGCCCAGCTGCTCATCAGCGAGCACGCGCACGTCATCTTCCCTTGGCACAAGCACCTCGACTCGCTGCGGGAGAAGGCGCGCGGCGGCTCGGCCATCGGCACCACCGGTCGCGGCATCGGCCCCGCCTACGAAGACAAGGTGGCGCGGCGCGGCATTCGGATTCGTGATCTGCTCGACACCGATCGGCTCCGTCGGCGGGTGAAGGAGCGAATCCCCGCGGCGCTCGACGAGATCTCCCAGCTGGCGAAGAAGGCCAAGGCGGAAGAACCGCTCCTCGACGTCGAGGTCATCGACTCGGAGTACGCGGTGCTCGGCTCGCGGCTCGGCAAGCACGTCAGAGACGCCTCGCTCTTCCTCTCGGAGCACGTCCGCAAGGGCTCGCGCATGCTCTTCGAGGGCGCGCAGGGCACGCTGCTCGACGTCGATCACGGCACCTACCCCTACGTCACCAGCTCGAACACGGTGGCGGGCAACGCGGCCGTCGGCGCAGGCTTGGGCCCCACCGCGATCGATCGGGTGATGGGCATCTCGAAGGCGTACACCACGCGCGTCGGCGGCGGGCCGTTTCCCACCGAGCTCACCGACGAGACCGGCGATCGGCTGCGGAAGATCGGCGACGAGTATGGCGCCACCACCGGGCGTCCACGGCGCTGCGGCTGGCTCGACACGGTGGTGCTCCGCTACGCCGCGCGGGTGAATGGGCTGTGGGGCCTCGCGCTCACCAAGCTCGACGTGCTCTCGGGCCTGCCCACGCTGAAGATCTGCACTGCCTACGAGCTCGACGGCCAACGGCTCGCGGAGCTCCCAGGCGAGCTGGAAGATCTGTCGCGGGTGACGCCCGTCTACGAGGAACTCCCTGGGTGGGAACAGTCGCTGGCGGGTGCGCGCGCGGTGGAAGACCTCCCGCCGACCGCCCAACGGTACGTGCGCCGCGTCGAAGAGATCGTCGGCGTGCCCGTCGTCTGCGTCTCGGTCGGCGCGGAGCGAGGCGAGACGATCTTGCTCCAGAACCCCTTCCGCGTCTGACCCGCGGCGGATGGGTCATGGCATCACCACCTGGTGTTTCGTGCTCGTCGCGGTGAAGCGCGGTGACGAGCTGCTGCTCGTGCACGAGGCGAAGCACAGGCAGCGCTGGTGGTTGCCGGCGGGCGCGGTCGATCCGGGAGAGAGCTTCGAAGACGCGGCGCTGCGGGAGACCCGAGAAGAGTCGGGCCTCCACGTTCGCCTCGACGGCGTGATCCGCGTTCAGCGCTCGGTCGTCGACGGCGGCGCGAGGCTGCGGGTGATCTTCGTGGCGAGCCCGCTCGACGCGATTCCTCCGAAGGAGACGGCCGACGAGCACTCGCTCGAGGCGCGTTGGTGCACCCTGGCGGAAGCGGAGAAGTTGCCGCTCCGCGGCTCCGAGCCGATCGAGCTGTTCCACTACTTCGCGCGTGGCGGGCCGATCTTCCCGATGTCGATCCTCACTCAGGAAGGCGCGCCGCTCCGCTGACGTCGGAAGCGCCGGCTCCCGAGGAGGGCGAGCGACCCGCTCGCTCAGTGACGGATCTGCTCGACGTGCTTGTCGCCGATCGCCTCGACCGCGCGCTCGACGTCACCCGATCGCCCGATGATGAACTGCACCAGTGGCTTGGCGTTCCCCTCGACCTGCGTCTCGGCCAGGCGCAGCACCGGGGTGAGCTCGATGAGCGTGTCGACCTCTCCTTCGCGAATGACGGCGCGCTTCCAGGTGTCTCCGGCGCGGGTCGAGGCGATCGTCAGGGTGCGCTTGCCCTCGCTCGTCGCCGCCTTGGTGGTGACGCCCTTCGCCTCGTCGCCCGAGAACTGACCTTCGTAGAACGCCCGCACCTTCTCGAAGCGCATCGGCAGGCGGAACTTCTTCTGCTCGGCGGTCACCGCCGGGGGCTTGCCGTCGATGGCCGGGAGCGGGAAGGGACCGGCCGTCAGCGAGAGGGAGAGGGCGAGCGAGAGCATGTCGAGGAGTGTTCGCGACTTCGTTCAGCGCCGCAAGTCACCGCCTGCCCAGTGCGGGAGCGATCGAGCGGTCGGCTCCAGGAGGGCGGCCGGGCGGGGTCGTCTCGACGTCGAGCCAGGGCGTCGGTGGGTGGGCCTTGGCGGAGTGGCGGTCGAGGGCGCCTCACCGTCAGGGCGTGACGAGCGGGAGGTAGAGCCAGCCATAGAGGACCAACAGGCCCGCCGCGAGGAGATCGAGCACGACGCCGACCTTCATCATGGTGGGCAGGTGGATTCGGCCAGAGCCGAAGACGATGGCGTTGGGTGGCGTGCCCGCGGGCAGGGCGAAGTCGCACGAGGAGGCGAGGGTGACGGCGGAGAGGAGCGGCACCTTCGCGGGCAGGAGGTTCAGCATGAGGTTGACGGTCGCGGTGTTCGACGCCACGGCCGACAGCGCGACGGTGGCGAAGCAGGCGATGGTGAGCTGTGCCCACTCGGGTTGACGGGCGAGCGGCTCGAGCTGGCGCCCGAGGTACGTCGACAGCCCGCTGCCTTCGATCGCCGCGGCCATCGCGAACGAGCCACCCAGCAGCATCAGCGCGTTGAGCGGAATGCGCTTGATCGCGACCCACGGCAGACACCGCAACGCGAGCAGCACGACGGCCGCGCTCACCGCCACCACTGCCTCGTAGTGCCGGTTGGCGAGCTCGAACGGCAGGCGCGGGGCGAGGAGCGCGCGCATCGGGTCGCCGAAGATCCACGCGAGGGCCGCGACGGAGAAGACCTTGGCGACCGTTCGCTCCTCGGGCGACATCGGGCCGAGCCCGCGGAGCTGGCCGTCGATGACCTCCTTGCCGGCGCTCGAGGCCGGCGCGTCGTGGCGACCGACCCACCAGAGCACGCCCCACACCACTGGCACGAAGAGGACGACGAAGGGAAACCCGATGGCGACGAAGCGGGGGAAGCTCACGTCGAGGTGCTGGGTCTTCGCCAGCCACCCCACGAAGATGGAGTTGGTCGCGGTGCCGATCTTCGTGCCGAGCCCGCCGACGTTCGACGCGTAGGCGACCGCGAGCATCAGCACCATGCCGTAGCGGGAGAGCCGCTGGCCGGTCTGCACCTCGAGCTCCCGGAGGATCGCCAGCGAGATCGGCAGCATCATCACCGCGGTGGCGGTGTTCGAGATCCACAGCGAGATGAACGCCGTCGCGACGAGCAGCCCCAACAAGAGCCGAGGTGGCGAGGCGCCGATGACGCGCATGAGGTGGAGCGCGATGCGGCGGTGCAGGTTCCAATGCTCGAGGGCTGCGCCGACGGCCATGCCGCCCGCGAAGAGGAACATGTAGGCGTTGAGGTACTCGCTGCCGGTGCGCACGGTGCCGGTGCCGAGGCCGCCTCCGAAGACGCCGAGCAGGGGGAAGGCGACGAGGGGGATCATCGCGGTCCACTCGATGGCGATGGCTTCGGTGAACCACCAGGTGGCCATCAGCAGCGAGACGCCGGCTGCGAGGGCGGGGCGGCGATCGAAGCCCTCGAGGTGGGCGAGCGGGGTGTCGGCGAAGGCGAAGAAGAGGAAGAGCGCGGGCCCGAGCACGAGCCCCACCACCCGCGTGCGAGTCAGCGGAGCGCTCACCTCACTTCTTCTTGGCCTTCGCGAGCTCGTCCTGGAGGCGGCGGTTCTGCATCTCGAGCTCGAGGATCTTCTTGTTGGCGTCGCCTTCGACGGCCTCGCCTGCGGTGCACTGCTCCTGCGTCTTCTCGATCTCCTTCTGCATCGCCTTGAGCTTCTGGTTGAGATCGTCGTTCGCCTTGAGCGACGTCCAGGTGCGCTCCTTCTCTTCCATCAGCCGGTTTCGGCCGACGACGAGCACGGTGATGGTGAGGGTGATCGAGACGGCGAGCAGGAGCCATGGCAGCGGAGAGCCCGGCCGGTGGTAACCCACCGTGGGGATCTCGAGCGACTCACGCCGGACTTCTTCCCAGGGAGAGGCCATGGCCGGCCGCGACCATAGCACGCGCTTCTCCAGACTCACGGCGCACGTCAGAGGAGCTCGAGCTGAACGGCGGCGGCGGGCTCGAGACAGCGGGCGTCGTCCACCCCTGCGCGGTTCACGTGGGCGGCGACCTCGAAGGCGGCGAAGCTGGGCGACGCCGAGTGGAGCAGCCCGTCGATCAGCGCCGGGGTCGCGTCCTTCGACAGCCAGGCGTCGCGGGCCTCGGGGGCGATGAAGACGGGCATGCGGGTGTGGATGCGCGACATGAACTCGTCGGCCGCGCGGGTGACGATGGTGAAGGTGACGACCTCGATGCCGTCGGGCGATCGCCAGCTCGTCCACAGGCCTGCCATCGTCTGAATCGGGTGCTGAGGCACGTGCACGTGGAGCGGCGTGGACTGCTTGCCGTGGTGCTTCCACTCGTAGAAGCCGTCGCAGGGAACGAGGCAGCGCGCGTGCACGAGGGAGTCCTTGAACAGGCGGCGCTCGGCGAGGCCCTCGGCCCGCGCGTTGACGTGCCTGGCCCCTTCGTGAACGTCCTTCGACCACTTGGGCGTGAAGCCCCAGCGCGCCAGCGTGAGCTCCCGTGGGGTCGTGTCCAGCACGATCGGCGCGGCCTGGGTGGGCGCGATGTTGAAGCGGGGCTCCAGCACCGGCTCGCGATCGAGGTTCAGCTCGCGCTGCACGTCGATGCCCTTGGCCTTGAGGGTGTAGCGCCCGCACATCGTGGGTGAAGTCTACGCGATGAGGAGTACCCTGCGACGCATGCCCTCGCCGTCGCTGCGAGTGACGATTCGTCTCACCCTCATCGCCTTCGGAGCGATCGCGACCTGGGCCACCGCGAGCCTCTGGGCGCAGCTGCCTGGCCTGTACGGTCCGAGCGGCATCGAGCCCATCGCCGAGACGATGGAGAGCCTGCGCGCCGCCCACGCCCCGGTGAGCGCCGTGCCCACGCTCTTCTGGTTGGGCGCCTCGCCGCTCGCGCTGCACCTCGTCCTCGCGCTCGCGGTGCTCTCGTCGATCGCCATCACCGCCGGGCTCGCGCCGCGCTGGGCCTGTCTCACCCTCTTCGCGTCGTGGCTGTCGCTGGTGCAGGTGGGCGCGCCGTTCCTCAACTTCCAGTGGGACATCCTCCTCCTCGAGACCTCGCTCGTCTTCGCCTTCCTCGCGCCCAACGGGGTGCGTCCCTTCCTCTCCGAGTCGCTTCCCGAGCCCGGCCTCGCAGTGCGCCTCGCGGTCGCCGTCCTCGCCTGCAAGGTGACGCTCGGCTCGGGCATCGTGAAGCTCGCGAGCGGTGACGAGAGCTGGAGAGCGCTCACCGCGCTCACCTTTCACTGGTGGACCCAGCCGCTGCCGACCTGGACGAGCGTGCTCGGCAACGAGTGGCCGCTCGGCGTGCAGAAGGTGCTCTGCGCGATCATGTTCGTCCTCGAGCTGCCGGTGCCCTTGCTCGTGTTCGGCCCTCGAAGGGCTCGGCTCGCCGGTGCGATCGGGCTCGCGACCATGCAGCTCGGGCTGATCGCCGCTGGCAACTACAGCTACTTCAACTGGCTCACCATCGTGCTCTCACTGCCGCTCCTCGACGATCGGGCGCTCGCCTCGGTGGTGAAGTCGTTCGTGTCGAGCCCCGCGCAGCCTCGCCCGCGTCCCTCGGCCTTCGTCTGGACTGGCTGGGCCGTCGCCGCGCTCTACGCCTTCTTCAGCGTCACCGCCTTCGCGCGCCGCTTCACCGTCGCACCACCCCTCGAGTCGGTGCGGTCGCTCCTCGCGCCGTTCCACGCGATCAACGCCTATGGCGCGTTCGCGGTGATGACGAAGGCCCGGCCGGAGATCATCGTCGAGGGCAGCCGAGACGGCGTCAGCTGGAGCGCCTACGAGTTCCCCTGGAAGCCGGGTCGGCTCGATCGTCGGCCTGACTTCGTCGCGCCCTGGCAGCCGCGGCTCGACTGGCAGATGTGGTTCGCCTCGCTCGGCACCTGCGATCAGAACCCCTGGTTCCTCTCCTTCCAACAGGAGCTCCTCAGGGGAACGCCCGAGGTGCGCGCCTTGCTCGCGACCGATCCTTTCGGCTCGGCGCCGCCCACCTTCCTTCGCTCGACGACCTACGAGTATCGCTTCGCGCCGCTGGGCCAGGCGGGCGCATGGTGGACGCGCACCGAGAGCGGGCCGTATTGCCCTCCGCTCGCGCTCGCTCCGAATGGGCAGCTCCGCCGCGCGAACGAACTCGAGTAGCGCGTTCAGTCGTCGTTGACGATCGTGCAGGTCGCCGACGCCGTTCCGATGGTGGCGCCGTTCGCGTTCGAGAGGTTGCCAGTGAAGGTCTCGTTCGCCTCCACCGCGGAGTCGCCGAGAATCACCACCGAGCGATTCACCTGGAGCGCCCCAGCGGGGACCGTCACCGTGGCGTTGAGGGTGTTGTAGTCGCTCCCCGCGGTCGCGGTGCCGTTGGCCGTCGCGAAGGTGACGGTGACGGGCGCGAGGGCGATCGCCGACAAGGTGACCCTGAAGGGGAACAGCTGAAGCACGCCCACTCCGCCCTCGGTCGTCGACCCGCCCAGAATCGTCAACACCGGTGGGCTGTCGTCGTTGGTGATCGTGACCGTCGCGCTGGTCGTGGTGAGGGCGGCGTTGACCACCCCCGACAGGTTGAAGGCGAACGTCTCGGTCGGCTCGAAGATGGTGTCGCCGTTGATCGTGACGGGCACCGTGCGGGCGGTCGTCCCCGGAGGGAAGGTGAGCACCCCGCTCGCGATCTCGTAGTCGTTCTGCCCGAGCGCCGTACCCGCCGAGGCCGTTCCGTCAGCGGTGGTGAAGTTCACGGTGACGGTCTGGCTGGTGATGCCCGTCATCGTGACCGTCAAGGTGGCGATCGCCGTGCCCATGTCACCTTCGGTGAGCGTCACGTTCGCGACCGAGAGGGTCGGCGAGGGATCGTCGTCGACGATGTTTCCCTGGCCCTGGGCGTCGAGCAGGTTGGAGTTCGGCGAGTTGCCGCTCAAGTTGACGAAGACGGTCTCGGTCGGCTCGTCGATCAGATCCGCGAGGACCGTGATGGTGATCGTCTTGCTCGTCTCTCCGGGCGCGAAGGTGAGCAGGCCGCTGGCCGCGGTGAAGTCGGCGCCGGCCGTGGCGGTGCCTGCAGCGACCGTGGCCCAGTTCACCGTCACCGCCGTGGCAGCGACCGAGCCGAGGGTCACCGTGAAGGTCATCGTCGTGTTGGTGGCGGCCTCGGTGACGTTCGGCGCGTTGTTGATCGAGATGTTCGGCAAGGGCGAGTCGTCGTTGACGATGGTGACGATGCCCTGGGCGTCGGCGACGGTGGCGTTCGAGGCGACGCCGAGGTTGACCGCGAAGGTCTCGAACGCCTCGTCGAGTGCATCGGGGGTGATGGTGACGTTGACGACCTGGCTGGTGATGCCCGGAGGGAAGCTGAGGGTGCCAGTCGTCGCGGTGTAGTCGACCCCTGCGCTCGCTTGCGGCGCGATGCCTGCGCCGGTCGAGGCGCTCACGGTGACCAGTCGGCCGCTCACCGCAGACAGGGTGACGGGAACCGCTGCGATCGAGCTGCCACCGGTGCCCTCGACCTTCGAGAGGTCGCCGATCGAGAGGGTGGGCGTCGCGTCGTCGTCGGTGATCGTGCCATTCACGCTCGCCACACCGAGCACGGCGTCGACGGGCGCGGAGAGGGTGAGGGTGAAGACCTCGTCGGCCTCGTCGACGGAGTCGGCGTTGATCGAGATGGCGACTGACTTGGTGGTCTCTCCTGGCGCGAAGGTGAGGGTGCCGGAGCGCGCGACGTAGTCCTGCCCGCCGATGCTCAAGGTGCCTCCCGCCGTCGCCGTCGAGTCGGCGGTCGCGAAGTTGACCGAGACGGGGCGGCCGCTCGGCGCCGACAAGCTCACGATGAAGGTCGCGGTCGCCGCGCTCTCGCTCACCGCCACCGGGGTCACCGACAGCGATGGGGTGACGTCGTCGTCGCTGATGCTGCCGACTCCGAACGGGTCGCCGATGATCGCGTTGGTGGCCATCGACAGGTTGACGCGGAAGGTCTCGTTGGCCTCGTCGTTGACGTCCCCGACGATCGCCACGGTGAAGGTGCGAGCGACGCTGCCCGGGGGGAACGTGAGGGTGCCGGAGGTGGGCACGTAGTCGGAGCCACCGACTCCCGGCACGTCGGTCGCGGTGACGTTGGCGGTGGCGTACCCGACGGTGACCGTGTTGGTGGAGGTCATGTTGAGCACGACGGTGAAGACGAGGTTGGTGAGCCCCGCGTTCCCCTCGAGGATGATCGCATCGCTGATCGAGAGCGACGGGAGGTTGCCGTCGTCGTTGAGGATCGTGCCGGTCGCGCTCGCGCTCGCGATGAGGGCGTTGGTCGGGCTCGAGAGGGTGACGGTGAAGGCCTCGTCGACCTCGGCCATCAGGTCTCCGGTGATCGTCACCGCGATGGAGCCAGTCGTCATCCCCGCGGGGATCGTGAGCGTGCCGGTGGCGGTGGCGTAGTCGGAGCCGGCCGTCGCGGTCGCGGCGGTGGTGGCGTAGTTGACCGAGACGCTCTGGCCCGAGGGCGCCGAGAGGGTGACGGTGAAGGTCAACGTCGAGGTGCCGACGTTCCCCTCACTCACCGACACGTCGTCGATGGTGATCGTCGGGCTCGGGTCGTCGTCGGTGATGGTGCCCGTCGTCGAGGCGGTCGCGATCGTCGCGGTGGTCGCCATCGAGAGCCCGAGCGTGAGGGTCTCGTCGGCCTCGTCGAGGGCGTCGTTGGTGAGGGCGATGGCCACCGTCTTCGTCGTCTCTTGGGCCGCGAAGGTGAGGGTGCCGGTCGCTGCGGTGTAGTCGGGGCCGGTCGCGGTGCCGTTGGCCGTCGCGTAGTCGACGGTGATCGGCTTCCCACTCGGCGCCGAGAGGGTGACGACGAACCCGAGCCCGAGCGGAGCGCTCTCGAGCGCGCTCGCGGCGGCGACCGAGATGGCTGGGGTCGCGTCGTCGTCGGTGATGGTGAGGGTCGCGGTGGCGGTCCCCAAGGAGGCTCCCTGAGGGGCCGAGAGGCCGAGGAAGAAGGTCTCGTCGTCTTCGTCGAGGGTGTCGGCGGTGAGGTCGACGGCGATCGACATCGTGGTGGTGCCCGGCGCGAAGGTGAGGGTGCCGCTGGTGTCGGTGTAGTCCGAGGCGGCGGTCGCGTTTCCGTCGGCCGTCGCATACGAGACGGTGACTGGCTGGCTCGCCGCCGCCGAGAGCGTCACCTGCACCATGCCCGTCGTCGTGCCGCCGTTGCCTTCGGTGATCGAGACGGTCGAGGAGATCGACACCGTCAGGGCTTGGCTTCCACCGGCGCTGCCTCCGCCTGCGGTGCCGCCTGCCTCGCCACCAGCCGACCCGCCCGCGCTGCCGCCGGCGAGGGCGCCTCCGGTTCCTCCGCCCGTCGCGCCGCCCGCGTCTCCACCGGCGACCGAGCCTCCCGCGTCCCCGCCACCCACCGAGCCGCCACCGGGCGAGCCGCCGGCGGTCGCTCCGCCGCCCACGTCCGACGTGCCTCCCGCAGCGCTGCCACCGTCGGGAGCGCCTCCGCCACCGCACGCAGCGACCACCAACGCGACTGCCACCAAGCCGATCGTATGTCTCATGTGAGGGAACCCTTCCCCGACGAATACCACGCCCGTCGATGGCCGCCGAGTTGGAGGGCTGGCAGCTTGCGTGTGCGCGCGTCAGGGGCTACCTCGGTCGGCGATGATCGACTCACGAATCGAAGGCTGGGGACGAACCTCCGTTCTCGGGCAGGAACTGGTCCCCGACGACCTCGAGCGCAGCCCCCGCGTGCTCTTCCGCGGCCTCGGCCGGAGCTACGGAGACTCGTCGCTGCCCTCGACGGGCCAGCCCATCGTCGTCAACACCACCCGCGCGAACCGCATCTTGGGCTTCGAGCCGTCGACTGGGCTGGTGCGCGCCGAGGCGGGCCTGTCGTTGCTCGATCTCCACCGCACCCTGTTGCCTCGCGGCTGGTTCGTTCCGGTGACGCCGGGCACCCAGTTCGTCACCTTGGGCGGCGCGGTGGCCGCTGACGTTCACGGCAAGAACCACCACGTCGACGGGTGCTTCGGTGCGCACGTGCGCCGGCTCAAGATGCGTGTCGCCGACGGCCGGGTGCTCGAGTGCGGCCCCGATCTCGAGCGCGAGCTCTTCCTGGCCACCGTCGGTGGCATGGGCCTCACCGGGCAGATCCTCGAGGTCGAGGTCCCGATGGTGCGCATCCCCACCCCGTGGATCTGGCAGGAGTCGGAGCGGGTCAACGACATCGACGAGTACGTCGAGGCGCTCAAGGCCGCGGCGTCGAAGTGGCCGATGACCGTCGGGTGGATCGACTGCCTCACCCCGGGCAAGCACCTGGGCCGCGGCATCTTGATGAAGGGGCGGTGGGCGCACTCCCACGAGGCGCCCAACCACTTCCCCGCCGAGCCACCACGCCTGCCGTTCCCGATCGAGGCGCCCGAATGGCTGCTCAACCCGCTCTCGATTCGCGCCTTCAACTTCGGCTTCTACTGGAAGCACCTGCCGAAGAAGCGTGAAGGCGTGGTGAGCCCGTTCTCGTTCTTCTGGCCGCTCGACGCGATCAAGGACTGGAACCGCATGTACGGGCGGCGGGGCTTCACCCAGTACCAGTGCATCCTCCCGAACGAGGCGGGGCCGGGCGCGGCGCGACGCTTCATGGAAGTGCTCACCAAGCGCGGCGGCGCCAGCTTCCTCTGTGTCATCAAGGACTGCGGGGCCGAGAGCCCGGCGTTCCTCTCGTTCCCCAAGCCCGGCATCTCGGTCGCGCTCGACATCGCGATCCGCAACGACACGCAGGAGGTGATCGACGCGCTGAACGAGCACGTGCTCGCCGAGGGTGGCCGCATCTACCTCGCGAAGGACACCTTCACCCGGCCCGAGCACTTCCGGGCGATGGAGAAGCGGCTGCCGAAGTTCCTCGCCGTTCGCGAGAAGTGGGATCCGCAGCACGTGTTCAAGAGCGCACAGTCGGTTCGGTTGTTCGGAGACGCACCATGAGGCGCGTGGCGGTGTTGGGGGCGACGAGGGGCATGGGCCGTTCGCTCGCGCGCAAGCTGGTGGAGCGCGGAGACTTCGTCGCCGTGCTGGGGCGATCGAGCGACGACGTGCAGAAGAGCGTGGCCGATCTCCAGGCGCGCGGCGTTCCGGGCACGCGCGTCATCGGCTTGACCTGCGATCTCGAGCGGCCCGAGACGTTCAAGCCAGCCCTCGAAGCGGCGGAGCACCAACTCGATGGCCTCGACACGGTGGTGGTGACGGCCGGCGCGTTCGCGACCCAGGACGAGCTCGAGCGCGATCCCACCCTCGCGGCGAAGGTGCTCACCATCGACTTCTCGAACACGGTGCTCTTCTGTGAAGAGGCGCGGAAGAAGCTGCTCCTGCGAGGAGGCGGAACGCTCTGCGTCTTCTCGTCGGTCGCCGGCGATCGCGGCCGCTCGCCGGTGGTGATGTACGGCGCGGCCAAGGCGGGGCTGTCGGCCTACCTCGAGGGGCTCGATCACAAGTACCGCCGGGAAGGCCTCGTCACCGTCTGCGTGAAGCCCGGCTTCGTGCGCACTGGCATGACCGAGGGGCTCAAGGCGCCGCCGTTCGCGGGAGAGCCGGACGAGGTCGCTCAGGTCGTCATCGATGGCCTCGATGCTGGCGCGCCGGTCGTCTATGCGCCGCCGATCTGGCGAGCGGTGATGACCGCGATTCGGGCGATGCCGCGGTTCGTGATGCGCCGCGTGAAGTTCTGAGGAAGAGCGCGCGGTGTCGTCCTGGAGGTCGGCTTGACCGGGCCCAGGCGCTCGAGCGGCGGCTGAGCGTCACTTTCGTTCGCGAACCACCAGCACCGGACAGGGCGCGTGGTGCACGACGCGATCGCTCACCGAGCCCATCAGCCAGCGCGTCCCGGTGCTGAGCCCGCGCGCACCGATGACGATCATGTCGACGCTGAGTCGCTCGGCCAGCTCGCAGATCACGTCGGCAGGAACACCCAGCTCGACCCGTGTATCGACTGGAACGCCCGCGTCCTTCGCGAGGCTCTTCAGCTCTTCGCGAGCGCGATCGAGATCGGCCTGAGTGCGCGGCGGCGCCGTCACCACGTACCCCGACAGCGGCCCGACCGGAATGACAGGCGGCGCCTCGAGCACGAAGGCGAGCGTCACCTTCGCTTGGGTCTGCCTCGCGAGCCCGAAGCCCTGGTTCGCGGCGTGGTGCGACGCAGGCGATCCATCGACGGCGATGAGCAGGTGCTGAAGCATGCGTTGAGGAATAGCAAGCTGCGGACCGCCTCGCCCTCCAACGACTTCGCCCGGGTAGGTCGCGTCGCCACGCAACGATTGCGCCCTCGTCGGCGTTTGCGCTCGCTACTTCTTCTTCACCAGCTTCACCGTGCCGGACCAATCGGCGCCCGCCTCGAAGTGGAGCGTCTTCGACTCGAAGCCATCGCGAGAGAGCACCACGGTCGTCTCGGTCGCCGTTTGCCCGGCCCAGGGCGTCTCGCCGACGGGCTGCCCGTTCATCGTCACCCGCGCTCCCGAGGGAACCGTCTCGACGAAGAGCGAGCCAGGCGCTGGCCGAGAAGCTCGGTGCAGCGGGCCCTTCGTGAGGCTCCACCCGAGGGCGGCGATCGCCACCACGCCGAGGAGCGCGACGATCCACTTCACTGGTGAGGCGCTTCCGCGGGGACGCACGTCGGGTTCGGTCTCTGCCGGCTGTTCGACCTGGACTGCGAGCGGCTCGAGCGTGAGCTGAGGCTGACCGGCCGACGAGCGAGGCACCACGGTGCGCTCGAGGGCCAAGGGCGCCTCGGTGTCGGGCGGGGGCGTGGGGCTGCGCGCCCTCAGGATGGTCGGCTCCGCTGCGAGCTCGTGCAGCACGCCATCGGCGGCGAGCTCGGCGCGCGGCTCGAAGGTGCTCGGCTCGACCGCCTGGTAGCTGGGCATCGCGCTGGTGGCTGGGAGCGGCTGCGGCTGTGGCGTGCCTTGCGTCGTCACCGTGTGGGGCGCGATCTGGAACGTGGTGAAGATCGCCCCCAGCTCGGCGCTCCGAATCGGGTCGCCCGACCAGGAGATGAAGCGCTCCAGCTCGGCGCTCAGCTCGCCGGCGTTCGGCCAGCGTTCGTTGGGGTGGCGCTTGAGACAGCGGGCGACGATGTTGCTCAACACCAGCGGGCAGTCCTCACGGACCTCCGCCAAGACCCGAGGCTCGCGGTGGAGCGTCGCCGCGGCCAGCTCGGCCTGGGTGTCGGCGAGGAAGGGGCCCGACCCGACGAGGAGCTCGAAGAGCGTGCAGCCGATCGCCCAGAGATCGGCTCGCTGATCGATCTGGTTCGACTGGATCTGCTCGGGCGCCGCGTAGCCGAGCTTTCCGCGGAACACGTTCGGATCGGTCAAGGGCGCGTCGTTCGCCTTCGCGATGCCGAAGTCGGCGACCTTCACCGCGCCAGCGCGTGAGAGGAGGATGTTCTCCGGGCTGATGTCACGGTGGATGAGCCCCAGCGAGAGCCCCGCTTCGTCCTTCGCCTGGTGCGCGGCGTGGAGGCCCTCGCAGGCGAGCGCGATGAGCTTCGCCGCGAGGCGCGGGTCGAGCCGCTTGCCGCTCTTCACCGCCCGCGCGATCGTCCGCAGGCTGGTGCCGTCGACGAGCTCCATCACCAGCACCAGCGCTCCGTCGTTCTCTCGCCCGAAGTCGAAGACGTGGAGCAGGTTGGGGTGATCGAGCCGGGCCGCCACGCGCGCCTCCGCCTTGAAGAGCGCCTCGACGGTCGGGTCGGTTCCGAGCTGCGGGAGGATGCGCTTCACCACCACCTGCTTCGAGAAGCCGTCGGGGCCGAGCGCGCGGGCGAGCCAGATCTCCGCCATGCCTCCTGCCGCCAGCTTTCCCTGGAGCGCATAGCGGCCGAGCACGAGCTGGGTCGGGGCGGGCGTCATCATCGCTTCGCGCGCCTCAACGCGACGGTGAGGTGCGCCTCCTTGGCGCCAGGGAGCGTGACTTTCTTCGGCTGGTAGCCCGGCGCGCTCACGGTGAGCTCGGTGTCGGTGAGGAAGGGGTTGTTCCCAGCCCAGGGCGTCACCCCAAGCGTCCCGCCCGCGCTCTGTATCACCGCACCCGGAGGGTCGCTCTCGATCACCACCGGTGGACCGGCGAGCTCGGGCAGCGCGTCACGCAGCGGCGCCGGCACCTCGACCGTCGGCCGACGGAGCGGCTTGGAGGGCCGGAACAGCATGGCCGCGCCGCCGATCCCCAGCCCGACGAGGACGACGCCGAGCAGCGCAGCCACCACCCAGGTGCGAGGAGGGTGGAGGTTCGGCCGGTAGGCCATCGGCGCGTTCGAGACCCGGTTCGGCGGTCGGCGCGCGAGCTCGAGCGGCTCCTCGTTGGCCGGCTGGAGCGGCTCCGGGGCTCTCGAGAGCTCGGGTGGTGGCTTGCCCTCGACCGTGCCGTCGGCGCGGAGCGACGGCCCCTTCATCAGCTCGGGATCGGTGGTGAAGGGATCTTTCGGCCGGGGATCGCTCACGCACCGCGGAGTGTGCCCCAACTTCGCTCCGGCTCACACCCGCGTGGAGAGCTCGCGCAGGTATTCCCAGTTGTAGATGCCGGTGCGGTGGAGATCGCCGAAGGTGAAGCTCACTGCGTAGTTCCCCACCGGCACCACCTCGACCACCTTCATGTCGGCGGGGATGGTCTCGACGTCGTAGGTGCGCTTGCCGCTCCACTCTTCGACGCACGCAGCGCAGGGGCAGTACTGGCGCAGCCGACGGGCGTCGACCTGCTGCACCGCGCCGTCGCTCCAGGTCACGGTGAGCTGCTTCTGATCGGCGCTCAGCTCGAGGCCGGTCGCGTGGGTGGTCTTCTTGGCCGGCTTGAGGGTGTCCCAGAAGCTCACGGGCTCTTCTCCTCTTCGACGAAGGCGACGATCGCGTAGGCCAGCTTCTCGACGAAGCCCTCGACCAACACCGCGGGCCGCGGCGTCTCGTCGGCGAACAGGCCTTCCTCGTACTCGACGTCGAGCGCGAAGTTCTGCTGCTTGGGCGCGATGCCCGAGAAGTTCACCGCGAAGTCGGGTTGGGTCGCGTACTTCACCAGCCGCCCCTGGAGCGTCTGGGGATCGAGCTCGATCCGCTCGAGCAGCCCCGAGATGCGTTGGGTCTCTTCGACCGGGAAGGCCGCGAGGATCTGCAGCGGCAGCAAGACGAGGCCGAAGGCGAAGGCGGCGTTCTTGAGCGGTCGATCGGTCTGGGTCACCTCGTTGCCGTCGATCACCGTGCGCACCACCGTGGCGTCCCGTTTCACCTGGGTGGGGGCGGCGCTCGGCGCGATCACCGTCCAGTTCGGGCGGAGGATCGCGATCGCCGGCAGGAGCTGCTGGTGAATGGCGGCGAGCGTCTGGGGCCGCGCGAAGAGCGGCTTCTCGGTGATCGTCTTCGTCACCGTGACGGTGTCGCCGGTGCCCATCGAGCCGAACCCCGTGGCGAACGACCCGGGCGCCGCGACCACGTCGGTCTTCACCGAGGTCTTCCACTCGGCGCGATCGAAGAGCGGCTCGATGATCACCACCCGCGGCGGCCCGGCGCTGATCGGATCTCTCGGAGGCCGTTGGCCGATGAGGTGTGCAGGCGCACATCCGAGGGCGAGGGCGAGGGGAACGAGGAGGGCCGCGCGAGCCATGGAGCGAGGTGGTGGCTAACGCGGCTCGGGCAAGTGCGCAAGGAGACGGGGGTTTTCGGTGCGCAGAAGAGGCTTTCCGTTTCTGGGCGCGTCCGTGTCTGATCTCGACCATGGCCCGCTCATTCCTCGTCGTCGCCCTCCTCGCCGGGTGTTCAGCCCCGGCTCCCTCGCTCGACGGCGGCGCTGGTGGAGGAGGCGGAAGCGCGATGGCGGGCGGCGCCTCGGCCGGTGGCGCGGCCGCAGGAGGCGACGCGGGAGCACCCGACGCCGGTGACCCGACGGTCGCGATCTTCGCGCCCAACCACATCGTCGAAGTGCGCATCGAGCTGGCCCCTGCCGACTGGGAGACGCTGCGGAACCAGACGCGCGATCTCTTCACGCTCCTCACCGGTGATTGCACCGCCCAGCCGTTTCCGTCGCCGTTCACGACCTTCCCCGCCACCGTCACCGTCGACGGCACTCAGCTGCCGCAGAGCACGGTGAAGAAGAAGGGCTTCCTCGGCTCGCTGTCGGCGAACCGGCCCTCGCTCAAGCTCAAGTTCGACGCGAACGTGCCCAAGCAGAAGGTGTCGGGGCTCGACGCGCTGACCCTCAACAACGCCCAGCAAGACCCCTCCGTCGTGCGCCAGTGCCTCGGCTATGGGCTCTTCCGCAAGGCCGGGCTCCTCGCGCCGCGCTGCAACTTCGCCCACGTGGTGGTCAACGGCATGGATCTGGGCGTGTACGCGAACGTGGAGGCGATCGATCACGACTTCATCCAACGGCACTTCGCCGACGACACCGGCAACCTCTACGAGGGCACGCTCAGCGACTTCAACCCCACCTTCGTCAACACCTTCGATCTCAAGCGCGGCACGCCCGACAAGGCCGATCTGAATCGGGTGATCGCGGCGTTGAACGGCCCGGAGGCCGAGCTGATGACGCGGCTCGGTGCGATCGTCGACACCGACGAGTTCATCGACTTCTGGGCGATGGAGACCCTGGTGCGCCACTGGGACGGCTACGCCAGCAACACCAACAACTTCTTCGTCTACGCCGACCCCACCACGGGCAAGTTCGTCTTCCTTCCCTGGGGCGCCGACGCGGTGTTCAGCCCCGACCCCGAGTCGGCCGACGCGCCTGACGGGCCGATGCTGCGTGGCGAGCTCGCGCGCAGGCTCTACGCCCTTCCGCAGCTGCGGGCCCGGTACCTCGCGAGGGTGCGCACCCAGCTCGACTCGGTGTTCGTCGAGAGCGAGCTGCGCTCCGAGGTGACGCGCATGGAGAACCTCATTCGTCCCATCGCCCACCCGATCCAGACGGCCCAGCTCACCACTGGCCTCGCGGGGGTGCGCACCTTCATCGACGAGCGCCGCACCAAGCTCACCGCCGCCCTGGCGATTCCACCTGCGCCGCCGACGACCCAGCGCGCCCCACCGTGCATGCACCCGATCGGCCGCTTCGACAGCACCTTCGACACTCGTTGGGGCACGCTCGGCGCGCAGAACCCCTTCATCACCGGCACCGCCAGCTTCCAGCTCTCGTTCGACGCGGGCGTGGAGGACTTCATGTTCACCGGCTCGGGTGCCGGCATCGACACCATGGGGAACGACGGCCCCAAGCCGGGCCTCAACCTCGTCGGCGCGGGGACCGACGGCGGCTTCACCGCGGCAGTCGTTCGCTTCGACCCACGGCTCTACCCGCCCGCCACCCTCGGTCCGCAGCCGCTCGATCTGTTCGGTCGGGTCGGGTACGTGCTCCGCTTCACGGGTGGCGTGGTGCGGCCGGTCGGCATCCTCGGGCCGGGCACCATCGAGTTCACTCAGGCCTCGGCGACCGACGGTGGGGTCGTCTCCGGCCGGGTCTCGGGCACGGTCGTCACCTGGCCCTTCGGCGCGGGCATGTGACGGACGCCTCGGGGAGGGTTGACGGTCGGGCCCCGACACGGGCATGGGAGGGCCGTGCGGCCGGAGAAACCCATTCGTGTGCTGGTCATCGACGACTCGGCCTCGAACCGCCGCACCATCAGCGCGATGCTCGAGGCTGCTCCTGGCGTCGAGGTGCTCGATCGCGCCGCCGACGGGGAAGAGGGCCTCAAGAAGGCCATCACCCTCAGGCCAGACTGCATCACGCTCGATCTCGAGATGCCGCGCATCGACGGCTACAGCTTCTTGCGCTTGCTCAACAGCCGCGCGCCGACGCCGGTCATCGTCCTCTCCTCGTACGGGCACCCCTCCGACGTGTTCAAGGCGCTCCAGCTCGGCGCCTTCGACTTCGTGGCGAAGCCGGCGACGGGTGATCGGGCGGGGCTCGAGCAGGTGCGCGCCGAGCTGGTCGAGAAGGTGCGCGCCTCGGCCCTCGCCAAGCGCATCGAGCGGCCTCCGGTCGGCCCGTTCCAGACGCCCGCCGTCTTTCCCACCGCGGTGCCGCTCGAGCACGAGCGAAAGAAGGCCGCGCCGGTGCCGAGCGACACGCCCACGGTGGTGGCGATCGGCGCTTCGACGGGTGGCCCCCCGGCGGTGCAGAAGGTGCTCGAGGCGCTCGCGGGCTTGCCGGTCTGCGTGTTGGTGGCCCAGCACATGCCGGCGCGCTTCACCGAGGCCTTCGCCCAGCGGCTCGATGGCGCGCTGCCTTTTCGAGTGAAGGAAGCGGCGAGCGGCGATCCCATCGTCGGTGGGCGGGTCTACATCGCGCCCGGCGGAGAGCAGCTCGAGCTGGCCGAACGAGATGGGAAGCGGGTGGTCTCCGTCTCGCGCCCCGGGCCCCACGATCCCTACGCGCCGTCGGTCGATCGGCTCTTCTCCTCGGTCGCCCGCTTCGTGAAGAGCCACGCGCGTGGAGTGGTCCTCACCGGCATGGGGAACGACGGCGGCGAAGGCGTGAAGGCGTTGCTGCGTGCGGGCGCCGAAGTCTGGGTCGAGTCGGAAGAGACGGCGGTCGTCTACGGCATGCCGCAGGCTGCGATCGCCGCCGGGCCGGTGACGCGGGTGTTGCCGCTCCCTCAGCTCGGGCCGCTGCTCGCTCAGGCCATCTCGGTCGCACGGGACTCGGGCACCTTCCCCGCGCTCAAGCGCTAGAGAGGTGACGTTCTCAACCCACGAGGTAGGGTGGAGCGCGACGATGACGATTCGGGCACTGGTGGTGGACGACTCTCTGCAGCTTCGCCGCAGCGTGATGTACGCGCTGCAGAAGGTGCCGAACCTCCTCTGCGTGGAAGCAGGCGACGGCGCCGAGGCCCTGCGGAAGCTGCGCGGGAGCCACTTCGACATCATCCTCTCCGACATCAACATGCCGGTGCTCGATGGGCTCAAGCTGGTCGCCCACGTTCGGCAGGACCCGGTCTTGGCGAAGCTGCCGATCGTGATGATCACCACCGAGTCGGCCGAGGCCGATCGGGAGCGCGCGATGGCCCTGGGCGCCAACGCCTACCTGGTGAAGCCCGTTCAGGCAGCCGAGGTGCTCGAGACGGTGAAGTCCCTCCTCGGTCTTCCGTAACTTCGACATGATCCTCTCCGGCTTCGTCGTGGCAGCTCTGAGTGCCGCGCCCATGGCCGACGTCTGGCCGTTTCGGGGGCAGCGTCTGGCGGACGGCTCGATCGAGTACGTCTACGATCTCACTGCGCTCAAGGCCTCGAGCGGCTTCGCCGACGCGAAGGAAGCGAACGGTGAAGAGGCAGTGAAGCAGTTCCTCGCCAAGCTCCCGCGACAGGTGACGGTGAAGGTGCCGGTCGCCGGGCCGTTGAGCCTCACCTCGGGGCAGGGGCTCGAGAACGCTCCGCTCGCCGTGTCGTTCGCGACCAGTCCCGATGGGCCGCTCGCGACCGACGATCCCCTGGGCAAGAAGCCGGGCGCACGGCTGCTCGCTCCACTCGATCCGCGAACGCCGAAGGTGCTCGTCGGGGTGGAAGTGCCGTTGCTCCTCGCCCGAACCGTGGAGGACTCGGCGCTGGCGGCGGTGGAGGTCGACACCGAGTGGATGCGCCGCGAGCTGTGGACGAAGGTGGCTGAGAAGGCGATCGCGAAGGCGAAGACGGGCTCGGGCGATGCGCGAGAAGGTGCGTTCGCCCTGGCGGCGCGGGTCTTGGCGGCCAACAGCTGCCTCGACGCGACGAAGCTCCCGCCGGCGGTGAAGGCCGAGGCCGAGCTCAAGACGGCCATCGACGCCGAGTACGCGAAGCTGACCTCCGATTCCGATTCGCTGGTCGCGCCGAACCCCTGGTCGTCGAGCCCCGAGCTCTCGTGTGCCTGGCAGCGTGGACGCGCCCTGGCGCGCCCCTTCGAGCAGAGCCGTGCGGGCACGGCGGCGGTCCTCGTCTTCCTCGAGATCCTCGGGAAGGACCCGAAGCTCCAGGCGCTCTTCGATCGGGTCCGCCAGCGGCGAGACGCCTTCCTGGGCAGCGCGAACGAGACGCAGCTCGCCGCGTTCAAGGCGGCGGCGAAGGGTGATCCAGGCGCGGCGCTCGAGGGGCTCAACGAGTTCATCGAGGCGCTCCCGCTCGGCGAGCGCACGCCTCCACCCTTGATGGCCTGGCCCTCGACGCCCTTCACCAAGTTCCTCTCCGAGCTCACCGGGGCCGAGCGCGGCGCGGCGTTGGACGAGCTGAGCGCGGCGGTTGGCGACGGGCGCGTCTCACCCTCAGGCTCGAGCTGGCCAGTCGCCCGAGATGCGGCGTTGGCGGCGCTGCTCCACGACTCGTCGAAGGCGGTGCAGATCGACTCTGGCTGGAGAGATCGGCTGGGTGGCGTGTTCGCCGCATTCCAAGGCGCTCATCGGGAAGCGAGCCGCGGTGGGCTCGAGGCCGACGACGAGGTGCTCGAGCGCACCCAGCTGGAGCTCCGCTTGAACGTGCCCCCCTTCCTCGAGCTCGAGCCGGTGCCGCTCGTCTTTCGGCGCGCGGCGCGGTCACTCGAGGCGTTGGCGGCGGCGCTCGCGAAGGAGAACCTCACCGGGCTCCGCGGCGTGTCGGCCGAGCAACGCCGGAGCGGGGAGCCGATCGTCGCCGAGACCAAACGCCTCGTTCCCTTGCTCGACGGGTTGGCTTCCCTCTCCTCGATGGAGGGCGCGGTTGAAGGGAAGGGGATCGCCGAGGCGCGGCGGTTCCTCGCTGGGTGGCGTGCGGATCCCCTGCTCGGGCGCGATCTCCGCAGCACCTCGGCCTCGGCCTTCGCGTCGGGGTCGGAGCGTGCGCACGCGGCGATCGTCGGCGTCTCCCGGCGGGAGCTGCGGGTCGGGTGGACGAGCGCTCCCAAGCCCACCATCGTCGGAGAGGCGAAGGGCTTCGTCCTCAACGCGGCGGTCGAGCAGCGCTTCCTGGTGCCGGTGATGGTGACGCTGGGCGCCAACGCCCCACACACGCTCAAGCCGGCCGATCGAACCAAGCTCAAGCAGCTGATCGACGCGGCGGGCCGGCAGCCGACGAAGATCGAGGGAACGCTCCAGGAAGCGCTTCACCCGGAAGCCGTCGCCGAGCCTCACTGACAGCGGTGCCGCTCGAGCTGGGCGCCTTCTTCGGTTCGGCGGAGGAAGAGCACCGTTCCGTCGCCCGCGACCGAGAGCTCCCGAAAGGTCTCGTCGGCCATCACGTTGGCGGGAAACGCGGTTCGCCCGAGCACGGCTCCATCACGTCCGTCGAGGCAGAGGACCGCGACGGTGAACCGCGGCTCCTGGGGCGTCGAGCCTTCGCTCTCGACGTTCGCGCCCACGTAGGCGATCCCGCTCGGGTCGCTGTCGAGCATCACGATGGAGACGATCGGCTTCCCGAACGAGAGCTGCCGGGTGAAGCGGTGCTCGAGGGTCGCCTTGGCGATCGCGGTGAGGGTGATGGTGCCGCTCGCGGCGTCGGCGAGGAGCGCGGTCAGATAGCTCGCGCCGTCCTTCGAGGGGCGCCCCGGCACTTCGCCGCGCTCGGGGTCGGCCTGGCCCGAGGTCTTGCCGATGCGAACGAGATCGCCGTGCTCGCGCTCGACCAACACGTCGTCGCCGTCGTTGAAGACGCCCGTCGACGCGCCGCCCTCGGTGAGCCCTTTGCCTTCGATCTTCAGCTCGCCGCGCTGCTTGCCGTCGGGGCCGATGACGGCGACCGCCTTGTCCACCAGCCGATCGATCACCAGCGAGGTGCCGTCCTTCGTGACGACGACGTCTTGTGCGGCCTGGAGCGGGAGCGGGGTGGTGCCGAGCCGGTTGCCCTTCGCGTCGAGCTTCACCAGCCGCTGGTTCACCTGATCGAGCATGACGATCGTCCCGTCGGGGGCCACGGTGAAGCTCATCGGCCCCTCGGGGTTGCCTTCTTGTTGGCGCTCGCGGCCGAGCTGATCGGCTCCGCTGCCCCAGCCGAAGCGGGCCACCACCTGCGCGTTGGGCGGCGTCACCATCGAGGGCCCTGCGTCGGGCGCTCCCGCAGCCGTCGGTGAAGCCGACCGTGAGCCGCCCCCACTCCCACTCGAGCTCGTTCCGGTCGCCGCGTCTGGCGTTCCAGCAGGCGCTCCGACGGGGGTGGCTGGCCCGTCGCCCTCTCGCAAGACGAGCCAGGCCACCGCGACGAGGAGAGGCACGAGCCCAAACACCAGCCATCGGCCGCGTTTCATGGCGCGCTTCAAAACCACATCTCGCAGGCGCCGCCTACTGTCGCGCTCCGGTGACTCTGTCCAAAGCGGAGTCGAGGCCCAGCGTCGCTGTCTGAGGGAGCAACAGGCGATCGACCGGCACCCGCGCGCGACAGGTGTAACGGAGGCTCGCACTCGATTCGGTCGATCAACCGGTTGGCGAGATCGGGTGGAGCAACGCTGCGCTGGTACGAAAATCGCTCTTCTCGTCCTCCATGGCGTGTCACCGCGACGTGACACCGTTCACAAGGGGAGCAACCGATGGTCAGCCTGATTCGAAGCACCGCCGTCCTCGCCGCCTGCACGCTGCTGGGCTGCGCTGGTGCAGCGACCGAGACCGCGACGGACAGCGAGGTGCTGCTCGGGGCGAGTGAAGAGACCGCGACCGTCAGCTCCGAGCTTTCGGGAGGCGTCACCGTCGGCGCGACCCTCAAGACGACGGCGGCGCTCAACCTGCGCACCGGCCCGAGCACCGACTACCGGGTGCGGCTCGTCATCCCCCAGGGCGGGCACGTCACCAACCTCAAGGCCTCGCCGAGCGGCAGCTGGTACAACGTGCGCTACAACGGCGTCGACGGCTGGGCGCACGGCGGCTACCTCGCCCTGGTGAGCGCGCCTCCGGTCAGCAACACCTCGCGCGACCAGGCGGTGAGCCGCGCGAAGGGTGGCGTCGGCTTCAGCTACTACTGGGGGGCCGGTCGCTGGATCCCATTCGGCGCCACCTCCTCGAACAAGGGCGTCTGCACGGGGAGCTGCCCCAACTGTACCCACCGCGGCTCCTACGGCGCCGACTGCTCGGGCTACGTCGCCAAGATCTGGACGGTGCCGTCATCGAACAACGACATGACGGTGAACTCGCACCCCTACAGCACCATCAACTTCAACCGCGACTCGAGCCTCTGGTCGACCGTCTCGCGCTCGTCGCTCAAGAAGGGTGACGCGCTCGTCTACAACACCAACGGTGCCGGCCACATCATGCTCTGGGAGTCGGGCGATGGCTGGGGCTCTTCGTGGACCTACGAGGCGCGCGGCTGCTCGTACGGCATCGTTCACAACCTGCGCACGGTGGGCTCCTCGTACCATGGCATCAAGCGCGCGGGGTACTGAGCCCGAGTCGCTCTGACAGCGCGGTCACTCGTCGCCGGTCGACGTGGCCCCGAGCGCTTCATCCTCGCGAAAGGTGGCGCTGGGCGAAGGCACGTTGGCTGCAACGCGGCGCCGCATGCGTTGGATCGTCCTGCTCGTCGTCTTCTGCGGGTGCCATGGTGAAGGGCTCGCGGACGGTGGAGATCCGCTCCGGCGCGATGGAGAGTGTGCGCGGTGGCCGGTGTTCTCCCAATTCCCCACCGCAGGCGTGCTGGACGATGGGCGGGTGTTCGTTCCTCTCGGGAAGACGGTGGTGAGAAGTCTCTCGGCCCAAGTGGTGCCCTGTAGCGACCCCTCGAACGCGCGGCTCGAGATCAGCGGTGGGGGAACCGGCCGAATCGTCTCCCTCGGCACTGCTGAAGACGGAGCGGTGGTTGCCGCGTCGATCGAGTTCGAGACGTCGGTGCCTGGACCGCTCGACGTGAAGGTCGACTTCGGAGAGGCGGTCGTTCAGGCGCGCTGGTACGCGGTCGAGGAGCGCCACAGGCTCGTCGCAGACCCGTCGGCGGTCTTCGTCACCGAAGGGGCGACGGTGCGATCGGGCGCCGAGATGCTCGGGCAGGTTCCTCCTCGCGCCTTCTCCGTTGGATCGATCGTCTGGTCGCATGGCGATCAGCTCGAGTCATGGGTGGTGAGCGACGGAGGGATCTCGAGCCGTGGGGTCTTTCAGCTCGATGGCACCTGGTCGGTGAGCGCGGCGACCGAGTCGACGATCGTCGCGGTGCGGCCCGGCGGGGCGCTGGAGATCAGCTTCGCTGACGGTGGCTACCAGGCCATGCCGATCATCGTTGACCCGAGCGCACAGGATCCGCTCGCGAGGGTGAATGGGCGCTGGGTTCGATACCGACAGGGCGTGCTCGAGAACCCCAATGATCTCTCGGCGGGCTTCGCGGGCGGGCGGCTCTGCGAGCTCGACGGCGGGTGCACCGCGGGGAACGCACTCCTGACCGAGCTTCGCGCTGACGGCATCGTCGCGATCCCGAGGACCCTCGATCGTTTCGTGCTCCTCGACGGGCCGGGCGCGCCGCGAGCCTCCATCGAGTTTCCGCTCGGCCGGGTGTTTCCGTGGCTCAAGCCCATGACGGGCGTCGAGGGCGCGGGGACTGCGCTCGTCACCTCAGGGGGGATCTTGGTGCCCGAGTTCACTGGAACGCCGCGACTCCTCTTCTACCCAGCGCAGGACCTCTTCCTCCCCACGCTCACGCGCGACTGGTTCATCGCGCAAGACGTCGCCTTTCGCCGCTGATCGGCACCACTCGCCTCGTCAGCGCCTCACGACTCGTTGCGTCGATGGCAGGTGTCCCCTACAAGCCGCGGCGCAATGTCTCGCTACGAACCGTCCGTCATCGAGCCGAAGTGGCAAGCCGAGTGGGAAACGAAGAAGCCCTTCAAGACGCCCACCGACCTCGCCGAGCTGAAGAAGAAGCCCAAGTACTACGTGCTCGACATGTTCCCGTATCCGTCTGGAGCGGGCCTCCACGTCGGCCACCCCGAGGGCTACACCGCCACCGACGTCGTCGCCCGGCTCAAGCGCATGCAGGGCTTCAACGTGCTGCACCCCATGGGCTGGGACGCGTTCGGGCTCCCGGCGGAGCGGGCGGCGATGCGCGAGGGCATTCACCCGGCGATCATCACCAAGCGAAACGTCGACAACTTCCGGCGGCAGATCAAACGGCTCGGCTTCTCGTACGACTGGGATCGGGAGGTCGACACCAGCTCGGCCGACTACTACCGCTGGACGCAGTGGATCTTCCTGAAGCTGTACGAGAAGGGCCTCGCGTACATGGCCGAGGTGCCGGTGAACTGGTGCCCAGCGCTCGGCACGGTGCTCGCCAATGAAGAGGTGAAGGACGGCAAGTACGTCGAGACGGGTGATCCGGTCGAGCGCCGGTTGATGAAGCAGTGGATGCTCAAGATCACCGCGTATGGCGATCGCCTGCTCGAGGACCTCGAAGGGCTCGACTGGCCGGACGGCATCAAGGAGATGCAGCGCAACTGGATCGGCAAGTCCGAGGGCGCCGAGGTGACGTTCCAGGTGCAGGGCGGCTCGGAGTCCTTCGTCGTCTTCACCACTCGGCCCGACACGCTCTTCGGAGCGACCTACTGCACGCTCGCGCCGGAGCACGCGCTGGTCGCGAAGATCACGACCGCCGAGCAGAAGGCGAAGGTCGAGGCGTACGTCACCGAGGCGAAGAACAAGTCGGAGCTCGCCAGGAAAGAGGACGCCAAGACGAAGACCGGCGTCTTCACCGGAGCGCACGCGATCAATCCGGCGACGGGCAAGCCGATCCCCATCTGGATCGCGGACTACGTGCTCGCTGGCTATGGCACCGGCGCGATCATGGCGGTGCCCGCGCATGACGTCCGCGATCACGAGTTCGCGAAGACGTTCGGGCTGCCGATCGTCGAGGTGGTGAAGCCAATCGCCCGCGCAGAGGCGACGCAGAACGCTGCCGTCGTGAAAGCTCGCCTCGAGTCGACGAACGCCGGCCTCGAGAGCGTGAAGCACAAGTCGGTCGACGAGGAGGCGTTCGTCGAAGAGGGCGTGGCGGTGAACTCCGGCCTGCTCGACGGCCTCGAGACCGCCGGCGCGAAGAAGAAGATGACCGAGTGGCTCGAGTCGAAGAACCTCGGGAAGAAGCGGGTGCAGTACCAACTCCGCGACTGGCTCTTCTCTCGCCAACGCTACTGGGGCGAGCCGTTCCCGATCGTGCACCTCGAAGACGGTTCGATCGCGACGATTCCCGAGTCACAGCTGCCGGTCGAGCTGCCGCACGTCGACGAGTACAAGCCGACCGCCGATGGCCGCCCGCCGCTCGCGCGCGCTGGAGACGTCTGGCTCGGCGTCACGCTCCCCAACGGGAAGAAGGGCGTGCGTGAGGTGAACACGATGCCGCAGTGGGCCGGCTCCTGCTGGTACTACCTGCGCTACCTCGACGCGAAGAACGCGAAGCAGGCGTGGGATCCCGAAATCGAGAAGTACTGGATGCCGGTCGACCTCTACGTCGGCGGGGTCGAGCACGCCGTGCTCCATCTCTTGTACGCGCGCTTCTGGCACAAGGTGCTCTTCGACTGCGGGCTCGTCTCGACGAAGGAGCCGTTCCAGAAGCTCTTCAACCAAGGAATGATCCTCGCGTACTCGTACCGGAGCGACGCCGGGAAGTACTACCACCCGAAGGACGTCGACGATCGCGACGACGGCGCCGTGGTGAAGGGGACCGGCGAGAAGCTGCACAAGCAGGTCGAGAAGATGTCGAAGTCGAAGTCGAACGTCGTCTCGCCCGACGAGGTGATCGAAGAGCACGGCGCCGATGCGATGCGGCTCTACGAGCTCTTCATGGGCCCTCTCGAGCAGGTGAAGCCGTGGCAGATGTCGGGTGTCGCGGGCGTCGCGCGCTTCCTCGATCGAGTCTGGCGGCTCGTGGTGAACGAAGAGAGCGGGGCGCTCGCGGCGAAGCTGTCCGACGCGGGGCCGGAGTCCGAGCCCGAGCTCAACAAGGCGCTCCACAAGTGCATCCAGGCGGTCGAGCGCGACACCCTGGCGCTCCGCTTCAACACCGCCATCAGCCACATGATGACGTTCGCGAACGAGGCGACCTCGGCGAAGACGCTGCCCAAGGCGATCGCGCGGACGTTCATGAGCGTGCTCGCTCCGTATGCACCGCACCTCGCCGAAGAGCTCTGGAATCGCCTGAGCGGTGAAGGCCTCGTCTCCATCGCGGCGTGGCCGAAGTTCGACCCGTCGCTCGTCGTCGAGAACACCGTCACCTACGCGGTGCAGGTGCTGGGCAAGCTGCGCGCCGAGATCCAGGCGCCGATCACCGCGACCGAAGCCGAGGTGCGCGCGCTCGCCGAGGCGGAGCCGAAGATGAAGCCCTGGCTCGAGGGGAAGACGGTGAAGAAGTTCGTCTTCGTGCCCAAGCGCTTGGTCAACTTCGTGGTGGGCTGATGCGACCACTCCATCGCTCAGTCGATTCGAGCGTGCGCCTCGCTCACTGGCGATGGAGGACTGGACCGAGGCTGCGGCGGAACCCGCTCTCGAGGCCACGCTCGATGCAGCTGAGCTTGGGGCTCGCGTGGCTCGTGGTGCTGGTGTCGGCCTGCGGCTACCGCGTGATCGCGCCAGTGTCCGAGCTGCCTCGTGGGCTCTCGAGCGTCGAGGTGCCGGTGTTCGCGAACGCGACCTCCGAGCCTGGCGCGGAGGCGTTCTTCACCCAGGCGCTGCGGGAGAGCTTCCTGCGCGCTGGGCGATTGGGGGGCGCCGAGGCTCCGGGGCGCATCGATGGAACCTTGCTCGGCGTCGCGTCGTCGCCCCTCGTCGCGAGCCCAGGTCGACTCCCGAACTATCGGCTTCAGGCGACCGTCAGGTTGAACCTCGTGAAGGACGGCGCGGTCATTCAGAGCGTCCAGGTGAGCGGCGCCGAGGAGTACCCGGCCGGGGCTGACGTGCTCTCCTCGGAGACGAACCGTGGCGCCGCGCTTCGTCGGCTCGCGGAGTCGTTGATGCGCGAAGGGGCCGAGCGCCTCGCGTCAGGGAGCTGATCAGCCGACGAGCTCGCTGCGCACCCGCTCGAGTTCTGCGGGCAGCGGGCTCTCGACGCGCACGATCACTCCACTGACGGGGTGGGTGAACGTCAGCGAGGCGGCGTGGAGAAAGAAGCGCGAGAGCCCCGGGTGCGCCCGCCCGCCGTAGCGCTCGTCACCGATGATCGGCGCGCCGATCGCCGAGAGGTGGGCTCGCACCTGATGGAGCACGCCAGTGAAGAGCCGGACCTCCACCATCGAGAACGTGCCGCGCCGCTGGAGCACCCTGAACGCCGACTTCGCCGCCCGGGCCTCTTCACCTTCGACCGCTGGCCGAACGTGATCACCCGCGTGCACCAGCGGCAGCTCGATCTCCCCTTCGTCGGCGATCGGCCCTCGCACCAAGGCCAGGTAGCGCTTGTCGACGGCCCCCGCTTCGCTGAACGCCGCTCGCATCGCGCTCCAGGCCGCCTTCGTCTTCGCCGCGAGGAGCGCGCCAGAGGTCTCCACGTCGAGCCGATGGCACAACCCAGCCTCTCGGGGATCGTCGCCCACGGACGCGAGCTCGGGCCAGCGAGCCACCAGGGCGTTCGCGATCGTTCCGGTCTCTCCTGGCGCGATCGGCTGCGTCGGAACGCCCGCGGGCTTGTCGATCGCGATCAGCGCCTCGTCTTCGAAGAGCACCGAGAGGGCGATCGAGCCATCGGCGACCGCGCCCGCCGGCGCCTCCTCGAGCTCGACCGTCACCTTCTGTCCAGTGGAGACGGTGACGCCCTTCTTCACCTTCTTCCCATCGACTCGAACGGCGTCGGCCTCGAAGAGCGCCTTCAGCCGGTTCCGAGAGAGCGACAGCTTCTCCCCGACGAAGAGATCGACGCGCTGGCCCTGCGCAGGCTCGGAGACGATCAGCTCGTGACGAGTCTTCCCACTCACGCGTTCAGCAGCGCCTCGTAGACCTCTTCCGCCGTCTGGAAACGATCGTCGGGCTCCTTGCGGATGAGGCGCATCGCCACCTTCGCCATCGTTCGATCGACGCGCGGGTTCAGGCTTGCGAGCGCGAGGGGCTCGGTCTCCAGCACCTTCTGCCACAGCTCGTACGGCGTCTTGGCCTCGAAGGGCGGCCGGCCGGAGAGGAGCTCATAGAGGAGCACGCCCAACCCGTAGAGATCGGTGCGCGCGTCGAGCTGCTCACCCAGCACCTGCTCGGGCGCCATGTAGCGAAAGGTGCCGACCAGCCGGCCGTCGGCGGTCACTGCGCTGTCGTCGGCGAGGTACTTGGCGAGCCCGAAGTCCATCAGCCGCACGGTGCGATCTTCGTCCACCATCACGTTCGTGGGCTTGAGGTCGCGGTGAATGAGCCCGTGGCCGTGAATGTAGGCGAGCGCCTCGGTGAGCTGCAGCATCGCGTCCTTCAGCCGGCCGATGCGTTCCTGCCGGTTGAGGGCGGCGAGCTCGATCTCGCTCGGCTTGACGCCGATGGGCCGTTGCTCGGCCGCGGTCGGCACGTCGAAGGGCAAGGCGTTCTCTCCGCTCAGCGGAATGTTGGTGTCTGGCTCGTCGGCGAGATCGGCCAGGCGCCGCACCGACTCCGGGCCCGTCTCGTACGCGTCTTCGTCGTCGCTCGCAGACCCCGACCACTCGTCGCTGAGCGCCTCTTCCCCGAACGACGCGAGCGAGAAGACCCCGGAGGGATCTTCGTCGACCTCGTCCGCTTCGTCCGAGCCCGAGCGCTCGTCGTCGTGTTCGTTCATCGCTCGTCGGTGGAGCGAGATGGCGCGAATCAGGCCCTGATCGCTCGCGAGATCTTCGTCGCTCAGCGTGAGGTAGTGGCGCAACGTCAACCCTTCGACGAGCTCCATCGCGAGGTACGGGTACCCCTGGTACACGCCGGTGTCGTAGACGCGCACGATGTTCGGGTGCGAGAGGTTCTGCAGCGTCTCGAACTCCCGCGCGAGCCGTCGGGCGGCCTTCGGATCGAGCGCGGGCCCGGTGGAGAGCAGCTTGAGCGCGGCGTCTTCACCAGTGCGCCGATCGACGGCACGGTAGACGGTCCCTGCACCTCCGCTCCCCAGCGTCTCGAGCACACGGTAGGGGCCGATCACCTTCGGAGGCATGCGCGCGCGGGAGCCTAGACCCCCGCTGCACGCTGATCGAGGTCTTGGTCGGTCCCACCACCCATCCCACTGGTGGGACAGACCAGCCGCTGCCTACTCGGAAGCCTTCGAGGTGAAGAGCAGGGTGCCCTTCTCTCCTCCAACCCAAACGACGTCCTTGTCGAGCGCGAAGCCGCTGTGGAGCCGCTGGGTGGTGATCGACGAGGGACCGCCCGAGGCGTCGCTCCACGTGCGACCACTGTCCTTGGTGCGGAGCAGGAGGCCCTTGCTCGCCCTGGTGCCCACCGCCCAACCGTGCACGCCGTCGGGGGCGAAGAAGATGGCGTTGAGGATCACCTCGCTCGACGACGCGACCTCCTGAGGAAGGGTGGCGCGTGTCCACGTCGAGCTCGAGCCCATCGACGCGTTCTCGGTGCGGTAGATGAAGACCGACCCGGCCTGAAATGGGAGCCCGCCCAGGGCGAAGCAGCGGTTGGTGTCGAGGCACGTCACCGCGGTGGGACCGGGCGAGGTGACGGTGGTGGGGGCATCGGGGAAGGGCGCGACGTGGAAGGACGCGCCTCGATCCGTCGAGATGCAGACGCCCGGTGCGGCGCTCCCGCTCTGCCCGATGCCGCCCGACGCATGGACGATGAGGGCGAGGTCCTGGCTCATCCACACGTTCTGGGTCTGGACGGGAGACGTCCCCGTCGACACGTCCGAGTGGCAGAGCGTCGGGTCCGCCATCTTCCGGGTCGCGAAGTCGGCTGGCACCGGCGGGCTCGCGGTCGGCGACCACAGGCGGGTCCAGGTCGTCGTCGCGGAAGGCGCACTCGACGCGCCGTAGAGGTAGCCGCGCCGATTGATCATTCTCCAGGTGCCATCCTCCGCCACTTGCAGCGCCTCCTGAGGGTTGAGCGGGAGTGGAGAGCCGTCGACACGGCCGAGATCGACCGCGCGCCAGGACGACGCCTTGGTGAGGTCACCCGTTCCGCTGACCCAGGCCCCCGAGACCGTCAGGCGCGCGGTGAGCCCCTCGCGGGTGCGCTCGAAGCCGATGAACCCCGGATCGGCACTGACGTGCGCGAGCGGAGTGACCGTCATGCCGTTCACCAACTCGGCGCCCACCGTCGAGTCGGACGCAGCGAGGATCTTGCCAGGGTGGCTGAAGGACTCGGTGGCGATGACGCAGGCGGCGCGCGCGGTGCAGTGAATGCCAGTGACGCGCGCTTCGCCTTCGGACGACGGGAGCGCGATCGCTCGCCACCCGACGCCCGGCGCGCCGCCACTCGAGCCACCTGCCGTTCCCGCGGAACCGCCGCTGCCACCGGTTCCTCCCGAACCACCGTCTGCCCCACCGCCCCCGAGCAAGTCGCAACCGAGCGAGGTGACGATCACCACTCCGACGAACCATCGAACCGACATGTCTTTCTCCAGTGAAAGGAAGCACCGCTGAGGCGGTGGGGAGGAGCGATTGCACGGCACGTTCCCAGCGCTCCGTCTTGGGAAGCGGGTCGCTCGCCGCCTCGCCGTTCGCGCGACGTCGGCTGACCTCGCGCGGTCAATCGGCCAGGAAGAGCCAGCCCGACAGCGCGCCGAGCGCGATCGAGACGACGCCCAGGCCGATCGCACCGATCGCGAAGGCAGTGGACTCGGTGCGGAGCCGGCTCAGCTCACTCTGCGCCAGGCTCGAGTGGCGCAACCCCTCGGCGTCGGTGAAGAGCGAGCGACCAATGACTCCGTTCGCGGCGAGGGAGAATGCGAGGCAGACGATCGAGCCGCCGGCCGTGGCCGCAGCGCCGCCGAGCGAGAGCCACGCGGGCGTTCGCGAGCGAGCCGGTGAGGGCGGTGGAACCTCGAGCACGGTGACCGCGTCCGTCGTGAGAGGAGCGTCGAGCCGCACGAACCGCGCCCCGAGCTGCCGCATCATCGGGTCGAGACCATCGAGCGCGGCGTTCAGCTCGGCGGCGAGGGTGGTGACCTCGAACGCTTCGACGACGTCAGCGCCTCGCTCGTCGAGCGCCTCGACGCGAATCACGAGTTGCTGTTTGAGCTGACCCACGTCGACGCCGATCGCGGCCGCTTTTCCGACGGCCGAGCTCGTCAGGCACTGTCGCGAGCGGCTCCCGCACGGAGGTGCGACGCGGGGCGCGAGCCCGGCGCGGGCGAGGCGCGCCTGAACGTCGAGGAGCGCGCGAGAGGCATGCTCGGGCTGAACTCCAGGCCTGATCGCGACGAGCTGAAGCGACACCTCGGGCGGAGTGCTGGAGAGCGAGAGACTGAGGAGGTGAGCGAGGAGGAGCATGCTCGAGGTCGAGCAACCCGCGTGCCTGTGCGCTCACCACCGCACGAGCGCGGGCGTCGAGGTGCGAAGATCGACCGTCTCGTAGCCGAGCTCGCCCCACTCGTTCGAGCCCCAGCACCAGGTGAGTCGAGTCGCGGAGACGAACGCGCACGAGTGACCGCCGCCGGCCGCGATGAGCGTCGCGTTCATCACCACGCTCGTCACCGGGGTGAGGTGAATGGGCCCGCCAGGCGTGAAGGCCGCCGCGGTTCCGCATTGGCCCGAGTTTCCGCGACCCCAGCAGGAGAGGCCGCTCATCGTCGTGGCGAGCAGCGTGTGATCCTCTCCCACCACCAGCGCGGCAGCCGGGTGCGGGAGCGCGACCGAGACGGGGCTGAGGCGCCGCGTGTTGGCGCCGTCGCCGACTTGTTGTCCGGCTCCCCAGCACGACACCCCGCTCGTTCGGCGAACGCAGGTGTGAACCGGGCCAGCGCCGATCTCGAGCGCGTCGCTGATGCCCGGCACGGTGACGGGGATCGAGCTGTCCAGCTGCGTGCCGGTGCCCAGCTGGCCATCCGAGTTGTCTCCCCAACAGAAGGCGGTGCCGTCGGCCCGAACCCCGCACACGTGAATCGGGTTTGCCGAGAGATAGGCGGTGCTGACGGACAGCTGGCGCACGTTCGCCAGGTTGGGCACGACTCGCGGCAGCCGCGACGGCGTGAGGCTCCCGTCGCCGAGATCGCCGCCTCGCCCCCAGCACGCGACGCCGCCGTTCGTCGCGAGCGCACAGGTGCTGAACACCCCGGCGTGAATCGACGAGACGCCGGTGAGCCCCGTCACCTGCACTGGCGTCGAGCTGTCGATCGTCGAGTCGTTGCCGAGCTGGCCGTGGGCGTTGCGCCCCCAGCAGCGCACGCTCGCGTTGGCCAGGAGCGCGCACGCATGTTCGAAGCCCACCGAGACCTGGACGGCCGTCGTGATGCCCTGAACCAACACCGGAAGGGTGCTGGCGGTGACGCTCCCGTTGCCAAGCTGCCCGCGGTGATTGCGCCCCCAGCACTTCACGGCGCCGGCGGTCGTCACGCCGCAAGTCGACGCGGCTCCTGCGGAGAGGGAGACGAGCGGCTCGCCCATGGCCTGGCCCCCACCGCTCGCTGCGCCTCCGCCGCTGCCACCTCCGACGCTGCCACCTCCGACGCTGCCTCCGCTCGAGCCACCTCCGCTCGCGCCACCTCCGCTCGCCCCACCTCCGCTCGAGCCACCTCCGCTCGAGCCACCTCCGCTCGTCCCACCTCCGCTCGTCCCACCTGCACTCGTGCCCCCAGCTGCACCCCCGGCGCGCGAGGAGTCGCCCGCATCGACTGGTCCGCCATCGGGGCGGGTCGGGGGAGGTTCGCAGCCGAGGACGACGAGCAGCACCGCCAAGAACGAGAAGGTTCGCATGCGAGGCCCAGAAGCAACTCGCAGGCCCTCCCAGCCTCGGGGCGGCCGGCGCAGGCTGGCGAGGCATGTCTCGCGACGTTGCCCGACGTCAGCTGACGTCTCCGTGTCGTTTGCGCGCACTCGCGAGCAGAGCGGTGGGCACATCGATTGCTCGGTCACCTCGCCATGCCGTCGACCACCGCGAGCACACCAAAGGAGCTGGTCCGAAGCCTCGTCGGGCTGTCGGCGGATCTCGACGAGGCGCGCCGAGCCGTCGCCGAGCGCGACGTCGTTCGCCTGATGGCGGTGACGAGGCGTCGGCAGGAACACGCGGCAGCAGCCGTCCTCACGCTCGAGTCGTCGATCGTGCGGGAGTGGGTGGCCTCGCAGGAGACCGAGCCACGAATCACCGCCGTCGAACAGGTGGTGCAGCTCATCGTCGGCACTCTCGCGGCCCAGACCCTCGCGCGCGAGATCCTCGCCGAACGCACCGGCAGCCTCGGCGCCGCGTCGCAGCCGATCGTCGGGCGCCGGCTCCTCGCTCGAATCGCCGCCGCGTTGGTGCCGCACCTCGACTCGACCCGTGGAGAGGCCCTGGCGCGCCTCGTGGAAGCGACCCTCGGGCGCACCATCAGCACCCGCGAGTACGTCGCGGTGCAGGATCTCGCGACGCTCCCGCCGAACGCCGAGCCCGCCGCCGTCGCGAGGCACGCCGATCTCCTCGTTGGCTTGGCCGAGGTGTCGAGGCCGCGAGCAGGCCTCGAAGAGGGCGCCCGCTTGATTGGCGACTTTCATCGCGCCTGGCAGATCCGCGAGCCCGAGAGCGTCGAGTGGTGGCTCCCCGAGGCCGACGCCGACGGCTCGAACCCGGTCGACTGGCTCGCCGCCCACCGACACGCGTTGGCCTTCTCGTTCTTGTGGACGCTCGACACCTGGAGAGGTGGCCCGTGACCCAGAAGGCCGAAGTGCCTCTCGATCTCACTGGGACGATGGCCGGCGAGTACGTGGTGCTCCGCACGCTCGGGGTCGGAGGCATGGGCGTCGTCTACGAAGGGCGCCAGCCGGTGATCGGAAAGCGCGTCGCGATCAAGGTGCTGCTCCCCACGCTCTCGAAGGACGCCGATCTGGTCGCGCGCTTCGTCGCCGAGGCGCGGGCGGTCAACGCGATCGGGCATCGCGGCATCATCGACATCTTCTCGTTCGGCCAGCTGGAGAACGGGTGCCACTACTTCGTCATGGAGTTGCTCGAGGGGCGCGACCTCGACGCCGTGCTGCGCCAGAACCGGCGGGTGCCCGTCGCGACGGCGCTCGGGTGGCTCGAGGAGGTGCTCGACGCGCTCGAGGCCGCCCACCAGGTGGGGGTGGTGCACCGCGATCTCAAGCCCTCGAACCTCTTCCTCGTCGAGTCGCGCGGCGCCGCGTGGATCAAGCTGCTCGACTTCGGCATCGCCAAGCTTGGTCCGATGGCGGGGAACAAGACGCCCCAGACGCAGGCCTCGATGATCATCGGGACGCCGAGCTACATGGCGCCCGAGCAGGTGACGGGAAAGGTGGTGACGCCGGCCGCCGACCTCTACGCGCTTGGGTGCGTTCTCCACGAGCTGGTCACTGGGAGCCGCCCCTTCGACGCCTCGAACCCGATGGAGCTGATGTTCAAGCACGTCGACGCCGTGCCCCCGCGACCCTCGGAGCTCGATCCCTCGTTGCCGGCAGAGCTCGACGACTTGGTGCTGGCCTTGCTCGAGAAGGACCCCGCGCGTCGGCCCGCCTCGGCGAGTCAGACCAGAGCGTGGTGTGAGCGAGTGCGTTCCCAGCTCGAGCCGGGCGTCCCGCTGGCTCCGCCGTCGTCGCTCCTCACCCGCGCGGCTCAGGCGTCGGTGCTGCTGCCGCTCGACGACGACCGGGAACCTCCACCGACTCGCGCGACGAGAGGGCCACGGGTGAACGCGACCGACCGGCGAGCCGCCACGCCGAGTCGGGTCGATCGTCACGAGGAGGTGGCCGTCACCTCGGCGGTGCCTGCGCCAGCAAGGCACGTGGCGAAGCGGTCTCGTCGCAGCGTCGCCGTGGTCCTGCTCGTCCTCCTGCTGCTGGCCCTCGGTGGGGCAGGGGCGCTCGTGCTCGTCGCTGGCGAGCCCGATGACAGCGTCGTGACGACCGTTCCCCTCCCGCTGCAGCCTCCGTCTCCGCGCCTCGAACCACGCACCCCGGTCGAGCTTCCGAAGGTTCCTCCTCCGCCTGCGGGAGCCGAGCAACGCGCGGAGCGCCCGCCCGTCGTCGAAGCCCACCCACGCCTCGAGCCCACTCCCCAGGGCACGAGTGGAGTGAAGACCGAGTCGCCTCCGAGACAGGAGAAGCCGATTGGAGCGCGAGCCCAGCGAGAGCGAGCGCGACCCGAGCCGCGCACCGCCGAGGTCGTGGCACCCGCGCTCACCGCCGCCAAGCTCCAGCAGCGGCTCGAGCAGCTTCGCGTGAAGCTCGATCGGCACGAGGCGCAAGAGGGTGAAGATCGCGTGCTCCGCCGCTTGTTCGAGGAAGCGAGGAGCCAGGTCGCCGGGGCGTCGACGCCTGGAGCGCTCGACGAGGCCTGGTCGTCTTTGGCTGACCTCGATGCGCAGCTCGATCAGACTGCGAAATGAATGGAAGGCGCGAGCGCCCTTCACTGCCCCGCACCCGAGGAGATTCCGTGAGCATCGACCCCAGAGGGACCGCGCGTCTCGCCGCCGAGGTCGCCCGACTGTCACCCGCCGAGCGCGAGGCGTTCTTCCAGGCCCTCGATCGGTCGCTGATCGAGTCGGCGAAGGAGCGCCCCTCGAACACCGACGCGCTCGAAGCGCAGCTCCGCGCGACTGGGGGTGGATCGACCCTCTCGGACGAGGACCCAGTGGTCGCCGCGCCGGTCGAGGCGCCTGGCGCGAAGATCGGGCCGTACCGCTTGCTCGAGCTCCTCGGGAAGGGGGGCATGGGGAGCGTCTGGGTCGCCGAGCGCACCGATGGGCTCGAGCGCCGGGTGGCGCTGAAGCTGCCTCGCCAGTGGTCGACCTCGATGGCCGAGCACCTCGAGCGCGAAGGGGCGATCCTCGCTTCGCTCGAGCACCCCAACATCGCGCGCCTCTACGACGCCGGGGTGACGAACGACGGCCGTCCGTGGCTCGCGCTCGAGTACGTCGACGGCGAGACCCTCGACCAGGTGATCCGCCGTCGCCCTGACGTGTCGAAGGCCATCGACCTCTTCCTCCAGATCGCGCGGGCGGTCGCGTTCGCTCACGCGCGGCTCGTGGTGCACCGCGATTTGAAGCCGAGGAACGTGATGGTGGGGCGTGACGGGAAGGTGCGGCTGCTCGACTTCGGGATCGCGAAGCTCCTCGATCGCTCCGACGGCCACACCACCGCGCTGGGGCGCGCCTTCACGCCCGACTACGCCTCACCGGAGCAGCTCGATGGCGAGCGGGTGAACGTCGCGACCGACGTCTTTTCACTGGGCGTCATCTTCTACGAGCTGCTCGCCGGTCGGCGACCGTTTGCCGAGGGCTCATCGAGTGGGCCGGCGTTGGCCAGGGCGCTCCGAGAGGCGCGACCTCTTCCGCCGAGCGCGGTGGGAGCGCCAGTGAGCGTGCGCGGAGATCTCGACGCCATCGCGCTCGAGGCGATCGCTGCGGAGCCCTCCGAGCGGTACCCCACCGTCGACGCACTCCTCGCCGATCTCGAGCGCTATCGCACGGGCCTGCCCGTCGTCGCGAGGGCAGGAGGCCAGCTCTACTTCTTCAAGAAGTTCCTGGCCCGTCACCGAATCGTCGCGACCGCCGCTGGCCTGGTGGCGTCGACCATCTTGGGTGCAGCCGTGATCTCCGCGCACCAGGCTCGGCTCGCCAACCGAGAGGCGGAGCGCGCGACACGCGTCAAGGCGTTCATCGCGTCCATCTTCGACGATGCGGCGCCGCGCACGGGCGCAGGTGGAGTGGTGACGGCCGTCGACTTGTTGAAGGCGGCGAGCACCCGGCTCCAGGGGCTCGAAGCCGAGCCCGAGGTCGCGGTGGAGCTCGGCGCGCTCATCACCGAGGCGTTCGACAAGCTCGGCGAACCTGGCGACGGGCTTCCGGCTGCGCAGTTCGCGGTCGCCACCGGTACGCCGACGTTGGGTCCCCTTCACCCGCTCGTGCTTCACGCGCGCGTGCTCGAAGCTGACGCCTTCAATGGGAGAGGGCAGCACGACGAAGCCGAACGTCGCCTCGACGGGCTGCTCGCCGACTTCCAGCGCGTTCGGCGCCTCGACCCGCAAGACGAGATCGAGGTGCTCGCCGCGAAGTCGTTCGTGGTCGCAAAACGCGATCGGGAGGAGGAGGGCATCGCGTACGCTCTCCAGGCGCAGGCGCTCGCCGAAGAACGTCTCGGGCCCGACGCTGACGAGTCGATTCGGTTGCTGGGGTTCGTCGCGAACACCTACGGGCGCTTCGGCAAGACGGACCAGCAGCTCGAGTTCGCCAAGAAGTGCTTCGACCGCGCGAACGCGAAATGGGCGTCAAAGCGGCCGGCACCTGGACTCACCCAGGCCGAGCGTTGGTACGCCGAGGCGCTCGCCTTCTCGGGGCGCCACGGCGACGCGCTCCCGATTCTCCAGCGGGTCGTCGCCGAGCAGCGCGCGCTCGACGTCACGGACACACCGCGAGTCCGTGCCGCCCTCCAACGGCTCGCGTTGACGTTCCATGGCGTTGGGCGACTGGAGGAAGCGCTCCAGATGAGTCGCTCGGTGGTCGAGCTCGAGGCAAGACACAACCCGGTCGACTCGGACGATCGAATCGCAGCGCTCGCGACGCTCCTTCGTGCGCTCATCACGGCACATCAGCTCGAGGAAGCCGAGGTCGTGTGGAAACGACTCGAAGCACTCGCCGCGACCGTCTCGCGCCGCTCGATGCGTCCCGGTGAGGTGGGGCTCAGAGCGCGCATGCTGGTCCTGCTCGGCACGGAAGAAGGAGATCGCCTCGCAGCGTCGATCGCCGAGGGCGTCAGCGCGACTCCCTCCATCAGGGTGGAAGCGCTCGTGACTCGCGCGATGTGGGCGAGGCTGACGGGCCATCTCGACGAGGCGCGCACCTTGGCCGACAAGGCCGCCTCGGCCGTGCGCCCGTCCATGCCAGCGTCGACGCGGAGCGCGGTGCTCTGTGAGCAGACGTCGGTGAGCCTCGCGCTCCAGCAACCAGTCGACCCGGCGAGCCTCAGCCGAATCGAGGTGCTTCACGCCGAGGCGGGAGCGGTCGAGCCGTCGCTGAGGACGCAGGTGTGCTCGCTCGTTCGTGCACGGCTGCTGTCGGCGAGCGATCGGGACGCGGCGCGGCGGGTGCTCGTTCCGCTCGAGCAGCAGTTTGCCCAGCTCTCTCCCCAGTCCCCATTTCGAGGTGAGGTCTTGGCCCTCCTGGCGGACGTGACGGACGCGAAGGCTGCCGTCGCTCTCCGCGCCGAGGCCAAGCGCCTGCTCGCCGGATCGCCGCATGCCGCACACCAGGCCCTCGTCGCTGCTCTTGCTCGCTGAGAATCGCGAGGGCCGTTTGCAGTCCGAGCGCCGTCAAAGGACGTCGAGCGTCGTCAGCGTCGTGGCTCCCGAGAGGGGGCGCGCAACTGCGCGGTTCCTGGCCAGCGCACCGTGGCCCGCAGCTTGAAATCACGTCGCTGCATGAAAACTCCAACGCTTCTCTCCTTCCTGTTGTTTGGTTGTTCCACCCCGGCGTTCGTGCAGGTGCTCGAGCCTGAAGCGACGAATTCGTACGTGCGCGTCGACCAAGGCCTCACCGCCGATCTTCGTACGTCGAAGGTCGTCTCTGGCGGCACGACCTTGTCGAACGCCGTTCACTCGACCCGGCAAGACGACGATGGGCGGCTCGAGCTCGGCCGGCTCGAGTTCGTCGAGGTGTTCACTCCGTCGAACGAGGGCGTCGAGCAGAGCTGGCTCTTTGCAAAGGGACCCGACGCTGGGCCCATCGAGGTCGAAGTGGAGCTCGATCGAGCGCGTGAACTCCGTTTCACCGACGAGGGTATCGAGGTCGAGCTGCCGAAGCGTCTCGTGCTCTACAAACACGGAGTGTGGATCGACGCCGATGGTCGACGGACGGCGGTCCCCGCGAAGGTGCGCGGCGGGAAGATCTCGCTGTCGGTGAGCCCAGAGACCGTCGGCCAGTCGAAGTTCCCGGCGGTGCTCGACCCTCAGATCATCATCACTCCTGGACTGAACTGACCTGAGGCGAAAGAGGTCCTCCTGAGCGAGGGCGGAGCCTGCGTGGCTTCGCCCTCGTCGTCTTTCGGGCCCGGCGCAGCTGACCTCCGCGGACGTCGCGTCGCGCGCTCGTCACGCCTCCTGGAACGGTGCGCGATTCCGCGGGGCACGCGCATTGCTCACAGGCCGAACGTGCAAACGAAACAGGTTCTCCTCGTCCTGCTGTGCGTGAGCTGTTCCGGTACCGAGACGATCACCGCTTGCGAGAGCGACGGCACTTGTCTTGGCGGAAAGGTCTGCTGCGACGGATCGTGCCGTGACAGCTGCGGCGCTGGGAGGGACGCGGGCTCAGGCGGAGGCATGGCCGTGATTGCCGGAGGTGCAGCTGGCGGCGAGATGATGACCGCCGGTGGCGAGGCAGCGGGTGGCACGTCGGGCGGAATGACGTCGGGCGGAGCGGCGACGGCGGGTGGAATGGCGTCGGCAGGCGGAATGGCGTCGGCTGGCGGAATGGCGTCGGCAGGTGGAATGGCGTCGGCAGGTGGAATGGCGTCGGCAGGCGGAATGGCGTCGGCAGGCGGAATGGCGTCGGCAGGTGGAATGGCGTCGGCAGGCGGAATGGCGTCGGCAGGCGGACCGGCGTCGGCAGGTGGAAGGGCGGCGGCAGGCGGG
>JBPOIJ010000041.1:0-16394 GCA_052034585.1 Myxococcota bacterium
CGTAGCCAGCGTTGTAGGAGATGGTGGAGCGGTCGACGGTGATGGCGCCGTTGGTGACGTCGATGACGGCGGTGACGGCGGAGGTGGTGTCGCGGAAGACGGAGGAGGAGACGTTGATGGTGCCTCCCGCTGCGGCGATCGCTGGCGTCGCGCACCCGGCGAAGGTCGACCCGGTGATCGTCACCGTGCTCGTCGCTCCAGAGATCGACAGACAGCCGGTCGTGTTGAGGAAGCTCGAGTTGTTGAGGGTGATCGGGGCGCCGCTCGACAGGAGGCCGCGCGTCATGCGCTGAAACTCCGCGTTGCCGGCGGTGATCGCGCCGGTCGACGAGACGATGAAGCCACCCCAGAGGTTGGTGGCCGTGCCGGTGCCGGTGAAGACGACCGGAAACCCCGCCTGCTCGGTGACGCTGAGCGTCCCGTCGACGAAGATGTCGACCTGATTCGTTCCTCCCGCCTTCATCACGCTGTCGCTCGCCGCCGCTCGAACCGTCACGCCCGGCTGGATCGTGAGCGTCACCCCCGCAGCGATCGTCACGTCACCGTTGAGCGTCACCGGCGACTGGGCGACCGTCCACACCGTGTTGGCGTTGATGCTGCCGCCAGGAAAGGTGAGCTGCGCAAAGGCGAGGGAAGGAAGGAGCGTGAGGGCGAGCGCGAATCGAGCCATGGCCAGTGAACCCGACCGAAAGGCGCGGAGTGAAAGGTGTTTGCGGGCCTAACGACGCTCCAAGTGCGTCAAATCCCGTGACATTTCGGGCACCTGGCCCTCTGTGCCCGAGTGTGATGTCAGCGGAACCGTGCGAAAAGACGACGTTCCTACCTTGACCGACAGGGGTGAAATCGGCGAAACTCCGCGCCCTTTGAAACGCCCCTGGGCTCGCGCCAACGAGCTCTGCTTCAGCTGACCTGCTTCATCCGCGACGTGAAGGAAGGCCCCGATGGCTGACGGACCCGTGCTGCACTTCTTTGCCGGAAAAGGCGGCGCTGGCAAGACCACCCTGGCCACCGCCCACGCCCTCAACGTGCTCGAGGACAACGGCAAGGCGAGAGTGCTCTTGGTTGCGCTCGAAGCAGACAGCGGCGTCGCCGATCTCCTGAAGACGAAGTTCTCGGCGAAGCCCACCAAGCTGGTGACGGGCACGGGCCCTGGTGGGTTGTCGGCGGTCGAGCTCGATCTCCCCGCGCTCGCCGAGGCCTTCAACAAGAAGTGGAAGCCGGCGCTCCTCGGCAGCACCCAGAAGGGCGCGCTGCTCTCCGATGACGAGGTGAAGAAGCTCCTCGAGGCCTCCACCACCCAGATGGGCGAGCTCGCCGCGCTGTTCCACCTCATCGAGCTGACCGAGTCGAACGAGTGGGACGCGGTCGTCGTCGACGGCTTCTCCACCTCCCACGCGCTCCGCTTCCTCGACCACGCCACCAACCTGCGCCGGCTGATCGCGCTGCTCCGCGGAGAACGTCACGGCCGGCCCTCGAAGAACGTGGTGCGGCCCCCGATGCCCGTCGACGAGTTCGCCGCCAAGGCCGACGCCGCCAACGCCTTCTTGAAGGATCCCAAGAAGTTCGCGTTTCACGCCTGCACCATCGCCGAGCCGGTCGCCGAGGCGCAGACGAAGCTGCTCTTCAAGGTGCTCCAGGAGCGCGGCATTCCGGCCGACGAGATCATCACCGATCTGATCGAAGACGGGAAAGGCAGCCCCGAGGTCGCCAAGCGCCGCGGGCTCCAGGCGCCGCACGTGCGCAAGTACCAGACGATGCACCAGAAGGTGGCGCTCCTGCAGCGTCGCATCGTCGGCCCGCGTGGCCTCGACGAGGTGAAGAAGTTCGCCCGTGAGTGGGCCAGCGGCAAGGAGACCAAGGCACTCCAGTTCAGCCCCGCCGAAGGGCCGCCGCCGACCGTGCGCGCGCCCTCGATGCCGCCGATCGCCGCGCCGCCGCTCCCGCCGACCCGCTTCATCTTCTTCGTGGGCGCCGGTGGAGTGGGCAAGTCGTCGTGCGCTGCCGCCGCCGCGGTGACGCTGACCGAGAAGGAAGGGCCAGTGCTCCTCCTCTCGACCGATCCCTCGCATTCCCTCTCCGACGTGCTCGTCAGCCGGCTCACCGACACCGAGACGCAGGTGAAGGGCACCAAGGGCCTCTACGCGCGCGAGATCGACTTCGCGGTGTGGTTCGGCAACTTGAAGAAGAAACTCAAAGAGCTCGCCGAGCCCATGTTCGGCCCCGAGGCCAAGGGTGAGACCTTCGCCCAGGATCGGGAGATCGTTCGCAACCTGTTCGACCTCGCGCCGATCGGCATGGACGAGCTGGCGGCGATGACCGCGCTCACCGACGCGCTCGTGCAGGAGCGCTTCAAGCGCATCGTCATCGACCCCGCGCCGGCCGGAAACAGCCTGCGCATCCTCGAGGTGCCGGCGATCGCGAAGGCCTGGTTCACCTCGATTCTCGCCATCGCCACCAAGCACAAGGCGAAGGGTGGGGCGGCGCTCGCGACGTTCTGCGAGGCGCAGCTCAAGCACATCGATCGTTTCGAGAAGGCGCTCCTCAACCCCGCCGAGTGCCGCTTCGTGGTGGTGACGCGCGGTGAAGAGCTGGGCGTGCCCGTCGCCGAGCGGCAGGTCGAGTACCTCAAGGCCAAGAAGCTGCCCTTCGAGCGCGTGCTGGTGAACCGGGTGCTCCCCAAGACGACCTGCGTGATCACCGAAGAGCGTCGCAAGAACCAGCTCGAGGTCGCCAAGATGGTCGAGAAGAAGATCGGCTTCCCGGTGACCCTCGCCCCCGAGCTGGGCCGACACCCGGCGAGCCTGCGGGCGCTCAAGGAGTTCCGCACCTCCTGGTACGCAGTCACCCCCACGGCGAAGGTCAAGGCTGCCTGACGCAAGGCGCACCGTGGCCGGCACCAAGTTCATCGCCATCGCGGGGAACATCGGCGCAGGGAAGACGGAGCTCACCGCCTTCCTCTGCAAGAAGTACGGCCTCAAGCCGTTCTACGAGCCGAACGATCAGAACCCGTACCTCGAGGACTTCTACAAGGACATGAAGACCTGGGCGTTCCGTTCCCAGATCTTCTTCCTCACCCACAAGTTCCGGCTCCACCGCGAGCTCGAGCGCGAGCAGGACACCACCGCGCTGCAGGATCGAACGATCTACGAAGACGCCGAGATCTTCGCCCGCAACCTCGCCAGGCAGCGGCTGATCGACAAGCGCGACTGGCAGACCTACTGGGAACTCTACGAGACGATCGCCTCGGCACTGAAGCCGCCCGATCTGATGATCTACCTGCGCTGCCCGGTGAAGACGCTCAAGGAGCGCATCAAGATCCGCGGGCGCAAGATGGAGCAGGACATTCCCCTGCCGTACCTGAAGCGGCTCAACGATCTCTACGAGAACTGGTTCGAGCGCTACACCATGTCTCCCGTGCTGGTGCTCCCGACCAATACCCTCGACTACGTGACCGATCTCGTCGACCGCGCCGACCTCTTCAAACAGATCGAGAAGCACCTGTGAGCGACCAAGCGCAGAGCCAGATGAAGGACGTCTACGTGCTGGCCTCACTCGAGCCCAAGCCCCTGGCCGAGGAGATCGTTCGCGAGGCGTTCGCGGGCGACGAGGTCGAGCTCGTCTTCGGAGAGGACGGCTGCTTCTTCTCGGTGCGTGCCGAGGGGTCGCGGGTCGACGTCGTCTTCGAGGAACGCGACACCCCGCTGGGGTGGACCCCCGAGCTGCTCGTCGGCACCAGCGACCTGCGGCGGCTGCTCGAGAGCTCGCGCGGCTTCTACCGGGTTCGCTACGTGCCGGGGAAACCGCCCGGCGGCCCTCCGAACGAGTCGGGGACGCAGACGATGGCCGTCTTCGAAGCGCTGTGGACGACCCGCGGGCTGATGGATCTCCTCGAGGAGGCCGTCTGTCTCGACGTCACCGCCTTCCGGCTCCACTCGCGCGAGGACGTCGAGGAGATCACCGAGCTCGACTTCGACATTCGTGATCACCTCACCATTCACGCCATGCCGGTGGCCGAGGGCTCCACCGCGATGTGGGTGCACACCCATGGGCTCGTGAAGTTCGGCACCCCCGACGTCGAGCTGTTCAACATTCAGGAAGACGATCTGCCGGCAGCGGAGACCTTCCTCCAGGAGCTGTGCACCGATCTCGCCTTCGGCCAGGGCCCGGCGCAGCGCGCGGTCGTCTCGACCAGCGTGGGGCGCCCCTTCATTCTCGTGCCGAGCGAGGAGGGCCGCACCAACCTCCCTGGCGTCGACCCCGAGCTCTTCGAAGGCCACGACGCGCAGATGGTGGCGATCGTCTCTCCCGAGGGGAAGCACGCGATCGGCGAGATGCTCGAGCAGTACCGCGATCGCTTCGAGGAAGAGACCGAAGAAGAGGCCGCCACCCTGAAGGCCCAGGCCGACCGGCTGATGCTGCTCTTCAAGGCCCGCTTCCTGCGCAAGGGCCTGATGGAGCCGCTCAACTTCGTGGTGCGCGCGCCGTTCGAGGTGCACCCCGACGGTGACGACGCTGACTCCGAAGACGAGCAGCTCTGGGCCGAGGTGATCACCTGGGACGATGGCAAGGTGATCGGGAAGCTGATCGATGGCGGAGAGATGACGACCGAGTGGCGCAAGGGCGCGCACGTCGAGATCGACGAGTCGCAGATCAACGCGCTGGCGGTGACGCGCGAGGGCCGTACCCTCGACCCGTCGGAGCTGCAGACGCTGTTGCAGGGAGAGCTCCCCGCCTGACTCGAGGCGAGGGGTCCGGGAGGAACGGAACGTGGCCGCACTGCTCTTGCTCACCGGTCCCCAGGCGGGCCGCCGACACGAGGTGACCGGAGAGGTCATCATCGGCCGCAGCCCTTCGTGCACCATCTCCCTCGAAGACGCCAAGGTCTCCCGCCGGCACGTGCGGCTGGCGCTCGAAGGCGGAGAGGCGAAGGTCAGCGATCTCGGCAGCCGCAACGGCACCATCGTCAACGGAGAGAAGCTCGAGGCCGAGATCGTGCTCCTGCCCGGCGACCGGCTCCAGGTGGGTGACTCCACCATTCTCTTCGAGCCCACCGCGCGCGCGTCGCTGGCCGATCGGAGCACCGGTGAGGTGTCGGGGCTCCCGGTCGAGGAGCTGCTCCCTGCGGCGGGTCCGCTCGCTGGCCTCTATCACTCGGGGGTCGCGCTCCTCTCGGCGACGAGCGAGGCGATGGTGCTGCGCCGGGCGGCCGAAGAGCTGTCGCGCGGGGTCAACTCCGACAAGGCGGCGGCGCTCCTCGGCGGCACCGAAGGGCTGCTCACGGCGGCGGTCGTCGGCGCCGAGAAGGTGGAAGTGCCCCGTTCCCTCGTGCGGGCAGCGCTCGAACGGAAAGAGGCGAGCCTCGCCGACGGCGTCTTGGTCGCGCCGTTGATCGCGTCGGGCGGCGCGCCCTTCGGCATTCTCTACGCCGAGCGCCCCGAGACCTTCGGCGCCGAGGAACAGAAGACGATCACCGCGCTCGGCCGGCTCGCCGGAGAGGCCTGCACGGCGCTGCGCGCCCGCCAGAACGACGCGACCCGGCAGGTGCAGCTGATCGGCTCGTCGCGGCAGTTCCGAAAGACCGTCGAGGTCGCCCGGCGCGCGGCCTCGTCACCCGACACCGCCTTCGTCTTCGGCGAGTTCGGCACCGGCCGGCGCCAGATGGCCGAGTACATTCACACCCGGTCGCCCCGCGCCCTGGGGCCCTTCGTGGTCGTCGATTGTCGGCGGCACCCCGCGGCGGTCGAAGAGACGCTCTTCGGTCGCACCAGCGCGCCTGGCGTTCCTCCCGCCAGCTCGGCGCTCCTCGAGGCCGATGGCGGCACCCTGGTGCTGCGGCAGATCGAGGCGCTCCCACGGCATGCCTCCGAGCGGCTCGCCCGCCTGCTCGCCAAGCGCGTCGCCCCCTCCCGCCAGGGTGGAGACGAGCCCGTCGACGTTCGGGTGATGGTGACCGCCGACGCGAACCTCCAGACGCTGCTGAGCCGAGGGGAGATCGACGCCGAGCTGGCCAAGGTGCTCCAGGGGACCGAGATCGAGACGCTTCCTTTGCGCGAGCGCCGCCCCGACGTGCTCCAGCTCTTCGATCACTTCGCCGTGCAGGCCGCGCAGGCCCGCCGCAAGGAGCCGCCGCAGCTCACCCCCGATGCCCGCCGGGTGCTCGTCGACTACGACTGGCCCCTCAACGTCGAGGAGCTGCGCAACGTCACCGAGCGGCTCTCGCTGCTCTACGCCGGGGCCGAGGTGACGGCGCTGGTGCTCCCGCCCGAGGTGCAGACCGGCGCGCAACAGGGCCCGATGACGCTCGCGCAGCGGGTGCAGCGGCTCGAGCGTGACGCGATCGCCGAGGCGTTGCGGGCGGCGCGAGGGAAGAAGATCAAGGCGGCGGCGCTGCTCGGCATCTCGCGCCCGACGCTCGACAAGAAGATCGAGGACTACCAGCTCGTCGTCGAGAAGCGCCGCGGATGAAGCTCGTCTGGTCGAAGGAGGCCGCCCGCGCCCGGAAGCGAGGCACCCCGCTGGTGGCGCTCGAGACCTCGGTGCTCGCGCAGGGCCTCCCGTTTCCGCACAACCTCGAGGCCGCGCGACGGTGTGAAGCGGCGGTGAGAGCGGCTGGCGCGGTGCCGGCGGCGATGGCGGTGCTCGATGGCCGGCTCCACGTCGGCATCGACGAAGCGCAGACGGAGCGGCTCGCGACCGAGAAGGGCCTCCTCAAGCTGGGCTCGCGCGATCTCGCCATCGCGATCGCCCAGAAGCGGTCCGGTGGGACGACGGTGAGCGCGACCTGCGAGCTGGCGGCGCGCGCGGGCATCACGGTGTTCTCGACCGGCGGGCTCGGTGGCGTTCACCGTGGGGTCGCCGAGGATCTCGACATCTCCCAGGATCTCCCGGCGATCGCGCGCTGGCCCCTCGCCGTCGTCTGTGCGGGCGCCAAGTCGGTGCTCGATCTCCCCAAGACGCTCGAGCTCCTCGAGACCCTCGCGGTGCCGGTCATCGGCGTCGGCACCGACGAGCTCCCCGGCTTCTATTCGCGCGAGACGGGGCTCTCGCTCGAGCACTCGGTGCCCAACGCGCGCGAGGCTGCCTCGATCCTCCGCGCTCGTCGGGCGCTCGACCAGGGAGGCCTCGTCTTCGCGGTGCCGCCGCCCGAGAAGACCGCGCTCCCTCGCACCGCAATCGAGCGCCACCTCTCGGCTGCGCTCGCCGCCGCGCGGGCGAAGCAGATCTCCGGCAAGGCCGTCACCCCGTTCCTCCTCGGCGAGATGGTGCGGCGCTCCGGTGGAAAGACGCTCGAGGCGAACCTCGCGCTCCTCGAGAACAACGCTCGCTTCGCCGGGCTGCTCGCGGTCGCTGCGAAGTGACTTGATCGCGGTCGGGGCCAGCGCGCCCGGCTGTCGCAAGCACCGGAACGAGGTAAAGAGTCCGCATGCCAGCCAAGCCGTTCACCCGGAACTACACCGATCACTCGAACAACAACGGGTACCAGTTCGAGTTTCACTGCGACAAATGCCACAACGGCTATCGCTCGAGCTTCGAGACCTCGACCCTCGGCGTCGCCGCTGGCCTGCTTCGGGCCGCCGGCAACCTCTTCGGCGGCTCGCTCTACAACGTCGGCAGCGGCGCCGATCAAGTGAAAGACGCCTTCCGCGGCCAGGCCTGGGACTCGGCGTACGAGAAGGCGGTCGACGAGATTCGCCCGAAGTTCCACCAGTGCACCAAGTGCGGCCAGTGGGTCTGCCCGGAGGTGTGCTGGAACGAGGAGCGCGGACTGTGCGAGGCCTGCGCGCCCAAGCTGCAGGAGCACGCGGCGGCCATTCAGGCGCAGGTCGCCGTCGAGCAGGTGTGGGACAAGGCGCGCAAGACCGATCAGACCGAGGACTTCGACGCGGCGACGAAGCAGCAAGCGACGTGCTCGTGCGGAGCGACGCTCCAACCCAAGGCGAAGTTCTGCGTCTCGTGCGGAAAGCCGGCGGGCGCGGCCAGCAAGCGGTTCTGCGGGGAGTGCGGACAGGAGATGCCGGGCTCGGCGAAGTTCTGTCCCGGCTGCGGCGCGAAGTCGCCCTGAGGTCGCCAAAAGCTCGTCAGCGGTCGGACTTGGAGGGAAAACCCCGACGTGGATCGCACGCTCTCGGCCCCAGGGAAGCTCTTCCTCGCAGGCGAGTACGCGGTGCTCTGGGGCGGGGTCGGGCGCGTGTTGGCGGTGGGGCCTCGGGTGCGGGCCTTCGTTCGCCAGCGCGCCGATCGAAAGGTGCACCTGCTGCTGGCCGAGGGGCGGCTCTCTGGCGACGCCACGCCGCTCGGCGTTCGCTGGGAGCGTGAGCCGCCGCCGCCCTTCCACTTCGTCGCCCGGACGATCGATCTCGCGCTCCGGGCGCTGGCGATCGACGGCCCTGGGCTGAGCCTTGCCTTCGAGCCCTCGAGGGTGATCGACGGCCACAAGCTGGGGTTGGGCTCGAGCGCACGGGCCTGTGTGTTGGCCGCCGAGGCCTGCCGGACCGGGTGGGGCGCCACCTTCGACGCGCTCAAGCTCGCCCTCGTCGCCCACGCCTCGGCACAAGGAGGCAAGGGCAGCGGCGCAGACGTCGCGGCGTGCTTCGCCGGCGAGCTCGTGCGGTACGAGCGGGCCGAGGTGGCCGAGCTCCTGGTGGCCTCGAACAAGGGCGGCTTCGGCGGCGTGCTCGACGCGTCGCCACCGGTCGATCTCTGGCGAGTGAACCCGCCCCGGCTCCCGATGCTCTCGGTCTTCAGCGGCCAGAGCGCCTCGACGCCTTCGCTCATCTCCGCCGTCGAACGCACGATCTCGCCAGCCGATCGAGCGCGCTTCGTGCTCCAGAGCGATCGGCTCGGTTCGTCGCTCGAGGAAGCGGCCGCCCGCGGCGACTTCACCGGCACCCAGGCCGCCTGCACCGAGCTGCAGACGCTGCTCTTCTCGCTGGGGCCGACCCGCACCGAGGCGATCGAGCGCATCCTCGCGTTGGCGACGGCCGCCGGCTGCACCGGGAAGCAGTCGGGCGCTGGCGGCGGAGATGGCTGTCTCATCTTCGCTCCCGACCTCGCGACCCGCGACGCGCTCCGGGGGACGTTCGAGGCGCGTGGGCTCCGGGCGATCGACGTCGACGTGGAGCCCGGCGTGCGAGGTGAGGCGCAGCCGCCGCTCGAGCTGAGGGCGTGGGTCGAGGCGGTCGGTTGAGACGCCCGTCACCAACCCGGAGGTGACGGCGATCCTCGAGAAGGTGGAAGAACGGCGACGCGGGCCGCTGCGAATTGGCGCAGCTAGGGCTCGGCAGCTCGGTCGCGCTCGTCTTGGTCGGCTCTGCGCAGTCAGGCGCGCTGCGGCCTACGGTGGACGGAACGGTCGCCTTCACCGCGGTGAGCGCGCTCGACTCGCTGGGTCCCGTGCTCGGGGCACGCTGGCGACGGCCCTCATCGACGTGCCGATGGTGTCCATCGCCTTCACCGCGGTGAGCGCGCTCGACTCGCTGGGTCGCGTGCTCGGGGCACTGGCGACGGCCCTCATCGACGTGCCGATGGTGTCGATCGTTCGGCACCTCCAGGCCGCGCGGGCGCCGACGCCGAGTGAATCGCCCAACACCGTCACCCAGGCCGCGGAGACGATCACCCGGTGATCGCTGCTTCGATCAGAAGACGCTGGTGCGCTTCGTCAACAGCTCACCCAGCATCGCCGCGATGGTGTCGCGGATCTCGGCGTTGAGCCGCTGCACCTCGCTTGGGTCGGTGGCCACCGAGGCGCGCACCTGCACCGGCGCCCCGAAGCGAATGAACCACTTCGCGGGCAGGGGCGGCAGCGTGACGGGGAGGAAGGGGAGGCCGAAGGTGCCCGCGGGGAGCTTGCCCAACAGCGGCACCGCTTCCTCGGCGCCGACGATCGCCACCGGGACGATGGGCGCTCCAGTCCTCGCGGCGAGCTTCACGTACCCGCCACGGCCGAACCGCTGCAGTTGGTAGCGCTCGGCGGGAGGCTTGTTGAGCGCGGTGAAGCCCTCGGGGAAGACGATGACGGGCGTCTCTTCCTCGAGCAGCGCGGTCGCGTTCTCGGTGCTCGCTCGCACGGCCCCCAAGCGGTTCCACAACGGCCCCAGGCCGGGGGCGTGGAAGAGCTGATCCTCCAACAGCCAGCGGGCACCTTCGAGATCGGGCCGCTCGCGACGGAGCGCGTGGTGGAGCACGGGGCCGTCGATCGGCAGCGCGCCGGCGTGGTTCGCGACGAGGATCGAGGGGCCCATCGGCACCAGGCCCGCGCCTTCGACCGTCACCCGCCAGTACTTCTCGTAGAGCGCATCGGCGAGTGGCTGCAGGGCGTCGACGAGGGTCGCGTCGCGTCCGAAGGAGTCGAGCCGGGCGTTCTTCGACGGGCGACCCAACACCGCGCGCAGCGCGCTCGCGAGGCCCTTGAGTGAGGAGGACGCGCCTTGGGGTGAGAGCAGCGACGGGGCAGGCGGCGCACGGCTCACCGTCACCGAGACGGGCTCGGGCGGCAGTGGCTCGGGAGGAAGCGGCGGTGGTGGCGGAGGAGGGCGCGCGATCTCGGCCGTCGGAGCGTTCGGGTGCGAGACGGGCTCGGAGGGAACGCTCGGCGAGTGGGGGTGCGGCGCGGGCCCGCTGCGTGGATCGAGGCTGAAGTGCTCCGGGAGCGCCGGGTTCGCGAAGGGGCTCCCGCCCTGAGGCTGCAGCTCGAGCCCGCTCGGCGTCGACGCGTGCGGAACGGGATCGGCGGCGACGCGTGGGGAGCCCGGATGCGGCGCGGGCCCTCCCAGGGGCTCCGCGGTCGGAGCGAGCGCGTGTGGCACCGGATCGGCGGCGAGGCGCGGAGAGCTGGCGTGCGCTGCCGGGCGTGAGTCGAGCTCGCGAGCGACGGGCGCGGCGGCGTGCGGCGTCGGATCACTCCGCACCTCGGGTGAGCCCAGGTGCGCGGTCGGCCCCGCCTCCTTCGAGGAGCTCAAGGTGGCGACGGCGCCTCGGGTCGCCGCGCTCGGCACGGTGAAGGCGTCTTTCTTGAGCGGTGGCCCGGCCTTGGGCGTGGGAGCGCGGTTGACCGGCCGCGGCCGCACCGGGAGGACCGGCTTCGGCGGCGGGGGCGGAATGGCGCGCTTCACCGTCGGCGGGGCGGCGGAGGGCCCCTTGATCGAGCTGGGCGGCTGCAGCTCCGGAGTCACCGGTTGGCTGGTCGGCGCGATCGGGGTGAGGATCGGCTTCGCGGCGACGGGCACCCGGGGCGCCGCACCGCGCTTGAACGGGTCGTTCCCCAGCACACGCTTACTCGCCATCGCGGACCCCCATCACGAGCTCACCTGTACAGGGACGCGCGAAGGCGGCCAACCCCCGGGCGTACGGTCTTCGGCGTGCCGCGGCATGACGCCGTCTTGCCGTCTGGTGGGCGAACACTCAAGGCCCACGTGCTACGAGCGGCGGGTGCGTTGGCTGGCCGTCGCAACCCTCTGCTGCTCGACGATCGCGGCTGCGCACGACGCCGACGTCATCTACGCCCGCCTGGAACGGCTCGATGGCGCCTCGATGATCGAGATCGTCACTCTCACCAACGCCACCTTGGGCCAGCTCGCGCCCATCGACGCCGACGGTGACGGAATGCTCTCTCAAGCCGATCTCGACGCGCGGGCCGAGGCCCTGAAGGCGGGCGTTTGGGACGACATGCCGCTCTCGTCGGGCGGTCACCCCTGCCTCCGTCGCGACGAGTCGGCTCGCCTCGAGGAGGGCTTCGTCACGCTCGCCGCGACCTGGCGCTGTGAAGAAGGCACGCTCCGGCAGGACTTCAAGCTCCTCCGCATCTTGCCGACCAACTATCGGGTCGTGCTCGGTTCTCAATCGATGGGGGAGCGCGGCCGCCAGTTCGCCCAGGGCGTCTTCACCGCGCTCGAGCTGCCGCGGCCCTCGGCGCCGGGCGTCGTCGACGTGGCACGGCTCTCCGAGGGTTTCCGACGCGGCCTCGGCGACGCGCTCTCGCTCGAGGTGATCGCCGGTCTCTGTCTCGTGGCCCTCTCGACTCGGCGATCGCGGAGGCTCTTCCTGAACGGCGCCGGTGCGATCATCGGCGCTGCCGCGTCGTGCTGGGTTCGACTGGGCGCTCCGTCGGCGACCGTGCTGATCGTGCTCGGCGGGCTCGCGTTGGTCCTCGTTCGCGACGACGCGAGGCCGTGGCTGGGGCCGGTTGGCGGGGTCGTCGTCGGCGCCGGCCTGGGACTGCGAGCCGGGAGTTGGGCCTTCGCCGATGGAGCGGGGTGGGTGGGGGCGGCGGCGCTGAGCGCTGCGATCGTCATTGGAATCGGCTGGCCGCTGGGTGGGCTGCTCGTGCGGCGCCCTGGGCTCCTCACCGCGATCCGCTGGGTGTCCTTGGCCGCGGTCTGCTTCGTGAGCGGGATCCAGCTCGCGCGCTGATCACCCGGCTCGCGCAGGGCGAGTTCGACTCCGGCTTTCCGTCTCACGGCGAGAGCCCATCACAAACCCTTGCCCACGCCGTTCCGACCATCGACACTCCGGGCGCAATGGCGAAGGAGAACTACAACGACCTCATCTTCCAGCTGGGCGATCTCGCGCGGGAGCACCTCGCCGAAAAGCACCCGCTGCCGAAGAGCATGGAGGCCGTCTTTGCAGCAGAGGACGTGGTGTTGGGGATCCGCGACGAGATCGCCGCGCTCGAAGACGAGATGAACGCCGAAGACGCGGCCTACAAGGACTTCCTCGACCAGCAGGCCGCCGAGCGAGACGAGCAGAAGGCGATCACCAAGAAGTGGAACCACGCGGTCGCCGGCGTCGAGAACCGCTCGAGGGAGCTGCGAAAGTCGCTCTCGTCGCAGAAGGCGGCCTACCGGTACCAGAAGAACTCGCTCTCGCTCTCGGAGAAGAAGCACAAGGAGCTCGAGCAGCGCGAAGGCCACGACGTGAAGAAGATCGACGTCAGCCGGCAGAACCTGAAGACCTTCCGCCTCAAGATGATGCGCTTTGGCCGCATGCTCGAAGACATGGAGATGGAGCTCAACCAGGTGCTCACCCCTCGCCCCGGCCAGGTCGGAGCGCAGGGCATTCTCGCGCACAAGCGGCTGCTCGAGATGGAGGACGAGGCGGAAGAGAAGAAGGACGAGCACGACAACCGCATGAAGGAGCTCGACGAGGCGCTCGCGGCCAAGGAGCAGGAGGCCACCGAGGCCGAGCAGGATCTCGACGCCGCGCTCTTCGATCTCGGTGAAGAGGTCTACGGCGATCGGCCGGCACACCCGGCGTTGAACCCCCTGTATCTCCGGCTCGACAAGGCCGGCTGAGCGGCCCTGAATCTGAACGGGGCGTCGCGGCACCCACCCGAACCCATGCACACCGGCCGGTGGTGGCTGTCCCTCTTCTTCTGCAGCTGCGCCACGCTGAGCAACTTCGAGTCGGCCCGCACCCTCGAGCCTGGCAAGTGGCAGATCGCGCTCGAAGGGCGGTATCTCTTCACCCGATCGGCCGTGGGCGGTGACTCGAACCTCTGGGGCGCTGCTGCGGTGCGCCGAGGCATGACGAAGCACTTCGAGCTGGGTCTCCGAGCGGGAATGTCGCGCCCCGAGATCTTCGGGAAGTGGCAGCTCCTCGATGGCGGCCCGGGCGCGCTGGCGATCTCCCTCTCGCAGACGGTGGGCGTCTGGCGTTGGGTCTACTCCACCGGCAACTCGCACACCCAAGGCTGGTCGCGAACGGCGCTGCCGATCGGCGTGCCCGTCGGCGACTCGGAGCTGGTGGTCGCTCCACAGCTCCACTTCGCGGTCGGAGGCTCGGACTCGGGCGTGGCCGCCGTCTCGTTCGTGCCGTCGGTGTCGGTCGGCTTCGTCTGGCGGCCCGTCTGGTGGCTCGGAGTGATGCCACAGCTCTCGGCGGGCTTCGCGGCGGTCAACCTCACCTCGCGCGAGACGGTGCTCGGCGGGGGCGGCGTCTACGAAGGGGGCCTCGCGCTCGTCTTCGGTGGCCGGGAGGGCTTCTGATGCGCTCCGTCGCGCTCGTCTTGTTGGTGGGCTGCGGGACGCCACCTGCGCCGGTGGAATGCCCGCTCCCCGAGGGGCTCCCCGCGTTCCCAGGCGCCGAGGGCTTCGGGTCGACGACGCCAGGCGGCCGTGGCGGGAAGGTGATCGAGGTGACGAGCCTCGACGATCACGGCCCGGGCACGCTGCGTGAAGCCCTGGAGACGAAGGGCCCTCGCCTCGTCGTCTTCCGCGTCGCGGGCTCGATCGCGCTCGAGCGCCAGCTGGAGGTGACCGAGCCGTTCCTCACCGTCGCTGGGCAGACGGCGCCGGGAGATGGCATCGAGCTCACCCGCGCCGGCCTGGTGATCTGGGCACACGACGTCGTCCTCCAGCACCTCCGGGTTCGGCCGGGCTTCAACTCGCCGGTCGCCGCGCAGGACAACGACGCGATCCAGGTGAACGGCCCTCAGGAGAACACGCCCGGCGCGTACAACGTGATCCTCGATCACGTCTCGGCGAGCTGGGGCGAGGACGAGGTGCTGCAGACGTACTTCGGCGTGCACGACGTCACCGTGTCGTGGTCGATCGTCTCCGAGGGGCTGGCGTCGCTCCGCCACCCCAAGGGCGCGCACAGCGCCGGCTTGCTCTTCGCAGGCGGAACTCGCTGCGCGGCGGTTCACCACACCTTGCTCGCGCACAATGGGTTTCGAAACCCGCTGCTCCAGGGCGCCGGTCGCTTCGACGTCACCAACAACGTCATCTACGACTGGCACGACACCGGCACCGAGGTGCAGCCGTTGCTCGGGCTGACCGAGGTGAACCTGGTGAAGAACGTCTACCTCCCCGGCGCCGACACGAACTCGGGGCAGCTGCCGGTGAACACCGCCGCGACGCACCCGGTGAACCACTTCATCAAGGCCGATCAGCTCTACGGCGATCCGCTCCCGTTCAAGCTCTTCGCCGATGGAAACGTTGGGCCCGGGCGCCTCGAGGACGTGGGCGATCAGTTCGCTCTGGTGGCGGCGGGCTACGGCTCGGAGCGGCTGGGCGAGCGCCATCGCTCGGCAGAGCGGTTCGCGACGGCGCCAGTGACGGTGCTGCCGCTCGAGCGGGTGGAGACCGAGGTGCTCGCCAAGGCGGGAGCGCGGCCGGCGACGCGTGACGCGGTCGATCTGCGAGTCGTTCGGCAGGTGAAGGAGCGGACCGGCCGCATCATCAACTCGCACGAAGACGTCGGCGGGTTCCCCCAGCTCACGATTGGCGAAGCGCCCGCCGACGGCGATCACGACGGAATGCCCGATGCGTGGGAGCGCGCGCACGGCACCGATCCCGCCAACGCCGCCGACGGCGCGCTCGACGCCGACGCCGACGGCTACACGAACGTCGAGGAATACCTGCACTCGCTCTGAGTCGTCACCGCGGCTTCGCCTTCCACTCGCGGTCGAGCATCGCGAAGAGGGCGGTGTCGGCCCAGGCGCTGCCCTGCTGCACGTTCTCGACGAAGTGGGCCTCGCGACGCAGCCCGAGCCCCTCGAAGAGCGCGACCGCGCCGGCGTTGGTCGGGCTGCACTCGGCGGTGATGCGGTGCAGCCGGAGTTGGTCGAAGCAGACGGTCAACAGGGCCGTCAGGGTCTCGCTCGCGAAGCCCTGGTTCCACGAGGCCGGGTCCGAGGCGAACCAGACTTGAGCGTCCTTCGGTTCGCGGTCGGAGCGGCGCAGCCCCGCGCGGCCGATCAGCTGGTTGGTCGCGGTGACGACGACGGCGAGATCCCACGTGCCGCGCGGATCCTCGCGGGCCGAGCTGAGCGCTTCTCGAATCTGTCGCTTCACCCCTGGCGGGTCACGCCAGTCGAAGGGTTGCACCGGCACGCTCGTCACCGTCACCGCTGGCGCCGGGCGCTCGAGGTCGGTCTCGTCGAAGTCGCGGAGGAGCAGTCTCTTGGTGGACACGCGCATGGAGCCTCCTGGGGCCGAGGCCCATTCCACTCCTCTGGTGGCGCTCAGTCGACTTTCGTGGCTCAGGGCCCGCAGCCGCCGTCCGTTCCACCGACGAAGAGCACGCTCTGGGGAACCGGCGTCGCGACCGTCGCGCCAGGTTGGATCCACGACAGGCGCACCGTGGAGGCGTTCGAGGTGTTCTTGAACTGCACCGCGATCGGAACGCGCCCGCCAGCCGTCAGCCATCGTCGCGCGCAGTTGTTCGTACCTTGGGTGTGCGCAGCCGTGAGGCCGTCGACCGACAGCCGGAGGAGGCTGCTGCTGATGACGCAGAGTTGGTGCACGCCGGTCGTCAGGGGCCGCAGCTCGCCGCGCCATTCCACGCTGAAGGGCGTCGTGCCGGTGAGGCCAGGCCCGGGCGGTGTGGAGAGCCAGGCGAAGTCCACGTTCGGATCGACGCGACTGAAGAGCACCGGCGAGAGCTCGAGCCCTGCC
>JBPOIJ010000173.1:0-4725 GCA_052034585.1 Myxococcota bacterium
GCGTGCCCGCGCCTTCTTTCGCCAGCAGCGGACTCAGCGGTCGCAGCAGCCAGCGCCGCCAGCCCTTCTGGGTGTCGGCGAGCGACGCGTCGAGCCTGGCCACGCCGTGGAAGCCGATCGTCTGCGCGCGCAGGGCGTACCAGCCGGTACCGGCGACGGTGGCGCCGGGAATGCCGAGATCGATGGGCGCCAGTGCCACGCGTCCACGCGCCAGGCGGGCCCGGCCGCGGACGCGCACGGGCGCCGGTGCCGCGTCGTCGTCGGAGCGGCCACGCGCCCGCGTCGACAGCCGGGTCAGCGCCTGTTGTACCGAGCCGTGCAGGAACCGCGCGTCGCGCAGGTCGAAGCGCACGTCCACGGCGGCGCGATCCATCACCTCGTCGTCGCCCGGCGGCAGATCGAAGGTCGCGTCGAGGTCGACACGTCCGCGCGCCGGCGCCGACCGGCCGCCGATGAGCGCCCGCAGCAGATCGCCCACCTCGGCCCGCGCGGCCGAGACGTGCAGGGCCACGTGCCGGCCCTTCGCGCCGCGCTGCCGCACGACGTGACCGTCGGCGAGTACCGTGGCGCGGCCGGCGGTGACCTGCATGCGCTCGATGTGGACGTCGCTGCTCGTGGCGTCGAAGAGTGCGCGGTATCGCGCGGTGAACGGCAGGCCGTCGCTGCCGGGCCAGGTGAGGCCCGCGGCCGCCGACGTCGCCGTGCCCACCGTGGAGAGACGGTCGAGGGTGCCGAGCGCGCGGCCGCGCACCACGAGGGCGCCGTGCAGACCCGGCACGCGATCCAGCCGGCCGCGCAGCACGTACTCGCCCGACAGCGGCAGGTCGTGCAGGCGGCCGCGCGGCCACGGGCCGGCCGTGCCGGTGACGTGGGCGCGGTCGTCTGGCAGCGGTGTGTCCACCGTGGCCGAGAACGGACTGGCGGCGTCGAAACTGAACGGATCGAGCCGCAGATCGTGGATGTCCCACAGGTGGGGCTCGCGCGTCTCGTCGCGCGGCATCACGCCGAGCACGACGTGGTCGGCGACCAGGCGATCGATGTGCATCGAGGGTGGCCGGCGCGGCCGGCCGCCACGCGGGCGATCCGGTGGGCGCATGTCGTCGAGCCGGCGCGGCGGAATCGTGATGCGCACGTCGGTCAGCCGCAGCTCGTCGAAGCGCCGGATCCGCAGCCGATCGAGATGCGCGGCGCCCGACCACGACCCCACGGTCACGAGCGGCGGCAGATCGGGCCGATGACGGATGCGCACCGTGAGTCCGCGGCCGGTCACGTGCAACCGCGGCCCGAGCGTCACCTGGACCGTGTCGATCGAGACGTCGCTGCCGAGACGGTCGGACAGCCATGCCTCGAGTTCGTCGCGCAGGCGCGGCTCGAGCTGACCCGACCAGCGCACGGTGGCCAGCGCGACCAGCGCCAGCACCGCCACGGCCGTTCCGACCAGCCACCAGCGCCGCGTGTGCACGAACTCAGGGCGGAACACGAGGGACTCGCACGAGGGGGTGCATGCGCCGTGCCCTGCAGGTACTGCCGGTCGTGGGTCATCCGCCACTCGTCCTGTGTAACGCGCGCCACACGAGCGGAAGGCAGGCCGCTGGCGTCGAGGGCACGTGCCTTGCTGTATCGAGAGCGGAGCTCGGTCGATGCCACCCCCGGTACTCGCACTGTCAGGCGCCCGGACACGGATGCACCCGCACGCGCCTCATCCGTCCTGGCGCGTCTGGCCCGTCGCCTCAGGTCGGCAGAGGGCGCCGGCATGATCCATCTCGATCCGGTGGATCACCGCCCCCCCCGCATGGCCGCCTCCCCGGAGTCCTCGCATGCGCCGCGCCCGTTGCGCGGACGTGACGTGCTCGTGGTCGACGACGACCCCGACGCGCGCGCCTTCCTCGAAGCGGTGTTCTCGCTGGGCGGCGCCGACGTCCGCATCGCCTCGTCGGTGGGCGCGGCGCTGGCCGAGGTCGATCGCCGGGTGCCCGACGTGATCGTGTCGGACATCGGTATGCCGGAACGTGACGGCTTCGATCTGATCGGGGCCATTCGTCGCCGCACGCCGGCTCGCGGCGGCGCCGTGCCGGCGGTGGCGCTCACCGCGTTCGCGCGCGGGCAGGATCGCCGGAAGGCGCTCGCCTGCGGCTTCCAGGTGCACGTCGCCAAACCGGTCGATGCCCACGAGATCCTCGCCGTGGTCGTGTCGTTGCTGCCCCCGCGTTCGCAATGACATCGCGCCCGACGCTCCCCGCCCGCGCATCGGCGGCGCCCGACAGCGCTGGTCCGCGTGCTCCCGGTGGATGGACGGCGGTGCTCGGCACGCTGGCGATCGTCGCGGCGATGTGGGCCGCGCGCGACTTGCTGGTGCCGATCGCGCTGGCGGCGCTGCTGGCCTTCCTGATGTCGCCGGCCGTGAGCCGGCTCGAGCGGATCGTGGGCCGTGTGCCGGCCGTGCTCGGCGCCGTGGCGCTGATGTTCGCGCTGGCAGCGGCCGGCAGCTGGGCGCTGGTGCGCCAGCTCGATGGCATCGCCGCGGATCTGCCCCGCTATCGCACCACCCTCGCCGCCCGTCTGGGGCAGGTGCGCGCGCTGGGCCGCGGCGGCACGGTGGAGGAACTGCAGAAGACGGTGGAGGGCGTGCAGCGCGACCTCGCGGAGGCGACCACGCCGCCGCGCGCGGCCCGGGTGGTGGTGGCCGAGAGCGTCGGCGGCACCGCGCTGGGCGCGCTCGGTCCGATGATGGGGCTCGCCGCCACGGCCGGCCTGGTCGTCACGTTCGTGATCTTCATGCTGCTCGAGCGTCGCGATCTGCGCGACCGCATCGTCGGCGTGGTCGGCCGCGGGCACGTCGCGCGTACCACCCGCGCCCTCGAAGAAGCCGGACGCCGCGTCACCCGTCAGCTCCTGATGCAGTCGGCGGTGAACGCCATCTACGCGACGATCACGAGTCTGGGGTTGTGGGCGCTCGGCGTGCCGTATCCGGCGGTCTGGGGCGTGCTGGGCGGGCTGCTGCGCTTCGTGCCCTATGTCGGCCCGCTCATCGGCGTCGTCTCGCCGGTGCTGGTCGCCATCGCCGCGCTCGACGGCTGGCGCGAGGCGCTGTACGTGCTCGGGCTGATGCTGGCGCTCGAGGTCTTCACCAACCTGGTGCTCGAAACCGTGCTGTATGCCGGCGCCGCCGGCGTCTCGCAGGTCGGCCTGCTGGTCGCGGTCACGTTCTGGACCTGGCTGTGGGGGCCGATGGGACTACTGCTCGCCATTCCGCTCACCGTGTGCGTGGTGGTGCTGGGCACACACGTCCGCGGGCTCGAGTACGTCTCGATGCTGCTCTCGGACACGCCCGTGGCCTCGCCGCCGCAGGTGTTCTATCAGCGGCTGCTGGCCCGCGACAGCGGCGACGCCCTCGACATCGTCGAGCGGCAGATCGCCGCCGGTCCGCCGCGGGCGGTGTACGACTCGCTGGTGCTGCCGGCGCTGGCGCAGGCCGAAGCCGATCGGATCGACGGGCGCCTCGACGCCGAGGCCGAGCACGTCGTGACCGCTGCGGCGGCAGACCTGCTGGCCGACACGGCGGCCCAGGTGCGCCGCGCGGAGACGCCGACCGCGCCGGAGGCCCCGCGCCGGCGCCCGCTGCGGGTGCTGGGCTACGCGGTGGGAGGTGCCGTCGACCGGGTGGCGCTCGACGCGTTGGCGCGCGTCGTCGACGACCTGCCGGTCGAGGTCGAGACGCCGCTGCACCTGTTGAGCGGAGAACTCGCCGACTGGGCCGTCGAGCACGGACACGACGCCGTGTGCCTGGCCGATCTGCCGCCGAGTTCGTCGTCGCGCACCCGCCACCTGGTGCGCCGCCTGCGCGAGTCCGCGCCCCGGCTCACGGTGCTGGTCGGACGGTGGACGTCGAGTGACTCGGCCGAGGACCTCGCGCCGCTCGCCGCCGCCGGTGCGCACCACGTCGCGGTGTCGCTGGAGCAGTCACGAGCGTTCCTGCAGACGATGCTCACCGCCACGCCGGCGGAAGCGGACCCGCCGCGAGAGCGCGCGCGGAAGCCCTGAACCCCCGAGTGAGCCTCGTGGGTACCTCCCTTGCACTCAATCCTGTACGCGGCCACATGTGTGTCTGCGGCGACACGATAGGAGCAGGCGATGGTCAACCGTGACGAACTCGAGGGCAAGGGCGAACAGCTCAAGGGCAAGGTGAAGCAGGCCGCCGGTGATCTGACCGGCGATCCGCAGCTGCGCGAAGAAGGGGCCATGGACGAGGCCGAAGGCGAAGCGCAGGAAGCGGCCGGCAAGGCCCGTCGCAAGGTGGGCGAAGCGATCGAATCGGTCGGCGAACGGATCAAACGCTGAGGTCTGGGCCAACCGCCGGGCGCGCCATCCGCCGCGGATGGCGGGCTCAGCGGTGCCGGCGGCCGAGTGCCTGCCCGATCAGGCTGGCGATGCCGATGGCGTTGGTCGCGTGCGGCACCGTGTCGGTCGTCCACACCGACGCGATGCCGGCGCGGCGCATCGCCGTCTCGGCCCCGGGCACGAAGAGCGCGTGCGTCGCCGCGACGCCGACCGAAGCGGCGCCCGCGCGACCGAGGGCGCGGGCCGCGGCGGCGAGCGTACGGCCGGTGCTGATCATGTCGTCCACGAGCACCACGTGGCGGCCACGGAAGGGCACGGCCGGCAGGGCGATGGCCACGCGCCGATCGCCCCTGCGCACCTTGTGCGCCACGGTCCACTCCAGGCCGG